>DASTQA010000073.1:0-22779 GCA_035762005.1 Gaiellaceae bacterium
CCGCGCCGGATCCTCCCGCCCCAGTCGCTGATCGTCGCGCTGACGCCGCGGCTCGACTGGCGCGTCACGCGCGCGCTCCTCAATCTCCGCCGCCGCGGCTACCAGGTCTCGATCGTCGAGGTCGATCCGCTCCCGTACCTCGCTGACGCCGAGGCCGCCGCCGGGCCGATCGCCTGGCGAACCTGGTTGCTCGAGCGGGACGCCGTCCGAACGCGGCTCGCCGGCGCGGGGATCGCGCTCGCGTCGTGGGGACCGGACGAGCCGATCGCCGCTCCCGTCGAAGCTCTCGCTGCGGCACGATGAGCGGGAGACGATTTCGGCGCGCCGCCGCAGCTGCGGCGCTTGGCCTCGGCGCCGTTCTCGGTGCGCTGGCGGCCCTCTACGGCGAAGACGCCCCCGTGTGGAGCATTCCGCTCCTCGCCGCCGCCGTCCTCATCCTGTGCGAGCTCGTCTCTCTGTCCCGCGGCCCGGCGCCGGACGCGACGGTCGAGCGACCGGCTGTCGCCGCCGTCCTGGTGGGGCGCCTGCTCGTCGCCGCCCTGCTCGCGTTCGCCGGCGCGACCGTGGCCCTCCTGGCGGCCGCTGTTCCCGCCCGACACGGCCTCGCCACCGGGCTCCTCGGCGCGGCAGCCGCAGCGGCGCTGTTCCTCCTCGTCGCGGCGGTCGCGCGGCGGGCGGCGAGGCCTGAAGACCAACGGCCGCGTCCGGCGCGATGAGCTCTGGCGCGATGATGCGCCCGTGTCGCGTCATCCTCGTCGGCTACGACGGATCGGACGGCGCCAAGCGTGCGCTCGATCGCACGGTCGCGGAAGCGCGCGACCGGCATGTGCGCACCGCGGCCGTGAGCGTGGCGAGCATGCCGCTCGACCTCGACGCGCCGCGGTACTACGGGACGCTCGACGACATCTCGCCGGACGAGGGGCGACCGCTCTCGTCGCCGCCCGAGATCGTCGCGCACCTCGAGGAAGCGCGAGATCCTCGCGGCCGCGGGGCGTGGACCCGGAGCTCACCTCGGCCGCCGGTGAGCCGGGCCACGAGATCGTCGAGGTGGCGAGGCGCGTCCAAGCGAAGACGATCGTGCTCGGCGAGCACCACCACGGCGTCCTCGCCAAGCTCTTCGGCGGCGACGTCGCCGCCGGTCCGGACAACAAAATCCCCGCTTTGCGGGGATTTTGTGAGAGTCCAGAGCCCTCTGACGGACTCGAACCGTCGACCCCCTCCTTACCATGGAGGTGCTCTACCAGCTGAGCTAAGAGGGCGCTCGGGCAATCGTAGCGATGGTTTGGGGGGGACGGAGACCGGCTAAGCTGCCGGGCGATGAGCGTGAACGCCGGCGAGCCACGGGGGATCCGCGCGTCCGTGCGGCGGGTGGTCCGGCACGCCTCGACGATCATGGCGCTCGAGCGGCAGCTCGCGCAGCTCGAGATGAAGCGCAAGGCCGGGTCGCTCGGCTTCGGCGCCGGCCTCGGCGGCGCTGCCGCGGTCATCGGCTTCTTCGCCGTCGGCGTCGGGATCGCGACCGCGGTCGCCGCCCTCGCGATCGTCCTCGACCTCTGGCTCGCGCTCCTGATCGTCTTCGCCGCGCTCCTGCTCCTCGCGGCCCTCCTCGCGTTCCTGGCGGTGCGCATGCTCCGGCAGGGGACGCCGCTCGCGCCCGAGCAGGCTCTCGAGGAGGCCCGGCTCACCCGACTGACGCTGAAACACCGTGCCTAGCGACGGTCGCGGCACCGAGGAAGTCCGGCGGGAGATCTCCGACGAGCGGCAGCAGCTCGTCGACGCGGTCGGCGACCTGCGCGACGACCTGCGCTCCGTCGCGCGCAAGATCCCGGCGGTCGTCGGGGGCGCGCTCGCGGCCGGGCTCGCGCTCGGGGCCGCCGTCGCCGCGGTCAAGCGGCGCCGCGGCTGACGACGGCCGAGCCCCGACCTACCGGTTCTGCGGTGCGGGCGTGCCGGGGGTGTGGAGCAGGTTCTCGACGTCGCGGACGCCCTTCACCTCGCGGGCGGCCTGCTCGAGCCGGCTGACGAGATCCGGGGACTCGACCTCCCCGCGCAGGTAGACGACCCCGTTCTCGGCGTTGACCGAAACTTGGCCCTTGGGGACGTCCGGGTCGCGGAAGATCTCGCTCTCGACCTTGCTCGCGAGCGTGGCGTCGTTCGGCTGCGGCTTCTCCTCCTCGCGCAGGTGGGTGACCTTCTTCGCGAGCCCGCCGGTGCCGGCGGCGACGCCGCGGCCGGTGCGCTCGAGGCGTCTGCCGCCCCGGCGGAAGAACGCGGCGACGCGGTCCTTCGTCACGGCACGGCGCCGCCTGCCGCTCTCGGGATCGAGGAAGTACGTGAGCGCGGCCCCGACGGCCGCCATGAGCACGGAGAGCTTCTTCATCGTTCCTCCTTTGTCGTCTCCCCGGGACCGCTACCCGGGCCGGTCGGGCGGCAAAACAGGCGTCCCGACGGGGGATGGAGGGGGGCCGCGACGCGACCGATCCCAGTTCTGGCCCGACTCCAACCTCCGAAAGGACGACCATGCTCCACGTTCGCGCGCTCGCAGTCCGCTTCGGCTTCGCCGCCGTCCTCGCCCTCGCCGCCCTGCCCGCCGGCGGCTGGAAGTGGGGCGGGTAGCCGGATCGGCGCCCGTCCGGTAGCGCCGCCTACGGGGGGCGGCGCTACGCGCTCTTGAGGGAGCCCACCTCGGCCCGCCCGACGCCCGCGACGAAGGTCTCGACGACTCGCGGATCGAACTGCGTGCCGGCGCAGCGGGAGAGCTCCGTCATCGCCTGCTCGTGCCCGATGGCCGCGCGGTAGACCCGGTCGCTCGTCATCGCGTCGTAGGCGTCCGCGACGAAGAGGATCCGCGAGCCGAGCGGGATCTCCTCGCCCCCGATCCCGTGCGGGTAGCCGCGCCCGTCCCAGCGCTCGTGGTGGTGGAGGACCCACACGGAGACCGGATCGACGCCGAGCGACCGCAGCATGCGGTAGCCGATCTGCGGGTGGCGCCGGAGGACGAGGAGCTCGGCGTCGCTCAGAGCTCCGGGCTTGCGGAGGATCTCCTCCGGCACCGCGAGCTTCCCGAGGTCGTGCAGGCTGCCGGCCAGGCGGACGAGCTCGACCTCCTCGGCGTCCAGGCCGAGCAGGACGGCGACCCGGGCCGCGAGCTCGCCGACGACGTAGGAGTGCCGGCCGGTGTACGCGTCGCGCTCGTCGACGGCACGGGCGAGGCTCGCGGCCGCGTGGAGGCGGGCGCCCCGGTCGGGCACCGTGCCGAGTCCACGGAAGCTGGGCAGCCCGGCCAGATCCGGGTGGTAGACGCGGACGCGGCTCTTGCCGTGCTCCTTCGCGAGGTAGAGCGCCCGGTCGGCCACGTCGACGATCTCGCTCCGCTCCAGCCCGAGCTGCGGGTACGTGACGACGCCGGCCGAGAGCCGCACGCCGAGGCCAGGTGCCGCCTCGAGCATCTCGACACGGCGGAGGACGCCCTCGGCGACGGCCACGGCCTCCTGCTCCTCGCGGCCGGGGAGGAGGAGTGCGAACTCGTCCCCGCCGATTCGGAACGCCTCGCCGTCCTGGCGCAGGCGTCCCGCGATCTGGGCGAGGATCCGATCGCCCTTCGGGTGCCCGAGGTGGTCGTTCAGCTCCTTGAAGTTGTCGACGTCGAGGACGCAGACCGAGAGCGGCAGGCCACGCTGCTCCGCGTCGACGAGATCGTGCTCGAGGCGCTCGTGGAAGTGCCGATGGTTGCCGAGGCCCGTGAGCGGGTCCGTGAGGGCGAGGCGCATCGCGGCGAGCTCGCGGTGGACGGAGCGCTGGTAGAGCGCGATCGCGGCGAGCGGCCCGACGAGCGCCGCCGAGAGGAAGGGCGAGCGGTCCCAGAGGACCGCGAGCATGAGCGTCAGCGAGGCCATGATCGCGAAGGCGATGAACGTCGAGGAGACGGCCTGCCGAAGCAGCGGCAGGAAGCCGTCCCGCGCCCACCTGCTCACGACTGCGACGACGAGCGGCAGGTTGACGCCGTAGAAGGCACTCGAGGCGAGCGCGACCTCGACGGCGAGCCAGCCGAACCCGTCGTTCGGGACGAGGGCGCACGCCCCGCCGGCGGCCGCCGAGGCGAGCGCGTAGACGGCGCTGTTGTAGAGGACCCGGATCGGCGGCTGGCGGCGGATCACCTCGACCAGGAGCTGGGCGACGAGCCCGACGATGATGGCCTCGGCCCACCCGTAGACGACCGCCGTCCCGACGATGAACACCGTCGCGAGCGACGTGCCGCCGACCGGGACGTTCTCGATCGGCACGGGGAAGGCCTCGACGAAGGTTGCTGCCAGGAGGAGGGCGGCGAGACCGACGACGGTGGACGTCGAGGGTTCGAGCGCTGCGACGGCCGAGATCGCGAGGACGACGGCCACCGTGCCCGCGAAGACGACAGGGGCGACGATGGGGAGGAGGCGGGCCGTCTCGCGAGAGACCGACACGGGCCGCGGCCGCTCGGGGCGGGTCTCGGCGGTGCTCTGGGTGACGGACATGGTCGCGCGCCTTTCCGCCGGGCAGACCGGCCGGGTGCGCCGCAGCGAGTCTCTCCTTCGATTAAGCCAGGGTTTTCCCTGCTGTCAAAAGAGGAGGCGCTGGTACGCTGGCCCGGTGGCGACGCGGTTCCACCAGGGGCGGCTGATCGACCACGTCCACCTCCGCGTGCGCGACCTCGAGGCGAGCAAGAGGTTCTACCGGGCGGCGCTCGGGGCCGTCGGCCGTGAGCTGACGATGGAGGGGGACGGCTTCTTCTCCGCGGACGAGCTCTTCGTCAGTGTCGACAAGCCGCCGACGGGCGGCCTCCATCTCGCGCTCCAGGCCGCGGACCGCGAGGCGGTAGATCGCTTCCACGAGGCGGCCGTCGGCGCGGGCGGGACCGACAACGGGGTCCCGGGGGAGCGTCGCTACCACCCGGGCTACTACGCGGCCTACGTTCTCGATCCCGACGGGAACAACGTCGAGGCCGTCCACCACGGGCCGGCGCGGCGGTCGGCGGCCTCGGTCGAGATCGAGCCGCTCCCGCCCGCCTGACCGCTTGCCATACTCGCGGCGTGGAGCGTCCGCCGCGCGACGTCTCGGACCCGGTCTCCGGGCAGCGCTGGGTCTTCGTGCGCACGGGCGCGGACACGGCGGGAGAGGTCCTCGAGGCCGAGCTGCACGTGAGCCCCGGGGGCTTCGTCCGCGAGCACGTGCACCCGGGCCAGGAGGAGACGTTCACGGGCGTCGAGGGCACGTTCGTCCTCGAGATCGCGGGGCGGACACGGACCTTGGGCCCGGGCGAGAGCGTCGTCGTCCCGCCCGGGACGCCGCACGGCTTCGCCGACGCGCCGGGGCCAGCCGTGCTGAAGGTCGTCGTGCGGCCGGCGCTCAGGCTCGACGACTACTTCCGCGCGTACCTCGGGCTCTCGCGGGACGGGCGCATCCGCCTGCCCGCCGCCGGAGCGCCCCACGGCCTGCTCGAGCTCGCGCTCCTGCTCGACCGCTACGCGCCCGAGATCGCCGCGCCCAGGATCCCGCGCGCGCTGCAGCGCGCGCTCTGGCGGGCGCTCGCCGGCGTCGCCCGCATGCGCGGACGCTCCGCCTCCTACCCCGAGTACGGCGCGCCCTAGCCCCTGGCTCGCTGCAGCAGGCGCTCGCCCAGCGTGCGGAGAATGGCGAAGGGCGGCGTCAGCACGGCCATGACCTTGCCCGTCGTCGTGCGCGGGTCCTGGAAGATCCCGAGCTGCTCCAGGATCGTCGCCTTGTCGTAGTACGTGCGCTCGAGCGCGAGCATGCCCGCGTCGTCGAAGCCGTAGAGCGCGCAGACGCGCGACTCCATGCGCTGGCCCATGGCCGGGAGGCCGCGCCAGTCGCCGAGGTGCGTCCCGCTGACGGTGACCTCGAGGATGACGAAGCGGTCGGTCACGTGGCGGTCGTGGACGACGATGTCGAGGTCGGGGAAGGCGGCGAGGAGCTCCTCGTAGTGGTGGCGAATGCCGTCGCGGCCGGCGAACCGCTCGTCCCAGGGGACGTCGTCGAAGTCGGGGCTCTCGCCCCACGTGGCCATGATCTTGTCCAGGTCGCGCTCGACCTCGGCCCGGACGTGCTCGTCGACGAGCCGGAGCCGGGCTGCGTTGGTGTCCTGGGCGGTCTCGTCGGCCATCGGCAGGGCTGCGGCGCGGGGATCCTACCGCGTCCGGCCCTGCTGCGACCCTGGGGGCACGCCCGGCGTCCTCGACCCGCTGCCCGCCCCGCTGCAGGCTCGTCTCCTCGACCTGCGGGCGGCGCTCGACGCCGTCGTCCCCGCGAAGCAGCTCGACCGCAACCTCCTCGTCGCGACCTGGAACCTGCGCGCGTTCGGAGGCCTGACGGAGTCCTGGCGCTCCGAGCCGGGGGACTCGCCGCGCCGCGACCTCTTCGACGTGCGCTGCATCGCCGAGGTCGTCTCCCGCTTCGACGTGGCGGCGCTCCAGGAGGTGCGGGGCAACCTGACCGCGCTGCGGGCGCTCCTCGCGGTCCTCGGGCCCCAGTGGGCGGCGATCATGACCGACGTCACGCGGGGCCGGGCGGGCAACGACGAGCGCATGGCGTTCGTCTTCGACCTCCGACGCGTGAAGCCGTCCGGCCTCGCCGGCGAGCTCGTGGTCGCCATCGAGGCGGGGACGTCCGTGGGCGCCGAGGACCTCGGCCGCCAGTTCGCCCGCACGCCGTACGCCGTCAGCTTCTCGGCCGGCGACGCGGCGCTGACCCTCGTCACGCTCCACGTCCTCTACGGGGAGGAGACCGAGCGCGCGAAGGAGCTGCGGGAGATCGCGCGCTGGCTGGCCGAGTGGGCGCGCCACGACCGCGACTGGAACCAGAACCTCATAGCGCTCGGCGACTTCAACATCGACCGCCGGGGCGACCCGCTCTTCGAGGCCTTCACGTCCACCGGGCTCGTGCCCGCGCCGGGTCTCGACGAGGTGCCGAGGACGATCTTCGCCACCGGCGAGGAGGCGAAGTTCTACGACCAGATCGCGTGGTTCGTCGACCCCCGCAGGGGGCCGATGCTCGGTCTCGAGTGGCTCAGCTCCGGCAGCTTCGACTTCGTCCCGCTCCTCCAGGGCGGGTCCACGAAGACGACGCTCTCCTGGAAGGCGTCCGACCACTATCCGCTCTGGGTGGAGTTCTCGGGTCGCTGAGGCGGGCATCATTCCTCCGATGGCCCACGAGCACGCCCACACCGCCGAGGTCTCGCTCAACCGGCTCGCCGCCAGCGCGACGACGCACTGCCTGACGGGGTGCGCCATCGGCGAGGTGCTCGGGCTGGTCATCGGGACGGCGCTCGGGTGGGGCACGGTGGCGACGATCGCGCTCGCCGTCGTGCTGGCGTTCTTCTTCGGCTACGCGCTCACGAGCATCCCGCTCCTGCGCTCGGGGCTCGCGCTCGCGACGATCGTCCCGATCGCGCTCGCCGCGGACACGGTCTCGATCGCGGTGATGGAGATCGTCGACAACGCCGTCATCCTGCTCGTCCCTGGGGCGATGGAAGCCGGCCTCGACTCCGGGCTCTTCTGGGGCAGCCTCGCCTTCGCCCTCGCCGTCGCCTGGGTCTTCGCCTTCCCCGTGAACCGCGCCATGATCGCCCGCGGCCGCGGCCACGCCGTCGTCCACGAGCACCATGGGCACTAGCCCGCCGGGCCGCGCTACGAGCGGGGGTCCAGCCCGCGGGCGACATCCTGCTCGTCCACGTGCTTGCGCACGAGGTAGAAGCGCTCGTCACGGGCGACGACGTCCTCGACGTCCAGGATCTCGTGGCCGGGCACGATCGCGAAGAGCACCGGGTCGGAGCGGACTCGTTCGTACTCCGCCCGCGTCAGCGGCACGGAGGACGTGCACTCGGGGTCGCCGCACTCGCACACGAAGTCGATCCCGTCGGAGGCCGACGCGGCGGTCATCTCCTCGACGCGCTCGTTCACCTCTCGGAAGAGCGCCTCGTTCCGGGCGATCCGCGCCTTGCGCGGCTCGCCGCGCGGCCCGAGGCTCATGCCGCCTCCGTCACGGTCAGCGCGCAGCGCTGCCCGCCGGCGCGTCCGGCGACGTTCTCGTGCTCGAGGTGGCCGTCGTCCTTCGTCCCCACCTGCCAACCCATCCCCGCGGGCCGGTCGTCCGAAACGAGGGCCGCTCTTGTCCTCCCCGCCGTCGAGTGGGATAGTCCGAGGAAGCGTGGACGAGAGGTTTCCGGCCGAGGCGAGCGAGAGGGCAGAGCCCGTGGGCGAGCCGAGCCACCCGGTTACGGTCGCGAACGTCGACGAGACGCTCGCCGTGCGCCGCCTCCGCCGCTGGCTGCGGGGCACCTTCGGCGAGGAGGCCGAGGGCGTGCGCGAGGCCGACCGGCCCGACGGCTAGGGCCGCCCGGCGATCTTGACGCCGTCCGACCGGCATGGGAGTGTCGGCGGCGCCCCCGGAAGCCACGCGAAGGAGATCTGCGATGCGCAGGCCACTGACTCCCCGCAGGATGCTCGTCTTCCTCGTCGTCGTCGTCCTCGTGGCGGCTGTCCCGCTCGCCGTCCTCGCCGCGACCGGCACCTTCAGCGGGTCGCTCGAGCGGCAGGCGGCGCGGTGGTCGACGACGGACAGGTCGACCTCGAGCACGGAATGGCGCAACGTCCGCGGGCTCTCGCTGACCCGCTGCACCGTCGACCAGGTGACCGCGATGCTCGCCGTCACGGTCAAGGGAGGTCCCGTGCTCTTCCGTCTCGTGACCGACGGCGTGCCGGAGGCGCCCATGAAGCCCGGCTTCGCACGGTTCGTCCCGAGCGGAAACGAGTCCTTCTCCACGACCTTCGTCGGCAACACGGCCCCGTTCGAAGCCGACGATACTCATCGGTTCGACGTCCAGTGGCGCTCTCCGAGCGGCGCCACGATCACGCTCGACCGGGGCGTCCTGAACATCCTCTTCGAGCGAGGCAACCAGGGCTGCTGAGACGCGGCTGCCGGCCACGCAGACGACGAGGGGCGGCCCCCGCTTGCGGCGGAAGGGGCCGCCCCTCTGGGGATCGGCTTTACACGCCGACGCGGTGACTCCTGCGACGACTCGCCCGGACGGAGGGCGCGCCGAGGGGGTTTGCACTCGCCGGAGCCGGGGGTAGCTAACGAACTCGAGAACCGGGCGTCGTAGCGATGACTCGATCGGCTTCCATCGTCCTGCGGCGAGGAGAGGCTTGATGTCGCAGAGGGCCCAACGCGCGCTCCACCCGCACGAGAAACCGTCCGTGGAGGCCGGTGCGCGCGACGATCGCCACCTCGCCCCCGGGGCGTGGCGCAGCACGGCGCGGCGGTCGCTCGGCGACGGCTGGATCGGCTTCGTCCTCGCGCTGACGGCCGCCCTCGTCTTCGGCCTCGCCTTCTGGGCCGCGCTGGCCTTCCTCGTCTACCGGCTGGTGACGTGAGGCTCGCCGCCGGGCGACGGTCGGTCGGCTGACGGCCCGCCGCCGTCACGGGCGGCAGCGTGGAACCCGATGTAGTCGACGAGCTCCTCGGCGAGCTGCCGCCCCAGCCCCGTCGGCGCCTGTCGGCCCGGCGCCGAGCGCACGGTCCGGGGGAGATGCTCGACGTCCTCGACGACCGTCCCGAGCCCGAGCTCGGCGAGCCGTCGCCCGAACGCCAGCTGGTGGTCGTCGACGCACTCGCCGAGCCGCTTGAGTCGCGGGACGACGATCGGGTGGAGCCCGATCGAGACGCAGAGCGCGACGGAGCCGATGCCCGCATGGCAGACGACGAGGCGTGCCTTCGAGACGCACTCCTGCAGCTCGACGAAGGGGAGGTAGTCGACGGCGACGGCACGCCGCGGCCGCGCCCGCGCCGCGCCGTACTGCGCGATCACGGTCTCGCTCCCCGTCGCCAGGCCGTCCGCGGCGGCGACGAGGCGGTCGAAGGGGATCGTCGACACGCCGACGGTGACGAGGATCATCGCGGGGAGAGGAAGACGGTGCCCGCGTAGCGCGCCTTCGGGACGCGGGACGCGACCTCGGGCCACTGGACGTAGAGCCGGTCGGCGACCGGCGCGACGAGGCGACAGCTCAGGGAGATGCCGACCCTGCCGCAGCACTCGATGTACACGACGCGCGCGCCGAAGAGGCGACCGACCCAGGCGAACGGCACGGAGAGAGCTGCTCCGGTCGTCAGGACGACGGCGGGCCGCAGGCGGCGGACGATCCTGAACGCGAGGACGGTGTTGCGGGCGAGGTTCGGGAGATTTCGCCGGGTCTCCCCGTGGGCGAGTAGCACGCGCTCGCCAGGGAGGAGGGTCTCGACGTCGCTCGCGCGCACCGTCACCCACGCCCGCGAGAAGCGGCTCCAGACGTCCCGCAGGCCGGCCAGCTCGAACAGGTGACCGCCCGGGTCCGCCACCAGGAGCAGCGTCACGGAGGACGCCTCCGCTTCGCGTCGCCGCGGCGCGTTGGCCGCCGCCGGGCGCGCTCCGCTCACCGGAACCCGCCGCCGCTCTGTCCGCGGAGCGGAGGGGGCCGCAAGGCGTAGCGGAGCGCGAAGAGACCGAGGGTCCACTCCGCGACGACCATGCGGGGGAGGAGCCGGACGAGACGGGCGCGGAGCTCCGGCTGCGCCTGCAGGCGGCCGTAGATGGCGGGGAGCCGGAGGAGGGCGAAGTAGTGGACTGGGACGCGCGCGAAGATCCGCTTCCGGACCGCCTCCCTCTGCACGGGGCCGACGCGGGCGAGGCTGTACGCGAGGCGGTCCTGCTGGCGGCGCAGGCCGGCGAACGAGTCCTTCTCGTGGTCGTGGACCGTCTGGAAGCGTGGGTCGAACACGAGGTCGATCCCGGCGTCGAGGGCGTCGACGCAGAAGATCCCGTCCTCGCCTCCGTAGCTCTCGTCCCAGCGCAGGGGCGCGTCTCGCGGCACCGCCATACAGTACGAGCAGACGAAACCGACCCGCCGCGGCTCTCCGAGCGGCAGGTAGGGCGTCTCGCTCTGGAGGTAGCCGACCCAGCCCCACGCCGTCCGGGCCGAGAACGTCCGCGCACAGCCGACGATCGCGCCCGGGAACTCGGCGAGCGCCCGGGCGAGGCCCGCCCCCCAGCCGGGGGCGGGCACGCAGTCGGCGTCGAGGAAGACGACGACGTCTCCCGACACCGCGTCCCAGCCGCGGTTGCGCGCCCCGCCGGCGTACCCCCGGCCTTCCGTGCGGAGGACGCGAGCGCCGAGTCGCTCGGCGACCCTGCCGGTGTTGTCCCGCGAGCCGTCGTCGACGACGACGATCTCGCGCGGCGCAGGCTGCTGCGCCCCGAGGGCCTCGACGACGGTCCCGATCGTCCGCTCGGCGTCGTAGGCGGGGATGACGACGCTGATCGAGGGCGCGCCGGGCAAGGCGGAGCGCGCGTGCAAGCCCGGGCGGGCGGCGGGACTTTCGGGGCTGGCCGGCCTCACCGGGGGTGCCGCGGCCCGGTGCCGCGCACGCGGCGTCGCGGCCGGGGCGGAGCCTTTCTCCGGCAGGTCGCCCCGAGCAACGAGTCGATCGCGCACACTTCTCTCATCGTCGTCGCCGGCGCCCATCTGTCGAGCCCCGGATCCGGGCGGTTCCGCGCGCGCTCGCCGCAGTCGCCCCGGGAGGAGCGCTCCACCGAGCGGCCGCAGCGCGGGGGCTGACTGTGGCAATCGACGTCTCGGTCCTGATCGTCACGTACCGGTGCCGCGAGGCTGCGCGCGAATGCCTCGTGTCACTCTATACAAGCATGGGCGGGAGCGGGCTGGCCCACGAGGTCGTCGTCGTCGACAACGCCTCCGGCGACGGCACGGCCGAGCTCGTCCGCCGGGAGTTCCCGCAGGCGCGCCTGATCGCGCTCGACGAGAACGTCGGGTTCGCCCCCGCCGTCAACCTCGCCGCAGAGGCCGCGACCGGGGAGTACCTGCTCCTCCTCAACCCGGACACGGTCGTCCACGAGGGTGCGGTGCGAAACCTCGTTGCGTTCGCCCGGCGGCGTCCCGAGCACGGCCTCTACGGCGGCCGCACGGTCAGGCCCGACGGCACGCTCGACCCCGGCTCCTGCTACGCGCAGCCGACGCTCTGGAGCCTCTTCTGCTTCACGACGATGCTCACGGTCGCCTTCAAGGGCTCCCCGATCTTCGACCCGGAGCTGCTCGGGCGCTGGCAGCGAGACTCCGTCCGCGAGGTCGGCATCGTCACGGGCTGCCTGCTCCTCGCTCCACGGCGCGTCTGGCGGCAGCTGGGCGGCTTCGACGGGCGCTTCTTCCTGTACGCCGAGGACGCCGACCTGTCGCTGCGCGCCATCACCGCGGGCTACCGGCCGGCGATCACGCCCGATGCCGAGATCACCCACGCCGTCGGCGTCTCGTCCGCGCAGCCCGAGCGGCTGATCCGGCTCTTCCAGGGCAAGACGACTCTGCTCCGCAAGCACTGGCGACCTCCGCGGCGAGAGGCCGGCGTCGCGCTCCTGCTCCTGGGCGTCGGCGCCCGAGCGCTCGTCGCGCGCGTGCTCGCGCGCCGCGCGAGCCCCCGGCTCGAGGCCTGGCGCGAGGTCTGGCGCGCCCGCGGGACGTGGACGAGGGGCTACCCGCCGCGAGCGTGAGCGGAGCCTGGAGCCGCGGTTCCGGGCCGGCTCAGAGCTGTGCCTGGCAGATCGGGCACGTGCGCCGCGGAAGGTGCAGCGAGAGAACCTGGACACGCTCCTGGCACGCCTCGCAGATCACGCAGAGAATGCCGTTGAAGAGGGTGGTCGTCATCTCGCTGCCTCGTGGTTCTCGGTCGGGGCCGGGCCACCTGCCGGCGGCCACCCTGCCGCCCGACCCGGAGAGCCGGCCTTTCCCCGGTGTCCCGGGAGAGATCGGCCGTGCAGCCCCGCGGCTTTAGCCCGCTCGGGGCGGTTCGCGAGTCGCGCGCGCCGTGCGGACCTCCGCCACGCCCGTGCGCGGGAAGAGGGGAGCCGGAACGACCAAGCCCCGCGTAGGCGGGGCTTTCGTCCGACAGGGCCGGCAGGACTCGAACCTGCAACCCCCGGTTTTGGAGACCGGTGCTCTGCCAGTTGAGCTACGGCCCTACGCTCGGCGGCCAGACGGCATTGTACCGGGGTGCGCCGGAGGCCTCTGGGAGCGCTCTTCGCCGTCCTCGCGGCCGGGTTCGCGGCCGTCGCCGTCCTCGCGGCGGCGGCCGGTGGGACGGCCTGGGTGATCGCCGCCGCGGCCGGCGTGCTCGCCGCCTGGATGGGCGAGCTCGCGTTCCGGCTCCTCCGCTGAGGGCGGCGGAGGCCCGCACGCGCCGCCAGGCACCGTATCCTGCGCTCCGATGGCCGAGCGGGGCGACGACACCCAGGCGCTCTGGCGCGAGTTCAAGCGGACGGGTGACCGGGCCCTCCGCGACCGGCTCATCCTCACGTACGCCCCGCTCGTGAAGTACGTCGCCGGCCGGCTCGGGAGCGGCCTGCCCGCCCACGTCGAGGAGGGCGACCTCGTCTCCTACGGGCTCCTCGGCCTGATCGGCGCGATCGAGCGCTTCGACCCGGACCGGGACATCAAGTTCGAGACGTACGCGATCGCGCGCATCAAGGGGTCCATCATCGACGAGCTCCGCTCCATGGATTGGGTACCGCGGTCCGTGCGCGCGCGCGCCCGCGACATCGAGCGGGCGATCGCCGCGCTCGAGGCCAAGCTGACGCGGGCCCCGACGGACGAGGAGATCGCCCGGGCGCTCGGGATCACGGAGGAGGAGTTCCGGGACTCGCTCATGGAGATCTCGCGGACGTCCATCGCCGCGCTCGACGAGCTCTGGACGAGCTCGTCCTCGGGCGGCGACCCGGTCGCGCTCATCGACACGATCGAGGACCCGCAGGCGGCCGAGCCGCAGTCCGCGATGGCCCACACGGAGCTTCGCGAGGCGCTCGGCGAGGCAATCGCCCGCCTGCCGGAGCGCGAGAAGCTCGTGGTCACGCTCTACTACTACGAGGAGCTCACGCTGCGTGAGATCGGCGAGGTGCTCGGGGTGACCGAGTCGCGGGTCTCCCAGCTCCACACGAAGGCGATCCTGCGGCTGAAGGCACGCCTCTCCTCGTCGAACGGGCGCACGAAGCGCGACTAGTCCCTGCGCGTGAGGTTGCCTGCTCGCAGCGGGTAAACTCGCCGACCGTGCCCGCCTACGAGCCGAGCAAGATCCGGAACGTCGCCGTCGTCGGCCACCGCGGCACCGGGAAGACGTCGCTCGTCGAGGCGATGCTCTACCAGGCGGGGGCCGCGAACCGCCTCGGCTCGGTCGAGGCCTCGACCACGATCTCGGACTGGGACGAGGACGAGCAGCGCCGGCAGATGTCCCTCGCCGCCTCGGTCTGCCACCTCGAGTGGCAGGGCCGCAAGATCAACCTCGTGGACACGCCGGGCGACCCGGGCTTCCAGGCCGACACGCTCGCCTCCCTCCGGGTCGTCGAGGGCGCGCTCGTGGCGGTCAACGGGGTCAACGGGGTCGAGGTGCAGACGACGCGCCTCTGGGAGCGCTGCGACAACCTCGGCCTCTGCCGGGTCGTCTTCGTGACGATGCTCGACCGGGAGCGCGCGGACTTCTTCGCCGCGCTCGAGGGACTTCGCGGCCAGCTCTCGGACCGCTGCGTCGCCGTGCAGATCCCCATCGGGCACGAGCACGAGCTCACCGGCATCGTCGACCTCTTCCACATGCGCGCCTACCTGGATCCCGGCGGGGAGCGCGAGTCGAAGCCGGTGGAGATCCCCGCCGAGGTCGCCGCCCAGGCGGCCGAGTACCGCGAGCAGCTCGTGGACTCCGTCGTCGAGACCGACGAGGCGCTCATGGAGCGCTACCTCGAGGAAGGGGACGTCTCCGGCGACGAGCTCGCCGACGCGCTCAAGAACGCGGTCGTCGCGGGCGAGCTCTTCCCCGTCGCCTGCGGCGTGCCGACGGGGAACCTCGGCACGACCGGGCTGCTCGACCTTCTCGTCGAGGGGATCCCCTCGCCGGCGAAGAAGCCCCTCGAGGCGGGCGTCGACGGCGCGAGTCCGGCGGCCTTCGTCTTCAAGACGGTCGCCGACCCGTTCGCCGGCCGCATCAACGTCTTCCGCGTGCTCTCGGGGACGCTCGCTGCGGACTCGACGGTGGTCAACTCGCGCACGCACGGCAAGGAGCGCGTCGGCGCGCTGCTCCTCCTCCAGGGCAAGGAGCACGAGCAGGCGCAGGAGTTCTCCGAGGGCGACATCGGCGCCGTCGCGAAGCTCAAGGACACGCTCACGGGCGACCTCCTGCTCGGCGCGGACGCGCCGGTCGAGCTGCCGCCGCTCGACTTCCCCCAGCCGGTCATGAGCTTCGCCATCACGCCCAAGGCGAAGGGGGACGAGGAGAAGATGGCCGCGGCGCTCCGGCGTCTCGCCGAGGAGGACCCGACGCTGACGCTCCGTCGCGACGAGCAGACCGGGGAGCAGCTCCTCGGCGGCCTCTCGCAGATCCACGTCGAGGTGGCCGTGGAGCGGCTGAAGCGGCGCTTCGGCGTCGAGGTCGACCTCCACCAGCCGCGCGTCCCGTACCTCGAGACGATCCGTAGGGAGTCCCGCGCGCAGGGCCGCTACAAGAAGCAGACGGGCGGCCGGGGGCAGTTCGGCGACTGCCACATCGTCCTCGAGCCGCTCCCGGGACACGAGGGCTACGAGTTCGTCGACAAGATCGTCGGCGGCGTCATCCCGCAGAGCTTCCGCCCGGCGGTGGACAAGGGCATCCAGGAGGCGATGACGAACGGGGAGCTCGCGGGCGCGCCCGTCACGGGCCTCCGCGTCCTCCTCGTCGACGGCTCCTACCACTCCGTCGACTCGTCCGAGATGGCGTTCAAGATCGCCGGCTCCATGGCCTTCAAGCAGGCGTACGAGAAGGCGGACCCCGTGCTGCTCGAGCCGATCACGTCGCTCGAGGCCGCAGTCCCCGACGACACGGTCGGCGCCGTGAACGGCGACCTCAACTCGCGGCGGGGCCGCCTGCTCGGGATGGAGCCGTCCGGCGCGGGCATGACGACGATCCGGGCGGAGGTGCCGATGAGCGAGGTGCTGACGTACTCGCAGTCGCTCACCTCGCTGACCGGGGGCCGCGGCGACTACACGCTCGCGTTCCTCCGCTACGAGGAGGTCCCCGCGCACATCGCGCAGAAGATCATCGAGGAGACCCGGCGGGAGCGCGAGGAGGCGAAGGCGTGAGCGTCGTCCGCAAGCAGGACGTCCTCCGCACGTGCGCGATCTGCCACCGGACGCTCCTCATGGGCGAGCGCGCCGTCCGCTTCACCCCGGGCGGGGACGAGTGGGTCGACGTCTGCGCCCTCTGCACCGCCACCGCGGACGAGCACGGCTGGATCAAGGAGGGGAGCCCGACGACCCCGATCGTGCCCGAGACGCGCCGGCGGCGGCGCTTCGCCGGGCTGACGGCCTTCCTCGAGCCGCGCAGGCCGGAGCCGGAGCCGAAGGTGGCCGAGCCGGTGCTGCGCCGCCTCTCCTCCGCGGAGCAGGCGATGGTCGACGCGGCCGAGCTCTTCAACGAGAGCGCCTACCGACGGACGATCGCGGGGATCGCGAAGAGCCTGGGCGACGCCCGCGTGAGCCTCCTCCCGCTCTCGGGCGTGAACCCCGAGGTCGTGATCACGGTCGCCTGGGACATCTCGTGGTACCAGTACCGGGTCGCCCCGGAGTCGACGCAGCCGGTTCGCCTGGCGGAGCGGGGCTACGAGCTCGACGACCTCGACCCGCGGTTCGCGCACTGGAACGGGCGGCTGGCCGGCGACGGCCGCGTCTCGCCCGACATCCCACGGCTCTAGGGACGGGGCGGGCATGCCGATAGAGACGGAGACGATGATCTACTGCGTCATCCCCCCCGAGCTCGAGGCCGAGCTCTACGACAAGCTCGTCGAGTACTACCGCGACAACCCGAACGTCGAGGTGATCGTCGACCGCCGGAGCGGGCCGGACCGCCGCCGCAACGGCGACGGGCCGCCCGCCGGCGAGAAGCGCACGATCCGAGACCGCCGCCGCGCGCGTCCGGGCTCGTTCCCCGGGACGGACGTGCCCGACTCCGCCTTCGACTAGCCCCGGTCGGTGGGCAGGGCCCGGGCAGCGGCGGGCACGCTCGTCTTCTTCGTGCTCGCGCCCGGCGTCGTCGCCGGCCTCGTCCCGTGGCTCCTGACGCGGTGGGAGGCGTCGGGCCCGCTTCCCGCCTGGCTCGGGCTCCGCGTCGTCGGGGCGGCGCTCCTGCTCGCCGGCACGGCGGTGCTCGTGCACGCGTTCGTCCGTTTCGCGCTCGAGGGCCTGGGCACGCCAGCGCCCGTCGCGCCGACCTCGCACCTCGTCGTGGGCGGCCTCTACCGGTACGTGCGGAACCCCATGTACCTCGCCGTGACGGCGACGATCGTCGGCCAGGCGCTCCTGCTCGGCCGCCTCGTGCTCCTCCTCTACGCGCTCGGCGTGAGCGCCGCCTTCGTCGCGTTCGTGCGCTCGTACGAGGAGCGGGCGCTCGCGCGCCGCTTCGGCCCCGAGTACGAGGCCTACAGGCGGGACGTGCCGGGCTGGTGGCCTCGCCGCCCGCGCTAGCCGGGCCTCTCGAGCCCGCGCAGGCGCAGCATCGCCACGACGCCGAGCGCCGGGCCCGGGGCGAGGAAGGCGAAGGCCCAGCGCCAGCTCACGCCGTCCTCGAGGTACGGCAGGAGCCAGATCGTCGCCACCGTGAGCGTGAAGCCGGCCGCGAGCTGCATGGTCAGCGCCGTCCCGACGTAGGCCTGGTCGGCGTGCTCGGTCACGAGCGTCGAGAACTGCGCCGAGTCGCCGACGACGGCGAAGCCCCAGACGAGTCCGACCGCCACGACGAGCCACCCGGGGGCGTCGAGGAGGAGGCCGATGACGAGCGCGCACGCGCCGGAGACCGCCATCATCGCCGCCGTCGTCTCGGCCCGTCCGAGCCGGTCGCCGAGGACGCCGCCGGCCCAGCAGCCGAGCGCGCCCACGCCGATGACGGCGAAGGTGGCGTAGGCGGCGCCCGTCCCGTCTTCGACGGCGGCCGAGAAGAAGACGACGAACCAGGCCCACATGGCGTAGAGCTCCCACATGTGCCCGAAGTAGCCCAGGCTAGCGAGGCGAACGCCGCGGTTGGCGAAGACCCGCCGTGCCTGGTGCGGGTCGAAGACCGCCCGCGGGAAGGCGTAGGGGCCGTCCGGGACGGCGAGCGCGAGGAGCCCGCCCGCGAGCGTCAGGGCCGAGGTCGCGTAGACGACGGTGCGCCAGTCGAGGCCGCCGAGCGCGTTCACGAGGTGGGGCGTCGCCGAGCCGAGCGTCAGCGCCCCGACGAGGATCCCGAGCGCCGTGCCGCGGCCGCGGCGGAACCACGTGGCCATCAGCTTGAGCGCGGGCGGGTAGACGCCCGCGAGGAAGAACCCGGTGGCGAGGCGGAGCGGCACCGCCGCGCCCGCGTCGCCGACGGCGGCGAGGAGGACGTTCGCCGCGGCGGCGCCGCACGCGCCCGCGAGGATGACGAGGCGCGGGGCGACGACGTCGGCGACGTTCAAGGCGGCCGACACGAGCGCGCCCGCGACGAACCCCAGCTGGACGGCGATCGTGAGCCACGCGGCCGCCGTGCCGCCGACGCCCCAGTCGTCGCGGAGCTGCGGGACGACGGCCGTGGCCGAGAACCACGTGGTCATGGAGAGGACGAGGGCGGCGGCGAGGAGCGCGAGCGCCCGCCCGCGCCCTACAGCGTCTCTGTCCATACGAGCGCCGTGCCGTCGAGGACGATCGTCCCCTCGCCGTTCGTCACCGTCGTTCGCAGGCGCGTGATCGGCTTGTCCTCCCGCGCCTCGAGCACCTCGACCTCGGCGGCGATCTCGTCCCCGGGGCGGACAGGGGCGGTGAAGCGCCAGTCCACGTGGAGGAAGACGCTGCCCGGCCCGGGGAGGTCCTCGGCCACGACCGCGTTCAGGAGCCCCGAGGTGACGCCGCCCTGGACGATGAGGCCGCCGAAGCGAGAGCGTGCCGCGGTCGCCTCGTCGTAGTGGAGCGGGTTGCGGTCGCCCGTGAGCTCGGTGAAGAGCTCGATGTCCTCGCGGCGGACGCGGCGGGAGCGTCTGGCGGTCTGGCCGACGGTCGGCACGGCGGGAAGCCTAGAATCGAGGCCGGGACGACGACAAGGAGCGAGATGGCGACTGCAGCGACGGAGACGGCGAAGAACTACATCGGCGGCAGCTGGGTCGAGGCCACCGGCGACGACACGTTCGAGACGACGAACCCCGCGAGCGGCGAGGTCCTCGGGACGTTCCCGCGCTCGTCGACCGAGGACGTCAACCGGGCCGTCGAGGCCGCGAAGGAGGCCTACGAAGGCTGGCGCCTGACTCCGGCGCCGCGCCGTGCGGAGATCCTCTTCCGCGTCGCGCAGCGGTTCCACGACCGCAAGGAGGAGCTGACCGAGCTCATGGTGCGGGAGATGGGGAAGGTGCGCGCCGAGGCCGGCGGGGACGTGCAGGAGGCGATCGACATGACCTTCTACATGGCCGGCGAGGGCCGCCGCCTCTTCGGCCAGACGACGCCGTCCGAGATGCCGGACAAGTTCCAGATGAGCGTCCGTCTGCCGGTAGGGGTCGTCGGCGCGATCACGCCGTGGAACTTCCCCATCGCGATCCCGAGCTGGAAGATCGCCCCCGCGCTCGTGTGCGGCGACACCGTCGTCTTCAAGCCCGCGCGGGACACGCCGCTCCTGGGCCAGCGCTTCGTGGAGATCTTCGAGGAGGCCGGGCTGCCGCCGGGCGTCCTCAACATCGTCCACGGCGGCGGCGAGTCCGTGGGCGAGCGCCTCGTCAAGCACCCTGACGTGCCGCTCATCTCGCTCACGGGCTCGCGCGAGGTGGGGATCAAGACGGCCGAGAACGGCGCGCCGCTCCTCAAGCACATCCACCTCGAGCTAGGCGGCAAGAACGCGATCATCGTCATGGACGACGCGGACGTCGACCTCGCCGTCGAGGGGATCCTCTGGTCGGCGTTCGGGACGTCCGGCCAGCGTTGCACGGCCGCGAGCCGGGTGATCGCGAGCGGGAAGGTCTACGACGCCCTCCAGTCCCGGCTCGTCGAGCAGACCGAGGGGCTGCGGCTCGGCGACGGTCTCGAAGAGGACACCGACGTCGGGCCGGTCGTCAACCGCGCCGCGCTCGAGAAGATCCACTCCTACACCGAGATCGGCCTCGACGAGGGCGCGAAGCTCCTGACCGGCGGAGAGGTCGCGACCGAGAACGGGCTCGACAGGGGCTCCTTCTACCGGCCGACGATCTTCGCCGACGTCGAGCCGGGGATGCGAATCGCGCAGGAGGAGATCTTCGGTCCCACGACCGCCCTCATCCGCGCGACGGACGTCGACGAGGCGATCCGGATCGCGAACGGGATCGAGTTCGGGCTCTCGTCCTCGATCTTCACGCGCGACGTGAACAAGGCCTTCAAGGCCATGCGGGACCTCAACGCGGGCATCACGTACATCAACGCGGGCACGACCGGGGCGGAGGTGCATCTCCCGTTCGGCGGGACGAAGGGGACGGGCAACGGTCACCGCGAGGCCGGCCAGGCCGCGCTCGACTTCTACACGGAGTGGAAGTCGATCTACGTCGACTACTCGGGCAAGCTCCAGCGCGCCCAGATCGACTAGGCCGGGATGCTCCGGAAGGTCGACCTCGCCGAGAAGCTCGCGAGCTTCGACGAGATCTTCAGCCCGAGGATCGTCGGGTACTACAACGACGACAAGATCCAGGTCGCGAAGGTGCGCGGCGAGTTCGTCTGGCACGCCCACCCGGAGACGGACGACCTGATCCTCGTCCTCGCCGGACGCCTCGTCGTCGAGACGCGGGAAGAGGTCGTCGAGCTGGGACCCGGCGAGCTCGTCGTCGTCCCCCGCGGCGTCGAGCACCGGACGCGGGCGGAGGAGGAGACGCACACGCTCCTCGTCGAGCGACGCGGCACCCCGAACACGGGGGACGCGGAGGCGACGCCCGCACCCGAGATCGAGCTCTGACCTGGGGCACGCCGGCCCACCACCCGCTTCCAGCGTCCTCACGCAAGACGCGCGGGTGGCGCGCTCTGCGCGCCGGAAGCGTGCCGGAACAGCGATGAGGCCGTGAAGCTCCCCGGAACGGTGACGGCATGAACGAGCTCGCCCGCCGGAAGCTCGTCGTCTTCGTCCCCGCGGAGGCGCTCGACCGCGTGCGCGAGGCGCTCTTCGCGGCCGGAGCGGGGCGCATCGGCGAGTACGAGCGCTGCTCCTGGTACACGGAGGGAACGGGCACCTTCCTCGGGGGCGAGGGCTCCTCACCCGTCGTCGGCGAGCGCGGCCAGGAGGAGCGGGTGCCCGAGCTCCGCCTCGAGACCGTCTACCCGACCGACCGGGAGGCCGAGGTCGTGGGCGCGCTCCGCGCGGCGCACCCGTACGAGGAGCCGGCCTTCGACCTCTACCCGCTCGCGGAGCCGCCCGCGTGAGGGCGCGTCTCTTCACCGACGGGGGCGCACGCGGCAACCCGGGCCCGGCCGCGGCCGCCTACGTCCTCGAGGCCGAGGACGGAACGGTGCTCGCGGCGGTGGGCGAGGCGATCGGCGTCGCCACGAACAACGTCGCCGAGTACCGCGCCCTCGTCGCCGGCCTCGCCCGCGCGAGCGAGCTCGGCGTGGACGAGCTCGACGTGGTCTCGGATTCCGAGCTCGTCGTCAAGCAGATGCGCGGCGAGTACAAGGTGAAGAACGCGGCGCTCCGGGACCTCTCGCTCGAGGCGGCCCGGCTCGCGCGCCGGCTCGACCGCGTCACGTACACGGCCGTGCGGCGCGAGCACAACGAGCTCGCCGACCGCCTCGTCAACGAGGCGCTCGATGCGGCTGAGGGATGAGCGTTGCCGAACCCCGGCCCGCTGTCCCGGCGCGGGACCGCCGCGGCTATAATGGCCCCTGCACGCGGATGTAGCTCAGTTGGCTAGAGCGTCTGCTTGCCATGCAGAAGGTCGTGGGTTCGAGTCCCATCATCCGCTCCTCAGGAAAGCCCCGCAAATCGGCGGGCTCTGTCGTCTAAGGAGGCACCGCCGAGGGGGGCTGGGTCAGCGGCTGGGTCAGCATTGATGCGGCAGACTGCGGGCCGTGCCCGATGCGGCGAGCTACTACGCCCGGCGAAGCGCCCGAGACCCCGACTGGCGCCAGGCGCAGCTGGCAGCCGCCGCCGAGCGCGAAGCCCGCCGCCGCCAAAGCGACCCCGAGCGCGTCCGCGAGCTCGACCGCCTCGCCGCCCGACGCACGCGGAGGAGGCAGACCGCTCGCGGGCTCACCTTCGCCCAGCTGCTCGCCGCGATCGGAGGCGACCGCGCAACCCTCGTCGCCGTTCTCAACTCCGAGCGAGCCGCCGGGCGCGTCCGCTACGCCGCCTCCTCCCGCCGCTACGAGCTCGTCCCCCAAGCGTTCGAGGCGGGCGCCGTCGCCGCCTTCGCCGCGCTCAGCCCGCCCGAGCCGAACGGCCGCCCGTCGGGCGGCGACCGGCCGGGACCGCTCGCCCCGCGGAGTGAACTGTTCTTAGAGGCGATCAATGCCGCTGAGGACCGGGGCGAGATTCCCGAGGGCGACTACCTCTACGCCGATGTCATCGTCGCGATGAGCGAACAGGCGCAATCCCTTCCCTCGAGTGTATTCGACGGGCTGCGCGATTCGCGGTGGGAATTTGATCCCGAGACCGGTGCCTACGTGCGCGTCAGGCCCCAGGGCACGACAAGCGCCGGGAGGTCGTCGCCCCGGTAGCGATCGAGCC
>DASTQA010000074.1:0-52799 GCA_035762005.1 Gaiellaceae bacterium
CCGCCTCGGAGAGCCCGGCGGCGGGCTCGTCCATGAGGAGGAACCGCGGTCGCGTCGCGAGCGCGCGCGCGACGCCGAGCTTGCGCGCCTCGCCGTGAGGGAGCACGGCCGCCGGCGCGCCGGCCCGCGCCGACAGGCCGAGCATGCCGAGTAGCTCGTCCGCGCGCCTGCGGGCCTCCCGGGGACGGGCGCCAACGCCGAGGGCGGCCACCTCGACGTTCTCGCGGACGGAGAGGCCGTTGAAGAGGCGGCCGTGCTGGTAGGTGCGGGCGAGCCCCCTGCGGGCGCGGCGGTGCGGCGGCCAGGACGTGATCTCCTCGCCGGCCAGCTCGACGCCCCCCTCGTCGGGGAAGTCGAAGCCGGTGACGATGTTGACGAGGGTCGTCTTGCCGGCGCCGTTGGGGCCGATCAGGCCGACGACCTCGTGCCGGTGCAGCTCCAGTGTCACGCCGTTCAACGCGTGCACGCCCTCGAACGAGCGTGAGACGCCGCCGGCCCGGAGAGTCTCCCCGGGCCGGCGGCGGGCTTCCGGCGCCGCGTCCGTCACACGGCGCTCACTCGATCTCGGCAGGCGAGGAGGCCGCGCGCAGCTCGACGAAGCTGGGCTGGCTGTCCTGCACCTCCATCACCCGGTACTCGCGGCCGAACACCGAGTGGAACTCCTCGGAGAAGCTGATCGCGCCGGAGATCGTCTCGAGGCCGTCGAAGCCCTCGAACGCCTCCGCGAGCTGCTCGCCCTCCGTGCCCCCGGTCTCCTCGATCGCCGCGGCGATGGCGTCGATCGACGCGGCGCCGGTGACGAAGCCGCCGGTTCCGGGCGCCTGGTCCTGGGCCTCCATCTCGCCGATGAGCTCCTTGACCTCGTCGCTCGGGTCGTCGCCGAAGACCGACGCGTACGTGACGACGTAGAAGTTGCTCGTGCCCTCGGGGAGCCAGTAGGCCCCGTCGCACGACCAGCCGCAGATGATCGGCGTGTCGTTCCCGAGGCTGCGGAGGCCGCCCACCATCGCGGGCATGTCGTCGAAGGCGGTCGAGGTCGCGATCACGTCGACGTTCGCGTTGTCGAGCGCGCTGACGACGTTCTGGATCGTGCCGTCGCCCTGCGTCCACGACTCCTCGACGACGATCTCGCCGCCGAGCTCCGCGTAGCGGTCGGCGAACGCCTTGACGACGTCCTGGAAGTAGACGATGACGTTGTCCGTCGCGGTGGCCGCCCGCTCCCAGCCCTGCTCCATAGCGTACTCGGCCATCGCCGCGCCCTCGTCCTGGGCGACGTTGCCGAGCGAGAAGGCGAGCTTGCCCTGCTCGCCGAAGCGCTCCGGCCCCATCTGGTCGGTGCCGATGCAGGGCGCGACCGCGAGGACGCCGCGCGTGATCGCCTCCTGCACGGCCGGGGTCGCGTAGTCGACGTCGCAGGTGACGAGGAGCACGTCTGCGCCGCCGTCGATCAGCTCGATCGCGGCCGACTTCGTCCGCTCGGGGTCGAGCTGGTGGTCGATCACCTCGAGCTCCAGCTCGCGGCCGTCCACCCCGCCCTCGGCGTTGATCTTGTCGACCTGGATCTGCGCCGCCGTGACCGCGGGCCCGTCGAAGGGCGCCATCTGACCGGTGAGGTCGACCGCCGCCCCGATCACGATCGGCTCGTTCGTCCCCTCGTCGCCGGCCGCGGCCGTGTCGGCCGCCCCGCCGTCGTCGCCGTCCTCGTCGTCGTCGCCGCCGCAGGCCGCAACCGCGAGCCCGAACGCCAACACGAGAGCGAGCAGCAGGCTCCATCTCGTCGTCTCTCTCATGCCGTACTCCTCTCGACCGTTTGCCTTTGACCCGGCTCCGCCGCCGGGGGCTGGGCTGCTCCCGGAAACGACGCTTCTCTTCCCTTCACGAGGCGGTACATGGCCGTGTGCAGAGGGACCGGGACACCGAGCCGCTCTGCCTCGCGGACGAGCGCGCCCGTGATGAAGTCCACCTCCGTCGGCCTCTCCGCACGCACGTCCTCGAGCATCGAGGGCACGTGCGCGTAGTCGCTCGCCCGCGTCTCCCCCCGCCGGACGGCGAGGACGTTCATCTCCCAGGGGTCCTCGTGCAGCTCGATCCCCGCCGCCTCCGCCACGCGCGCGCCCTCGTCCATGAGCTCGTGCACGAGGTGCCCCAGGTCGGTGGGCGCCTCCTCGCGCGCGAAGAGCCCCACGTGCCCGAGCTGGGTGAGCGCGGACACCGTGTTCACCGTCGCGTTGAAGACGAGCTTCGACCACTGCGCCGGCAGGAGGTCGGGGAACGCCTGGGCCTCGAGGCGCGCGTCGCGGAGGAGCCCTTCGACCTCGCGGACGCGCGCGTAGGGCGTGTCCGTGCCCGCATACGGGCCCAGCCACGTGGCCGTGTCGAGCTCGTACTCGACGTGCGTGTCGGAATGGCGGTCGCCGCTCATGAAGGTGACCGCGGAGACGATCTGCCAGTCGCCGTGGCCGCGCACGACCTCCTCGGCGCCGAGGCCGTTCTGGATCGTCATCACCGTCGCCCCGGGAATGCGCCCGGCGAGCGCTCCCGCCGCAGAGTCGAGCTGGGTCGCCTTCGTCGCGAGGATGGCGAGGTCGATCTCGGGGAGCTCGGCGGGGTCGGCAGTCGCCCTCGGGCTCGCCGTGAAGTCGTGCTTCCCCGAGACCCGCAGGCCCTCGGCCTCGACGGCTGCCGCGTGCTCGGGCCGGCGGGTCAGCAGCCAGACGTCCGCGACGGCGGCAAGGTGAGCGGCGTAGAGGCTCCCGATGACGCCTCCGCCCACGACGCAGACCCGCTCCCTCATGCCGGTGTCTCCAGTGCGGCGCGCTCCCACTCCCGCTCGAAGGCCTCCCGCCCGCGCCGGGCGACCTCGCCGGGCCGCTCCCGCCAGAGCGACTCGGGGTACGTGGACCCGAAGGTTCCGTCGTCCGAGAAGACCTCGAGGTCGTAGGCGCCCTTCCAGCCGGCCTCACGGAGCGCGCGGAGGATCGGCGGCAGGTCGATGACGCCGTCCCCGGGCAGGACGCGGTCGCACCAGCCGCGCGTCTCCTCGCGCCAGTCGTTCACGTGCACGGCGACGATGCGGTCCGCGTGGCGCTCGATCTCGCCGAGCAGGGCCGTGGTGTCCCAGAGGTGCCAGGTGTCGAACGTGATGCCGACGTCGGCCCCCGTCTCGTCGCAGAGCTCCGCCGCCTCCGCGAGCGTCGTGATCGTCGTCCAGTCGTCCCGGTAGCGGGCGCTCATCGGCTCGAGGCCGACCGGGATCCCGAAGCGCCCGGCCTCCTCGGCGACCGCCCGCAGCCCCTCGACGACGGTGCGGCGCGCCTCCTCCTCGCCGAGCGCGCCCGCCGGGCCGGTCAGGCAGACGACAGCGCTCGGCTGGAACGGCGCGAGGCGACGGACGCCCGCACGCAGGGCCTCGACGCGCGCCTCGGGCGCCTCCGGGCCGGGCAGCCGCGGGAGCGGGAGGACGGAGGGGACGGCGGGAACGCAGCTCGTGGCCGTGAGCCCGCTCGCCCGGAGCGCGGCGAGCTGCTCGCCCTCGCGGCCCGGGACGAGCTTGATCTCGCAGATGCCGATGCCCCCGGCGCCCGCCGCCGCGTAGGCGGCGAGGTCGTCCTCGAAGCTCGCCGGGAGCGTCGTGAACTCGGAGACGGCGAAGGGGGGGTCGGCTGCCGTCACGCGCGTCTCAGGCGTAGGCGGGGTCTCCGGCGGACTCGACGTCGGCGCTCTCGCGGAAGTGCGGCATCACCCTGGCGGCGAAGATCTCCTGCGCCTTGATCGCCTGCCAGTGCTCGAACCCGCCCGCGTTGACGGTGATCGAGACCTCCGTCAGGCCCTCGCAGACGTCGCGCACCGCCTCGATCCGCTCGATCACGTCCTCCGGGGTCCCGACCCAGACGACGTCGCCCTCGATCATCTCCTCGTAGGGGGTCTCGGCGAGCTTCTCGAGGATCCCGGCCGCGTAGAAGCCGTAGCCGGCCGACTCGAGCTCCGCCGGGGGCGGGAGCTCGTCCCCCTCCGTGAGCGGCGAGGCGTTCCCGGCGAGGAAGCGCTTCATCCCCTGCTCGGCCTCGCGCCGCGCCGTGTCGCGGTCCTCGTCGAGGTAGCACGCGTGGATCCACACGATGTCGGGCTCCGTCCCGTGCTCGGCGCACTTCGCCCGGTAGAGGTCGAGCTGGTCCTTGAGCGCGGCGTAGGGCAGGAGCGGCGGCACGACGACGGCCCAGCCGCGCTCGGCCGCGAGCTCGTACGTCCGGTCGCTCGTGCCGCCGAGGAAGACGCGGAAGCGTCCGCGCGGCCGTGGGACGACGTGCGAGTCGTCGATCCTGTAGAAGTCGCCGTCGTAGGAGAACCGCTCGTTCTCGAGCGCCGTGAAGAGGATGTCGAGCGACTCCTCGTAGCGGTCTCGCGTCTCCCCGATCGGGACGCCGGCCTTCAGCGGGATCCACCCGTGGCCGCGGAGCGCGCCGAACTCGTAGCGACCGCCGAAGAGGTGGTCCGCCGCGGCGATCATCGAGGCGAGGACAGCGGGGTTGTGGTACGGGAGCACGTGCCCGAGCGTGCGGAACCTGATCCGCTTCGTCCGCGCCCCGCAGAGGCCCCAGAGGGCGAACGGGTTCGCCGAGACCGAGAACTTCGGGAAGAAGAAGTGCTCGATCGCGGCGTAGGCGTCGAAGCCGAGCCGGTCGGCGTTGACGACCTGCTCCACCACCTCGTCGTAGAGCCGGCTCACCGTCTTCCCGGGCCAGTGCTGGATCTCCGAGTACAGGCTGAACTTCAACGCGTCACCTCCTGTCGGATCCTGGTCGCGACGCCCGCGGGCGGCTCGACTCTGAAGGATGATTTATCAAGTGTCAAACCCGCTTCACGAGGCCTTCCAGGCGGGCGAGCGCCCGCCGCGGAAGCGGCCGGCTCAGGAGCTGCTTCGCCACCATCGTCCCCGAGCCCGCGCCGAGCCCCGGCCCCGGATGCGTGCTCGCACCGATGTGGAAGAGGCCGTCCACCGGCGTCGCGTGACCCGGAAGCTCGGGCCGGGGACGCCACACGAGGTTCTGGTCGAGCGCGCAGGAGCCGCCGTAGATGTCGCCGCCGACGAGGTTGACGTTCGCGGCCGCGACGTCCGCGGGCGAGAGCACGACCCGCTTGACGAGCGCCGAGTCGAGATTCTCGATCTGGCGGGCGAGCCGCGCCTGGATGCGGTCCGCGTAGCGCTCGCGCAGGTCCTCCGTCCAGGCTCCGTCGCCGACCTCGAGCTCGCCGGCTGCGTCGCCCTTCACGCGCGGGGGCAGCTCCTGGAGCTGGATCCAGAGGATCGAGGCGCCCTCGGGAGCGCGGGAGGCGTCGACCGCCGTCGGCTGCCCGCAGACGATCGTCGCCTCGGCGGGGAGCAGGCCGCGGTCGGCCTCGTTCACGGCGCGCGAGACCCCGTCGAGCCCCGGCGTCACGTGGACGATCGCCGTCCGCCCGAGACGCTCGTCCCCGGCCCACCGCGGCGGCTCCGAGAGCGCCATGTGGATCTGCATCTCGGCGCGCCCGTAGCGGAACCTGCGGGCCGCCTCGGTCGCCGCGCGAGGCACCGGCGCCCCGGCGAGAAGGCGCTCGTAGAGCTGGGTCGGCGTGACGTTGGCGACGACCGCGCCGGCCTCGACCGTCTCGCCGCCGGCGAGGACGACGCCCGCAGCACGCCCCTCGCGGACGAGCACGCGCTCCACGTCCCGGCCCGTCTCGCAGGCGCCGCCCGCGTCCCGCACGATCCCGGCGAGCGCCTCGACGAGCACGACGCCGCCGCCGCGGGGCACGGGCATCCCCCCCAGCTCGATCGCGACGGCGATCACCTTCGTCATGAAGCCCGAGGCGGCCGCGTCGGGCCCGAGACCGGTGTGCAGGACCCACGGGGCGAGGAGGCCGTGAGCCTGCGGGGAGGAGAACGTCTCCGTCACGAAGTCGCGGCACGAGGTGAGGAGCGAGCCCGCGAACTCCACCAGCCCCCGGCGGCCGAGCTTCCGGTAGGCCTTCACGCCGAGGCCGGCGCCCGCGCGCGACCAGAGCTCCGTCCCGAGGACGCCGAAGGCGAGGTCGGCGTTCGGCATGAACTCGGCCACGACGCGACGCCACGCCTCGCCGTCGCCGGCGGCATGGCGCTCGAGCTCCTCCGCGTTCGCGTCGTGGGAGGTTGTGAGGAAGGCGCTCGACCCGTCGGGGAAGAGCGACGCCGTGGGCAGGTCGGTGTTGAGGTACTCGAGCCCGCGAGCGTGCAGGTCGTCGGCGAGCTCGGCGTACGCCGGGGAGCCGACGAAGAGCGGGTGCCACGCGGCGAGCACCTCGTGGACGAAGCCGGGCTCCGTGATCTCGGCGGTCTTGATCGCGCCGCCGAGGTCGTCGTCTCGCTCGAGCACGAGCACGCGCCGTCCGGCTCTCGCGAGGAGCGCCGCCCCGGCGAGGGAGTTGATGCCGCTCCCGACGAAGACGACGTCGTAGCGGTCCATCAGTCGAGCGGCTCCCCGAGGGCGTGGAACGTGCGGTCGAAGTAGAGGAGCGGCCCGCCCGGGCGCTCGGGCGCGACGACCGCCTCGACGTTCCCGATCAGGATCGTGTGGTCGCTGACGTCGAAGACGCGCGCGACCCCGCAGTCGAGGTGGACGAGCGCGCCGGCGATCATCGCTGTCCGCCGGGAGGAGCCCGCGTCCTCGCAGAAGGCGTCCACGTACTTGGGCGCGTCGGGAACGGCGCCCAGCTCGGCGAGGTGCTTCTGGTCGTCGCGGAGGACGCTGAGCCCGAAGCGCCGCGTGTCGAGGATTGCGTCGCGGCAGCTCGCGTCGTCGGCGAGCGAGATGAGCACCTGCGGCGGGCTGGCGGAGATCGAGCAGCAGGCGCTGATCGTCAGGCCCCAGAGGCGGTCGCCCCGCTGGGCGACGACCATGACGACGCCCGTCGCGAGCGACCGCATCGCCGCCTTGAAGGTCTCCTCGTCGACGCTCGTCGACGGAGCTCCGGCGAAGTCCGGGTCGGCCTCGATGTAGCCGCCGACGACGACGCGCGGGTCGGGGGCGAACTCGGCGTAGTCGCTCACGGCCTCTCGTCCTCGAAGAGGTCGCCCGCCCCCATGCGCCGCGCGACCAGGTTGGCCGTGTGCGAGAGGTGCAGGCGGACCCGCTCCGCGGCCTCGTCGGGGTCGTGGCGGACGCACGCGGCGAGGATGTCCTCGTGCTCCGCGCGGCGCTGGCGCAGCGAGCGGCCCGCGAGCGAGAGCGCCCGGTAGCGCTCGCAGTTCTCCCACGCGGGCCGGATGAGCCGCACGAGCCACTCCGAGCCCGAGGCGGCGTAGAGGGCGAAGTGGAAGTCCGCGTGGGCGCGGCGGGCTGCACGGGCGTCGCCGCGGCGATGGGCTTCGGCGTATTCGTCCAGGAAGGCCCTGGCCCGCCTCGCGTCCTCCTCGCTGAAGCGCGCCGTGGCGCGCCGGATGGCGAGCGCCTCGAGCGCCAGCCGGGCCTCGTACGTGTCGTGGAGGTCCTCGATGGCGAGCTCCGTCACGCGGGCGCCGCGATGCGGCACGTGGACCGCGAGGCCGAGGGTCTCGAGCCGGCGCACCGCCTCCCGGACCGGCGAGATGCTCATCCCGAGGGTGCGCGCGAGGTCCTCGAGCCGGAGCGGGGCGCCCGGAGCCAGCTCGCCGACGAGGATCGCCTCCTGCAGCTCCGCGGCCGCGACCTCGGCCATCGTCCGGTGGTGCCGGGTGCGGTCGAGCGGCGCGGGGGCGGGCTCCACGGCCGTCATCGTCCTCCGCGTCTGATCAAGTGTCAAATCCGGCGTCAGCGGATCGAGGCGGTGCACTCGATCTCGATCAGGCAGCCCGGCACGGCGAGGCCGGTGACGCCGACGATCGTCTGCGCCGGATGGGCCGCGCCGCCGGTGACCTCGTCGATCGCCGCGGTGATCGACTCGTACTCGGTCGGCCGCAGCGTGTAGATCGTCCGGCGCACGACGTCGTCCCAGCCGACGCCGACCTCCTTCATCGCCGTCTCGAGGTTGCGCATCGCCGCCTTCGTCTGCTCGCCGAGGTCGTCGCCCCCGACGATCCCGAACTCCTCGTCCAGCCCGAGCTGGCCGGCGAAGCAGACGAGCCGGTCTCCGCCGGCGACGCTCACGTGGCTGAAGCCGGGCGCGGGATGCAGCCCGGCCGGGTTCACGTCCTTGCGCGGCACGTCCTCCTCCTTCTCACTCGTGGAGCGAGCGCGCGAGCTCGGCGAGCTCCTCGTCGCTGACGAGGCCCCGCTTCTCGGCGCCGCGGGTCTTCACGGCCGCGAGGAGCTCCCGCTCCTCGTCCTCGGAGAGCTCGAGCCCGAGCTCGGCCGCCTTGATCCGGATCGAGTCGATGCCGCTCTTCTTGCCGAGGACGATCGCGCGCTCGGCTGCGACGACCTCCGAGGAGTACGGCTCGATCGAGGGCGGGTCGTGGAACTGGCTCGCGACGGCGCCGCTCTCGCGCCGGAAGAGCGTCTGGCCGACGAGCGGCTTCCAGGGCTCGAGCTCGTAGCCGGAGAGCTCGCGAACACGGTCGGAGACCCCGCGCGCGCGATCGAGGCGCAGGTTCGTCCGGACGCCGTAGAGCGCGTCGAGGGCGAGCGCCACCTCGAGGAGGTTCGCGTTCCCCGCCCGCTCCCCCATGCCGTTGATCGTCCCCTGGATCCAGCCGGCCCCGGCCCTCACCGCCGCCACGGCGGAGGCGGTGGCGAGGCCGAAGTCGTTGTGCCCGTGGAAGTGGACCGGGACGTCGGGGCCCACCCAGTCGACGGTGCGCCCGACGAGCTCTGCGACCGCCTCCGGCGCGGCGATGCCGAGCGTGTCCACGACGACGACCTCCCTCGCGCCCGCCTCGACCGCCTGCTTGTAGGCGGACTCGAAGAAGGCCGGGTCGGCGCGCGTCGAGTCGACGCCGAAGTAGGCGACGGTCACGCCCCGCCCGGCGGCGAAGGCGACGGCCGTGCGAATGCGCTCGAGCATCGTCTCGCGGCTGACGCCGAGCGCCTCGAGCTTGAGGTCGGAGATCGGCGACTCGACGACGGACGCGGTGACGCCGACCTCGAGCAGTGCCTCGACGTCCGCCTGGACGGCGCGCGAAAAGCCCCAGACCTCCGCGGCGAGGCCGGCCCCGACGATGAGCTCGACGGCGCGGCGATCGTCCTCGGAGACCCGCGGGAAGCCCGCCTCGATCCGGTCGATGCCGAGCGCGTCGAGCGCTCTTGCGATCTCGAGCTTGTCCTCGGGCGAGAGGACGACCCCGACGGTCTGCTCGCCGTCGCGGAGCGTCGTGTCGTAGAGACCGACGGAACCCCCGGCGCGGTACGGGTCGTTGACCGTCCCCGTCCAGAGCTTGTCGCGCTCGATCACGGCTGCCGGAAGTCGTCGGGGAAGGACGAGAGCCGCTCGGCGCCGCCCGCGGTGACGAGGAAGTTGTCCTCGAGCCGGAGGCCGCCCCCACCCTCCCAGTACGCGCCCGGCTCGATTGCCAGCACCATCCCTTCCCGGATGGTGCCGCCTGCGGCCTGGTGGGCGTAGGGCGGCTCGTGCGCGCGCGCACCGACCCCGTGCGCGACGGGGTGGGACGGCTGCCCCGGATACCCGGCCCGGGCGATCCCCTCGCGGACGAGCACGTCGAGCTCGGCGAGGCTCGCGCCGGGGCGAAGGTGGTCGGCGGCCGCTCCGTACACGGCGAGGAGCTGCTCGAGGAGCTCCTCGTACTCGGCGGTGAGGTCGCCCGGGCACACGTTCTTCGTGTGGTCGCACCAGTAGCCGTCGACGCAGACCCAGATCTCGAAGAGCGTCGGCTCGCGCTCCTGGATGGGACGGTCCCCGGTCGCGGTGAACGTGCGGATCCCCGGCCCCGACCAGACGAGGGAGAAGCCGCGGGCGAGCTCCACCTTGGCTTCGAAGCCGGTGCCCTGCCCGTGGACGAAGCCCTCCCAGAGTGCGGCCGCCTCGCTCTCCTTCATCCCGGGCCGCAGCTCCCGGCGGACGTGCTCCATCGCCCGCGCGGCCAGCTCGTTGGCGAGCCGCATGCGCTCGACCTCCTGGTCGGTCTTGACGGCGCGCGCCTCGGCGAGGAGCGGCGTCGCGTCCTCCGCCGGCCCGAAGGCGTGGAAGAACGCGTGCGTGTACGTCGTCGGCTCGCCGACCATGCGGTCGGAGGCCTGCGTCCCCAGCGAGAGCTCGAGGCCGATCCGCTCGTGGCCGGCCTCGCGCACGACCTCCTGCGCCAGCTCGAGGGCGCGCGCGGTCGGCGGGCGCGGGTCGCGCTCGTCGTAGCCGGCGAAGAGGCGGATGTCGCTCGTCCAGGCGACCCGCTCGGCGTCCTCGCGCTGCGGCTCGAGCACGATCAGGGTCGGCTCGCCTTCGCGCGGGAAGACGACGAGGTCGTAGCCCTTCATGCACCAGTAGTTCGAGAGGTAGAGGACGTTGTCCGGCGCCCGGACGACGAGCGCGTCGAGCTCCTGCTCGGCCATGAGGCTCCTGACGCGGTCGAGCTTGGGCGCGTCGCGCTCCCAGCTCATCGGCACGGTCCCGGCACGGATCCGCGACCCACGCGGGCGGACTCGGGCGGTAGGCTCGAGGCCAACGGGGCGGGAGGTGGGTCTCCCGTCAAGACGCGGGTGACCCGCCGGCGTCGGGGGGCGGCGGTCACCACTGGACCCGCGGCGGCGGCGGCTCGCCGTGCGCCTCCTCCCACGAGACGACCGGGTTGCGGAGGACGCCAATCCGCTCGATCTCGCCCTCCATGACGTCCCCCGGCCGGAGGTAGAGCGAGGCCGCGTCCTCGCTGAAGCCGGCCACGCCGGACACGGTCCCCGTCGAGAGGACGTCGCCGGCGCTGTACCCGAGCGCGGAGTAGTGGGAGACGATCTCCGGAATCGTCACCGACATGCGCCCGGAGTGCGACACCTGGCGCGGCTCGTCGTTGACCCGGAGCTCCATCGCCAGGTCGTGGGGATCGGGGATCTCGTCCGGCGTCACGATCCAGGGGCCGAGCGGGCAGAAGGTGTCGATCGCCTTGCAGAACGAGAAGACCCCGGACCGCATCTCCCGCCGCTGGATGTCGCGGGCGGTGACGTCGTTGAAGATGACGTAGCCGCCGACGTAGCCGGCGGCCTCCTCGGGGCCGAACCACTTGCCGGACTTCCCGATGACGACCGCGAGCTCGAGCTCGTAGTCGAGCTCCTCCGTCAGGTGCTCCGGGTAGACGACCGGCTCGTCCGGGCCGACGATCGCGTCGACGTTCTGGAAGAAGACGATCCAGGGCGCGATCTCGTGCGACCAGTCGACGCGCTTCGACTCCTCCTCGTGCTCGCGGAAGTTCCCGGCCGTGTGGAAGAACTTCTTCGGGGAGATCGGAGCGCGCAGGCGAGCGTCCGCGAGAGCGACGCGCTCGCCGGTCGCCTCCGCCCCGCCCCGCTCGAAGTACGCCCGCATGTCGGGCGCGTCGAGGGCCACGATCTCCTCGCCCTCGACCCTGCCCACGCGCCCCTCGTCGAACGTCACGAGCTTCATTCCGCCACTCCACAGACCGCCTGCGCCACGCGCGCGTACACCTCCGCCGTCCTCACGAGTCCCTCGATCTCGAGATTCTCCCCCAGCTCGGCGTCGGGCAGCCCGCTCGACGTGCCGTAGTTGACCGTGGCGATCCCGTAGCGGGTGAGCACGGAGGCGTCCGAGAACCAGCGCGTGACGTCGCGCCGGGGCGCCTCGCCGAAGACCTCTGCATGTGCCTCGTCGAGCGCGCGGACGAGCTCGTGACCCTCCTCGATCTCGGCGCCCGGCGCCGTGACGTAGACCTCCGCCTCGACGCCGTCGAGGCCGCGGGCGAACGCGAGCGCCCGCCGCCGCGCCTCCGCCATCGGCACCGACGGCGGTACGCGGAGGTCGACGTAGAGGTGCGCCTCGTGGGGCGTGCGCGAGACGCGCCAGCCGAAGCCGCCGCGGATCGCGCCGACGCTCGCGACGCCGCGCACGTCCCCGTAGCTCATCTCCTCCTCCCAGCGCGGGAGCCAGTCGAGCACGGCGGCGAGCACGCCGTGCAGGCGCACGATCGAGTTCTCCTCCAGCCGCCCGGCGCTGAAGGCGGTGTGGACGAAGGGCCCGCGCGTTGTCAGCCGCATCCACATCGTCCCGAAGTGGGCGAGCACGACCTTGTTCTCGGTCGGCTCGCCGAGGACGCACATGTCGGCCGCGCCGCCGTGCGCGACGAGATGGCGGGAGCCGGCGGCGTAGCCGCGGTACTCGGCGCCCTGGGCCTCGCCCTCCTGCGTCTTCTCGATCTCCCCGGCGACGGCCGCGACGAGGACGTCGCCGCGTAGGCGCACGCCCGCGTCCACGAGCGCCCTGACCGCCTCGACGTAGCACGCGACCGCGCCCTTCATGTTCGAGATCCCGAGTCCGTAGATGCGCCCGTCCCGCTCGAACCCCTCGGGCTGGAAGCCGGGGATGCCCTGGAGCCACGGCTCCCGGCCCGAGTACGACGTGTCGAGGTGCCCGTTGAACATGAGGGTCGGCCCCCCGCCCGCCCCGGGCCAGGTCGCGAGGACGTTCGCCCGGCCGTCCTCGACCTGCTGCCACTGCACCCCGAGGCCCAGGGCGGAGAGCTCGTCTCGCACGAGCTCGGCGGCGGCCTGCTCGGAGCCCGTGAAGGACGGCGTCGAGACGAGCCGCAGCGCGAGGTCGACGAGGCGGCGCTCGTCGATCATCTGACGTGCGGGAGGACGCGCTCGCCGAAGAGCTCGAGCTGCCGGTGCCGGTCCTCGCCCCAGAGCTCGAGCATCACGTGCGTGCAGCCGGCCTCCCGGTACTCCTCGATCGCCTCGATGCAGTCGGCGGGCGTGCCGGCGATCGGCTTGCAGCGGTCGAGGAGCGAGTCGGTCACCAGCTCTTTCGCCGCCAGGCGGCCGCCACGCTCCATCGCCTCGGCGACGGGCGCGAGCTCCTCCATCTCGATGCCGGCGAGCTCGAGGAGCGTGTCGGCCGAGCCCTTGATGTTCTGGAACTTGTTCGCGAGGTACATGGCGGCGATCTCGCGGGCCCCGTCCCGTCCGGCGTCCCGGTCGGACTCGTGGACCGAGGCGACGATCGTGCAGCCGATGTCGATGTCCGCGCGGACGTTGTCGCGCGTGTAGCGGACGAACGCCGGCGTCGTGATCGAGGGGGTCAGGCAGCCGTCGCCGATCTCGCCGGCGAGCGCCTGCATCTTCGGCGCCGTCGCGGCGACGTAGACGGGCGGCACCTCGCGGGGCGACTCCGCCTCCGGGGAGAGAGCCGGCACCGAGGCGCTCCACGTCTCGCCCGCGTACTCGAACGCATCGCCCGCGAGCACGCCGCGGACGATGGTGACGGCGTCACGCATCGGCCCGAGCGTCCTCTTCGTCTGCATGCGGGCATTGTTGAGGAAGATCTTCGAGGTCCCGAAGCCGAGCAGGAAGCGCCCGGGGCCGGCGGCCTCCTGGACGACCCGGGCGTCCATGGCGGCCTGCACGGGGTGCCGGGTGAAGGGCGAGATGATGCCCCAGCCGACCGCGATCCGGCTCGTTCGCTCGGCGATGAGCGCGGAGACGACGGTCGAGGAGCGCGCCTCCATGCCGTGCTTCCGCCACCACGGGTACGCCTCCGCGAGCCAGATCGTGTCGAGCCCGGCGCGGTCCATGACCTCGGCCGTCGCGAGCATCTCGGCGAGCGGCTCCATGGTGAGCTGCATGACGCCGATGCGGAAGGGCTGGCCCATGCGCGTTCGGCCCGCGACTCGCTACGCGGAGGGCGTCGGCCCCTCCGGCTCGTCCGAGTAGGCCTCCGGCGAGCCGGGATGGATGCCTTGCTCGGCGGCGCTCGCGCCCGCCTCGGGCGGCGCGCCCGTCTCCGTGCCCTTCGCCATGACGCGCGCGTCGAGGGCAGCGAGGACGTTCTCCACCTGCTGGTTCACGATCGGCTGGATCACGCGCTGCCCCATGCTCGCCACCTGGCCGAGGATGCGCACGTCCGCCTCCCAGCGCATTGCCGTGCCGTTCCCCTCCTCGCTCAGGTGGAACTGCGTCGCCATGCTCATGATCGCCCCCACGCCCCTCCCCTTCGCCTGCAGGCGCGCGTGCTCGGGCGGGCGCGACTCCGCCTTCTCGAAGTCGATGCTCATCCGCAGGGCGCCGAGGCCGAGCGGCACCTTGACCTTCGCCTTCCAGTGCGTGTCGTCGACGAGCTCGAAGCTCTCGACGCCGGGCATGAGCCCGGCCATCTCGGCCGGGTCGTTGAGGACCGCCCAGACGCGCTCCCTCGCGGCCGCGTAGCTGCGCGTGCCCTCGACCTTCACCGCGTCTCGACCCGCACGAGCGCCCGGCTCGCCTCCGGGTCCCGCAGGAGCTCCCACACCCGGTGGTAGGGGTTGTGGCTGTCCGTGACGATCGCGTTCCCGGCGCCTCGGAGGGCGTCCTGGATGGCCGCGCAGACGGCGTGGATGCCGGCACCCCCGCCCTCGCCCATGCCCTTCGTCCCCAGGGACGTGAACGGGGAGGGTGACTCGATCGCGCCCGTCTTGAGCGGCGGCATGTCGAGCGCGTGCGGGACGTGGTAGTCGTAGAAGTTCGAGGTGAGGAGCGTCCCGTCCTCGTCGTAGGGGAACGTCTCGAACATCGCCGCTCCGAGCCCGTGCGCGGTCGCGCCGTGCACCTGCCCCTCGACGATCTGAGGGTGGATGCGGGTGCCGCAGTCGTCCACGGCGGCGTAGTCGACGATCTCGTAGACGCCGGTCTCCGGATCGACCTCGATGACGCAGGCGTGGATCTGCGTCGCGTACGTGAGCGTGAGGTTCCCGAACTTGCGCTCCTTGTCCGGGACCTGGAACGGCGGCTTGTAGACGTAGCGGCAGTTGAGCGTGACGTCGTCGAGCTCGGGCGGGAGCCCGGCGTTGTTCGCGTTGACGATCGCGCCGCAGGCCATGAAGGGCAGGGCGGCCTCAGGGTTGTCCCGGCGCCGCGCGAAGCCCTCGGCGAGCTCGATCTCCTCGGGCCCGTCGGCGCCGAGGATGACTGCGGCGAGCCGCCGGATCTGGTCGGCGAGCGCCTCCGTCGCACCCTTGACGGCGCCGAGGCCGGTGACCGCGAACTGGCTCGCGTACGTGCCCGAGAAGCCGGCGTGGGAGTTCCAGTAGGTGTCGTGCCCCGCGCGGACGCGCACGTCGTCGGGGGTGACGCCCAGGATGTCGGCGACGACCTGGGAGGCGACGGTCTCGTGGCTCTGGCCCTGCGGGGTGGTGCCGAGCGTGACGACGACCTCGCCGAAGATGTCGAGCTTGACGGTCGCGACCTCGTTGTTGCCCGAGAACTGGAGATCCGGGTTCAGCAGCTGCGACTGGCCGAAGTTGTTCGTCCCCGAGTCGAGCGTCGAGCCGATCCCGAGCCCGAGCAGCCGGCCGCGGCTCTCGGCGTCCCGCCGGCGCTCCTCGAGCGACCCGTACCCGACGAGGTCGAGCGCGATCTCGAGGCACCGCTCGTAGTCGCCCGAGTCGTAGACGCAGCCGTTCGGCGTCTCGTACGGCATCTCCTCGGCCTTGATGTAGTTGCGCTTGCGGATCTCGACCGGGTCGAGGTCGAGCTCGTGGGCGACGATGTCGATCAGGCGCTCGGTGAACCAGAGGTGCTGCATCCGGGAGTAGCCGCGGTTCGGGCCGCACGGCGACTTGTTCGTGCACACCTGCGAGAAGTCGATGTGGACGTTCCGCCAGCGGTAGAGGCCGGGCGTGACCTGCGCCCAGATGATGCAGCCGAGCGGCTCGTAGCGGCTGTAGGCCCCGCAGTCGTCGATCGCCTTGCACCGGAAGCCGAGCATCGTCCCGTCCGCGCGCACCGGCACCTCGACGTCGAGGAAGACGCGCTCGTTGCCGTGGCTGTTCGCCGTGTGCTGGTCCGTCCGCCACTCCGTCCACTGCACCGGGCGGCCGAGCTTGCGGGCGAGGAGGCAGAGGGCGACGAGCTGCGGGTGCGTGCAGATCTTGTTGCCGAACCCGCCCCCGATGTCCTGGGAGACGAAGCGGAGCTTGTCCATCCCCGTGCGGAGCGCGGGGCCCATCATGATGATGGCGAAGCCGGGGAACTGGTTGTTCGTGTGCAGCGTCCACTGGCCGGTGCCCTTGTCGTACTCGACGAGCGCCCCGCTCGTCTCGAGCGGCGTCGAGGAGAAGCGGTCGAAGTGGAGGCGGTCGATCCGGACGACGCGGTCGGCCTCGGCGAGGGCGGCATCGAAATCGCCCCAGTCGAACGTCCCCGACCAGACGAGGTTCGAGCCGGCGTCCTCGTGCAGGACGGGGGCGCCGTCGTCGAGGGCGTGCTCCGGGTCGAGGACGGGGTCGAGCGGCTCGTACTCCACCTCGACGAGCTCCGCCGCGTCCCGCGCGAGCTCGCGGGTGCGCGCGGCGACGGCGACGACGGGGTCGCCGAGATGGCGGACCTTGCCCACGGCCAGCGCGTAGTCCTTGATCTCCGAGCCCGGCGGCACGGAGAGCTGGAAGAAGGGGTCGGTGAGCGCCGCGACCTCCTCGCCGATGAGCGTGCCGTAGACGCCTTCGAGCGCCTCGGCGGCGGAGACGTCGATGGAGACGATGCCTGCGTGCGCGTAGGGCGAGCGGACGAAATGGACGTAGCCGACCTCGTGGCGGCGGACGTCGTCGACGAAGACCCCCTGCCCCTGGACGAGGCGCCTGTCCTCCTTCCGCGGGACGCTCTGGCCGGCGAAGCCGCGCTGCGGCGCCTCGACCTTCTCGGGCGCGACCGTCGTCGCGGTCGTGCTCATGCCGACACCTCTCCCTTCGCCGCCGCCGCGATCGCCTCGACGATGTTGACGTAGCCGGTGCAGCGGCAGATGTTCCCCTGGATCGCGCGCCGGATCTCGTTCTCGGTCGGCTCGGGGTTGTGGTCGAGGAGGTGCTTCGCGCTCATGAGCATCCCCGGCGTGCAGTAGCCGCACTGGAGGGCGTGGTGGTCGGAGAACGCCTGCTGGAGCGCGTGGAGGCCGTCGTCCGAGGCGAGCGACTCGACCGTCTCCAGGGACGATCCGTCGGCCTGCACGGCGAGCAGCATGCAGGACTTCACGGCGACGCCGTCGAGGATCACGGTGCACGCGCCGCAGTTGCCCGTGTCGCAGCCGACGTGCGTCCCGGTGAGGCCGAGGTCGTCGCGGACGAAGTGGACGAGCAGGCGGCGCGCCTCGACCTCGCGCTCGTGGAGCGCGCCGTTGACCGTCACGCCGACGCGCATGCTCGTGACCGGCTCCACCTAGCCGTCCTCCCCCGCTGACGCCACGGCCCGCGCGGCGACGATCCCGGCGAGGTGCCGGCGGTACTCCGCCGAGCCGTGGACGTCCGAGGGCGGGTCGAGCCCCGCGCCCCGCACGGCCTCGCGCACGGAGGCCTCGTCGCATCCCGTCTCGAGGAGGACGGGCGTCGCCGCGACACACCCGAGCGCGACGCGGGCGCGTTCGCCGTCGACCGTCGCGGCCGCGCTGACGATGCACGTGCCGTCGGCGCCGATCGTGATCGCGCTGAAGCCGTCGCCCCCGCCGGGAAGCGGCGGCAGCGTGATCTTCGTGAGCAGCTCGCCCGGGCCCACGGCGGTCATGTAGACGCCGAGGAAGAAGTCCTCGGCCGGCACGGTGCGGTCCCCGTCGCGGCCGACGATCGTCAGCGTGGCGCCCGCGGCCACGAGCACCGGCGGCAGGTGGTTCGTCGGGTCGTTCGAGCAGACGTTCCCGCCGACGGTCCCGCGGTTTCGCACCTGCACGTCGGCGATCTGCCCGCTCACGTCGACGAGGACGGGGCGCGCAGCCTTCACCTCGGCGGAGGTGAGGATCTGCGTGTAGGTGACGAGGGCTCCGAGCTCCACGCCGCCGTCCGCCGTCGCGGCGATGCGGCGGAGGTCGGAGAGGTCGGCCAGGTCGACGAGGACGTCGGGAGCGGCCGCGCGCGCCTTCATCACGTTGACGATCGTCTGGCCGCCCGCGAGCGGCCTCGCTCCCTCGTTCTCCGCGAGGAGGCGCACGGCTTCGTCGACGCTGGCAGGACGCGCGTACCCGACCTCGCTCAGCAGCATCCGCCCGATCCTAACCAACCGCGTCCGCCGCCCGTCAAGCGGGCAGCGACGGGACGGCGGCCGGGGCCCTCGGGTCGATTCGCGCGAGGGCTCGGTATATGGTTGGCGACCGGGGGGCGCCGCAGGGCGCCTAACCACGCCGCTGACACGCCGTCAGAGAGAGTGAAAGTGAGGCCGAGCCTGGAGGTCAGGATTCACCCCCCCGACGGCTTCCTCCCCGGACCCGGGGCCTAGGCGGTTGCGCGACTACGTGACCGACGAGGCCTCGGCCGAGGCCCGTCAAGACGATGGCGACACCGGGACGACGCGGGTCACGATCGGCGCTGCCTTCGGCTGCGAGGCGCTCGAGCAGCGGGTGATCCGCTTCGCCCCCGGGCGGTCGCGGGCCCGCGGCGGCGGCACGCGCGAAGAGCTCCTCTTCGCGCTCTCGGGTACAGGCACGGTCGTCCTCGACGGTGCCCAGCACGCCATGGAGCCCGAGACCGGCCTCTTCGTCCCCCCGGGGCAGGCCTACGAGGTCGAGAATCCGGGCCCGGGCGAGCTCGTGCTCCTGTCCGTGCTCGGGCTCGAGCCCGAGGGGGACGACCGGGAGCGGCCCGAGGCAGCGGTCGTTCGCGTCGCCGACCAGCCGCCCCATCCCGCCGGCCGGGACCGGGAGTTCCGCTACGTCGCGAACGAGGAGGTCGGCTGCCGGACGGTCACGCAGTTCGTCGGCTCCGTCCCGCCGGGCCGCGCCAAGCCTCACTACCACGCCTACGAGGAGGTCGCCTACATCCTCGAGGGCGAGGGCGTCCTGCACATGGGAGGCCGCAGCGCGCCCGTCGCGGCCGGGTCGTGCATCCACTTCCCGCCGCGCGAACCGCACATCCTGGAGAACGTCGGCTCGAAGACGCTCAGGGTCCTCGGCGTCTTCCACCCGGCCGGCGACCCGTCCATGGCGTTCAACGTCCCCGAGGCCCAGACAGAGGAGGAAAGCGCATGAAGAAGTCCCGTTTTTGGCTCCTGCTGGCGCTCGTTGCGGCGCTCGCAGTCGTCGCGGCCAGCTGTGGCGGCGACGACGACGACGAGGGGGAGCCCGCGGCCGAAGACACGACGGCCGGCGACACCGGAGGGGCCGAGGCGGTCGACTGCACGGCCTCCATCGGCATCATGGGCCCGTTCACGGGCGACGTGGCGGCGATCGGCCAGGAGCAGCTCAACTGGGCGAAGTTCGCCGTCGACCAGTTCAACGAGGGGCGCGGCACGAGCTTCGAGCTCGTCGAGGGCGACACGCAGCTCGACCCCGCGCAGGCGGCGACTGTCGCGCCGCAGTTCGTCTCGAACAGCGACATCGTCGCGGTCGTCGGACCGGCCGGGAGCCAGGAGGTCGAAGCCGTCGGCTCGATCTACGGCAACGCCGGCATCGCCTTCATCTCCCCCTCGGCCACGGCGACGAACCTGACGGAGGACTTCGAGACGTTCTTCCGGGTCGTCCCGACGGACGCCGACCAGGGCCCGACGGACGCGACCTACATGGCCGACGAGCTGGGGGCGCAGAACGTCCTCATCATCGACGACCAGACCTCCTACTCGACCGGTCTCGCCGACTCGACGACGGCCGCGCTCGAGGAGGCGGGCGTGACCGTCTCGCGTGAGTCGGTGAGCCAGGACCAGACGGACTTCTCCGCGCTGGCCTCCGGCGTCGCCGACGACACGGACGTCGTCTTCCTGCCCTGGCAGGTGGCGGCCAATGCCCAGCTCTTCGGCAACCAGCTGGCCGAGCAGGGCAAGGACGCGGTGATCTTCGGCTCGGACGGGCTCTTCTCGCCCGACGACTTCAAGATCGCCGGCTCCTACGTCTCCTCGTTCGCGCCCGACATCACCGGGCTCGACGATCCGGCGATCCAGGAGCTCGTCGCTGCCTTCGAGGACGAGTACGGCGACTTCGGCACCTTCGGCCCGCCCACCTACGCGGCGACGACGGTCGTCATGGAGGCGGCCACGGCCGTCTGCGAGGGAGGCGAGGAGCCGAGCCGCGAGACGATCCTCGAGCAGATGGGCCAGACCGACCTGCCCGAGTCCATCCTCGGTCAGCCGATTCGCTTCACGGAGAACGGCGACATCGAGGACGCGACCTTCTTCATCTTCCAGGTCGCGGAAGACGGGAGCTACGAGCTCGTGCAGTAGCGGGCCTACCGCCGGCCGCGCGGCTCCCCGCGGGGAGCCGCGCGGCTGAACGGCTCCACTCCCGTGGATTTCTTCGTCCAGCAGCTCGTGAACGGCGTCACGCTCGGGAGCGTGTACGCCCTCATCGCCCTGGGCTACTCGATGGTCTACGGGATCCTCAAGCTCCTGAACTTCGCCCACGGCGAGGTCTACATGATGGGTGCCTTCATCGGGTACTTCGTGCTCACAGCGCTCGGAGGGGCGTCCTCGCCGGTGCTCCCGGTCGCGCCTCTCCTCGTTCTCATGTTCCTCGCCGGGATGCTCGGCGCCGGCCTGCTCGGCGTCGTCATCGAGCGCTTCGCCTACCGGCCGCTTCGCAACGCTCCGCGGATCGCGCCCTTGATCAGCGCCATCGGAGTCTCGTTCTTCCTCCAGGCGTCCGCGCTCCTGCTCTTCTCGGCCCAGTTCCGCACGTACGACACGCCGCAGCTGATCCCGTTCTCGACCGGCATCGAGGCGGGCCCGCTGCGGATCTCGCTCGTCCGCATGCTCGTGATCGGCTCGGCGATCGTGCTCATGGTCGCCCTCACCCTCCTCGTGAGCAGGACCCGGCTCGGGAAGGCCATGCGTGCCGTCTCCTACGACCGCGAGGCGGCCGCGATGATGGGCATCGACGTCGACCGCGTGATCGTGGCGACGTTCTTCATCGGCTCCGTCCTCGCCGGCGCGGCCGGGGTCATGGTCGGGCTCGTCTTCGAGCGGGTCTTCCACTTCATGGGCTTTATCGCCGGGCTCAAGGGCTTCACGGCCGCCGTCATCGGTGGGATCGGGAACATCCCCGGGGCGATGCTCGGCGGACTCCTCATCGGGCTCGCCGAAGCCTTCTCGGCGAGCTACATCTCCTCGACGTTCCAGAACCTGATCGTCTTCGGGATCCTCATCGTCATCATGCTCGTCCGCCCGTCCGGGCTCCTCGGCTCGCCGGCGCTCACGAAGGTCTAGAGGCGGATCGTGCCCCGCATCGGCACAGACGAGTGGGTCGAGCAGCAGGAGCTGCGCACCGAGTACTACACGGGGCTGACGGCACCGGCTCGGCGGGCCTTCGACCGCGTCGGCCCCGGGCCCCGCTTCTTCGCCTTCCTCGCGATCTGCGCGGCCTTCCCCTTCCTGACGGATTCGCCCTTCCTCATCCGCGTGGGCGTGAACGTGCTCCTCTTCGCGCTCCTCGCGCTCGGCCTCAACATCGTCGTCGGCTGGGCGGGCCTCCTCGACCTCGGCTACATCGCCTTCTACGGCTTCGGCGCGTACATGTACGCCTGGGTCTCGTCGAGCCAGTTCGACGTGCACCTGCCGACGGAGTTGGCCATCCCGCTCGTCGTCACTGCGAGCGCCCTGCTCGGGCTGCTCCTCGGCCTGCCGTCATGGCGCCTCGTCGGTGACTACCTCGCGATCACGACGCTCTTCTTCGCACAGATCTTCGTCGAGCTCGCCCTCAACCTCGACCGCATCAACCTCCCGTGGCGCGACCAGCCGCTCGACCTGACGGGCGGCCCGAACGGAATTCCGGGACTCGATCCGATGCGGATCCTCACGATCGACTTCCTCCAGACCCGTGACTACTTCTTCCTGCTCCTCGTCGTCTTCGCGCTCGTCGTCGTGGGGCTCTACTACGTCAACGAGTCGAGAACGGGTCGGGGCTGGCGCGCTTCCCGGGAGGACCCGCTCGCGGCAGAGCTCATGACCACGCCCGTCAACCGGCTGAAGCTCCTGGCCTTCGCCATGGGCGCCGCCATCGCCGGCCTGACCGGCTCGATCTTCGCCGCCGTGCAGACCGGCGTCTTCCCGCAGAACTTCGAGGTCACGCTCCTGATCATGATCTACGCCGCGCTCATCCTCGGCGGGGCCGGCTCGATCTCGGGCGCGGTGCTCGGCGCGGTCATCGTCGCCTCCGTGCCCGAGATCCTGCGCACACCGGAGAACGCGAGGCTTCTCTTCTATGCCGCCCTCGTGGCCGTCCTCGTCGCCACGGTCAGGCCCTGGCAGCGCCTCGCCGCCGTCGCCGCCGCCACCGTCGTGTTCGGCGTGGCCGTCCACGAGCTCGTCTCGCTCGCGTGGCCGGCGGGGGACGAGGGAGCGAGCGCGGGCGGCTCGCTGGGCTGGCTCCTCGACTCCTGGATCCTCGTCCCCGCCGAGCACCAGGACACGATCGGGAACGTCGGCTTCGTGCTCATGGTCGCGGGGCTCCTCGCGCTGACGGTCCTCGGCGGCGACAGACGCCTCGTGGTCCTCGTGCCGACGATCTACCTGGCGGCCTTCGTCTGGGAGAACAGGCTCATCGCCCAGCCGAGCGTCACGCGCCAGCTGCTCTTCGGCGCGCTCCTGGTCGCAATGATGACGAGGCGCCCGCACGGCCTCCTGGGCACGCCGCGCGTGGAGAATCCGATCTGATGGCGGCGCTGCTCGAGCTGCGCACCCTGAGCAAGTCGTTCGGCGGCCTGCTCTGCATCGACCACCTCGACCTGCGCGTCGGCGAGGGCGAGATCGTGAGCGTCATCGGCCCGAACGGGGCGGGCAAGACGACGCTCTTCAACCTCATCACCGGGGTCTACGAGCCCGACGGCGGCGAGATCGTGTTCGACGGGAGGAACATCGTCGGGCTCGAGCCGCACAGGATCACGAACCTCGGAATCGCGCGCACGTTCCAGACGCTCAGGCTGTTCCTGAACATGACGGTGAAGGAGAACGTCACGGCGGCGACCTACGGGAAGACGAAGGCCCGTGTCTGGCAGTCGGCCCTCCGGACGCCCTTCGCGCGCCGCGAGGAGCGCGAGGTCGACGCCCTCGCCGAGGAGAAGCTCGCGTTCTTCGGGACGCGCCTCGCCGGCTACCGCATGCAGCAGCCCGCCTACAGCCTCTCCTACGCGAACCGGCGGCGGCTCGAGATCGCGCGCGCGACGGGGACCTCGCCGCGCCTGCTCCTCCTCGACGAGCCGGCCGCCGGCATGAACCCGGTCGAGACCCACGAGATGACGGAGCTGATCGGCCGGCTGCGGCGAGAGGGCGGCTACACGATCCTCGTCATCGAGCATGACATGCACGTCGTCGAAGGGATCTCCGACCGCGTCGTCGCCCTCGACCACGGCGTCAAGATCGCGGAGGGGACGTTCGACCAGGTCGCGACCGACCCTCGCGTCGTCGAGGCGTACCTCGGCGTGAAGGCCACGAGAGAGGAGCCGGAGGGCCCGTGACCGCCGCGCTCGCGAAGCCCCTCCTCCGCCTCGACGAGGTGAACACGTACTACGGGCCGATCCACATCCTCCAGGGCGTCTCGCTCGAGGTCGGCGAGGGCGAGCTCGTGTGCCTGCTCGGGGGCAACGCGTCCGGCAAGTCGACGACCCTGAAGACGGTCCTCGGCATCGTCACGCCCCGCTCGGGCTCGGTCGAGTTCGCCGGCGAGGACGTGACGCGACGCACGACGAGCTACCGGATCGGATGCGGGATGGCGATCGTGCCGGAGAACCGGCGCGTCTTCGCGCCGATGACCGTGCTCGAGAACCTCGAGATGGGCGCCTACCTCCGCCGCGACGACCTCCGGGCGGACTTCGAGCGCGTGTACGAGCTCTTCCCGCTCCTCTACGACCGCCGCTCGCAGCTCGCCGGGACGCTCTCGGGCGGCGAGCAGCAGATGCTCGCCATGGGCCGGGCGCTCATGTCGAGGCCCAGGCTCCTGCTCATGGACGAGCCCTCCATGGGCCTCGCGCCCATCCTCGTCGAGAAGAACTTCGAGATCATCAAGCAGGTGCACGAGACCGGCGTCGCCGTCCTCGTCGTCGAGCAGAACGCGAACGTCTCGCTCTCGATCGCCGACCGGGGCTACGTCCTCCAGACCGGCAACGTCGTGCTCGCCGACCGGGCCGACGCGCTCCTCGCCAACGACGAGCTCAAGAAGGCCTACCTTGGCCGCTAGGGTCCCATCCGGCACAGCGCTCCCCGCCCGCGTCCGGCACCGCTTCCCGATCCTCGAGCGGCTCGTCTACGTCAACAGCTGCTCCCAGGGCGCGCTCTCGGACTCGGTGCGCGCGGCCTACGAGGCCTACCTCCGCGACTGGGACGAGCAGGGGGCGCCGTGGGAATACTGGGTCGAGCGCGCGGAGACGGCGCGGTCGGCCTTCGCCGGGCTGGTCGGCGCCGAACCGGACGAGGTCGCCGTCACGACCTCGCTCTCGGCCGGCGTGAGCGCGCTCTTCTCGGGCCTGCGCTTCGCGGGCGAGCGGACGACCATCGTCGTCAGCGACTTCGAGTTCCCGACCGTCGGGCAGATCGCGCACGCCCAGGAGCTCCGCGGGCGGCGGGTCGTCCACGTGCCCGAGGCCGGGGACGCGACGATCCCGCTCGAGCACTTCGACGCGGCCATCGACGAGCGGACGGCGCTCGTGGCCGTGACGCACGTCTGCTACCGCAACGGCAGCCGCGTCGACGTCGAGGGCGTCGTCCGCCTCGCGCACGAGCGCGGCGCGCTCGTCCTCGTCGACGCCTACCAGGCCGCCGGCGCGATCCCGATCGACGTGCGCGCGCTCGGCGCCGACTTCCTCGCCGCCGGCACGGTGAAGTACCTCCTCGGCTCGGCCGGCCTCGCGTTCCTCTACTGCCGGGGCGACCTGATCGAGCGGATCCGTCCGACGAGCACGGGCTGGTTCGCCGACGAGGACATCTTCGAGATGGACATCCACGACTACTCGCCGTCCGCGACCGCCCGCCGCTTCGAGTTCGGCACGCCCCCGATCCCCTCGATCTACGCCGGCCTCGCCGGGCTCGAGCTCGTCCGGGAGATCGGCGTCTCCGAGATCGAGGAGCACGTGCGCGGCCTGACGGCGCAGCTCGTCGAGGGCGTCGAGGAGCTCGGCGGGCGCGTCGTCACGCCGCGGGATCCCGACCGGCGCGGCCCGCTCGTCGCCGTCGCCTCGACGGACGAGCACGCGCTCGTCGCGGCGCTGCGCTCGGAGGGCATCGTCACCTCGTCGCGCGACGGCAACCTCCGCGTCTCCTTCCACGGCTACAACTCCGGCGAGGACGTGGAGGCCGTCCTCGCCGCGCTCGGACGCCGCCGCCGGCTCCTCGCCTGAGCGCCCCGGGCGAGGCCGTGACCCGGTGTCGCCCGCGCGTCCTAGTCCTCGAGCTTGGCGAGCGCGGTCAGCTCGTTCCGCGCGCGCCAGAGCTCGGGGAAGCGCATCTTGCCGACGAGCCTCCCGAGCACCTCGACCGGCGTCCCCTGCGTTCCCACGACCTCTCCGCCGATGATCCGCTCGACGAGCTTGAAGTGGTGCACGCGCCAGAGGGTGAGGCGCTCGTCCCACTCGATCAGGAGCTCGGCGAGCGCGTAGAGGTCCTCGAACTCGCGGCCGCGGCGGTAGAGCTCGACGACGGTGAGCCCCTGGTCGCGGACGAGCTCGTGGAACGCCTCCCCGAGCGGCGGCGTCACCTTGCGGACGGCGTTGAAGCCCGGCGAGTCGAAGCCGCTCCCGTGCCCGAGCACGCGGCGGACCTCCTGGTACTCCCAGGGCGACATGTGCTCGAGCATGTGGATCTGGGTCGTGACCAGCCCGATGCAGTCGACCGCCCGGCGGAGGAGCCGCTGGGCGGCGTCGAGCTCGCCGCGCCGCATGTGACCGGTCGCCGTCTCGACCTCGAAGCACGCGAGCTTGAGCCAGAGCTCGGAGGACTGGTGCGTCGTTTGGAAGAGGAGCTCGTCCCGATGCGCCATCTCCGCCGGCGTCTTCTGGAGCGCCAGCAGCTCGTCCGTCCGCAGGTAGCGCTCGTAGTCGCTCTCCCCCGGCCCGGGCAGGATGGGCGCGAACTCCTCCTCGGTCGCGTGCCCGCTCATCGGCTGCAGGATACTTCCCCCTCGATGGAGTACCGCGAACTCGGGAGGACCGGCATCGAGGTGTCGCGCGTCGCCCTCGGCTGCGGCAACTTCGGCGGCATCGGCTCCGCGCCCGCGTTCTTCGGCCGGGGCGAGAGCGAGGAGGAGGCCTTCGCGCTCATGGACGAGGCGTGGGAGCTCGGCATCACGCTCTTCGACACCGCCGACGCCTACGGGGGCGGCCGCAGCGAGCGGGCGATCGGCCGCTGGCTCGCGCGCCGCGGCCAGGAGGTGCGCGAGCGCGTCGTCCTCTCGACGAAGGTCTTCCACTCGGTCGCGGGCGACCCGGGGGACCGCGGACTCGCGCCCGACCGCGTCCGCCGCCAGATCGACGGCAGCCTCGCGCGGCTGGGGGTCGAGCGCGTCGATCTCTACGTCATCCACGAGCCGGACCCGGCCACGCCGGTCGGCGAGACGCTCGAGGCGCTCGACGGGCTCGTGCGGGCCGGCAAGGTGGGTGGGGTCGGCGCGAGCAACGTGAGCGCCGCGGAGCTCGACGAGGCTCTGCGCGAGAGCGAGGGGCGGGACCTCGCCCGCTTCGACTGGGTGCAGAACTCCTACAGCCTGCTCGCGCGGGCCGACGAGGAGGCCGTGATCCCGCTGTGCGCGACCCACGGCCTCGGCTACACGCCCTTCAGCCCGCTCGCCGGAGGCTGGCTGACGGGCAAGTACCGCCGCGGCGAGCCGTACCCGGAGGGGTCGCGGATGACCCTGCGGCCCGAGCCGTACGCGGACGTCGCCCGCGAGCGCACGTTCGCGGGCCTCGAGGCGCTCGAGGCGGCGGCGCGTGCGCGGGGCACCGACTCGGCCACCCTCGCCCTGGCCTGGGTGCTCGAGCATCCCCTCGTCACGGCGGCCGTCGTCGGCCCGCGCCGGCCGGAGCACCTGGAGCCGGCGCGCCGGGCCCTGGGGCTGCGCCTCTCGCAGGCCGAACGGGACGAGATCGGGGCGCTGTTCGCCTAGTGCTCGTCCTCGGCGAAGCCGACGTCGCGCGCCTGCTGCCCATGACCGAGTGCGTCGAGGTCATGGCCGAGGCGCTCGCGGCGCTCGCGCGCGGCGACATGGAGCAGCCGCTCCGCTTCGTCGTCCGCCCGGCGGAGGCGTCCGGCCTCATGGGGCTCATGCCGGCGTACCGCGCGCGCCCCGAGCCCGCCTACGGCCTCAAGGCCGTCTGCGTCGTCCCCGGCAACCCGGCGCGCGGACTCGACGCCCACCAGGGCGCGGTCCTCCTCCAGGACGGCGAGACGGGCCGGCTTCTCGCGGTCCTGAACGCCTCGGCGATCACGGCGATCCGGACGGCGGCCGTCTCCGCGGTCGCCACGCGGCTCCTCGCCCGCGAGGACGCCCGCGAGCTCGCGATCCTCGGCGCCGGCGTCCAGGCTCGGTCGCACCTTGAGGCGATGGCCGTCGCGCGCCGGTTCGAGCGGGCACGCGTCTGGAGCCGCTCGCCCGAGCGGGCGCTCGCGCTCGCGACGGACGCCGGGACGCCCTTCCCGGTCGAGACGGCGGCGAGCGCCGAGGAGGCGGTCCGGCGGGCGGACGTCGTCTGCACGACGACGTCGTCCCCCGAGCCGATCCTGCGCCGGGAGTGGCTCCGCGACGGCGCGCACGTGAACGCCGTCGGGTCGAGCATCCCCACGACGCGCGAGCTGGACACGGAGACGATGGCCTCGGCGGCGCTCTTCGTCGACCGGCGGGAGTCGACCGTGAACGAAGCGGGCGACTTCCTCTTCCCGCAACGCGAGGGCGCCCTGGGGCCCGACCACATCCGCGCGGAGCTCGGCGAGCTCCTCGTCGGGAGCGCCCTCGGGAGGGCGTCGGCCGACGAGCTCACCGTCTTCAAGTCGCTCGGCCTCGCCGTCGAGGACCTCGCCGCCGCCGAGCACGTCTACCGGCGGGCCCGCGAGGAGGGCGCCGGGACGGAGGTCGAGCTCTGATCCCGCTCGCGGACATCCGCCGGGCCCGCGAGACGATCGCCGGGACGGCCGTGCGGACGCCGCTCGTGCGCCTTCACGTCGACGAGGCGCCCGCCGAGATCTACCTCAAGCTCGAGACGCTCCAGCCCATCAACTCGTTCAAGATCCGCGGCGCCTACAACGCGATCGCCCGGGCGCCGCGCGAGCTGCTCGCCGCCGGGGTCGTGACCGCGAGCGCGGGGAACATGGCCCAGGGGGTGGCCTGGGCGGCGCGCGAGCTCGGGATCCCCTGCACCGTGATCGTGCCCGACCACGCGCCGGAGACGAAGCTCGCCGCGATCGAGCGCCTCGGGGGGAGCTACGTGAAGGTGCCGTTCGACCGCTGGTGGCAGGCGCTCGAGGAGAGGGGCTACCCCGGCGTCGAGGGCTTCTTCGTCCACCCGGTCGAGGACGAGCCCGTCATGGCCGGCAACGGCACGATCGGGCTCGAGATCCTCGAGGACCTCCCCGACCCCGACGTGGTCGTCGTCCCCTGGGGCGGCGGCGGCCTCCTCGTCGGGATCGCGAGCGCGGTCAAGGCGCTCCGGCCCGAGACCGAGGTGCGCGCGGTCGAGCTCGAGACCGCGGCGCCGCTCGCCGCCTCGCTCGCTGCCGGCGAGCCACGCGCGATCGACTACCGGGCGACGTTCGTGGACGGCGCCGGCGCCCGGGCGCTCCTCCCGAAGATGTGGGGGCTCGGCCGGCCACTTGTCTCGGGCTCGGACGTCGTCACGCTCGACGAGACGGCGGCCGCCGTCCGCCTGCTGGCCGAGCGCGTGCGGATCGTCGCCGAGGGCGCGGGCGCCCTCGCGGTCGCCTCGGCGCTCTCGGGCCGCCCGGGCCCGGGCAAGGTCGTCGCCATCGTCTCGGGCGGCAACATCGACTCGTCGGTCCTCGCGACGATCCTCGCCGGCCGGACTCCCTGAGCTCGGGCTTCACTCGGCCCGGCCACCGACACGCGGACTCCCCCGTGGTGCCGGCGCAGCGACGATCGCGTTGGAGTCGCGTCGAGCGGCGGCTTCGTCGGATCCGTCGTGACTCGGGGCGCGTCCAGCACCGTTGGGGCGATGTCGACGGTTCCCGTGATGCGGCCGTCTCGGCGTCCCGCCGCGACGTGCCCGGGCCACCGAAGGAAGAAGGGAATCTGGACGGAAGCCGTGTACGGAAGGCGCTTCTGCGCGGCACGGCTCGTCGCCGCCCAGGCGGTGGTCGGCCCAGAGGAACCCGTTGTCGCCGTTGCCGTTGACCGGTCTAGGCAGCACCGGCGAGATCCCCTCCGTCAACAGCACGGTCGCCGGGGGACTGAGCGGGCGTGAGACGATCGAGCGAGAGGAGCGTCTCGGCTTCGTCCTCTGGCACCGGCGCGCGGGCATGACGTGGCTCATCACGCGTTCTTCATCCGAGTCGCGGAAGGATGGCCCGGCCGCCTGGACAATGCGAGGGCTGGGTACAGATGGGCGACGAGCGCGTCGGCATGGTCGGGCTCGAGTGGCTCGTGGCTCACGAGTAGGCGGTAGTAGAGGGCGCCGTAGAGGGCGTCGATGGCGATGTCGATGTCGAGGTCGGCTCGGAGCTGGCCGCGGGCGATGCCACGCTCGAATACCTCGCGGGTGGCCGCCCGTCGGCCGGCGATCAGGCGATCGCGGATCGCCTTGGCGAGGGCAGGATCGTGCTGGCTCTCGGCGACGAGGGCGATGTACGCCTTCCCGGTCCTGTTCGAGGTGAGGATCTCGATTAGCGACGCGATCTGCAGGCGGAGGTCCTCGCGCGCGGAGCCGGTGTCCGGGAAGGCGATCTCGGGGCCGACCTGGTCGTGGATCGCGTCCAGGACGAGCGCCGCCTTGCTGGGCCACCAGCGGTAGATCGTCGCCTTGCCGACTCCGGCGTCCTCGGCGATTGCCTCGATCGTCAGGGCGCGAAGTCCATGGCGGTGGAACAGCGTCCTCGCCGAGCGCAGGATCGCGCGCCGCGGGCGCTCGCGTCGCCGACGTTCGTCCGGAGACTTCCTACTAGCGGTCTTTGCCAAACGAGCATCAGAATACCTATCAAGAGAGACGATACGGCTCGTCTCGTCCTTTGCTAGGTTCGGGAGTGTTCGAGATGACGTGAACGAGAAGGAGGAGACGATGAGAGTCTTGGTCATAGGCGCAAGCGGCGCCATCGGCACGCGGCTCGTGCCTCAGTTGATCGCTGCAGGGCATGACGTGATTGGTACCCACAACTCGCCGGCAAGCGCGGAGCTGCTGCGGACGCTGGGCGCGAAGCCGCTGAGGCTCGATGTGCTCGACGCGGGCGCGGTGCGCAAGGCCGCGCTCGAGAACGAGCCCGAGGCGATCGTCCACCAGGCGACCGCGCTGGCGAACCTGAAGTTCGGTCGCAACTTCGACAAGATGTTCGCCAAGACCAACGAGCTGCGAACGAAGGGCACCGACGCGCTGCTGGCAGCCGCGCGAGAGGCCGGCGTGCGCCGATTCATCGCGCAGAGCTTCGCCTCCTACCGGTACGCGCGGGAGGGCGGGCCGGTCAAGACCGAGGATGATCCGCTCGACCCCGACCCGTTGCCGACGACGCGCGAGAGCCAAGCCGCGATGCGGTATCTCGACCAGGCGGTCACCGACGCCGGCGGGGTCGCGCTGCGCTACGGCGGCTTCTACGGCGCCGCCAACGACGGGCTGGTCAAGCCCGTCCGCAAGCGCCAGTTCCCGATCGTCGGCGACGGGGGCGGCATCTCCTCGTTCATCCACCTTGACGACGCCGCCTCGGCGACGGTGCTCGCCCTCGAGCAGGACGGGCCGGCGATCTACAACATCGTCGACGAAGAGCCCGCGCCGGTGCGCGAATGGCTGCCCGTGCTCGCCCAGGCCCTCGGGGCCAAGCCGCCCCGCCGCGTTCCCCGCTGGCTCGCGCGCTTGGTCGCGGGCGAGGCCGCGGTGATGATCGGAACCGAGGCCCGCGGCGCCTCGAACGCGAAGGCCAAGCGCGAGCTCGGCTGGACGCTGCGCTACCCGAGCTGGCGGCAAGGCTTCGCCGAGGTGTACGGGAAGCCGACCGCGACGGCGGCCGTGGGGCCGGAGGCGGTCGGGTCGAGAACCTAGTTCCGCCTCTCGAGAAGAGAACCGGTGCGACGCGACAGTCCCACCTACGTGGGCACCCCGCGGCTCGACCTGACAGGAGGAACGATGGCTGTAGAGACCACGCAAGCGGGCAGGAACGAGACGCTGACCGCGATCGACACTCGTGCGCCAGTTCTGGGTGCGAGCGAGATCGAGATCGCAGCCGCGCCTGAGGCTGTGTGTGGGAGGTGCTCACCGCGTTCGAACGCCGGCCGAGCTGGAATCCGAACGTGAAGTCGATGGCCGTGCAGGAGGCCCGTCGCCCCCGGATCGCTGCGGTGAGAGGGTTCGAGTCGACCGAGTACGTGGCACTCCGTGGCACCACCGTGACCACACGAAGGACGGGAATCAGCGACGCCTACGACCTTGGCGACCCGCATGGTTGAGCCAAATCAGCTCTGCGAAAAGGCGCCTCTACATGCCCATGGCGTGGTAGCCGGAGTCGACGTAGAGCGTCGTCCCGGTGACGTTCTTCGCGTCGTCGGAGAGGAGGAACGCGCCCGCGGCGCCGACGTCGTCCGCCTCGATCGGGCGGTGGAGGGGCGAGCGCTCCTCGACGATCGCCTCCATCGTCGGGAAGCCCGCGATCGAGCGCGCTGCGAGTGTCCGCACGGGGCCGGCCGAGACGGCGTTCACGCGGATGCTCTTCCGGCCCAGGTCCCAGGCGAGGTAGCGCATGGAGGAGTCGAGCGCCGACTTCGCCACGCCCATGACGTTGTAGTGCGGGACGGCGCGCTCGCCGCCGAGGTAGGTCATCGTCAGGATCGCGCCGCCCCCGGCCGCCTCCATGAGCGGCTCGGCGAGGCGGGCGCAGGCGACGAGCGAGTACGCCGAGACGTCGAGCGCGAGCCAGAAGCGGTCGCGCGGCGTGTCCGTGAAGCGGCCCTCGAGGTCGCGCGCGTCGGCGAAGGCGACGGAGTGGACGAGGAGGTCGAGCTTCCCGCCGAAGGCCTCGCCGACCTCCGCGAAGGCGCGCTCGAGGCCCTCGTCCGAGCGCACGTCGCACTCGGTGAGGAGCGGGGAGGCGACCGTCTCGGCGAGCTCGCGGACGCTCTTCTCGATGCGCTCGCCCTGGAACGTGAACGCGAGCTGCGCGCCGCCCTCGGCGAGCCGCCGGGCGATCGCCCAGGCGATCGAGCGGCGGTTGGCGACGCCGAGGACGAGCCCGGTCTTGCCGGCGAAGCGGTCGCTCACGGCGCGGGCAGTCTAATCTGGCGGCGCCGTGAGGGCGTTCGCGCACGACGTCTATACGTACCCCCTGCCCCCCGGGCACCGCTTCCCGCTCGGGAAGTACCGCCTCGTGCGCGCGGGCGCGCAGGCGGCCGAGGGGATCGCCGTCGAGGACGCCAGGGCGGCAACCGAGGGCGAGCTCGGTCTCGCCCACGACGCCGAGTACCTGGAGCGGGTCGAGCGCGGCGCGCTCGAGCGGCGGGACCTCCTCGCGCTCGGGCTCCCCTGGTCGCCGGAGCTCGTCGAGCGCTCGCGGCGCTCGGTCGGGGCGACGCTGATGGCGGCGGAGGCGGCACTGGCCGAGGGCGCCGGCGCGAACGTCGGCGGCGGCACGCACCACGCCTTCGCCGACCGCGGCCGCGGCTTCTGCGTCTTCAACGACGTCGTCGTCGCGACGCGAACCCTCCGCCGCTCGGGCCGTCTCCGGCGCGTCCTCGTCGTCGACCTCGACGTCCACCAGGGCGACGGCACGCACGCGGCGTTCCTCGCCGACACGGAGGCGTTCGCGTTCTCGGTCAACGGCTTCCGCAACTACCCGTTCCGGCGCGTCCCCGGCGATCTCGAGCTCGACCTCCCGGACGGCGCCGGGGACGACCGCTACCTCGCCGGGCTCGCCCGCCTCCTGCCGCAGGCGCTCGCGCGCTCGCGGCCCGATCTCTGCTTCTACCTCGCGGGCGCCGATCCGTACGCGGGCGACCGGCTCGGCCGGCTCGCGCTCTCTCGCGAGGGGCTCGCCGAGCGCGACGCGCTCGTGCGGGACGCGCTCTTGCGCGCGGGCGTCCCCGTGTGCGTGACGCTCGCCGGCGGCTACGCGGATCCCATCGAGGACACCGTGGCCATCAACCTCACGACGCTGCGCACGTTCGCCGCCGCATGAGGACGGCCGTCGTCACCGGAGGGTCGAGCGGCATCGGCGAGGCGACGGCCCGGCTCCTGGCCGCCGAGGGGTGGCGCTGCGTGCTCCTCGCGCGCGGGCGCGAGCGGCTCGAGCGCGTGGCCGCCGAGATCGGCGCCGACTGGGACGTCTGCGACGTCGGCGACCGTGCCCAGGTCGAGACCGCGGCGGCGCGGGTCGGGGAGCGCACGCCCGCGGTCGACCTCCTCGTCTCCTGCGCGGGCATCCCCGGCGGCGGCGGCTTCCTCGACCTGCCGCCCGAGCGGATCGAGGAGATCACGCGGACGAACTACCTCGGCAGCGTCTGGGCGCTGCGAGCGTTCCTGCCGCTCCTCGAGGCGGCCTCCTCCGCCCACGTCGTCAACGTCGCCTCCGTCGCGGGCGTCTACGCGGTCGGGGCGTCGGGGCCGTACTCCGCCTCGAAGCACGCCCAGCTCGCGTTCTCGCGTGCGGCCGCGGTCGAGCTGGCTCCGCGGGGCATCCGCGTGCACGCCGTCAACCCGGGCCCGGTGCGGACGGAGGGCTTCCCGCAGGACCGCCTCCGCGGGACGCGGCTCGACCGCTTCGTCCTCCCGCCCGAGCGCGTCGCGCGGACGATCCTCCGCACGGTCGAGCGCGACCGTCCGGAGTCGTTCGTCTTCGGCGCCTATCGCGTCGCGGGGCTCGTCCAGGCGGCGCTTCCAGGGACCCTCTCGCGCCTCGCCCAGCGCCGCCGGGGCCGCGGGGCGTCACAGTTCCGTTCCAAGTGACACGGTGTAACTTGGAACGGGCGCCCGGAGACGAGGGCGCCGCGGAGAGCCGGCCGGCGCGCCTCCGGCGCGGCGTCGGGCGAACGGGTCGAGAGGGTCGCGCTTCGGCCCGGCAGCGGCCGCGAGGGTCACGTAACGGAGCGGGAGCGAGCGGGACGTCACGGACTCGTTCCAAGTGACACCGTGTCACTTGGCCCGGGCGCCGGGGCGAAGACCGGGCGGCTAGGGATCGAGGGCCCGGGCGAGCCGGAGCGCCCCGCCTGCGAGCGCGGCGCCGGCGACCGCGTCGAGGACGTAGTGGTTCGCGGTCACGAAGACGACCAGGGCCACGAGCGGCGGGTAGGCGGGCGCGAGCGCGCGGACGAGCGGGCTGCGGGCCGTCTCGGCCATCCCCGCCGCGGTCACGACCGCGTAGGCGACGTGGATGCTCGGCATCGCGGCGAGGGGGTCGTAGAGCTGCCCCACGAGCCCCGCGTCGAGGTCGATCCCGCTCACGTCCGCGATCGTGTCGACGAAGCCGTCGAGGGAGCGCGGCGGGGCGCAGGGGAAGAGGACGAAGACCGGCTGTGCGCCGAGCGTCGTCAGGACCGCCGCCCGGCGCAGGCGGTGGAACTCCGAATCGCGCCTGGCGTAGAGGCGCATGAGCCAGCCGACCGTGAGCCCGACGTTGAGCGTCGCGTAGGCGAGGTTGAGGACCACGAGCAGGCGGCGCCGCGGCAGGAGCAGCCGCTGGAGCCACGGCTCGACGTGGATCCCGAGCCGTCGCTCGAGCGCGACGACGCGCTCCGCGTTCTCCGCCGCGTGCAGCCGCCCGCGGTCGCCGCGCTTGCGCCGTGCCGCGAGCAGGTAGACGGCGTAGACGCCCAGGCCGATCGCGACCTCGCGCCGTCCGGAGAAGCGTGTCGTCCCTCGCCGTCCCATACGAGGGCGCATACTTACCGGCCAGATGCAGACGTGGCGACGCAACCTCTTCCGCATCGCCGTCGGGTCGGCAGCGACCGGAGCCTTCCTCTGGCTCTTCCTCCGCGAGGTCGACCTGCGCGAGGCGTGGCGGGAGATCACCGCGCTGCCGGGCTGGACCATGCTCGCCGCGCTCGCCCTCGTGCTCGCCAACGTCTTCGTCATGGCCGTGCGCTGGGGGCACCTCCTCGCGGGCGCCGGCTACCGCTGCGCGGTGGGAAAGCTCTTCTCGAGCGTCGCCGTCGGCCGCGGCGCGAACAACATCATCCCGGCGCGCGGCGGCGACCTCCTGCGCATCGAGTCCATGCGCGAGCGGCACGTGCCCGTCTTCGTGAGCGCGGGCACGCTCTTCGCCGAGCGCCTCCTCGACGGCGTCGTCCTCTCGACGTGGATCCTCTTCGGGGCCCTGGCGATCGGCCAGGGCGGGCCGATGCTGCTCACCGGCGTGGCGCTCTCGTCGGGCGCCGCGCTCGGCGTCGGGCTCGTCTTCCTCGCCGCCCGCGACCCGGACGGCGCCGAGCGCCTCGCCTGGCGTCTCTCGCGGCGGCTCCCGCCCCGCTGGCACACCCGCTTCACGCGCGCCGCGGCGCACTTCGTGGACGGGCTCGGCGCCTTTCGGGGGCGCCGCCGCCTCGTCGCCATCTTCGGCACCTCAGCGGCCATGTGGCTGGCCGACGTGGCCATGTACTACGTCGTCGGCGAGCACGCGTTCGGGCTCGACCTGCCGATCGGCGCGTACTTCCTCATCGAGGGCATCGGGAACCTCGCGCTCGCCGTGCCCGCGACCGCGGCGGGGATCGGGACCTTCGACTACCTCACGCTCCTCGCGGCGAAAGGGGTCGAGATCCCGATCGACAAGGCGACGGCGTACGTGCTCACCATGCACGCGCTCACGGTCCTCCCCGTGACGATCCTGGGGGCTGCACTCGTGCGCCCGGCCTTCCCGCGGCTGCGCGGGCGGACGCAGGAGGCCGCCCAGGAGCACACCTAGGGCGGCGGGCGACGCGCGCTCGCGTGCTCGCGGGCGAGGAACGAGAGCGCCTCCTCGTGCGCCGGCGCCACCGCGAGCGCCTCCTCCAGCCGCCGGCGGCGGCCCTCCGCCGTGCCCAGGTCGCGCTCGACGGGCCTCTCCTCCTCGCGCGCCTCGGCGACCGCCCCGGCGAGGAGCCGCTCGAGGGCGGGCGGGTCGGCCTCCGCGCCGGCCTCGAGGGCGGCGGCGACGACCTGTCCGCACGTGAGCGGCATCGTCCGGCGGAGGAGGCCGAGGAGAGCCGCCTCGACGTCGCCTTCAGGCGGCGGAGCGGCCTCGCCCAGCCCAAGGTGGACGCGCGGCCGCCCGCGGACGAGCGGGTCGTACGCGAGCGCGAGCGGGCGCACGACCGGGGGCCGACCTCGTCGCACGAGCGCGCCGATCCCCGGCCGGATCGGTCCGATCTCGCCGTCGGTCGAGGGCCGGCCCTCCGGGAAGACGAGGAGCGTCCTCCGCGCGCGGAGGAGCTCGACGAGAGCCCGGAAGTCGCCCGCGGCCCTCGCCGCCCGCCGGCTCCAGAAGTCGTCGAGGCCGTCGCGGACGCCGTCGCCCGGCGAGACGGCCTGCCAGAGCAGGTCGGCGTACCGCCCGGCGACGGCGTCCGCCGCCCGCGCCGGGGCGGGGCGGCCCGAGGCCGCCGCCCGCGCGGCGAAGGCCGCGACGGTCGCCTCGGGGACGAGGTCCGCGAGCGCGTCGTCGGGCCGTGCCGCGAGCACCTCCCCCAGCCGTGCGATGCTCGCGCTCCGGATGGGGAAGACGTTCACGCGAGGCAGCCAGCGGCCGACGGCGAGGGGGTAGAGCGCCCGGCGGGCCGCGAGCGGGAGGCCGGGCGGGAAGCCGGCGAAGAAGCCCGGCAGGAACATGTCGTCCCGGGCCGCGAAGTGGAGCCGGTTCGTGCGGTTCCCGTGCCCGCCGGTGGCGAGGTAGAGCGGCGGGCAGACGAGCGGCACGTCGGTCTCGCGGCGGTGCGTGATGGCGATCAGGGTTCCCGGCTCGAGCGGGAACCGCCGCGGCGCCAGCACGTCGACGTGAAAGGCGGCGGCCGAGTAGGCGCGCATCCCGTACGCGACGGCGTCGTAGAGGTCGGGCACCCCTCTATCCTGCAGGGATGGCGACGCTTCGGCCCGGAGACCCGGCCCCCGCCTTCGAGCTCCCGGGCGTGGACGGCGCACGCCACTCGCCCGCGGACTACGAGGGCAAGCCGGTCGCGGTCGTCTTCTCGTGCTGCCACTGCCCGTACGTCGTCGCCTGGGAGGACCGGATCAACGACGTGGCGCGCGACTACGACGGGCGGGCCGGGCTCCTCGCCGTGAACTCGAACGCCGGCTACCTCGGCGACTCGCTCGAGGACATGCGCCTCCGCGCCGAAGAGAAGGGCTTCGTCTTCCCGTTCCTCGAGGACGCGACCCAGGAGGTCGCGCGCCTCTTCGGGGCGACGCGCACGCCCGAGGTCTTCGTCCTCGACGAGCAGCGCCGGGTCGTCTACCACGGCGCGCCCGACTCGAGCCACGCCGACCCGGACGACGCGGATCCCTACCTGCGCCCGGCGCTCGAGGCCGCCCTCGCCGGCTCGGAGCCGGCGGTGCGCGAGACCCCACCCGTGGGCTGCACGATCAAGTACCGCTAGCGCGGCCGGCAGCCCGGCTCACACCACGCAGCGCCGGGATGCGCCGAGCTGCTCGAAGAGAGCGAGGCGGTCCTGCACCGCCCAGGTCTCGACGACCTGCGCTCCGGCGATCCGGTAAATCCGCACCGAGCCTCAACACGCCGTCTTCCCGGTCGCCGCGCTGCCGGCGAACGGACCGCCCGAGCGCGTGCCGCTCAGGGGTGAGGCGGGCCACGACGCGCCCGCCCCCGGCGGCGACGAGCTCGTCGATCTCCGCGCGGCAGTCCGGGAAGACCGTCAGGAGCTGCTCGTGGTGCTCCGCGACCTCCTCTCGCAGCCCCCGGGCCGAAGTACGCCGGGATCTCGTCCGCGTCGCCGGCCTGCCAGACCTCGGCACACGAGCCGACGGACGAGCGCCGTCTTCTCGTCGCCCGGCAGGGGCCCCGTCACAGGCCCGGGTCGGCGCGCCGCCGGGTGACGAGCTCGAGAGCGTCCTCCCGCGTCGCCACGGCTCCGGCCGCGCGCTCCTCGGCGACGAGCTCGAGCAGGCGGCCCACCTCCGGCCCCGGGCGGATGCCGAGCGCGAGCAGGTCGTCCCCGCGCAGGAGCGGCTCGGGCGGCTCGGCGGCCCGCGCAGCTCGGACGGCCTCGTAGAGCTCCGGGGCGCCGAGGTAGGCGAGCGCCGTCAGCGCCCACGGCTCGGTGCGACGGCGGAAGCGGTGGATCTCGCGGGGGGAGTCGTCCCGTGGACGCTCCGCGGCGAGGAGGACGCGCTGCAGCCGCCGCAGCTCGTTCGAGACGGGGAGGCGCCCCAGCTCATCGCCGAAGACGACGACGAGCAGGAAGCCGGGGGTGTCCACGGGGTCGACGGCCTCGAGCTTCGCGAGCGAGCCGCCGAGCGGCGCCAGGAGACCGAGCTCGTCGGCGCGGCGGAGGCCGTCGGGCGAGAGCCGCTCGAGCTCGCCGAGGACGCGCTCGCCGGCGGGCTCGCCGGCCCGCCCGGCGGCCTCGCGGACGAGCGCCTCGGTCGCGGCGTCCAGGCGGAAGCCGAGCTCGTCCTCGAGCCGTACGGCGCGCAGGAGACGGAGCGGGTCGGCGGCGAAGATCCCCGGCGAGACGGCGCGGAGCCGGCGGGCGGCGAGGTCCGACTCGCCCCCGAGCGGGTCGACGAGGCCGCCGCCCTCGACCGGGCGCGCGAGCGCGTTCACCGTGAAGTCGCGCGTGGCGAGGTCGTCCTCGATCGCCTCGCCCTGGAGCGGCGTGAAGTCGACCGTCTCGCCGGTGCGGAAGGCGACCCGCCAGGCGCCGTGGCGCTCGGAGAGCGGGAAGACGGCGCCGCCGGCGAGGCGGGAGTAGAGGCGGGCGGCGAGCTCGGGGTCCGAGCAGGCGACGTCCGTGTCGACGACCTCCCGCCCGAGGAGCTCGTCGCGCAGCGCGCCCCCGACGATCCACGCCGGCCCGGCGCCGACCGCCTGCCGGATGCGCTCATCCACCGGCGACCGTCCGCTCGGCGCGAGCCGGATCGCGGCTCACCCCGCAGGTGACCTCGTAGTTGATCGTCCCGAGGACGCGCGCGTGCTCCTCGGCGAGGACGCCGTCGCCGAGGAGCGTGACGACGGCTCCCTCGCCCTCGTCGTCGAGCTCGACGGCGAGCGAGTCCATCGAGATCGTGCCGACGACCCGGCGGCGGGCGCCGTCGACGAGCACCTCCGTGCCCGTGAGGCCGCGCCGGAAGCCGTCCGCGTACCCGACCGGGACGACGCCGATGCGCGTCGGCCGCTCGGCCACGAATCTACGCCCGTAGCCGGTGCTCTCGCCGGCACGCAACGTCTTCGCGAGCGCGACGTAGCTCCGCCAGGCGAGCGCCGGCTCGAGGCCGTGCTCGGAGGGGTCGCCGCCGAACGGGGAGAGGCCGTACAGGGCGACGCCGCAGCGCACGGCGTCGAAGCGCGCCTCGGGGAAGCGAAGCGTGGCCGCGCTGTTCGCGAGGTGCGCCGGCACGCCGGGGAAGGCGGCCGCCACGTCGGCGAAGCGCTCGATCTGGGTCCGCGCGAACCGCTCGTCCCCGTCCGCGGTCGCCAGGTGGCTCATGACGCCGACGACGCGCTCCCGCGGCACGAAGGCCGCCTCCCGGGCGCTCATGCCCCAGCGTCCCATGCCCGTGTCGACCTTCAGGTGGACGTCAAGCCCGTCGGGTGCCTCCGGGCGGGAGAGCGCCACCTCGAGCCGCGCCTCGCGGGCGGGGCCGTCCTCTCCCGGCGCGAGCGGGCTCATGACGAGGACGCGCGCGTCCGGGAGCCCGCGCCGGAGCGCCGCTCCCTCCCGCACGGTCGCGACGCAGAGGCCGGAGGCCCCGCCGGCGAGCGCCGCGTGCGCCGCGGCGAGCGCGCCGTGGCCGTAGGCGTCCGCCTTCACGACGGCCCAGAGCTCCGCCGCGCCGGCCGCCTTGCGCAGGCGCACGGCGTTCCGGCGGATCGCCCCGGCGTCGACGACGACCTGCGACCGCCTCATCGCGCGAGGGCCACGACGCGGCCGCCCGTCAGCGCCACGAGCTCGTCCGGAGAGAGACGGAAGACCGCGTTCGGCGTCCCGGCGGCGGCCCAGAGCTCGCCCTCGGCGAGCAGGCCCCCGTCGACGAGGACGTCGAGCTCCTCGGCGTGCCCGACGGGCGGGACGCCGCCGATGGCGAAGCCCGTCCGCCGGCGGACGAAGTCGGCGTCCGGGCGCTCGACCGGCTCGCCCGCGAGCGCGGCGAGCGCCCCCTCGTCCACACGGCTCGCGCCGCCCACGGCGACGAGGAGCGGCCGGTGCGAGGCCGTGCGGAAGACGAGCGACTTGACGATCTGCTCGACCCGGCAGCCGAGCGCGGCAGCGGCCTCGGCGGCGCTCCTCGTCGTCTCGCCGAGCTCGACGACCCGGCCGCCGAGGCCCCGCGCCGCGAGCGCGTCCTCGACCCGCTGCGCGCTCGGGCTCAGCGTCACCGGGAGAGCGCGGGCGAGAGGGACTCGACGACGTCGCGCGCGATCATGCCGGCCCGGCCGTGGCGCTCCCCCGCGAGCCCGGAGGCGACGCCGCAGGCCGCCGCGCCGGCGGCCGCGGCGACTGCGCCGTCCATCCCCTTGGCGAGGAAGGCGCCGACGACGCCGGTGAGGACGTCGCCGCTGCCGGCGGTCGCGAGCCCGGCGTTCCCCAGGTCGACCGCGACCGGCCCGCGGCCGGGGGCGGCGACGAGCGTGTCGGCGCCCTTGAGGAGCACGACGGCGCCCGTGTCGTCGGCGCCGGCCTGGACCGCGTCCAGCCGGTTCGCGCTCACCCAGGCGGACGGGCGGCCGAGCAGCCGCCCGAGCTCGCCGGCGTGCGGCGTGAGGACCGTCGGGGCGTCGCGCGAGAAGACCCAGTCGAGGTGGCCGGCGAGCGCCCACAGGCCGTCGGCGTCCAGGACGACGGGCCGGTCGAGCCGGTCGAGCAGCTTCCCGACGAGCGTGCGCGCGCCGTCGGTCCGGCCGAGCCCGGGACCGAGCGCGACCGCGCCGGCCCGCTTCGCCGCCGCCAGCACCGCGTCGGCCGCGTCCGCGGTCATCGTGCCCTCCTCGTCCGGGCACGGACGGGTCATGACCTCGAGGAGCCGCTGCTCGAAGACCTCGTTCAGCGAGGCGGGGACGCAGGCGGTGACGATGCCGGCGCCGGCGCGGAGCGCCGCCTCCGCCGCGAGCGAGGGCGCCCCTGTCAGCCCGACCGAGCCGCCGACGACGAGGACGGATCCGGCCGTGTACTTGTTGTCCTCCTCGCGCCGCCGCGGGACGAGCGCGAGAATCGCCTCGGTCGCGCGGCGCACGCGGGTCTCCCCGCCCGCGAGCCCGATGTCGGCGACGACGACCGCGCCCCGGTGGAAGCGCCCGGGCGCGACGACATGACCCACCTTGAGCCCGTGGAACGTCACCGTCAGCTCGGCGCGGACGGCGGCGCCCGCCACCGTGCCGGTGGAGGCGTCGACGCCCGAGGGCAGATCGACGGCGACGACGGGGACGCCCGCGTCGTTGACGGTCGCGATCGCGCGCTCGGCCTCCCGCCGCGGCCTGCCGCTGAAGCCGGTTCCGAAGAGGGCGTCGACGACGACGTCGGCCGGGCCTGGCTCGTCCACGAAGGGCACCCCGGCCTCCCGCGCCCGGCGCAGGCTCGTGGCGGCGTCGCCGGCGACCCGCCCCTCCTCCCCGACCAGCCGCACGGAGCACTCGCGGCGCGCGCGCGCCAGCTCGGTGGCCGCGACGAAGCCGTCGCCGCCGTTCGCCCCCGTGCCGCACCAGACGGCGATCCGGCGGGCGGCCGGGTAGCGCTCCAGGACCTCCTCCGCGACCCTCCGGCCGGCGCGCTCCATGAGCTCGAGGGTCGTCCCCGCGTACGCGGCCTCCGCCGCGCGCATCTCCTCGGCCGTGTAGACGGGCTCAGCCCACATCGGCGACGACGCACACCGCGGCGGCGATGCCCCGCGAGTGCGTCATGGAGAGGTCGAGCTCGCCGGCGCCGACGCGCTCGGACCACGCCGCGATCCGCCCGCTGAGGTGCACGGAGGGCTTCGGGCGGCCGACGATCTCGACGTCCCGCCAAGCGAACGCGCGCGCGACGCCGAAGCCGAGCGCCTTGCCAACTGCCTCCTTCCCTGCGAAGCGGGCGGCGTAGTGCTGGGCCGGGTTCGCGCGCGAGTCGCAGTAGGCGCGCTCCGCCTCCGTGAAGCACCGCTCCCGGAAGCGCGGGTAGCGCGCGAGCGCGTCGCCGATGCGCTCGATCTCGATCACGTCGAGGCCGACCTTCACCAGCCGCGCTCCCGGACGATGCCGGGCACGTCCAGGATCGAGTCGACCACCGCGTCCGGCTCGTACTCCGCCGCGGCGAGCGCCTCTGGCCTGAACTTGCCCGTCCGCACGAGCACAGCGCGGAGTCCTGCCGCCTTCGCGCCGCCGACGTCGGCCTCGACGTCGTCCCCGACCATGACCGTCTCCCCGGGGCCGGCGCCCAGCTCCGCGAGCGCGGCCTCGAAGTACGCGCGGCTCGGCTTCCCGACGACCTCGGCCTCGACGCCGGCCGCGTACTCGAGCCCGGCGACGAAGGCCCCCGAGTCGAGGAGCGGCCCGCGGGCGGTCTGCCACCAGCGATTCTTGTGCAGGCAGACGAGCCTGGCGCCGTCCTCGAGGAGGGCGAAGGCACGGTTGAGGTTGTCGTAGGAGAAGACGCGACTCGTCTCCTCCCCCTCGTCCGCTCCGCCGACGAGGACCACCTCGGCCCGTTCGTCCACGAGCTCGACGCACGCAGCGAGGTCCGCGCGGACCGCCGCCATCGTCAGCGCCAGGACGCGCTTGCCTTCGAGGAGTGCGCCGGCCGCGACCGCCGTCGTCGCCACCTCGTCCGCCTCGAGCTCGATCCCCAGCCCGCGGAGCCCGTCCGCGAGACCCTCCCGCGCGCGCGTCGTGTTGTTCGTGACGAAGCGCAGCCGGTGGCCGTCCTCCCGCAGCGCGCGCACCGCCTCGCCCGCTCCGGCGATCGCCTCCCCCGACAGCTGCAGAACACCGTCGATGTCGAGCAGAATCGCCGCCATGCGCCCCGAGTCTATTCAGGTGCGCCGTGGGCTTGCGATCCCGCTCGGCGAGGTCGAGCTGCGCGTCTCTCGCTCGAGCGGGCCGGGCGGCCAGCACGCGCAGAAGACGGAGACCCGGGTGGAGGCGGTCTTCGACGTCGATGCCTCCGCCACCCTCAGCGAGGCGCAGAAGGCGAGGCTGCGTGAGCGGATCGGGCCGGTCGTCCGCGCCGTCGCGCAGGACGAGCGCAGCCAGTGGCGCAACCGCGAGCTCGCCCTCGAGCGCCTCGCGGCCGCGCTCCGCGACGGGCTCGCACGACCGCGACCGCGACGGCCGACGGCGCCCACGAGCGCCTCGAGGGAGCGGCGCCTCGCCGCAAAGCGCCTCCGCAGCGCGAGGAAGCGGCTCCGCAAGCGACCCGACGAGGAGTGACCCCGTTTGCCAGGGGCGCTTGAGGGCTCTACGATCGCCGAGTCGTGAGGCGCCGCCGCCTCCTCGTACCCCTCCTGCTGGCCCTGTCCGGTCTGGGCTGGGCCGCCGCCCACGCCCTCGCGCACCGGGCGGTGACGGCGGACGCGATGTCGGGCACCGCCGGCGTGCGGGCGTACCTGCACTACCTCCCCACCTCCCTCGCGCTCTGCCTCGCGCTCGCCCTGCCGCTCGCCGCGGGCGCCGCCGTCGGCCACCGCTGGCGCGCGCGCTCGGGGCGGTCGCTCTGGCTCTTCGGCGTCGTGCCCGTCCTCGGCTACGTGGGCCACGCTCTCGTGGAGCCGCTCGCGCGCGGGTCGTCGACCCTCGCCGGGTTGCCGGCCGGAGCCGGACGGCTGGCTCCCGTGCTCCTCGTCGGGCTCCTGCTCCAGATTCCGCTCGCGCTCGCGGTCATCGCCGCCGCCCGCGGGATCCTCCGTGTCGCCGAGGGCGTCGCGCTCGCGCTCCTCGGGCCGCGACGGCCCACGGGGTGCCGGGCGCGAGATCGCCGTACGGGCGGGCGACCGCTGCGCCTTCCCGGCTTCCGTCTCGATCTCGGCCGCAGCCAGCGCGCTCCGCCCTCCGCGCTCCTCGTGTAGGCGCAAACCGGGGCCGCGCCCGACGGCGTATCCTCGGAGGGAGAGGGGGAACAAGCCATGGCTCGGCTCGCACGGGAGACCTGCGAGACAACTTCGACGCGACCGACGAGGGCGCACGACGCGCGCGCTTTGCGCTGCCCCGGGCGCCTCGTCGGCGACCGCGAGGTCGGCGCGTGACGGCAGCCCGCCACCGGTCCGCCTGGCTGCTCTCGCTGGGCGTCGCCGCCGCCGGCGCGCTCGCGGCGCACGGCACCGCCTACCGCATCGCCGAGCCGCACGACGAGCGGCGCGAGCACCTCCTCGAGCAGACGGGCCACGGCTACGTGGATCCGGCGCTCGCGGCCTCCCTCTGCGCGGCGCTCGTCATCGTGGGCTTCGCCGGCCGGATGCTTGCCGGCGCCCATCGCGGCGACCGGCCGCCGCTCTGGCTCTTCGCGCTCGCGCCTCCGGTGGGCTTCACGCTCCAGGAGCACGCCGAGCGCATGCTCCACGACGGCACCTTCCTCGTCTCCCTCGGGCCCGCGTTCTTCGTCGGGCTCCTCCTCCAGCTCCCGTTCGCCCTCGTCGCCCTCTTCGCGGCGCGGGCCCTGCTGGCGGCCGCGGGCGCGCTCGCGCGCCGCCTCGGCTCGCCCCCCAGGCTGAAGCCGGCGCACCACGCGGGCTTCGCCCTCGCCGGAGCGTCCTCGCTCCCCTGCGCGCCGCCCCTCGTCGGCGCCCGCGGGCAACGGGCACCCCCGCCCGGGCTCGCAGGCTGCCGTTGAGGGTCCGCGGCCGCGCGGCTCTCGAGAGCCAGGGAAGGAGGAGAGGACGATCCGCCAGCCAGACACAGCACACCGGAGGAGGCTCGCCGTGTCGCTCGCCCTCGCGGCGGCGGTCGCCGCGGTGCTCGTCCCGAGCGCGCTCGCGCACTCCGTCCTCCTCGGGACGGAGCCGGCGAACGACACCGTCGTCCAGGAGTCGCCCGAGCGGGTCTCGCTCCGGTTCAACGAGCCGGTCGAGATGTCGCTGGGCGGAATCCGTGTCTACGACGCAGCGGGGGACCGGGTCGACCCCGACGAGGTGTCGCCCGCCCGGGGCACCGAGGTCGGCGTCGTGCTCGAGGAGCAGCTCGCGCGCGGGACGTACACCGTCGCGTGGCGGGCGATCTCGGCCGACTCGGACCCGATCTCGGGCGCGTTCGTCTTCCACGTGCAGGAACGAGGTGTCCAGCCCGCCGGGATCTCCGTCGACTCGCTGACGGGGACCTCGACGGCGGTGGACGCGTTCTTCACGGCCGGACGGTTCTTCGACTTCGTCCTGCTCCTGCTCTGCCTGGGCGGCTCGGCCGTCCTCGTCATCGCCCTCCCGTCCGCCCCCGCGCACGTTCGGCGGCGCCTCTACGGCGTCCTCGCCGTGCTGGCGGTGGCGCTCGCCCTCGTCGCGCTCGTGAACGTCTTCCTCCAGGGAGCGGCGGCGGGCGGGCTCGGCATCCTCGACGCGTTCCGCTGGGACGTCTTCACGACGGTCCTCGAGACGCGCTACGGGGAGATGATGCTCGTGCAGGCGGCGCTCGCGGCGACGCTCGCGCTCACCGCGATGGCCCTCCGCCACTCGGAGGGCCACAGGCCTCGCGGCCTCGTCGCGCTCACGCTGGCCCTCGGCGCCGGGATGGCGTTGACTCCCTCGCTCTCGGGCCACGCGTCCACCGCGGGCGCGCTCGCGATGACCGCCGACGTGGCGCACGTGATCGCGGCGGCGCTCTGGACGGGCGGGCTCGGGTTCCTCGTCGTCGCCCTCGTCCTCGCGGCCGCCGACCGCTGGCCGCTGGCGACGCGGGCGGTCCCGCGCTTCTCCAACATGGCCGTCGTCTCCGTCGCCGCCCTCCTCGCGGCGGGCGTCGTCAACGGGTACCTCCAGGTCCGCACCTGGAGCGCGCTCTGGGAGACGGAGTACGGCCTCCTCCTGCTGGCCAAGGTCGCGCTCGTCGTCCCGCTCCTCGGCCTCGGCGCCTACAACAACCGCTACGCGGTGCCGCGGCTGAAGGCGGGGATCGCATCGGTGCTCGAGCGGCGGCGCTTCCTCCGGGCCGCCGGCGTCGAGCTCGTGATCATGGTCGCGGTCGTCGCCGTCACGGCGGTGCTCGTGAACGCCGAGCCGGCCCGCACCGAGGCGATGGGCATGGACGACATGGCCATGGAGGAGGACGCCGTTGGAACCGCCGCCGGCGACCACGAGGCGTTCGAGTCAGACGTCGACCTGGTCGAGATGACCGCGCACGTCGTCGTCGAGCCCGCGATGCCGGGCGAAAACTCCATCCACCTGACGTTCGAGCACTCCGACGCCGAGGAGCTCACCGAGGTGAGCCTCTCGGCTTCCCTCCCGAGCGAGGAGATCGGCCCGCTGGAGTTCGCGGCGGAGCCGGTCGCGGGGCAGCCCGGCGAGTACGTCGCCGAGAACGCCTCCCTGACCCTGCCAGGCGAGTGGGAGCTCCGCGTCGAGGCGCTCATGGGCGAGTTCGACCTTCTGACCGAGACCATCACCGTTCCGATCGGAGAGGAGTAGCAGTGCTACGACGCCTACTTCTGACCTTCATCGCGGCAGCCGTCGCCTTTCCGGCGGCGGCCGCCGCGCACGTGACCATCCAGCCGGACGAATGGGAGCCGGGGGCGTTCGCCCGTATGGTCGTCCGTGTCCCCAACGAGAGCGATGCCGCTGCCACGACGTCTGTCTCCATGCAGTTCCCGCAAGAGGTCCTCACGGCCCGCTTCCAGCCTCACCCGCTCTGTGAGCGGGAGGTCGAGACGGAGGCTCTCGACCAGCCGGTCGAGGACGTCACGGAGCGGATCGCGACCGTGACCTGGACGTGCGACGCGGGCATCGCGACCGGCGAGTTCGACGAGTTCGGCCTCAGCTTCCAGATCCCCGAGGACGCCGCCGCCGGAGACGAGCTCCTCTTCCCGACGGTGCAGGTCTACGACGACGGCGAGGAGCGCGCGTGGGTCGATCCCGACCCCGAGGCGGAGTCTCCCGCGCCCCGCGTGACCGTGATCGCGGCCGAGGAGGAGGAGACCGAGGAGCCGGCTGCCACCTCGACCGACTCGGAGGCGGCCGTCCCGGCCGTGAACATCGACGACGACGGGGACGGGACGGCCACGGTCGCCATCGTCCTCGCCATCATCGGCCTCGCCGCGGGCCTCGTCGCTCTCGGCGTGGCGCTCCTCCGCAAGCCGAGGACCGTCGGCTAGACGGCTCTCCCCGATGGGCCGGCGCCGCCGACCCACCACCTCCGCGGCGGCGCCGGCCCTGCTCCCTCGAGCGCGCCGGCTCGGCCGGCGTCGGAAAGAGGAACGGCCGCGGCGCCCCCCGAGGGCGCCGCGGCCGCGTTTTCCTCTGTCGGTCTCCCGCTAGTCGGCGATCTCGATCGTCGCCGAGTTGTAGTTGCGGGACACGGGGTTGTCCGGGTCGTAGTTGTTCTCGACGTTCCCGGCCATGTCGACGGAGAACCACTTGACCGTCGTCGTGGACGAGATCGTGATCGGCGCGGCGCCCTGCCGCGGGCCGATCGACTCGAGCCGCAACGCGTTCGCGAACGTCGGCCGGCTGCCGTCGAGGGTGTAGTAGACGACCGCGGGCTCTGACGGCGTCACGAACTCGACCTCGACCGGGCCGGGATACGTCCCGGCGCCGGGCAGGAGCCTCGACTCGGGCGGGCGGCCGTCCTTGCTCCAGTCGTAGGCCACGTGCATGAGCTCCTCGAGGCCGTTGGCGAACTCCATCGTCTCGGCGTGGGCCTCCTCCCAGTTCGGCTGGAAGCTCGTGCCGACCTCGAAGTTCCACGCGAAGATGCGGTTCACGTACCAGAGCCGGTCGCCCGAGTTCCCGGCCGCCGAGTAGAGCACGTCGGCGATCGGGCCCGTGCGCGCGGGCGTCACGGAGAGCCCCCGGTACCGCTTGATCGCCGTGAGGATCCGGTTCGAGGCCTGGTAGAAGTAGGCCTCCTCGCCGGGATCCGGCCGCGGCAGGGTGATGCGGCCGGGCAGGGCATAGGCGCCGGGCGACCACATGAAGTAGTTGCCCGAGCTGTGCAGGTTCATGGAGAAGCGGACGTTCGGGTTGTTGTCGGCCACCCAGGTCAGGTTCCGGTTCTCCGGCTCGGAGAGCTCCGCCGGGCCCGCGAACACGTCGCTCAGGCAGCTCGTCGAGGCGCCGCTGTAGCCGTCGAAGAGCGACCCGAAGTCGTAGTTGCGGTTGTTGTCGACGCCCCAGCTGTCGCGCCGGTTCGGATCGGAGTTCTCGTCCGGGCAGTGGTTCGTCATGTTCCGGCGCTGGCCGTTGTCGTCGTAGAAGGCGTAGTGGCCGCCGTCCGGGTTGATGGACGGGATGACCCAGATCTCGAGGTTGCGGAGCAGTTGCTGCACGTGCCCGTCGAACGCGTAGTTCCGGAGCAGCCGCTCGGCCGTCTCGACCGCGACGAGCGGAGGCACCCACTCGCGGGCGTGCTCCTGCGCGTACGCGAGGACGCCCGGCTTCGAGCCGTCGCGCGTGCGGCCGAGCACGAGCGCCTGCACCTGGAACGGCTCGCGCGAGACGTGCGCGGGCGCGTCGAGGAAGTCCGTCAGCTGCGTCGTCGCCTGCGGCTGGGCGATCCCGTCGCCCGCGTTGCCGCGGTACGTGTACGAGCGGACGACCGCGCCCGCGCTCGCGTTCAGCGCCGCGACGACGTCCGCGGCCGTGCTCACGAGCGCGCCGCTCGCGTCGGTCGCGAGCGACACGCGGATGTGCGTCCCCATCACCGAGACGGCGAGCGGCGAGCTGGGAGCGCCCGGATCGACGATCTCGACCGTGAGGTCGTTGCCGCCCTCGTGCCCCCAGGCGAGGGACTCGACGACGACGCGGCTCGGATCGAGCGGCGGCGCGCCGTGCAGGCGGCCGGTCGCCGGAAGCCCGGCCTTGAGCGTGCCGCCGTCCGCCTGCGAGATCATCGCCGACGGGATCGTGATCCCCGGTGCGCTCCCGCCCATCGCGGTCGGGTCGCCGGGGGCGTTGTTCGCGACGACGACCGCGACCGCCCCCGCCGCCTGCGCGTTCAGCACCTTCTGCGTGAAGTTGCAGCTGCCGCGGTCGACGAGCGCGATCGCTCCGGCCGGGAAGCCGACGAGCGGGTTGCACCCCTCGGTCGGGAGCGCGCTGCCGTCGTTCGCGAGCGCGACGCTGCCGGCGATGCCGGCCACGGGCGCCGGCGGGCCGAAGTTGGCCGCGACCGCCGCATACGTGCCGGCGGCCGACGACGGGGCGTCGATGACGACCCTCGTGCCGGGCGGCTCGAGGATTGTCTGCGCCTTGCGCCGGTAGCCGTTCGTCTCGAACGGCAGGTCGCGGACCTCGGCGAGCTCCGGGAACTCAGCCGCGAGCTGGTTGATGCGCTCGTAGAGCTCCGTCGGGTCCAGGTAGTTGTCGACGAAGTCCTCGAAGCGGGCCCTCGTCGGGCCGTCGTCCGGCGGCAGCCACTCCGTCACCTTCGCCGTCACGACGTCGCCCGTCGAGGCGGTGACGCGGATCATGTCGGGCTGCACCGGAGCGCTCGTCTGGCGGCGGTGGTACATGTAGACGCCCGCGTCGACGAAGCGCTGGAGCGAGATCGACCCGCCGGAGCCCATCTCGGTGCCTGGGCCCGAATCCCACTCGAGCTGGAGCGTCACGGACGGGTCCGCCCCCTCGACGTGGAGGGCCTCGACCGACAGCTGCGGCGTCCCGAGGCTCGTGAACCAGTCGGCGCGGAGCACCTTGAGGTTCTCGGTCTCCGCCTCGAGCAGTTGCAGCTGCAGGCCCGCGGAGCGCGCCTTCGCCGCCTTGACGGCGTTGCGCTCGGCGAGCACCTCGTCGAGGTCGGCGGCCGACTGCACCGTCCGCCCGAGCGTGAAGCCCAGCCGCTCGAGCTCCTGCCGCTCGCTCGGCGTCACGACGGCGTTGACGACGATCCCGTCGTCGGTGTGCTTGATGCTGTGGTCGAGGTCGAAGCCGGCCTCGACCAGGCGGTCGAGCTCGGCCCTGTCGGCCAGGACGACCTCGACGACGCCCGAGTTCTCGTCGGCTTCGCCGCCCTGCGCGCCGGCCGCCGAGACGGCCAGCAGGCCGGCGGCGAGCACGGCGAGGACCAGGAGCGTGCCTGCCCTAGGTCTCCCCCTCATCGGGAATCCTCCTTTCGGGCCGGGCAGGCGAGGACGAACGCCGGCGACGATCGCGTCGCGGGCGTCCCATCGCTTCCCCCGTTGTGCCCGGCAACGTCAGAGACACCGGGACTAAAAACAGGTCCCGGCTCTCAGGTCAAGCGGCGGGCGGGGAGCCGAAGCGCAGCGTCTGGGCGGCGACGTCGCCGAAGAGGTCTTCCCAGTCGCGGTCGAGAGCCCGGGCGAACGACTCCTCGAGCATGCGGAAGTGCTCGTCGAGCACGAGCGCCAGCGCCCGCAGGTCGCGCTCCCGCATCGCCTCGAGCTGGCGCTCGTGGACCTCCACCGTCCTCTCGTCCTGCTCCCGGCCGCCGACGTAGCTGTCCCGGATGGGGGCGAGCTCGCTCTCGGTGTGGCGCATGGCGGACTGGAGCGTCTTGTTGTGGCTCGCCCGCACGACGGCGCGGTGGAACATCGCGTTCGCGCCCATGACACGGGGGCGGTCACCGAGGTTCCGGCGCATGAGGTCGACCGTCCGCTCGATCCCGGCGAAGTCCTCCTCCGTCCCCCGCAGCGCGGCCAGGACCGTGGCCGAGCCCTCGAGCAGGCGCCGGCCGAGGAGGACGTCCACCGCCTCCTCCTCCTCGACGGCGACGTTCTGCGAGATGGCGTCGACCGGGATCACCTCGGCGGCCATGAAGATCCCGCCGCCCTTGCCCGCGCGCACCCGGAGGAGGCCGCTGCGCTCGAGGACACGCAGCGCCTGGCGGAGCGTCGGCTTCGAGATCCCGAGCTGGCCGGCAAGCTCCTGCTCGTTGGGCAGCCGGTCGTCCGTCCGCAGGCGCGCCCGCTCGATTCCCTCGAGGAGGTTCTCGATCACCGCCTCGAACGTGCGCGACGTCCTGACCGGCTCCACGAACACCGCGAGTGCCACTACACGGGTGTACGGGTGCCGCGGACGACCGGATGCTTGAGCGACGCCATTGCTCGTTCCTCGCTTCCGAGCGCGAGGCTCCTCGCCGAGGAGCCGCTACTCGACGGTCACGGTCTTCGCAAGGTTCCTCGGTTGGTCGACGTTCATGCCGCGCAGCCGGGCGATCCGGTACGCGAGCAGCTGGAGGGGGATGACCGCGAGCGCGGCCTGGAGAAACGGGTGCGTGCGCGGGACGAAGACGACGTCGTCGGCGTGGTGCTGGATGTCCTCGTTCCCGTCCGTCGCGATCGCGACGACCTCGGCGCCGCGCGCCCGCACCTCCTGGATGTTGGAGACGACCTTGTCGTAGACGTGTGAGTCCGTCGCCACGACGACGACGGGGATCTCCTCGTCGAGGAGCGCGATCGGCCCGTGCTTCATCTCGCCGGCCGAGTAGGCCTCCGTGGGGATGTACGAGATCTCCTTCAGCTTGAGCGCGCCTTCGAGGCACACGGGCAGGCCGATGTGGCGGCCGAGGTAGAGGAAGAACGGCTTGCCGTAGTGCCGTTGCGCGATCTCCTCGATCGGATGGTCGCCGTCGAGGTAGGTGCCGATCTTCTCGGGGAGCGCCTCCACCTCGGCGAGCAGGCGGGCGATCTCGCCCTCCGGCAGCGTCCGGCGCACCTGCGCGAGACGCAGGGCGAGGAGGTAGAGGATCGTCAGCTGGGCGGTGAACGTCTTCGTCGCCGCGACGCCCGTCTCCATGCCCGCGCGCGTGTAGAGCACGCGGTCGACCTCCCGGGTGATCTGCGTCCCCATGAGGTTCGTGATCGCCACCGTGCGGGCGCCGCTCTCCCGGGCGAGGCGGACGGCCTGGATCGTGTCGCGCGTCTCGCCCGACTGCGAGATGCCTACGACGAGCGTGTCCTTCGCGAGCACCGGGTTGCGGTAGATCCACTCGCTCGCGATGTCCGGCTCGCAGGGCAGCCGCGCCCACTCCTCGACGACGTAGCGGCCGACGACGCCCGCGTGGTAGGCGGTCCCGCAGGCGAGGACGACCATGCGCCGGAGGTTCTGGATCTCGACCTCCGAGAGCCCGATGTCCTCGAGCTCGAGCCGTCCTCCTCGCAGCCGCTCGCCGATCGTGTCGGCGACGGCCTGCGGCTGCTCGTAGATCTCCTTGAGCATGAACGTCTCGAAGCCGTGCCGCTCGGCGTACTCGTCCTCCCAGTCGATCTCGAGCTCGTCGCGGTCGCGCTCCTCGCCCTCGGCCGTGAGGAAGCGGGCCCCCTGCGCGGTGAGCGCGACGATCTCGCCGTCCTCGATCAGCTGGACGCGGCTCGTCTCGCGCTGGAACGCGGCGATCGACGAGGCGAAGAACATCTCGTCGTCCCCGACG
>DASTQA010000075.1:0-15909 GCA_035762005.1 Gaiellaceae bacterium
GGCCTCCGCCTCGCGGAGGCATGAAGTCGATCACGCGCGCTGTGCCGCCGGCGGTCTCGAAATCGGTCTCGAGCACGAGCGTCCCCGGCCGGTAGCGGCGGGAGCTCGCACGAACTTCGTCCGCCGGCGCCAGGCGCCAGCGACCGTGGCGGTCATCCCCTAGCAAGCCCGCGAAGCACGACGGGGAATCGAAGTGCGGCAGGCACAGCCAGTCCACCGCTCCGTCACGGCCAACGAGAGCCGCAGCCTGCATGTCACCGACCAAGCCATAGTCCTCGAGGAGCAACGTGCCGTCTCCTTTCCTGAGCGCCAACCGCACGCTAGAGCAATTCGAGTCGACATGCCGTCCGGCGTCGTAGTTCGCTCGACGCGCTTGCGGTCGCGACGCGACCGCAGGCCGCGAGTCCTCCTACGGCAACGCGCCGCGTCGGGCGCGAATGGCCTACCGGCGAGCGCATCGACCTAGTTCAGGGTCGCCCGCGCCTCGCGCTTGGACTCCGAGCCAGCCCTCCGGTCGCCTCTCCAGGACCCCGTCGCATCCGGCGTGCCTCGCCAAGCGCGGCCGCTCCTCATGCGCGCTCGCGGCGAATGGAGCGTACCGGGATCGAACCGGTGACCTCCGGCTTGCAAAGCCGCTGACGGCCCGGCAACGGCCGGCAACGTTCCACCACAGGTGCCGCCTCGAGCCCGCATGGCTCCTAGCGCTCGCGCTCGCCGGCCGCGCAGGCATGCCGTTTCGCATGCAGGCGGGTTCCTGACGTTGTAGCGTCGAGATGGCGTTGCCAGAGCTCCGGGTCGGCGTTCGTTCGTGTTAGGAGGGCTCCCCCTCCCCAGCGCGAGCGCCACCAGTTCGTCGGCGGCTCGACGAGCGCGAGCGAGTCGGCGAAGGGTCCTCAGCGCTTGCGGCGGCGCTGCTGCCAGGGTCGAGGGTCACCGCAGCCCGTGTACGGGCGGGCCCTGGCCGACGACGACACCTCGCCCGCGTAGGGCTGAGCGCTGCCGAGATTCTCCGGACTTCCGGGCTCGGCCTTCGGCTTCGGCTCGGTCGGCTTCGTCGCCGCGGGCTCCTTCTTCGTCGCCATGCCAGGAGGGTAGCGCTGCTCAGCCCTCCTGGACGCCCGGGCCCTCGAGCGGGCCGCCGCCGGAGCGGCTGCGCCACACCTTCGCAACCGAGGCGCTCGCCGCCGGGGTCTCCACCTTTGAGCTCGCGCGCCTCATGGGCACGAGCGTGGCCATGATCGACCGCACGTACGGCCACCTAGCCCGCGACTCCGAGGCCTCCATCCTCGGCCGCCTCGAGGCGCGCGCCGAGCGTAGTGGCGTAGAGGTGGCGTCGGGCGGCGATGCCGGGACGGGCCGCTAGTGGTGGAAATCCTCATGGATAGCGGCGTTGTGGCGAATGGAGCGTACCGGGATCGAACCGGTGACCTCCGGCTTGCAAAGCCGGCGCTCTCCCAGCTGAGCTAACGCCCCGCGTCGGGGCTCAGTGTACTCACGGACTCGGCGCGGAACGGCCGCGCGCCGGGCGGGTCAGTCGTCGACGACGAGGTGCGTCACCGGGAGGGCGAAGCGCGCGAGCGCCTCGGCGGCGGCGCCTTCCTCCAGCCAGCCCGCCTGCTCCTCGCGGCGCGTCACGAGGACGAGCTCCTCGGCCGGAAACGTCCGGAGAGCGTCCTCGATCGCCTGCACGGGGTCGCTGTCGCCGACCTCCGCCTCGACGGCGTCCGCGTCGGGCGCGACTGCCTTCCCGACCTCGGCCGCGCGCTCGGCCGCCTCGGAGCGCGCGCTGTCCTCGTCGTTGGCGAGCCAGTCGAGCGGCGAGAGGTCCGAGGCGGTCGCGACGACGCGGACCTCGGCGTCCTCGCCCGCCAGGTGGTCGCCGACACGGTCGCGGAGCGCCTCGCCCGCCACCGGCGCGGTCGTGACGACGAGGAGTCGACGGGCCACGGGCTGTCCCTACCCGGGGACGGGACGGGGACAAACGTCGCGGTCGGCGCCGCCTAGTCGCCCCAGTCGAAGTCGCGCGAACGGCCCCAGAGCGTGTCCTCGGGGTCGGCGGGGGCGACGGCGCCGTCGGTGTCCTCGCCGGGCCACGCGAGAACCTTGCTCGGCTCGAGCTCGGGCTCCTGGCCGCTGAGCGTGTCCTCGATCCGTGCCTGTTCCTCGGTCTTGAAGAGTGGGTGGTTCTGGAAGGGATCCTCGACGCGGTAGCGGTCGATCGGCATGGCGCCGTCGAGCTGGGAGTTCCGCCGCTTCAGCTCGAGGTGGTCTTCGATGATTCGAGCGAAGGTGTTGTCCTTGTCGATGCTCACTCGCACCTCCGGGGTCGGGGACGGGGGACAGCGCCGGATTGTAGAGGACGGGGCGCCGGTTGCCTACGCTAGTCGCGAGCGCGGACGATGGTACCGGCGTCCGCCGAGACGACGCAGTTCTTGCCGGCGTGCTTCGCCTGGTAGAGCGCCTCGTCGGCGGCGGCGAAGAGCGCGGCCGGGGTCGGGGCGTCGGGGAAGGCCGCCACGCCGAAGCTCGCCGTGACGGCGACGAGCGCCCCGGGCTGCGTCGTCATCGGGCGCGAGGCGAGGGCGCGCCGGAGCCTCTCCGCGAGCCGGTGCGCGCCCTCGAGGTCGGTCTGCGGGAGGAGCACGGCGAACTCCTCGCCGCCGTAGCGCGAAGGCAGGTCGATCTCGCGGACCGTCTCCCGCAGGATGGCGGCGAAGGTCCGGAGGACGTCGTCTCCCGCCTGGTGGCCGTAGCGGTCGTTCACCTGCTTGAAGTCGTCGAGATCGGCGAGGACGAGCGCGAGGCCGCCGCCGAAGCGCTCGGCGCGCGAGATCTCGGCCTCGAGGGCGTCCTCGAAGTGACGCCGGTTCGAGAGCTCCGTGAGGCCGTCCGTGTTCGCCTGACGCTCGACGAGCCGGTGGAGCCGCGCGTTCTCGAGGGCGATCGAGGCCTGCGACGCGAGCCAGTGGGCGAGCTCGCGCGCCTCGTCGTCCAGGTCCCCGTCCCGAGGCGTGAGGTAGAGCACGGCGGTCTCCCGGCCGTCGGCGCCGAGCGCGATCGCGACCGGGCGGCCGCCGTCGTCGGGATCGCCGCCCCTGGCGATCTCCTCCCCGTCGACCACGAGGCGCCCGCCGGCGGCGCCGGTCGCCTCGACCGTGCTGTCGACGATCACGGGCAGGAGCGCGAGCGGGTCGTGCGTCGCGGCGAGCGCGTCCCCGAAGCGGGCGATCGCCTCGCGCACGCGCACGCGCTCGGCCGCGAGCTCCTCCAGGCGCTCCTCGAGCTGCTCGGCCATGTCGTTGAACGCCCGCCCGAGCGCCGCGAACTCGTCGCGCCCCTCCGCCGGGACCCGGCGCTCGAAACGTCCGCGGGCGACCGCTCCCGCCGCGTCCGCGAGCTCGCGGAGCGAGCGCACGATCGTGCGCCCGAGCGCGTACGCGAGGATGCCGACTGCCAGCATGGCGACGATGGAGAAGAGGAGGAAGCGCTCGCGCAGGGTGCCGGCGGCGCCGTCCACGGCCGCGCGCGGGGTCAGGGCGAGCAGGGCCACAGGCGGCCGTCCCCCCTCCTCCTCGGCGGCGAGGAAGTCGGTGGCGACGGCGCGGTAGCCCTCCCCGGCGACGCCGACGTAGCGCGGACCCTCGAGCGGGACGTCGATCGCGCCGCCAAGCGACGCCGAGGCCACGATCCTGCCGTCGACGACGAACGCGAAGCGGTCCCCCTCCTCGAGCGCCGCCTTGTCCTGCAGGCCCCGCACGAGCGGGTCGTCCACGGGCACGTGCACGGCGACGGTGCCGAGTCGGCGACCGTCCGAGTCCGTGACCTGCCACTCGCGGGTCCCGCCGAAGCGCGGCGGCCCCTCGCCCGCGAGCAGCTCGCCCTGGCGGGAGTAGAAGCCGCTGTGCTCGACCTGCCGGGCGGTCCTGACGAGCGCGGAGCGGTTGCTCGCGGCGAGCGCGCCCTGCACCTGCGTCGCGTTCGCGAGCGACTCGGCAGTGCCCTCCGCCTCGGCGAGCTGGTCCTCGTAGTCCGCGCGGGCCACGCGGAGCGCCGTGCCGAGCCGCGAGTCGGCCTCGCCCAGCTCGCTCCGCCCCGCGACCTCGCTGAAGCCGACGTACGCCGCCACGAGCGGGAGCAGCGCGAGCAACATGAAGTAGATGACGAGACGGAGCTTGAAGCTTCCCATGGGTGTCCTCGATCGCCGTGCGTGCGCTTCTGTAGCCGATAGGTCCATCGGCCACACGGCAATCCCTCTTTAGAGGGATCCGACGCGGTTGCGCCTAGAAGATGGGCCGGTCGAGGAGGACCGCGATGGTCATCCCGAGGAACCAGCAGAGAGCGGTGAGCGCCACGCCGACGGCGATGATGGGCCGGCGGTGGTCGCCGAGCGCGGCCGCGAAGAGGGCGACGAAGACGGCCCCGGTCGCAAGTCGCCCCGGGTAGTAGACGAGGCCGACGAGGCCTCCGACGATCGCGAAGGTCGCGAGGAAGTCCGCGACGAGCTGGGCCGCGGTCGGGCGGGCGGTCAGCCGGTCCTCGTGTGCGCTCAGCGCGAGCCCCGAGCTCGCGAGGTGGCCGGGGCGGCCCGGCGCGGCCGGCGCTCGGGCGAGCCGTGCGGGCCGGAGCGGCGTCCGGGCGGCGGCCTCCTCGGGCCGCGGAGGCCGAGGTCGGCGTCTCCCTGCGCGGTGCCGCCCCCGTTTCCGGTCTGCGCGGTGGGGGGATCCTTCACCGACCACCAGATGACGTAGGCGAGGTACAGCGCCGGAATCTTCAGGACCACCGCGAACCAGATGGTGAACCAGAGCATGCGGGCCGGAGTGTAGCCTAGCCCGCTTCACGGAAAACACCGACCGGGAAGGCGCCGCTGCGGCACAGTCAGGCGCCCTCCGCCCGGCCCGCCCAACGCCTAGCGGCAGGCCGCACGGTCACGAAAGGGGGACAACACGTGGACCCGATCCGTCTACGCGCGCTCCTGCTCGCACTCACAGGCTCGCTGGCGCTCGCCCTCGCGGCGGGCGTGGCCGGTGCGCAGGAGCCGCCCGAATCCGAGACGCCGCCGGCCGAGAGCGAGCCGGAGCCTCCTGAGGGAGACCCGGCTCCGGCGACGGCGCCGCTCGACAAGGGCAAGATCCGCGCTCTGCGGAAGAAGATCCGCAAGCAGCGGCGCAAGACGTGGCACTGGGAGAAGGTGATGGGCCAGCGCACGACCCGGACGCGCTACGCCGTGCGGCGGATGACGTCGATCACGCGGCTCCGCGTCGTTCGCGCGCGGTGGAGCGAGCGGGCCGACGCGGCTCGCACGCGCGCCCGGCGCGTCCCGAATCGAGGGGCGTGGCTCTGCATCCATCGCCACGAGGGGTCGTGGACGGACCCGAACGCTCCCTACTACGGCGGCCTCCAGATGGACATCACGTTCCAGCGCATGTACGGCCGCTACCTGCTCCGCAAGAGGGGCACCGCCGACCGCTGGCGGCCGGTCGAGCAGATGTGGACGGCCGAGAAGGCCCGGCGGTCGGGTCGGGGGTTCTACCCGTGGCCGAACACCGCCCGGCTCTGCGGCCTCATCTAGGCGACATCCGCTGAGGGCCATGTCGGGGGTCGGACCCCGGCATGGCCCTTCCGGCCGCGCCCGCCGCCGGCTCCTCGCGTCACGCGGAGGTCCTGGCCGTTCCGGTCAGCGGGCGTCCGGCGGACGGAGGACGGCGAACGGGTCCGTGACGGCGAGGTCGGCGGCCGCGAAGCGGAAGACCGCGGCCGGGCGGCCCCCGGCGCGGCCGGGCGAGCGCGTCTCCCCCGTGGGCTCGAGGAGCCGCCGGCGGACGAGCACGCGCTGCAGGTTCGTCGCGGAGACGTCGTGGCCGAGCGCGGCCCGGTAGAGCTCGCGCAGCTCGGAGACCGTGAACGACGGAGGTGCGAGCGCGAAGCCGACGTTCGTGTACGAGAGCTTCGCGCGCAGCCGCTCCCGCCCGGCGAGCACGATCTCCCCGTGGTCGAACGCCATCGCGGGCAGCTCTCCGACCGGGTGCCAGCGCGTGTCGGCCGGGACCTTCGGGTCGACGTCCGCGGGAACGAGCCCGAGGTACGCGGTCGCGACGAGCCGCTGCCCCGGGTGGCGCCCCGGCTCACTCAGCGTCTCGAGCTGCTCCAGGTGGGCGAGCTCGCGCACGTCGACCTTCGCCGCGAGGTGGCGCCGGAGCGAGCGCTCGAGCGTCTCGTCGGGCCCGAGCCGTCCGCCCGGGAGCGCCCACGCCCCGAGGAACGGCGTGCGCGCCCGCTGCCAGAGGAGGACCTGGAGGACGCCGTCGCGGACCTGGAGGACGACGGCGAGGGCCTCGTGGGCCGGCGGGTCCGCTGTGGTAGACTTCGGCATCGGGTTATCGACTCATAGGCAAAAACTCTGCTCCGGAGGATAGCGACATGAAGGCGCTCATCATCGTGGACATGCTCAAGGACTTCGTGGACGGCAAGCTCGCCAATCCGAAGGCCGAGGCGATCATCGAACCCCTCCAGCGCCTGCTCGCCCACGCGCGCGAGGACGGCTGGGTCGTCGTCTTCTCAAACGACGCCCACCAGCCGGGCAACCCCGAGCTCAAGGTCTGGGGGGAGCACGCGATGGCGGGCGACCCCGGCGCCGAGGTCATCGAGGCGCTCGCGCCGCGCGAGGGCGACCTCGTCTCGCCGAAGCGGGGCTACGGCGCCTTCGACGGCACCGGCCTGGACGAGCAGCTCCGCGAGCGCGGCGTGGACGAGGTGGTCGTCACCGGGCAGCACACGCACATCTGCGTCCGGCACTCGTCGTACGGTGCGCTCATCCGCGGCTACGACATCACCGTCCCGCGTGACGCGGTCTGCGCGTTCGAGGGCGTCGACGAGGACGAGGCGCTCGAGTACCTCAAGGGGACGTACGGCGCGACGATCACGACGGTCGCCGAGCTCGCCGGCTCGCCGGCCGCCGTCTCGGCCTAGCGTCTGCGGCAACGGCGCCGGCCCGGCGGCGGGCCGGCGCCGCACGAACGGGCGTCGATACCCTGGCCGCATGAACCGCCTCGCGGCCGAGACGAGCCCGTACCTCCTCCAGCACGCGGACAACCCGGTGGACTGGTACGCGTGGGGCGACGAGGCCTTCGAGCGCGCCCGCACCGAGGACCGGCCCGTCCTCCTCTCGGTCGGCTACGCGGCCTGCCACTGGTGCCACGTGATGGAGCACGAGTCGTTCGAGAGCACGGAGATCGCAGGCCTCATGAACGAGAACTTCGTCAACGTGAAGGTCGACCGCGAGGAGCGCCCCGACGTGGACGGCCTCTACATGGACGCCGTCGTGGCCATGACCGGCCAGGGCGGCTGGCCGATGACCGTCTTCCTCACCCCGGAGGGCAAGCCGTTCTTCGGGGGGACGTACTTCCCGCCGGAGCCGCGGCGCGGCATGCCGAGCTTCCCGCAGGTGCTCCAGGCGGTCGCCGAGGCGTACCGCTCGCGGAGGAGCGACCTCGAGCGGCAGGCCGAGACGCTCGTGGACGCGATCCGCCAGGCGAGCGAGCGGCCGCCGTCGGGGGAGCCGCTCACGCCCGCGCTGCTCGCCGGCGCCGCTCCCGCGCTTCGTCGCCTCTTCGACCCGGTCGAGGGCGGGTTCGGGCCGGCGCCGAAGTTCCCCGCCGCCTCGACGATCGACCTCCTCCTGCGGCTGCACGCCGGCGACGCGCCGGGCGAGCCGCTCGAGATGGCGACGCTGACGCTCGACCACATGGCCGCCGGGGGCATGTACGACGTCCTCGGCGGCGGCTTCCACCGCTACGCCGTCGACGCCCGCTGGCTCGTCCCCCACTTCGAGAAGATGCTCTACGACAACGCGCTCCTCGTCTCGGCGTACCTGCACGCCTGGACGGTGACCGGGGAGGAGCGCTACCGGCGCGTCGTCGCGGAGACGCTCGACTACCTCCTCCGAGAGCTGCGACTCCCCGAGGGCGGGCTCGCCTCGGCGCAGGACGCCGACACCGACGGGGTCGAGGGCCTCACCTACACGTGGACGCCCGACGAGCTCGAGGCGGCCCTCGGCGAGCCGCACCCCGAGTGGCTGCAGCCGTTCGAGCACGGACGCTCCGTCCTGCGCGGGGACGTGCCCGAGGAGGTGCGGGAGACGCTGCTCGCGGTGCGGGCCGCGCGGCCGCAGCCCCTTCGGGACGACAAGGTGCTCGCCGGGTGGAACGGCCTCGCGCTCGCCGCGCTCGCGGAGGCGGCCGCACGGCTGGGGCGCCCCGACTGGCTCGAGGCCGCGGTCGCGCTCGGCCGGTTCCTGCTCGGCCCGCTCTCGGACGAGCGGGGACGGCTCCTGCGGACGTACCGCGACGGCGAGGCCCGGATCCCGGCGTACCTCGAGGACTACGCGAACGTCGCGAACGGACTCGTCGAGCTGGCGTGGGCGACGGGCGAGCCGCGCTGGCTCGAGGAGGCTCGCCGGCTCGCCGGGCTCATGACCGGCCTCTTCGGGGACGAGGAGCGCGGCGGCTTCTACGTCGACGCCGCCGACGGAACCGGTCTCGTCGCCCGCCGGAAGGAGTTCGACGACCACCCCACGCCGGCCGGGAACTCGATGGCCGCCTTCGTCCTCCTCCGCCTCGCGCGCGTCTACGGCGACGACGACCTCGAGCGCCGCGCCGTCGGCGTCTTCCGGCTCGCGCTGCCGCTCATGGAGCGGGCGCCCGGGGCCGTCCCCCACCTGCTGGCCGCTCTCGACCTCCATTTCTCGCCGCCGCACGAGGTCGCGGTCGTCGGCGACTCGCCGGACCTCCGCGCGGAGGCGCTCGCCGGCTTCCGGCCGAACACGGTCTTCGCCTTCGCCTCGGAGCCGACGGACGCGGTCCCGCTGCTCGCCGGCAAGGACCTCGTGGACGGGCGCCCGGCCGCCTACGTCTGCGAGCGCTTCGCCTGCCGGCGGCCGGTCACGAGCGCGGAGGAGCTTCGCGGCCTCCTCGCCGGCCGGCCGGCGTAGCGCGGCGGGGCCCACCCGCTCGCCGCCCGGCCCCCCGGGCCTCCGCAGCCGGCCCGGCCGTCTCCCAGCCGGCGCCCGTCCCCGCGACTTCGTGTTCCACGCGCACGAACGGGAAGGCGTCCCGTGAAGAGGCCCGCGAGCAGGCCCTCGAGCGCATCGGCGCGCCGGCGCTTGCGCTCTTGCTCGGCGATGACGAGCCGGCGGACGCTCGCGTAGCTCGGCCGCGGGACGCCCAGCCGCGCGGCCACGGGCCGCAGCAGGCGCCGCGCCTCGGCGTACGGCATCTCGAAGGCGGCGAGGATGCGAAGCGCACGGACGAGCTCGCGGTGGACGGGCGGATGGAACGCCACGGGAGAAGGATGCGCGGCGGGCCCTCGTGCGCGTGCAACACGAGCGCTCCGGGAGCCTGCCGGGGCCGGGGCCGCCGGATCCGGCGGCTCGGAGCTCGGGCTCGCGCTCCGGCGCAGCGTCCGGAACCGGCCACGCGGGCCGACCCTCGCTAGCGGGCAGCGGCGAGGAGGCCGGCGACGACCTCGAGGTCCTCGACGAAGGCGCCGTAGGCCTCACGGCGCGCGGCCTCGTCGGGGGCCCGCAGGATGGACGACGGGTGCACGGTCGCGAGGACGTGCGGGGCGAGGTCCGACTCGACGGGGACTCCGCGCTGCTTCGTCACCCGGAAGCCCCTGCCGAGGAGCGACTGCGCCGCCGTCGCTCCCAGCGCGACGAGGACCTCCGGGCGCAGGACCTCGAGCTCGGCCTCGAGCCAGGGCCGGCAGGCGGCGAGCTCCGCGGCGTTCGGCTTCTGATGGATGCGCCGCTTGCCCCGCGCCTGCCACTTGAAGTGCTTCACGGCGTTCGTGACGTAGGCGAGGCGGCGGTCGACGCCGGCCTCCTCGAGCGCCTCGTCCAGGACCCGGCCGGCCGGGCCGACGAACGGACGCCCCTCGACGTCCTCGCGGTCGCCCGGCTGCTCGCCGACGAGGATGACCTTCGCGCGGGACGGGCCCTCGCCGAAGACCGTCTGCGTGCCGCTCCGCCAGAGCGGGCAGGCGCGGCAGCCGGCCGCGGCCTCGCGGAGGCGCGCGAGCGTGGGGCGCTCGGGGACGAGCGGGGCAGCGGTGTCCGACGGGTGGACCGGCACGATCGGGTGCTACCCGTTCGGCCGGATCTCTCCACGCCCGTTGCGAGCGAGATCAGCGGCGGACGACGACGGGCGCGCCCAGCGGCACGGTGCGCACGAGGTACCGCAGGTCGACAGCTCGCGCCCGCGGGCAGCCCGCGGAGACGGCGGCGCCGACCGACGACGGGTCGTCCGTCCCGTGGATCGCGATGCGGTCCCCGCCGCGCCAACCGGGCGGCAGGTCGGGCTGGTGCGCCGACAGCGCGAGGATGCAGCACCCGTAGTAGGGGCCGAAGCGCGCGCCGGCGAGCTTGTCGGTGACGGCGAAGCGCCCGACGGGGGTCGGCGAGGACGGCCGTCCGATCCCGACCCTCAGGCGGCGGAGCACTCGCCCGCCCCGGTGGACGACGAGGCGACGTGCCGAGAGGTCGAGGGTGAGTCGCACGCGCGTGCGCGCCTCGCGGAGCTGGCTGCGCCGGGCATCGACCCAGCCCAGACGTCCGTTCCGCACGTGCGTCGTCACGACGCCGTACCAACGCCCCCGTCGCTCGGCGACGAGGAGCGTCGTCGGCGAGCCGAACTCCGTGCGGGCGCCCAGGCGCGCCACGACGGGCCCATGCGGCCGCGCCCTGACGACGAGCGCGGTTTCTCTCTCGGGGCGGACGACGAGGGCGCCGGGAGCCGGGCGAGAGGAGGCTGCGCGAGCAGGCGGCTCCTCGGCCGGCGCCGTCACGGAGACGACACGCGGGACGACCTCGGGGATGTGCGCCGCGCGCGGTCCCCCGTCCCGGGCCCGCGGCTCGGCGCCTGCCCGCTGGGCGAGCAGGGTCAGCATCGTGCCGATCGCCGCCAGCAGGGCAACGGCGACGAGGACCTGCGGCGGCAGGTAGAGGCGCCCCATGCCCAGCGTGATCGGGCAGCGGGAGCCTCGCCCGCTCACTCGAACGAGGGATGTCGTGCTCGGAGCGTCGTACGCGTTCCGCACCGATTCAACGAGTCGGCTCCGGCCGTGTCAGACTTGCGCGCATGCCGCCACGAGGCAAGGGAGCCGCTCTCGGCATCGACGTCTCCGCGCACCAGCCGACGATCTCCTGGGCGGCGGTCAGGGACGCCGGGATCACGTTCGGCTGGGTGAAGGCGACGGAGGGGACCGACTTCGTCGACGCGGCCTACGAGCGCCACCGCCGGGAAGCACGCCGGGCCGGGATCCCGCTCGGCGCCTACCACTTCGCCCGCCCGGACTCGAACGTCTCGAAGCTCGACCCGATCGCCGAGGCGGACGACTTCCTCGAGGTGGCCGAGCCGCGGGAGGGCGACCTCCTCCCCGTACTCGACCTGGAGACGCCCGGGCTCTCGCCGAGCCGGATGGCGCGGTGGGCGAAGGCGTGGCTCGGCCGCGTGGAGGAGGCGATCGGCGCGCCGCCGATCCTCTACACGTACCCAAGCTTCTGGACGGACCGGATGGCGGACTCGAAGGCGTTCGGCCGCTACCCGCTCTGGCTCGCGAGCTACGGGAGAAACGACGGGCGCGTCTACCCGGTTCGCACCGTGGGCGGCTGGGACTCGATCGCCGTCCACCAGTACACGAGCGAGGGGCGGATCGAGGGCTTCTCCGGGCGGCTCGACCTCAACCGGCTCAGGCGCGGCTGGACGCTCGAGCGGCTGACGCTCGGCACGACGCCCCCGCCGGTGACGCCGCGCTTCGGCCCTCCCTGGCGTGTCCAGGCGCGCGGCGAGACGGTGCACGAGGCCCGCCGGCTCGATGCCGGGTTCCTCGAGCGGGCGCGCGAGGAGGCACGCACGCGCGGCCGGATCGGCATCACCGGCACCAGGCGCGACTAGCCGGGCCGGCCGGCAAGCCGGCGTCGGAGAAGAACGCCGACCGCGATTCCCAGGCCGGACAGCGCCGCGTAGACGAAGCCGAGGAACCACCCGGGGACCTCCACCTCCTCGGAGAGCCCGATCCAGACCCCGACCCCCGCAGCTGCGAGGAGAGCCCACCACCGGCCGAGGGCGAGACCCACTGCGACGCCGGCGGCCAGGAGGACGGCGACGAGCACGCCGGAGCCTTCGGCACGGCAGGGCGTCAGCTTGAGGTCCGGCGGCCCGCCGACGCCCGCCGTCCCTCCTTCAGGCAGCGTCCCGGGAGCTTCGTGCCGGGGATTTCCACGCGGAGACAGGGCGAGGCGACGCCAGGGGCGGCGGGGGCCGGTCGTCAGGCGACCGGGGAGCCCGGCTCGACCTCGCGGTCGGGGCGGAGGAGGACGACGCCGTGCTCGGCCGAGAGCGCTCCCAGGACGAGCACCTCGCTCGCGAACCCCGCGATCCGTTTCTGCTCGAAGCCGAGGACGCAGACGAGCGGGCGGCCGAGCAGCTCCTCAGGGGCGTAGTGGGTCAGCTGCGCGCTCGAGCGGCGAACGCCCCGCGGCCCGAAGTCGATCGTCAGCTTCCAGGCCGGCCGGCGGGCCTCGGGGAAGTCCTCCACCTCCGTCACGACGCCCACGGCGAGCTCGAGGCGCTCGAAGTCGTCCCAGGTCGCCGTCACCCGCGTCATTCTCGCGCATGACCTCGGCGCCGAGCGGGTAGGCGCGGGGCGTGGGTCACGGAGTCAGGCCGCCGCTCCCGACCGAGCTCCAGGTGGAGGTCACGGGGGCGTGCAACCTGGCCTGCCGCATGTGCCTCGTGAGCTACAGGCCGAAGCTCGGCAAGGCGCAGGGAGCGATGAGCTTCGACCTCTTCAAGCGCGTCGTCGACGACCTTCCTCGGCTCGAGAAGCTCACGCTCCAGGGGCTCGGCGAGCCGCTGCTCGCGCCCGACCTGCTCCGGATGGTGGAGTACGCGTCCGGGCGCGGCGTCCGGGTCGGATTCAACACGAACGGGACGCTCCTGACGGAGGAGCGCGCCGAGCGGCTCGTCACCGCGGGCCTCGACTGGCTCCACGTCTCCCTCGACGGGGCGACCGCGGCCACGTACGAGCACGTCCGGCGCGGCTCAGACTTCGAGACGGTGGCGCGCAACGTCCGCGGGCTCGTCGCGGTCATGCGCCGGCTGGAGGCGGAGCGCCCGCTCCTCTCCCTCGTCTTCGTCGCCATGCGCCGTAACCTCGCGGAGCTCCCCGACCTCGTCCGGCGCGCGCACGAGTGGGGCGTCGGGCGGCTCTTCGTCCAGAACCTCTCGCACTCGTTCAGCGACACCGACCCGGCCGACGGGTACGCGGGCATCCGCGAGTACGCGCAGGACGAGGCGCTCTGGGGGGAGGGCGACGGGCGCCAGGCGGAGGCCGTCTTCGGCGAGGCGCGCGGGCTCGCGGACGATCTCGGCGTCGAGCTGCGGCTTCCGCGCCTGGAGGAGCCGCCGCCGCGCCCCCGGGCCCACGGCACGCCGGGCTGCCACTGGCCCTTCGGCTCCGCGTACGTCACCCACGACGCCAAGGTGCAGCCCTGCTGCATGGTCATGGGCTCGGACCGGGCCGTGCTCGGCGAGGTCGGCGCCGGCGGCTTCGAGGCCGTCTGGACGGGCGAGGACTACCGGGCGTTCCGCGAGGGCCTCCTCGGGGGCGACCCTCCCGCCGTCTGCCGGGGGTGCTCGCTCTACCGCGGCGTCTTCTGACCGTTCGCGCCGAAACCGCCCGACCCGTAAGCTCTACGCCGTGCACGCGAGCCTCACCACCGTCCGCGACGGAGGGCCCGACGTCGGCCAGACCGCCCGCATGGCGGCCGAGTCGATGCTCTCCTGGCTGCGCGAGTTCGACGGCTACCGCGGGCTCCTCGTCTTCGCCGACGCCTCGTCCGGGACGGCCCGGATCATGACGCTCTGGGACAGCCGCCAGGCGCTCGAGCGAAGCGAGCGTGCCCGCACGCAGGTGCGCGAGAGCATGGTCGCGGCCGCCGGAGCCGCGATCGAGAGCGTCGAGCGGTACGAGCTCGTGCTCGACGACCGCTCGTAGCCGGAGGCGGCGGTTCCTCGTAGACTCCGGGCGAGGCACCCGTGTACGCGCGCGTCACGACGTTCGAGGGAGACCCCCAGCGCATCGAGGAGGGCATCCGGCTCTTCCGCGACGAGGTGATCCCCTGGCTTCGCGACTCGACCGGCTTCCGCGGCTGGATCGTCCTCCTCGACCGTGGGAACCGGCGGGCACGCGGCATCAGCTTCTGGGAGACCGAGGAGGCGATGCAGGCCGACGAGAAGAGCGGCGGGGCGCTCCGGGACGAGGTGGCCGAGAACCTCGAGCTGCCGATGACGGACCTCGAGTTCTACGAGGTCGCCGCGATCGAGGCCCTCACGCTCGACGACTGATCAGCGGCCCGGGCGCCGGTGGCGGTCGCCTCACGGGCGCCGAGCCGGCGCAGGGCAGGATGTGCGCGTGGGCGAACGCGTCCTCACGCGCGGGGAGCTGAACCGGGCGCTGCTCGCACGGCAGCTCCTGCTCCGTCGGCGCCGACTGCCGGTCGTCCGCGCGATCGAGCGTGTCGGCGGCCTCCAGGCCCAGTGGCCGCCCTCGCCGTTCGTCGCGCTCTGGGCCCGGCTCGAGGGCTTCGCGCGCGCGGACCTCGTGCGCGCGCTCGAGCGGCGACGCGTCGTCAAGGCGACCCTCATGCGGTCGACGCTCCACCACGTGAGCGCGGCGGACTACCTCGCGTACGCCGGGCTCCTCCGGGAGGTGCGTCTGGCCTCGCTCGCGCGCCGGGCCGACCGCGACGGCGTCGAGGACGACCTCGACGTGCTCGCCGACCGGCTCCTCGCGCTCACCTCGTCCAGCCCGCGCTCGCGGCCGGACCTGCTCGAGCTCCTCGGGCTGCCGAAGCTCCGTCCCGACGACCCGCGTCCGTGGACGGTGTGGCACCTGCTCGCCGCCCGGCTGAGCCTCCTGCACACGCCGGCGGCGAGCGCCTGGCGCCACAACACCGCCGGCGGCGCCTTCGTCCCGGCGCGCGTCTGGCTCGGGGCCGAGCCGGAGGGCGGCGAGGAGGCGGCCGGGCATCTCGTCCGCCGCTACCTGACGGCGTTCGGCCCCGCTTCCCGCACTGACGTCGCGCAGTGGACCGGCGTGCCCCTCGCCGCGCTCGAGCCGGCCCTGGGCCGGCTACGGCTCCGCCGCTTCCGCGACGAGTCGGGCCGGGAGCTCCTCGACCTGCCGCGCGCACCCCTTCCTCCGGCCGCGGTCGAGGCGCCGGTCCGCTTCCTGCCGCGCTGGGACAGCGCGCTCCTCGCCCACGCCGACCGCTCGCGGATCCTGCCCGCGGAGCGGCGGAGCACGGTGATCGCGCGAAACGGCGACGTGCACAGCACGTTCCTCGTCGACGGCTTCGTGGCGGGCACCTGGACGGTCGAGGACGGGCGGGTCGTGGCGGAGCCGTTCGAGCCGCTGCCCACGCGGGCCCGGAGGGAGCTCGAGCGCGAGGCCGCCGCGCTCGCGGCGCTCTACGCCGGGAGCGACCGGCCGCGACGACGGCGGACGGCACGCACCACGGCGGGCCCGCCCGCGATCCAGGCGAGCACGAGCGGCCAGAGGTTGCCGCCGGCGAGGTCGTAGTCCGCCAGGAGCTCCGACCAGGACTTGCGGTCGACGGCACGGCCGAGGCCCAGCTCGAAGAGCACGGTGAGGAGCGCCCACGTCGCTCCGACGGCGAGCGCCGTCCGGAGCGTCGGGAGCGGCCAGCGCCGCTCGAGGAGCATGAAGTAGAGGGCGAGCTGGACGACGAGCGAGGCCGCCGACACCCGGTTCGCCGTCCGCGGCCCCAGCCGGTCGGCGTAGAGCGCCTCGCGCACGACGCCGTTCGCGGTCCCGAGCGCCGAGCCGCCC
>DASTQA010000076.1:0-35173 GCA_035762005.1 Gaiellaceae bacterium
TCGAGTTCCCGAACGGCGTGATGGGCATGGCCCTCAACCTCGAGGAGGAGACGGTCGGCGCGGTCATCCTCGGTGACCCGTCGGCGATCAAGGAGGGCGACACGGTCCAGACGACCGGTCGCGTCGTGGAGGTGCCGGTCGGCCAGGCCATGCTCGGGCGCGTCGTCGACGCCCTCGGGCGACCACTCGACGACAAGGGGCCGATCGCGGCGACCAAGACCCGTCCGGTCGAGCGCATCGCCCCGGGCGTCATCGTGCGCAAGTCGGTCGACACTCCGGTCCAGACCGGCATCAAGGCCATCGACGCGCTGATCCCGATCGGCCGCGGCCAGCGCGAGCTGATCATCGGCGACCGCCAGACGGGTAAGACCGCCATCGCCATCGACACGATCATCAACCAGAAGGGCGCCGGCCTCGTCTGCATCTACGTGGCCATCGGCCAGAAGCTGTCCACGGTCGCGAACACCGTCGCGGTCCTGGAGCAGTACGGCGCGATGGAGCACACCATCGTGGTCGTGGCCGGCGCCGAGGACCCCGCCCCGCTCCAGTACCTCGCCCCGTACTCCGGCGTGGCAATGGGCGAGGAGGTCATGGAGGAGGGGGTCCAGCTGCGCGGCGAGACGATCAAGGACGCGCTGTGCGTCTACGACGACCTCTCGAAGCACGCGGACGCGTACCGGCAGATGTCCCTGCTCCTGCGCCGCCCGCCCGGCCGGGAGGCCTTCCCCGGGGACGTCTTCTACCTCCACTCGCGCCTGCTCGAGCGGGCCTGCAAGCTCAACGACGAGCTCGGCGGGGGGTCGCTGACCGCCCTCCCGCTCATCGAGACCCAGGCCGGCGACGTCTCCGCGTACATCCCGACGAACGTCATCTCGATCACCGACGGGCAGATCTTCCTCGAGTCCGACCTCTTCTACTCGGGCGTGCGCCCGGCCATCAACGTCGGCATCTCCGTCTCCCGCGTGGGCGGGAACGCGCAGACGAAGGCGATGAAGAAGGTCGCGGGGCGCCTGCGGCTCGAGCTCGCCCAGTACCGCGAGCTGGAGGCCTTCGCCCAGTTCGGCTCGGAGCTCGACCCGCAGACCCAGCGGACGCTCGCGCGGGGCGAGCGGATGGTGGAGACGCTCAACCAGCCGCAGTACCAGCCCTGGCCGCTCGAGGAGCAGGTGGTCGCCATCTTCGCCGGGATCGACGGCGTCCTCGACGAGATCCCCGCGTCGGACGTCACGCGCTTCCAGGAGGAGCTGCGCGAGTACCTGCGGACGGAGGAGGGCCTCTACGCGGCGATCCGGGAGACGAAGGACTTCCCCGACGAGCTGCAGGAGCGCGCCCGCGAGCTGATCCGGGGGTTCAAGGGCGACTTCTCGGTTCGCGAGGAGACCGGGGTCGTCGGCGCGGCCCCGTAGGCGATGGCGACCGTCCAGGACATCAAGCGGCGGCTGCGCTCCGTCCGCAACACCCGCAAGATCACGAAGGCGATGGAGCTCGTCGCCGCCGCCAAGCTCCGGCGGGCCGAGGCGCGGATCGAGGCGCTGCGGCCGTACGCCGAGCGCATGCGCGAGCTCATGATCGGGACGGCCCGCGCGACGCCGGCGCGCGGGTTCCCGCTCCTCGAGCCGCGCGAGAGCGTCCGGGCCGTGGCGATCCTGCCGCTCACGGGCGACCGCGGGCTCGCCGGCGCGTTCAACGCGCAGGTCGTGCGGCGCGCCCTCCAGCTCGAGCGCGAGGTGCGCGCCGCCGGAGCCGACGTCCGCTGGGCGGTCGCGGGGAAGAAGGGCCGGTCGACGCTCCGCTTCCGCCGCTACGAGGTCGAGCAGGCGTGGGTGGACTTCACCGACCGGCCGGCCTACGCCGACGCGGCCGCGATCGCGCAGACGCTCGCGACCCTCTTCACGGAGGAGGAGGTCGACCGCGTCGTCATGGTCTACAACCACTACGTCTCGCCGCTGACGCAGACCGTCACCGTCGAGGACGTGCTCCCGATCCCGCGGACGCTCCTCGAGGAGGAGGAGAAGAGCGCGTACGAGATCGCGCTCGAGGGCGACTTCATCTACGAGCCCGAGCCGGAGGAGATCCTCGGCCGCCTGCTCCCGACGTACCTCGAGACGACCGTCTACCGGGCGCTTCTCGAGTCGGCCGCCTCCGAGCACGGCGCCCGCATGACGGCGATGCGGAACGCCTCCAAGAACGCGGGCGAGCTCATCGACAGCCTGACGCTCGACATGAACCGAGCGCGCCAGTCGGAGATCACGCAGGAGATCCTCGAGGTCGTCGCGGGCGCGGACGCGCTCACCCAGTAGCCCCGCGGAGCCTCGCGGCGGGCCCTCCCGCTAACGGCGTGGCACCTCCCGGCGTCTGAGTCGAATGATGCGCGCCCTCGCCGTCCTGCTCGCGGCCCTCCTCCTCGTCGCGCTCGCCGCCGTCACGGGGACGAGGGGGCCGCAGGGGGCCGAGGGTGAGGCGGCGCCGTGGACCTTCGGGCAGGCGATGTCCCAGCGGCGGAGCTACATCGCCGCCGAGGAGATCGGCGGCCTGATCTACGCGGCCGGCGGCATGGTGGGGGAGACCGGGCGGCCGCTCGGCGTCCTCCAGCGCTACGACCCGCGCGAGGACTCGTGGACGACCCTCACGCGCCTGCCCGAGCCGACCCGCGCCGCCGCCGCGGCCGCCGTGGACGGGATCCTCTACGTCGCCGGCGGCACGACCCCGGGCGGGAACACGGCCGCGCTCTGGGCCTACGACCCGGCGGCGGACGAGTGGACGGGCCGCGCGCCCATGCCGGCGGCCCGCTTCAACCACGCGGCCCTCGCCCTCGACGGGAAGGTCTGGGTCCTCGGGGGCTTCCTCGAGGGGAGGGAGCGGCGCGACGTCTTCGTCTACGACCCGGCGACCGACTCCTGGTCCGAGGGGCCGCCGCTCCCGTTCCCGAACCACGCCTTCGACGCGGTCGCCTTCCGCGGCGAGATCTGGATGATCGGCGGCCTCCGCGGCGAGGAGAAGCTCCCGGACGTCTGGATCCTCGACCCGGACGGCGGCTGGCGGCGCGGTCCGGCGATGCCGAAGCCGATGGAGCTCCTCGGCGCCGCCGTCGCCGGAGACGAGATCCACGCGGTCTGGGAGAGCGTGTACCAGATCTACGACGCAGGGACCGGCACGTGGCGCGACGGCCCGCGCTCGCTCGTCACCCGCCACGGCCTCCAGGCCTTCTACGCGGACGGGATGCTCCTCACGGTCGGCGGCTGCACGACGGCGCTCCGGGACAGCCAGGTCGTGGAGCGTCGCATCCTCCCGGCGCGCTAACTTGCGGCCGCCGGGCGCGTCTAAACGCCCAGTGGCCGCCCAGCGCCGAAGACGCCTGCGGCCGTTGGTCTGAAACAGAGGAGGGCAGAAGTGCGAAGGAAGACATGGCTGCTGCTCGTGGTGGCCCTGGCGATCCTCTCGCTCGGCGTGGCCGCCTGCGGCGGCGACGACGACGACGAAGGGGAAGCGGGCGACACGGGGCAGGCGACGGACGGCGAGCCCGCCGCCGAGCAGGAGATCACGATGGCCTGGGGCGCCGAGCCTCCGTCGCTCGACCCGGGGCTCGCGACCGACACGACGTCGGCGAACGTGATCCTCAACATCATGGATCCGCTCGTCGTCCTCGACGAGAACCTCGAGCCCCAGCCGGCCCTGGCCGAGAGCTGGGAGGAGAGCGAGGACGGCACGACCGTCACGTACCACCTGCGCGAGGACGGCATGTGGACGAACGGCGACCCGGTGACGGCGGCCGACTTCGAGTACTCGTGGAAGCGGACGCTCTCGCCGGATCTGGCGGCCGACTACGCCTACCAGCTGTACGGGATCAAGGGAGCGGCCGAGTACAACGGCTGCGCGAAGAACTGCGACAAGCTCGCCGACGAGGTCGGCGTGAAGGCGGTCGACGACTACACCCTCGAGGTGACGTTGACCTCGCCGCAGCCCTGGTTCGTGGGCCAGTCGGCCCATCACTCGTTCCTCGCCGTCCACCAGGGAACGGTGGAGGAGTTCGGGGAGCAGTGGACCGAGCCCGGGAACATCGTCACGAACGGCCCCTTCCAGCTCGAGTCGTGGGAGCACGAGGCTTCCATCGACCTGGTCAAGTGGGACGAGTGGCGCAACGCCGACGAGGTCACCCTCGAGCGAGTGGGCGGCCGCATCATCGTCGACGGCACGACCCGCGTGCAGGCCTTCGAGGCCGGCGAGGTCGACGCCCTCGACGGCTCGGGGCTGCCGCCCGCCGAGATGTCGAGGCTGAAGGAGCTCGAGGAGTACGAGCAGTACGACTACCTCGGCACCTACTACTACGGCTTCAACATCGAGAACATCACCGACGTCAACCAGCGGCGCGCCATGTCGCTGGCGGTCGACCGGCGCACGATCATCGACAACATCGCGCAGGCCGACCAGGTCCCGGCCTCCGGCTTCACGCCCGGTGGGATCCGCGGCTTCGACGTGATCAACCCCGCGTCCCCCTGGACGCCGGAGAGCGGCGACCTGGAGCAGGCGCAGGCTCTCATGGACGAGGTCGCGAGCCCGAAGACGGACATCAACCTCTTCCACAACAACGCGCCCGGCCACCGCGAGATCGCGGTCGCGGTGCAGGACATGTGGAGCGACCTCGGGCTCTCGACGACGATCAAGGCCCAGGAGTGGGCCCAGTACCTCGAGTTCCTCGGTCCGCCACCGTCGAATCAGGTCGACGTCTATCGCCTCGGCTGGATCTACGACTACGCCGACGCGATGAACGGCCTCGAGCTCTGGACCTGCGACTCGGGCAACAACAACACGAACTTCTGCAACGAGGAGTACGACGCCCTCATCGACGAGGCACGGCAGACGCCTGAGGACGACGCTCGCTTCGAGCTCTACGCCCAGGCGGAGCAGATCATGTTCGGCGAGGACGGCGAGATGCCGCTCCTGCCGATCTACTTCTACACGCTGCCGAACCTCGAGGCCCAGTGCATCAAGGACACCTTCTTCATCGGTGCCCTGAACTCGCTGGACTTGACGCAGGTGGTCGTGGAAGGCGAGTGCTCGTAACCTAGCTCTCGCCGCGAGCGAGGCGGGGCGGGACGCTTTCGGCGCCCCGCCCCGCCCGCCCGGTCGGTTGCCAGCGGGCGCAACCGGGTAGAGAATCCAACCGATGGCCACCTACGTCATCCGGCGGATCATCTGGACGATCCCCGTGCTCCTCCTGGTCATCCTCCTCGTGTTCGGCCTCATGAAGCAGATCGGGGGGAACCCGTTCCGCCCGACCGAGCGGGCCGTGCCCGCGGCGATCCAGGCGAACCTCGAGCGGAAGTTCAACCTCGACGAGTCCTGGTACCTCCAGTACGCCTACTACGTCAAGGACGTCTTCACGTTCGACCTCGGCCCGTCGATGCGGCTGCGGAACCGCACGGTCAACGAGATCGTGAAGGAGCACTTCCCGCACTCCATGAAGCTCGCCCTCCTCGCGATCGCGTGGGGCCTCGTGATCGGGCTCCCCGCCGGTATCGCCTCCGCCCTGCGTCCGAACTCGCTCTTCGACTACGGGTCGATGCTCTTCTCGAACATCGGCTTCGCGCTGCCGAACTTCTTCGTCGCGACGCTCCTCATCTACTTCTTCGCGGTCAAGAACAGCTTCGTGCCCACGAACGGGTGGCCCTCCGAGTTCTGGGACTTCAACGACAAGCGACTCATCCTGCCGTCGTTCGCGCTCGGCCTCTTCTTCATGGCCTACATCGCGCGGCTCGTCCGGGGAGCGATGCTCGAGACGATGCAGCAGGACTTCGTGCGCACCGCGAAGGCGAAGGGGCTGCGCTGGCGCCGCGTCGTCGTCCGCCACGTCCTGCGCAACTCGCTCATCCCCGTCGTGACCGCGGTCGGGCCGCTGATCGGGCTCGTCATCACGGGAACGTTCGTGATCGAGATCATCTTCTCGATCCCGGGCATCGGCCGGTACTTCGTCTCCGCGGTCGAGGCTCGCGACTTCTCCGTCGTGATGGGCATCACCGTGCTCGCGTCGGTGGTCGTGATCCTGGCGAACCTCATCGTCGACATCCTCTACGGCTTCCTCGACCCGCGCACCCGCGAGGTTCGCTCCTGATGGCCGTCCGCGAGCCGACCGCGTCGGCGCGGACGCCGGTCGCCTCCGAGGCGGGGACGGCCGCGGGGGCGCCCCTGCGGCAGTCGAGCCTTTGGCAGGACGCCTGGCGGCGGTACATCCGCAACCGGGGGGCCGTCGCCGCGGGGGCCGTGTTCCTGCTCATCATCCTCTACGCGTTCCTCATCCCCGGCTTCTGGATCGTGCCCGGCATCTGGACCGACCTCGTCAACGACATCGACCCCTACGACGTCGACTTCTCGCAGGCCTACCAGGGAGCGAGCGCGGCCCATCCGTTCGGGACGGACCAGTTCGGACGCGACCTCTTCGCCCGCGCCGCGCTCGGCGGGCAGGTGTCGATCGGCATCGGCTTCGCGGCCACGCTCGTCATCCTCGTCGTCGCCATCGTCTACGGCGGGATCTCGGGCTTCGCGGGCGGAGCCCTCGACAACGTGCTCATGCGCGTCCTCGACGCCCTCTACGGCCTGCCCTTCCTCCCCTTCGCGATCATCACGCTCCAGATCGTGGGGACGGTGAACTTCATGACGATGGTGCTGGCGCTCTCGATCGTCTCCTGGTTCACAGACGCCCGCGTCGTCCGCGGCCAGGTGATCACGCTGAAGGAGAACGACTACGTGCGGGCGGCGCGCGCGGTGGGCGCCCGCTGGTACCGGGTCCTCGGCCGCCACATCCTCCCGAACACGCTCGGAATCCTCATCATCAGCATGTTCCTGAGCCTTCCCGGGGTCGTCCTGGGGGAGGCGTTCATCTCGTTCATCGGGCTCGGGATCAACCCACCCAACGCCTCGTGGGGCGCGATGGCGAACGACGGCCGCGAGGCGTACCGGTCGCATCCTCTCGTGCTCGTCGTGCCGAGCCTCTTCATCGCCGCGCTCGTGCTCAGCGCGAACTTCATCGCCGACGGCCTCCGGGACGCGCTCGACCCGAGGACGAGAGAGACCTAGGGGGTCTGCCGATGGCGCTCCTCGAGGTCAGGGACCTGCAGACGCACTTCTTCATGCGCGAGGGCGTCGTGCGCGCGGTCGACGGGGTCACGTTCTCGCTCGAGAAGGGCAAGACCCTCGGGCTCGTCGGCGAGTCGGGCTGCGGGAAGTCGGTGACCGCTCTCTCCATCATGGGCCTGATCCCCAAGCCGCCGGCGCGGATCGTCGGCGGCTCCGTGCGCTTCGAGGGTCGCGACCTCGCGAAGCTGAAGGAGCGCGAGCTCGAGGACATCCGGGGCAAGGAGATCGCGATGATCTTCCAGGACCCGATGACGAGCCTCAATCCGACGATCAAGATCTCGACGCAGATCACCGAGGTGCTCCGCCGCCACCTGGACATGTCGAAAGAGCAGGCGCGCCGGCGTGCGATAGAGCTCCTCGAGGAGGTGCGGATCCCGAACGCGGCTGAGCGTCTCAACGACTACCCGCACCGCTTCTCGGGCGGCATGCGCCAGCGGGTGATGATCGCGAGCGCGCTCGCGTGCAAACCGAAGCTCCTGATCGCGGACGAGCCGACGACGGCGCTCGACGTCACGATCCAGGCGGGGATCCTCGACCTCCTCGACGAGCTCCGGCGGGAGTACGAGATGGCGATGATCATCATCACCCACGACATGGGGGTGGTCGCCGAGACGGCTGACAACATCGCCGTCATGTACGCGGGCCAGATCGTCGAGTACGCCCCCGCGCTCGACCTCTTCGAGCGCCCCGAGCACCCGTACACCGAGGCGCTCCTCGCGGCGCTGCCCCAGCTCGAGGCCGAGGATGCGCGCGAGGGGCGGCTGACGGCCATCCCCGGGCTGCCGCCCTCGCTCATCGACCCGCCGGACGGCTGCCGGTTCGCCCCGCGCTGCCCCTACGCCGGCGAGGACGATCCCTGTGCCGAGAACCCGCAGGAGCTCCGGGAGGTCCGCACCGGCCACCTCGTGCGCTCGGCGCATCCCGCGAGCGAGCGCGCCCGGGTGAAGGTGGAGGCGTGAGCGTCTCTGCCTCCGACCCGGACCCCGCCCGCAACGGGGCCCTCCTCGAGGTCGAGGACCTCACGAAGCACTTCCCCATCCGGAAGGGGATCCTGTTCGACCGGCAGGTGGGGGAGGTCAAGGCCGTGGACGGCGTCAGCTTCTCGATCCGGGAGGGGCGGACGCTCGGGCTCGTGGGTGAGTCCGGCTCCGGCAAGTCGACGACCGGCTACTGCGTCATCCAGCTCATGAAGCCGACCTCGGGCTCCGTCCGCTTCCAGGGGCAGGAGCTCACCGAGCTCGACCGCGAGGACCTGCGCCGGATGAGACGCGAGATGCAGATCGTCTTCCAGGACCCGTACTCGTCCCTCGACCCACGCATGACGGTGGGGAACATCGTCTCCGAGCCGCTCGAGGTGCACGGGATCGGCACGCGGCGCAGCCGCCGGGAGACGGTGCGCCGGCTCCTCGAGGTCGTCGGCTTCAACCCGAACTACACGAACCGGTACCCGCACGAGTTCTCGGGGGGCCAGCGCCAGCGAATCGGTATCGCCCGCGCCCTCGCGCTCAACCCGAAGCTCATCGTCTGCGACGAGCCGGTCTCCGCGCTCGATGTCTCCATCCAGGCCCAGATCCTCAACCTGCTCAAGGACCTGCAGCGCGACTTCGGGCTGACGTACCTCTTCATCTCCCACGACCTCGCCGTCGTGCGGACGATGTCCGACGACATCGCGGTCATGAACCAGGGGAAGCTCGTCGAGGTCGGCTCGGCCGAGGACGTGTACCTCCGCCCGAAGGACGAGTACACGCGGGCCCTCTTCACGGCCGTCCCGGTTCCGGACCCGAGGCGGCAGCGCGAGCGCAAGGCCGAGCGCGCGCGCCTCAGGATCGACCGGTTCGCGGGAATCTAACCTCCTCCCTGGGCGTTCGTCAGAGCAGGTATGGCTGGCAGAGACCCTCTTCTCGGGGGCACCGTCTGCGCTCGCGCCCGCGCGTGGGCCTCGCTTCGCCTCGACGACGAGCTCTCCGTCCTCGAGGAGGAGCTCCTCGAGCGGCACCTGGGCGCGTGCGAGGCCTGCCGGCTCGTCGAGGCGGGCATGCGCTCCACCGCGACGGCCCTGCGGGCCGCTCCCTTCGAGCAGCCCTCCCGCCGGGTCGCCGTGCCGGCCGCGCGGCGCGCCCCGTTCTCGATCGGCCGCCGGCGCACGGCCGTCGTCGCGGCCGCCGCCCTCGTGCTCGGCTCGGTCGTCGGCTCGCTCCTCGAGCGCCCGTCGCAGCCGACCCCGGCGACGCCGGGCCAGGTCAGCCTGCTCTCCCGCGACGTCAACCTCCAGCTCGACCTGCCGCGCAGGCCGCCGACGACGCCGGCGCCCGTCCCCTCGACGCCGCCCAACCCGCCCGAAGGCGTCATCTAGGCGGCCGGCGGTCCGAGCCCGACCGGGCGGGCGCGTTCCTCTCGGGGGCCGGGGAATGGCTCGGCTAGACTGGAGGCGGCCGCGGGACCGGCCGTCGATCACCGCTACCACCCAGGAGATTCATGGCGAACGACTCGGACTCGAAGAACGTCGGCAAGGTCGTCGAGATCAGGGGCGTCGTGCTCGACGTCGTCTTCCACGAGCGGCTGCCCGAGATCTACACGGCGCTGACGCTGAAGGTGCCGGCCGCCGAGGGCCGCGCCGAGTCGGTGCTCGTCGCGGAGGTGCAGCAGCACCTCGGCAACGACCGCGTGCGGGCGGTGGCGATGGACTCCACCGACGGCATCCCGCGCGGCACCGAGGTCGTCGACACCGGCGCGCCCATCACCGTCCCCGTCGGCCAGGAGACGCTCGGCCGCATGTTCAACGTCCTCGGCGAGCCGATCGACGACCGCGACCCGGTCGCCGGGGAGCGCTGGCCCATCCACCGGGACGCCCCGACGTTCGAGGAGCTCGAGCCGACGGTCCAGATCTTCGAGACCGGCATCAAGGTCATCGACCTGCTCGCGCCCTACGTCAAGGGCGGCAAGGTCGGTCTCTTCGGCGGCGCCGGCGTGGGCAAGACGGTCCTCATCCAGGAGCTCATCCGCAACATCGCCGAGCAGCACGAGGGACTCTCCGTCTTCGCGGGCGTCGGCGAGCGGACGCGCGAGGGCAACGACCTCTGGCTCGAGATGACCGAGTCGGGTGTCATCGACAAGACGGCGCTCGTCTTCGGGCAGATGAACGAGCCGCCCGGCGCCCGCCTCCGCGTCGGCCTCGCCGGCCTGACCATGGCCGAGTACTTCCGCGAGGAGGGACAGGACGTCCTCCTCTTCATCGACAACATCTTCCGCTTCGTCCAGGCGGGCTCCGAGGTCTCCGCGCTCCTCGGCCGCATGCCGTCCGCGGTCGGCTACCAGCCCACGCTGGCGACCGAGATGGGGCAGCTCCAGGAGCGCATCACCTCGACGCGCAAGGGCTCGGTCACGTCGGTGCAGGCGATCTACGTCCCGGCGGACGACCTCACCGACCCGGCGCCCGCGAACACGTTCGCCCACCTCGACGCGACCACGGTGCTCTCGCGCTCCATCGCCGAGCAGGCGATCTACCCGGCGGTCGACCCGCTCGACTCCTTCTCGCGCGCGCTCCAGCCGGACATCGTCGGCGAGGAGCACTACGAGACGGCGACGCGCGTGCAGGAGCTGCTCCAGCGCTACCGCGAGCTCCAGGACATCATCGCCATCCTCGGGATGGACGAGCTCTCCGACGAGGACAAGCTCGCCGTCCAGCGCGCCCGCAAGGTGCAGCGGTTCCTCTCGCAGCCGTTCTTCGTCGCCGAGGCGTTCACCGGCACCGGCGGGAAGTACGTCGAGCTCGCCGACACGATCCGCGGCTTCCGCGAGATCATCGGCGGGAAGCACGACGACCTCCCCGAGCAGGCCTTCTACATGGTCGGGACGATCGACGAGGCGGTCGAGCAGGGCCGCCGCCTCTCGGGCGAGGACGAGCGGCCGCCCGAGGCCGAGGGCGAGGCGGACGAGCCCGAGGCCTCGGAGGAGCGCGAGGCCGAGCCCGCGGCCGTCTGAGCCCCGCCCGCGATGGCGACCCAGGAAGGCGCGGTCCGGACCTTCGACCTCTCCCTCGTCACGCCCGAGGGCGCGGCGTTCGAAGGGGAGGCGGAGATGCTGATCGTCCCCGGCGCGGCCGGCGAGATCGGGATCCTCGCGCGCCACGCCCCGCTCGTCGCCATGCTGAAGGCGGGGGAGATCCGGGTGAAGTCCGGCGGCGACTGGCAGGCCTTCGCGGCCGGGCCCGGGTACTTCAAGGTGCAGCAGGACCGTGCGCTCGTGCTCGTCGACGACGCCGTGCGCGCCGAGGACATCGACGTCGAGGAGGCGCGCCGCGAGGCCGAGGTGGCCCGCGCCCTCCTCGAGCGCGCGGAGGCGGGCGAGGAGGGCGTCGACCGCTGGCAGGCCGAGCAGCGCCTCCGCCACGCCGAGAACAAGATCGCCGTCGCGGGCCGCGACTAGCCGGCCGGGGCCGGCGCCCGCCGCGCGAGCCGCTCCCGGAGGCCGAGAGGAGCCGCTCCGCCGACCCCAGCCCGCCAGCCCGCTAGCCTTCCCGCCTTCCGTGGAGCACAACTTCGGCAGCGGCCGCCCGTTCAGCGTGGGCGTGGAGGAGGAGTTCCAGATCCTCGGGCGAGAGAGCTACGAGCTCGTTTCCCGCATCGACGAGATCCTGCTCGAGTTCGAGGACGACGAGGAGCACGAGGGGCGGGTCAAGCCGGAGCTCCTCCAGTCGGTCGTCGAGGTGGCGACGAACCCGGCCGCCTCGGTCGCGGAGGCGATGGCCGACCTCGGCCGCCTTCGCGGGCGGCTCCGCGACGCCGCCGAGGAGCGCGACGCGCTCGTCGCCTCGGCCGGCACGCATCCGTTCTCGCGCTACGAGCACCAGGAGGTGACCGACCGTCCGCGCTACCGGGAGCTCATGGAGGACATGCGCTGGGTGGCCGAGCGGGAGCTCATCTTCGGGCTCCATGTCCACGTCGGGCTCGACTCGCCCGACGCGGCCGTCGCCTGCGCGAACACCGCGCGCACGTTCCTGCCCGAGCTGCTCGCCCTCTCCGTCAACTCGCCCTTCTGGCAGGCGCGGCCCACGGGCATCGCCTCGACCCGGACGAAGGTGTTCGAGGCCTTCCCGCGCTCCGGACTGCCGCCCGCGTTCTCGTCCTTCGAGGAGTTCGAGCTCCTCGTCGACCGCGGCATCAGGACGAACTCCTTCGAGGACTACACCTACATCTGGTGGGACCTGCGTCTGCACCCGCGGCTGGGGACGATCGAGTTCCGCATCGCCGACGCCCAGACCCGCCTCGAGTCGGTCGGGGCCCTCGCCGCCCTCACGCAGAGCCTCGTCGCCACCCTCGCCGAGCGCTTCGAGGCCGGCGAGGCGCTGCCGCTGCAGCCGGTGACGCTCGTGGACGAGAACAAGTGGCGGGCGGCGCGCGACGGGCTCGACGCGCAGCTGGTCGACCTCGAGCACGACACCGAGCGTCCGGCGCGCGAGGCGCTCCTCGCCCTGGCGGAGCGCTGCGAGCCGGCGGCGGCCCGGCTCGGCTGCGCCGACGAGCTCGAGTCGGTCGAGCGCATCCTCGCGCGGGGCTCCGGCGCGGACGAGCAGCTCGCCGTCTACGAGGAGACCGAGAGCCCGCTCGCCGTCGCCCAGTGGATTGCGGAGGAGACCGTCCGGGGACTGTAGAACCCCGCCCTCGACGGCCGCGGGCTGCGCTATCCTCGGCTCGTCGCCGGGAGGCGATTTTTTCCGTCCATGCGCACGACGATGAAAAAGGGCATCGGCCGGTCGGGGAACGGCGACGGCGCCGCTCCGACGGAGCTCCCCGTCGCCGAGCGGCCGGCCGCGTCCCCGCCCGCGCCGCCGCAGCCGCCGCGCGGCATCTCGGGGCCGCCGGCGCACCCGCCGCCGCCGGCGGGCGGACGGTCTCTCTACCGCGTGCGGCGCAACCCCTTGCGGGTGCTCGGCAAGGTCGTCATGTGGCTCGTCGTCGCGGTGCTCGTCGCCGCGGGCGCGCTCCTCGGGGGAGCGAAGCTCTACTTCGACTACAGCGTTGCCGCCGTGCGGGCGACCTCGCCCGAGGTCAGGGCCGCCCAGAAGGACCTCGCGGAGGCGCCGGCGGCGGGCGAGCCGGCGGTCGCGATCGTCATCGGCTACGACCGCCGTGCCGGCGAGACCGGCACCGGCTCCCGCTCGGACACCGTCATGCTCGTGCGCGTCGACCCCGGGAAGGACGCCGTCACGCTCCTCTCCTTCCCACGCGACCTGATCGTCGACATCCCCGGGTGCACGGGGCACCCGCCCTGGAGCGGCCGGATCAACGAGGCGTACGCCTACTGCGGGCCGCGCGGCACGCTCCGGACAGTGAAGGAGCTCACGGGCGTGCCCATCAACTACATGATCACGGTCAACTTCCGCGCGTTCACGACGATCGTGGACGAGCTCGGCGGCGTCTACATGGACGTCGACCGGCGCTACTTCAACGACAACTCGGGGCTCGGCCCCGGGCAGACGTACGAGATGATCGACCTCCGGCCCGGCTACCAGCACCTGGACGGCGAGGACGCGCTCGACTTCGTCCGCTACCGCCACACGGACTCGGACCTCTACCGCGTCGTCCGCCAGCAGGAGTTCGTGAAGGCGTTCAAGCAGCAGGTCGGAAACAGCTGGTCGCTCTTCCAGCTTCCCGGCATCGTCAAGACCGTCACCGAGAACGTCGAGGTGGCGAAGGGCGGCTCGAAGGCCCTCACCTCGGACGAGGTGCTGAGCTACGCGCGCGCGATCTACGAGCTGCCCGCGGGGAACTTCCAGCAGGTCAACCTCGAGAACATCACGGGCTACAACGAGCTCGCCGTCTCCGAGACGGACGTGCAGGACGCCGTCCAGCGGTTCCTGAATCCCGACGTGCGGGCCTCCGAGAAGGCGCTCGCCGTCGCCACGGGCTCGAAGCCGAAGGGGGAGGAGGGACCGCCCCCGTCGCAGGTGTCGATCGAGGTGCTGAACGGCAACGGCGTCGCGGGCGCGGCCGACGAGGCGGCGTACCTCCTCGGCCAGATCGGCTACCAGACGGCGAACGGCGGAAACGCCGAGAACTTCGAGTACTTCCACACGGCGGTGCTGTACGACCCGGCGGCGGCGGGCGCCGAGCAGGCCGCGACGGACGTCGCGGACCTCTTCGGCGACGCGGAGGTCGAGGAGGCCCCGCCCGGCACCGAGCTCGCCTCGATGCTCCGCGTCGTCGTCGGCAAGACCTTCGCGGGGTCGCTCGGGCCTGCCCCGCGGGACACGACGCCCGAGCCCCAGGAGGCCGACGTCGTGAGCGACGGCTCGCTCGGAGCGCAGCTCCGCCCCTTCCGCAAGAAGGCCGACTTCCCGCTGCTCGTGCCGAGCGTGCGCGAGTCGAGCTCCGCGCTCTCGACCGAGGAGGGGATGCGCTTCTACCGCCTCGAGGACGAGCACAGGGCCCTCCGGCTCACGTACCGAACGGGGACGAACGAGTACTGGGGCATCCAGCAGACGAGCTGGACCGAGGCGCCGGTCCTGAGCGGGCCGACGATCGAGCGGGTCATCAAGGGCCGGCGGTACAAGCTCTACTTCAGCGGGCCGAAGCTGCACCTCGTCGCGTTCGAGGAGGGCGGCGGCGCGTACTGGGTCGTGAACACGCTCCAGAACCGGCTCTCGAACGAGACGATGCTCGCGATCGCCCGCGGGCTCGAGCCGCTCGCGGGCTCCTAGCGCGAGGCGGCGCGTGGAGGCGATCATCCTGGCCGGGGGCAGCGCCGAGCGGCTCGGCGACGCGGCGGACGGGCTCCCCAAGGCGCTCGTGGACGTGGGCGGGAAGCCGCTCGCCGCCCACCAGGTTCGACTCCTCGCCCGCGGAGGGGTCGACCGCGTGCTCGTGAGCTGCGCCGCCGACCAGGAAGAGCTCTTCGAGACCCGCCTCGCCGGGCTCGGGCCGGAGGTCGTCGCCGCGGGCGAGCCGGAGCCGCTCGGCCGCGGCGGCGGGATCCGCTTCGCCGCGCGTGCCCGGCGGGAGGAGGGGGACGTCGTCGTCCTGAACGGCGACGAGCTCCTCGCGCTCGACCTCCGCGCGATGCTCGCCGATCACCGGCGCGCCGGTCCGGCCGCGACGGTCGCCGTCACGCATCCGCGCTCTCCCTTCGGCGTCGTCGAGCTGGGCGAGGACGACGCGGTCACGGGCTTCCGCGAGGGCGGGCTCCTCCCGGAATGGGTGAGCTGCGGCGCCTACGTGCTCGGCGAGGAGGCGCTCGTCGAGCTGCCGGAGCGCGGCGACCACGAGACGACGACGTTCCCGGCGCTCGCCGGGCGGGGGCGCCTGCGAGCCTTCCGCCACGAGGGCGTCTGGCTGACCGTCAACACGCCCAAGGACCTGCGGGCGGCGGACGAGTACGTCCGTGCGCACCCCGACTGGCTTGACGGGGGGAAGAGCCCTGGGGTATGACCGCGCCATCAGCGAGCTGACCCCCAACCTCCTCGACCTCGACCGCTTCGCCGTGCCGGTCGAGCGCGTGGAGAAGCCGTGGGGCCACGAGCTCGTCTACGCGGCGACCGAGCACTACCTCGGCAAGGTCATCTTCGTGCGCGCGGGCGAGCAGCTGAGCCTCCAGTTCCACCGCCACAAGGACGAGGTCATCTACGTCCATTCCGGCCGGGTCGAGCTCGAGGTCGGAGAGCCCGGACGCACGCCCGACGTCGAGGTCGTGGGCCCCGGCCGGGCGTTCCGGCTGCGGCCGGGAACGGTGCACCGCTGGCGGGCCCTCGAGGACACGGTCGTGCTCGAGGTCTCGACGCCCGAGGCCGACGACGTCGTCCGCCTCGAGGACCGCTACGGCCGCGCCGACGCCTGAGAGAGCGCCGTCAGTAGACTTTCGCGCGGCCATGGCCACGACCGCGCCCCGCCACGACGTCAAGGATCTCGCGCTCGCGCCCGCAGGCGTCGTCCGCGTCGAGTGGGCGGACAGGCAGATGCCCGTGCTGGCGGCCATCCGCGAGCGCTTCGAGCGCGAGCGGCCCCTCGACGGCCACCGTGTCTCGGCCTGCCTCCACGTGACGACCGAGACCGCGAACCTCGCGCGCACGCTGAAGGCGGGCGGGGCGGACGTCGTCCTCTGCGCCTCGAACCCGCTCTCGACCCAGGACGACGTCGCGGCCGCTCTCGTGGCCGAGTACGGCATCCCGGTCTTCGCCATCCGCGGGGAGGACGACGCGACGTACTACTCGCACATCACGGCCGCGGTCGACCACCGCCCGCACCTGACGATGGACGACGGCGCCGACGTGATCGGCGTCCTCCACAAGGACCGCCGCGAGCAGCTCGAAGAGATCCTCGGCGGGACGGAGGAGACGACGACGGGCGTCGTCCGCCTGCGGGCCCTCGAGGCCCAGGGGGCGCTCGCCTTCCCCATCGTCGCCGTGAACGAGGCGAACACGAAGCACCTCTTCGACAACCGCTACGGCACGGGCCAGTCCACGATCGACGGGATCATCCGGGCGACGAACGTCCTCCTGGCCGGGCGGCGCTTCGTCGTCTCGGGCTACGGCTGGACGGGCCGGGGCGTCGCCATGCGCGCCCGCGGGATGGGGGCGCACGTGATCGTCACCGAGGTCGATCCGCTGCGGGCGCTCGAGGCGCTCATGGACGGGTACGAGGTGATGCCGATGGCGCGCGCGGCCGAGGTCGGCGACCTCTTCTGCACGGCCACGGGCGACAAGAACGTCATCCCGCGGTCGGCGCTCGAGCGGATGAAGGACGGCGCCATCCTCGCGAACACGGGCCACTTCAACGTCGAGATCGAGATCCCCGCGCTTCACGACCTCGCGGTCGCCACCCGTGAGGCGCGTCCGAACGTCGAGGAGTTCGAGCTCGCCGACGGGCGGCGCCTCTACCTCATCGGCGAGGGCCGGCTCGTGAACCTCGCCGCTGCGGAGGGTCATCCGGCGTCCGTCATGGACATGAGCTTCGCGAACCAGGCGCTCTCCGCGGAGTACGTCGTCGCGAACGCCGGCTCGCTCGAGCCGCGCGTCTACGACGTCCCGGAGGAGATCGACCGCGAGATCGCGCGGCTCAAGCTCGAGAGCATGGGCGTCGAGATCGACCGGCTCACGGAGGAGCAGGCGAGGTACCTGGCCTCCTGGGACGAAGGCACCTAGCCCGGGAGATGCCGCCGCAGAGTCCGGGCAGGGATCTGCAGCCGGAGGAGATCGTCCGCCTGGAGCCCGGAGCGGTGGTGGTCCTCGACCAGCGCCGGCTCCCCGACGAGGTCGTGCACCTGGAGTGCCGCTCGGCGGCGGAGGTCGCCGAGGCGATCCGCACGCTCGCCGTCCGCGGCGCGCCGGCGATCGGCGTCGCCGCGGCGTACGGCTACGCGCTCGCGGCGGCGCACGGCGACGACCTCGACGAGGCCGCCGCGACGCTCCTCGCCTCCCGCCCGACGGCCGTGAACCTCGCCTGGGCGATCGCCGAGCTACGGCAGGTCGATCCCGACGCGCGCGCGCTCGCCGCCCGGGCGCGCGCCCTCCACAGGGAGGAGGTGGAGCGCTGCCGGCGCATGGCCCGGCACGCAGCCGGGCTCCTCGCCCCCGGCACGCGCGCGCTCACCCACTGCAACGCGGGCGCGCTCGCGACGGGCGGAGTGGGGACGGCGCTCGGCGCGATCAGGGAGGGCTTCGCGCGCGGCCTCGTCGAGCACGTCGTCGTCGGCGAGACGCGCCCGCTCCTCCAGGGCGCGCGCCTGACCGCCTGGGAGCTCGAGCGCGCGGGCGTCCCGCACACGGTCGTCGCCGATGCCGCGGCCGGCTCGCTCATGGCCCGCGGCGAGGTCGACGCGGTCGTGACGGGCGCGGACCGCATCGCCGCGAACGGCGACGCCGCGAACAAGATCGGCACATACGGGCTCGCCGTCCTGGCGGCCCACCACGGCATCCCGTTCTACGTCGTCGCGCCGAGCTCGACGGTCGATCTCGAGACCGCCACCGGCGCGGAGATCCCGATCGAGGAGCGCGACCCGGCCGAGGTGACGACGCGGTTCGACGCCCGCAACCCCGCCTTCGACGTCACGCCGGCCGCCCTCGTCACGGCGATCGTCACCGAGGCGGGCATCCACCGTCCGCCCTACGGCGAGTCGCTCGCCGGCCTGGACCGCCGTCACGAGGGAGTGAGCTCGTGAAGGCGATGGTGATGGCGGCGGGGCTCGGCACGCGCCTGCGCCCCCTCACGGACTTCCTCCCCAAGCCGATGATGCCCGTCGCGAACCGGCCGGTGCTCCACCACCTCCTCAACCTCCTGCGGCGCCACGACGTCCACGAGGTCGGCATCAACCTGCACGCGTTCCCGGAGATGATCCAGCGCTACTTCGGCGACGGCTCCGCGCTCGACATGGGGATCCTCTGGTCGCACGAGCCGGAGCTCCTCGGAACGGCCGGGGGGACGAAGAAGCTCCAGGGCTATTGGGGGGACGAGGCGATCCTCATCACCTCCGGGGACGGGCTCCACGACGTCGACATCACGGCCCTCCTCGGCCACCACCAGCGCACCGGCGCGCTGGCGACGCTGACCGTGAAGCCCGTGGGCGACCCCTCCTCCTACGGCGTCGTCATCCTCGACCGCGACACGCGCGTGCGCGGCTTCCAGGAGAAGCCGCGCCGGGAGGAGGCCCGGAGCGACCTGGCCAACTGCGGCATCTACGTGATCGAGCCGCAGCTCCTGGAGCGTATCCCCGCGGACACGTTCTACGACTTCGGCGAGGACGTCTGGCCCAACCTCGTCGCCGCCGGGGAGGAGGTCTACGCGTACACGACGATGGCGTACTGGAACGACGTCGGCGACCTGGACGAGCTGCGGAACACGATCCTCGACGCCGTCCTCGGCCACGTCCGCGTCGACGTCCCCGGAGAGGAGATCGCCCCCGGCGTCTGGGCGGAGGAGGGCTGCCGCATCCACCCCTCGGCGACGATCGACGGCCCCGTCGTCCTCGGGCGGAACGTCACGGTCGAGGAGGACGCCCAGATCCGCGGCCCGGCCGCCATCGGCGCGGACTGCCACGTCGGGAAGGCGGCCGCGATCCGGCGGGCCGCGCTCCTGCCCGGAAGCGTCGTGCCCGACGAGGGCCTCGCGATCGCCGGCATCTTCGGGGACGCCTCGAACCTCGCGAGCAGCATCCTCCGCTACCCGGCGGCCGCCGGGTAAGCCTCGCCGCCCCGGCGTCTTCCGCGACGGGCTGCGATCTCCCGGCAACGCCCGGAGGGCTTTCGGCACGGTCCGCGAGGCTTCCGGCACGGCCTGCGCGCCAGGCGTGCGGGGCAGCCGTGGTACCCACCCCGAGGGTGGGCATGGGCGACGGCGGCGTGCCAGAAGCGCGAGGCGCGGGCGGCCTGGCGGCCGCTCTCCTCGGCCTGCTGCTCCCCGAGCGCTGCCTCGCCTGCGGCGGCGGCGACGGGCTCGTCTGCGCCGACTGCCGCGCGGGGCTGCTGCTCCTCCGCGGGACGCTGTGCGCGCGCTGCGGCTGTCCGACCGCCTGGCCCGTCGAGCGCTGCGGCGAGTGCGCCGGACGGCGGCTCCCGTTCGCCTCCGCGCGCGGCGCCGTCGCCTACGACGGCCCGGCGCGGGCGCTCGTCTCCGCGTGGAAGGAGCGCGGCGTGCGGCGCGTCGCACCCGTCGCCGCCGAGATCGTCGCCGCCGTCGTCCCGCGGCCCGCGGTCGCCGCGCTCACGTTCGTCCCGGGCGACGGGGATCGTGTGGCGTGGCGCGGGTCGAACACCGCCCAGGAGCTCGCGCGCGCCCTCGCGGCTCGCTGGGAGCTGCCCGTCGAGCCGCTCCTCGCGCGCGCCCGGGGCGCCCGCCCGCAGCGGGGACTGCCGCGGGCGGCGCGACGGACGAACGTCCGCGGCGCCTTCCGCGCTCGCGCAGGCGTGCCGGCCTCGGTCGCGCTCGTCGACGACGTCTACACGACCGGGGCGACGGCTGGCGCCGCCGCCAGGGAGCTCCGCCGCGGCGGCGCCCGCTCCGTCCACGTCGTCGCCTTCGCGCGCGCGGTCCGGCGCTGAGCCGGTTGACAGCCCGCGCGGGCATCGGCATATAGTTGCGCCTCCGAGCCGTGGGGCCGGCACCCGGTCCGGCTGCGGCCGGAGGAAAGAGGGGGATCTACGAGCAGGCAGGCAAGCGCCGCTTCGGCCCGGGAGGATCTCACGACGCTGCCTCGGCCCCAGCCGTCAGGGCAGGCAGAGACCGGCAGCCAGTCACGTCACGGCCCCACGGGGCTGCGACGACCCCGCGTCGACAGCTTCGGGCTCCGGGCGCCCGAACGGAAGGGAGAGGACGTGAACGCGACAGTCTCGACCACCGGATCGCCGGAGGCTCCGGCATGAGCGCAGGAACGCACGGGCCGCGGGCGCGGGCGCCCTTCCGGCGCGCGTCCCTCGCCGCCCTCCTGACGCTCGCGCTGGCGCTCGCCGCCGGGCTCGGAACCGGCTCGGCCGCCGCCCAGGCGCCTCCCGACGCGGTCAACCACCCGCTCCTCCAGCCGATCGACGCCCAGAACTGGCTCGACATGGAGGATCTCACGTGGAGCGACTACGTCCCGGTGCCCGACGAGCGGCGGGAGTTCTACGACGGCTCGGCCACGGGCTCGCAGAGCCAGTACCGGACGGCGATCATCCTGCTCGAGTTCCCGGACCAGCCGTTCCTCATCAGCCAGCCGCCGGAGTCCCACCCGTTCGGCAACCCGCAGCCCGGCTGGGAGCCCGTGGCGCCCGCGGACGTCAACGAGTGGATGCACGACTACTACGCCGTCCCGAACGAGTTCAACGGCTACCGCACGCTTCACAGCTACTGGATGGAGGACAGCCACGGCCGCATCGGGGTCGACGTCGAGGTGTTCGGCCCGTACCTGATGCCGGGGAAGCTGCACGAGTACGGCCTCGGGCAGTTCAACGGCGCGGTGGGCAACCAGGCCAACTCGGTCTGTCCCGCGGGGGACACGTGCAACCGCAACATCCGCGCGGACGGCGGGAACGCGTGGCGGGCCGCGATCGGCTGCGAATCGGGCCTCTGCGGCTTCGACAACGGCTTCTACGTCACGGCGGGCCACGACGAGTCGTCGACGTGGCAGGAGTTCGGCGAGATGCTCTGGACCGAGCGCGAGCAGGTCCCGGCCGAGCTCGGCCCTCCGGGCGCCGAGAACGGCCCGGTCCTGAACAACGCCGGCAACCCGATCCCGAACTGGGCTCCGACGCGGTACGTCGACTGGTCCTCGTGGGCCGCCGCCGCGAACCACTGGCCGAACGCCGGCGGCGGCACGTCGACGCAGGCCGAGAGCTCGGGGCAGAGCGTCTTCGCCCACGAGTTCAGCCACCTGCGCGGGTTGCCGGACAACTACAACAACCCGTTCGCGGACAACATCAGGAACTTCACCGGCTACTGGGAGATGATGAGCCGCGGGACGTTCAACGGTCCCGGCGGAACCCACAACCGGTGGCAGATCCCGAACCTGGGAGGCTCCGCGCTCGGCCCGCACCACCTGCTGCACTTCAAGAACCAGCTCGGGGTGCTCGCGGGCGGGGACCAGCTCACCCTCGAGCGCAACACGCTCGCGGACCAGGGCGTCGCGGTCGTGCGGCTCAAGGCCCGCTCGTCGGTCCCGGACGGCGACCTCGTCGGGCTCACCGTCAACTTCGGCGAGGGCGGCGACCTGGCCGGAAGCTGCGCGAACCAGGGTCTCGACTCGTTCTCCTGCCCGGGCACGAACTACCTGCACTACCGGCTCGAGGTCGTCGACCGCGTCGGGAACGACTCGTTCGCGCCCGGCCACGGCGTCCTGCTCGCGAAGAGCCGCAACAGCGGCACGCCGCGCGTCTGGCTGATCGACCCGAAGCCGGAAGACATCAACATGATCGACTTCTACCGCCCGGACGGCACGCCCGTGCCGGTCGTGCGCGGCGACCCGCGCCAGCTGAACGACGCGACGTTCCACGCCGGCACGAGCTCCGGCAGCCAGTACGAGTACGTCGACACGTTCAACCGCCTGCACGTCTATGTCCTCGACACGTTCCGGGACGAGGAGGGCGTGCTCTTCTACGACATCGGCGTGCGCCGCTTCGACGGCGCGGGCCCGTACGAGCGCGGCGTCGCGCTGGGAGCGCCGACGAAGACGCCGCGGCGGCCGGGCTTCCTCGCCACCTGCACGTTCCCGCTGACGAACACCGGCGAGGCCGGGGAGGGCGTCTTCGACTCCGACGTCTACCGCGTGTCGGCGAGCTCGAGCAGCGACGACTGGGAGGCCAGGCTCCCGAACGCCCTCGCGTTCGCGAAGGCCGGCGAGACGGTGGCGGTGCCCGTCCACACGCTGCGGAACCCCGAGGACGACGACGGCGACGCCCGCACGACGGTCACGTTGACCGCCACGTCCGAGACGGACCAGTCGCAGACGGCGACGAGCACCTGCAACGTGCACGTCAAGGACACGACCCCGCCCGCGGGCTAGGGAGACGACCGAGGAGGAGCGACGAGCGGCAGGACGCGCGCGGGGCGGGACGGGCCCGCCCCGCTCGCCGCTGCCGCCGCCCTTCCGCACCATGAGCGACCGCGTCCGCCGGCGGCCGTGGGGCCGCACCCCGATCGCCTTCCTGCTCGTGCTCGCGCTCGCCGCCGCCTGCGGCGGAGACTCGTCCGGGGACGCCTCGGCGGGCGGCGCGTCCGACCTCCCGGGGCCGGTCCCGGCCGGCGTCGGCTTCCGCGAGGCGCCCGCCGGCGCAGCCCCGGCGCCGGCGCTCTCGGCGCGGCTCGTCGACGGGTCGCCGGTGGCGGGGAGCGACCTCTGGGAGGACCGGCCGGTCGTGCTCGTCTTCACCGCGAGCTGGTGCGAGCGGTGCCGCGACGTGCACCGCCGCGCGGCCGACGTCGTCGACGAGCACGCGGGGGTCGCCCTGCTCGGTCTCGTCACGGAGGACGACGCCGAGCCGGCGCGCGGGTACGCGGACGAGCTCGACCTCGGCCATCCGATCGCCGTCGCCGACGACGGCGTCTGGCTGAGCTACGCGGTCCGCGAGCCGCCGGCGGTCGTGCTCGTCGGGCCCGGCGGCAAGGTCCTGCGCGGCTGGCCCGGGGGCGTCGAGGCGTCCGTCCTCGCCGCGCGCCTCGAGGAGCTCGTCGAGGATTCGGGCGACGCGGGCGGATGACCCGGGCAGGGAGGGCCGTCTCCACGCTCGCCGCCGTCCTCGCCGTCGCCCTCGCGGGCTGCGGCGGGAGCGGCGCGGACGGGCTCGACGCCCGGCTGCGGCTCGTCGTGCCCGACAACAACATCCGCGCGGAGGGCATCGAGTGCGCGGGGGCCAGGCCGTTCGGCTACATCCGGGCGGGCGCTCCCTTCGTGCTCGAGGCCGGAGACGGGACCGCGCTCGTCGAGGGCGAGCTGCCGGCGGGCCACGCCGAGAACGCCGACCCGAGCATCGACTGGGGCGTCGAGCGCATCCCCACGGTCTGCGTCGTCGACCTCGAGCTGGACGACGTGCCCGAGCGTCCGCGCTACCGGCTGCGCCTCCCGGAGGGCAGGCCGCTCGGCTTCGACCGCTCCCACCTCTCCGACGACGAGCCGCTCGTGCTCGTCGTCCAGTAGGCGGAGGCGCCCGGCACGGCGACGGCGTTGCGAGAAACGACTAGTCTGGAAGCGGAACGACGAGGGAGGCTTCCGTGAGACTCCAGGTCAAGGGAAAGAACGTCGAGGTCAGCGATTCCCTCAAGACCTACGCCCGGCAGAAGCTGGGCAAGCTCGACAAGCACCTGAACGACGCCGCCCGGCTCGAGCTCGAGCTCGCGGTGGAGAAGAACCCGTCGATCTCGGACAACCAGATCGCCGAGGCGACCATCTGGACGAAGGGCCCGGTCCTCCGCGCCCGCGAGAGCTCCGAGGACATGCGCGCCTCCATCGACCTGCTCGTGGAGAAGCTCGAGCGGCAGGCGCGCCGCTACCGGGACAAGCGCCGGCGCGGGCCGGCCCGCAACACGAACCACGAGGCGGCGCCGATCCCCGTCGTGCCGGACGAGGAGCACCCGGTCATCGTCAAGACGAAGCAGTTCGCCGTGAAGCCGATGTCGGCCGAGGAGGCCGTGCTCCAGCTCGAGCTCATCGGGCACGACTTCTTCGTCTTCCAGAACGCGGACACGGACGGCGTCAACGTCGTCTACCGACGCCGCGACGGCTACTACGGCCTCATCGAGCCGCAGCTCACCTAGGTGGGCCCGGACGACGTCGGCGACCCGCGGGCCTTCCGCTGGGTCGAGAGCGGGGTCTCGGGGCTCGCCCGGCCGCGGGAGTGGGACGCGACCGCGCTCGTCGAGGTGGACGCGCTCCGGGGCCTCGACGTCGCGGAGCTCCACTTCCGGCTGCTCGCGGACGGCTCGGTCGTCGGCGACGTCCCCCTCGAGGTTCTGTCCGCGCTGACGGAGGAGCTGGGCCTCGAGCCGCCGTACGCCGTCCGGGCGGTCCGGCGCGGGGAGACTGCCTGGGCCGTCGGCGCGCTGCGCGTCCAGTCGGACCCGATCGACCTGCCGGAGGGGATCGAGGCCTCCTCGCTCGAGGTCGCCGTCGCCCCCGACGGCGAGCGGACCTTCGTCGTCGAGGGCGAGATGCTCCCGGGCGAGCCCGCCGGGCCCGAGGCGGAGGCCCTCGCGGCGATCGAGCGCGCGGGGCGGGAGCGCTTTCAGGCTTTCGCCGCGCGTGCCGATAGGGTGGGGGACGGACGGTGGGAGCTCACCGTCGACCCCCTCTGATCAGCAGTCGCTAGCCTGTATCGATGCCTCAGAACTACGGCGCGCTCGAGAAGGTCCTCCGCGTCGGCGAGGGCCGGCGCCTCAAGCGCCTCGCCCAGCAGGCGGAGTACGTCACTTCGCTCGAGCCGGAGTTCGAGAGGCTCTCCGAGGCGGAGCTCGCCGGCAAGACGGCGGAGTTCCGGCAGCGGCTCGAGAACGGCGAGCCGCTCGACGAGCTGGCCTACGAGGCGTTCGCGGCCGTGCGCGAGGCGGCGAGGCGGTCGGTCGCCATGCGGCCCTTCGACGTCCAGGTGATGGGCGCGATCGTCCTCCACGAGGGCGACATCGCCGAGATGAAGACCGGCGAGGGGAAGACGCTCGTGGCGACGATGCCCCTGTACCTGAACGCGCTCCCCGGCACCGGCGTGCACCTCGTGACGGTGAACGACTACCTGGCGAAGCGCGACGCCGAGTGGATGGGCCCGGTCTACGAGGCGCTCGGGATGCGCGCGGCGTTCATCCGCAACCAGATGCCCTTCGCCGAGCGCAAGCTCGCGTACGAGGCCGACATCACGTACGGGACGAACTCCGAGTTCGGCTTCGACTACCTGCGCGACAACATGGCGACGTCGCTCCAGGGCACCGTCGCCCGCAGCCACTCCTACGCGATCGTGGACGAGGTCGACTCGATCCTCATCGACGAGGCCCGCACGCCGCTCATCATCTCGGGCGAGCCCCAGACGGCCGCGCGCACGTACTACGACTTCGCGCGGATCGTGCGCACGCTCAGGGGCGTGCCGACGAAGTTCGTCCCCAAGGGCGTCGCGAAGACCGAGGACGACGCGGACTACGAGTTCGACGAGAAGTTCAAGACGGTCTCGCCCCGGCAGACGGCGATCGAGGCGGTCGAGCGCGCCGTCGGGGTCGAGAACCTCTACGAGCCCCAGCACGCGCAGCTCGTGAACCACCTGATCCAAGCGCTCAAGGCCCAGTCGCTCTACCACCGCGACGTCGACTACGTCGTCCAGGACGGCGAGGTGAAGATCGTCGACGAGTTCACCGGCCGCATCATGGAGGGCCGCCGCTGGTCGGAGGGGCTCCACCAGGCGGTCGAGGCGAAGGAGGGCGTGGCGATCAAGGAGGAGCACGTCACGCTCGCGACGATCACGCTCCAGAACTACTTCCGCCTCTACGAGAAGCTCGCCGGCATGACGGGCACGGCGAAGACGGAGGAGAAGGAGTTCAAGGAGATCTACGACCTCTCGGTCGTCGAGATCCCGACGAACGTGCCGGTCGTGCGGCTCGACGAGAACGACTTCATCTACAAGACGAAGGACGCGAAGTACGACGCCGTCATCGAGGACATCAAGGAGCGGCACGAGGGCGGCCAGCCGGTCCTCGTCGGCACGATCTCCGTCGAGGTCTCGGAGCACCTCTCCCGGCTCCTCGAGCGCCAGGGCATCCCGCACAACGTCCTCAACGCGAAGCAGCACGAGCGCGAGGCGCAGATCATCGTCGACGCGGGCGAGCGCGGCGCGGTCACGATCGCGACGAACATGGCGGGCCGTGGCGTCGACATCAAGCTCGGCGAGGGCGTCCGCGAGGCGGGCGGGCTCTACGTGCTCGGCACCGAGCGGCACGAGTCGCGCCGGATCGACAACCAGCTGCGCGGCCGCTCGGGCCGCCAGGGGGACCCGGGCGAGTCGCGCTTCTACCTCTCGGCCCAGGACGACCTCGTCCGGCTCTTCGCCGGCGACCGTATCTACAACATCATCGAGCGCTTCAAGCTCCCGGACGACCAGCCCATGGAGGCCTCGATCCTCTCGAAGCAGATCGAGAACGCCCAGAAGAAGGTCGAGGAGCAGAACTTCGTCTCGCGGAAGAACGTCCTCAAGTACGACGACGTCATGAACGTCCAGCGGATGGTCGTCTACGAGCAGCGCCGGCGCGTCCTCGAGGGCGCCGACCTCTCGGAGGAGATCGGCGGCTGGCTCGACCAGCTCGTCGCCCGCATCGTCTACGACCACACGCAGTCCGAGTACCAGGAGGAGTGGGACCTCGAGAGCCTCTTCACCGAGATGCAGGGGCTCTACGAGACGGAGATCTCGCCGGGCGAGCTCGACGCGACGGCGATCAGTCGCGAGGAGCTCATCGAGGAGTTCACCGACGACGCGCGCGACGCCTACGACGCGAAGGTCGAGGAGTACGGCGCCGAGCTCATGCGCGAGGTGGAGCGCTACCTCGTCCTCCAGGTCGTCGACCTCCGCTGGCGCGAGCACCTCGAGTCCATGGAGTACCTGCGCGACGGGATCCACCTGCGCGCCATGGCGCAGAAGGATCCGCTCTCCGAGTACCGCTCCGAGGGTCACGTGATGTTCGAGGAGCTGACCGCGACGATCCAGGAGGAGGTCGTGCGCTACCTGCTCCGCATCCAGATCGAGCGGCCTCCCGAGACCGGCGAGCTCCAGCCCGCCGCCGCCGGGCCGAACGGCGGGGCGAACGGCGACGGCCTCGTCTACGAGCACGAGTCGGTCGCCGGCGCGGACGCGATCCGCGCGGCCGGTGGCGCAGCCGCCGCCGCGCCGGTCCCGGCGGGCGCGCGGGCGGGCTCGGTTGCCGGCGCGGGGGGCGCGGCCGCGACGACCGTCTCGACGGGCCAGCGCGTCGCCTCCGACTGGGACCGCGTGGGCCGGAACGACCCGTGCCCCTGCGGGTCGGGCAAGAAGTACAAGAAGTGCCACGGCGCCTAGCGCGCCGGGCGTGACTTCGGCACGGACCCGACACACCCCGCGCGCCATGCGCGCGCCGCGAGGCGATACGCTCGAACGCGGGTGGAGGCACGGGGTGGCCCCGGAGGTCGGGGGGCTGCGCGGAGCCGGCCACCCCGCCCGGTACCATCCCGGGGCGATGGCTGAAAGGAGCGCGGTCGAGCGCGAGCTCGCAGAGATCGGGACCCAGCTCGCCTGGGTCCGTGATTACCTTTGACCCGGACCGGGTGAGGTCGCGCCTCGACGAGCTCGAGGAGGCGATGGGCGAGCCGGGCTTCTGGGACGACCAGCAGGAGGCGGCGCGGATCTCGGCGGAGCACGCGCGCCTCTCCAGGCGGCTCGAGCGCTACGAGCGCCTGAGCGCCGAGGCGGACGACCTCGGCGAGCTGCTCGGGCTCTCGTCGGCCGACGGCGAGCTCGACGAGATCGAGCAGAGCGTCCTCGGGCTGCGCGGCGAGCTCGACCGCCTCCAGGAGGACTCGCTCTTCGCGGGCGAGTACGACCCGGGCGACGCCGTCGTCTCCATCCACGCCGGCACGGGCGGCACCGACGCGCAGGACTGGACGGAGATCCTCCTGCGCATGTACCTGCGCTGGGCCGACGGGCGGGGCTTCCGCACGGAGCTCGTGGAGGTGTCCCCCGGCGAGGAGGCCGGGCTCAAGTCCGCCACGTTCACGGTCGAGGGGGAGAACGCGTACGGCACGCTCAAGGCCGAGCGGGGCGTGCACCGCCTCGTCCGCCTCTCGCCGTTCGACCAGGCGCACCGGCGGCACACGTCGTTCGCCCAGGTAATCGTGAGCCCGCTCGTCGCGGACGACGTCGACGTCGGGATCGACGAGTCCGACCTGCGCATCGACACGTATCGCGCGAGCGGCGCGGGCGGGCAGCACGTGAACAAGACCGACTCGGCCGTCCGCATCACGCACATCCCGACGGGCATCGTCGTCCAGTGCCAGAACGAGCGCTCGCAGCTCTCGAACCGTCAGACCGCCATGCGCATCCTGCGGAGCCGCCTCGCCGAGCACGAGCTCGAGCGCCGCGAGGCGGAGCTCGCCGCCGAGCGCGGGGAGATGCTCGACACGGGCTTCGGGAGCCAGATCCGCAGCTACGTCCTCCACCCGTACCAGCTCGTGAAGGATCACCGAACCGACGTCGAAGAAGGGAACGCCCAGGGCGTGCTCGACGGCGACCTGGACGGGTTCATCCGCGCCTACCTGCTCGCCCGGGCGACCGGTGCCGTCGCCTAGAGAGGAGCCCTCCCGACCGTGCCTTGCGCTAAGATCCGACGTCTGCAGAGCCCCGACCGGCGCGCCCCCGGGACGGGCGCTCCCACCTAGACCGGTGCAGGAAGCCGACCTCACAGAGAGACTCGACCAGTCCGGAGTGCCGCCGGTCGTCGTCAACGGCGGCCACGGCGAGCCGGACACGGCCGTCGTAGCCCAGTCGGAGGAGGCCGTCGCGCCCCCGTCGGGGACGCCGATGATCGTCTTCGAGACGGTGACGAAGGTCTACGACCCGAACGTCGTCGCCCTCAGGGAGGCGACCTTCGTGATCGAGAAGGGCGAGTTCGTCTTCCTCGTCGGTCCCTCCGGGTCCGGCAAGTCGACGATCATGCGCCTGCTCCTCAAGGAGCTCGACCCGACCGACGGGCGCATCATCGTCGGCGGGCGCGAGCTCGCGCGCCTCAAGGGCTCGAAGGTGCCGATGCTCCGCCGCAACATCGGCTGCGTCTTCCAGGACTTCAAGCTCCTCACCGACCGCACCGCCTACGAGAACGTTGCCTACGCGCTCAAGGTGCAGGGCGAGTCGAAGCGCGACATCCGCGCGAAGGTGCCGGAGATCCTCGCCCTCGTCGGCCTCGGGGCGAAGATGAACAACTACCCGCACGAGCTCTCGGGCGGCGAGCAGCAGCGCGTGTCGATCGCGCGCGCGTTCGTCAACCACCCGCCGCTCCTCATCTGCGACGAGCCGACGGGGAACCTCGATCCCGATACGTCCGTCGGGATCATGCAGCTCCTCTACCGGATCAACCGCACGGGCACGACGGTCGTGATGGCGACGCACGACCGGGAGATGGTGGACAAGATGCGCAAGCGCGTCATCGCCCTCGAGGAGGGGACGGTCATGCGCGACGAGCGGCGCGGCGGCTACGGCTAGGTGCGGCGGGACGGCTGATGCTGCGGGTCCGGCTCTTCCTCTCCGAGGCGGTCCGCTCGATCGGGGCGAACATCTCGACGACCGTGGCCGCGGTCATGACCGTGCTCATCGGCATGTTCCTCCTCGGGCTCTTCATCGCGCTCGGGAGCTGGGTCATCTCCTGGACGAACCACGTGAAGAAGGACCTCGTCGTCAACGTCTACTTCTGCACGGAGCTGACGTGCGGGAAGGAGGCGAGCGACAAGCAGATCGAGGCCGTGCGCACGCAGCTCACCGGCAATCCCGACGTGAAGGAATTCGCCTTCATCACGAAGGAGGAGGCGCTCGAGGAGATGAAGCGGCGCTTCCCGGAGCTGACCGGCAACCTCGCCCGGAACCCGCTCCCCGCCGCGTACGAGGTCGTCCCCGCCGACGCCGACTTCGTGCAGGAGATCGCCGCGACGCTCGAGCCGGCTCCGGCGGGCGTCGAGCGCGTGACCTACGGCGAGAAGAAGGCGGAGCGCGTCCTGCAGGTGGCGACGATCATCGGCGCCATCTTCCTCGTCGGGAGCGTGATCCTGCTCGTCGCCTCGACGATCCTGATCGCGAACACGATCCGCCTCTCGATCTTCTCCCGGCGGCGCGAGATCGAGGTGATGAAGCTCGTGGGCGCGACGAACTGGTTCGTGCGGGCGCCCTTCATGCTCGAGGGCATCCTCTGCGGCCTCGCGGGCTCCGTCCTCGCGGTCGTCCTCCTGCTGCTCGCGAAGGAGCTCGCCCTCCCCGGCATCATGGGCCGCATCGAGAGCCCGGACGACATCCGGGCGTGGAGCTTTCCCGTCGTCGCCCTCGTGCTCGTCGCCGTCAGCCTCGTCGTCGGCGCGATAGGCTCGGGGATCACGATGAGGCGCTTCCTGCGGATCTAGGGTGGTGCCGACGGGAGGCCCCGCAGCTGACTCGGCGGGCGGCCCATGAGACGCGGGGCGGGCTCGCTTGCGGCCGCGCTCCTGGTCGTCGCGGCGTTCTTCGTCGGGTTCCTCGTCACCCGCAGCGCCTCCGGCCCGCCCTCGGCGGCGGCGCCGCTCCGCGCCGACCGGCCGGTGCAGATCGTCGACGAGGTCCGCGCGACGCTCGCGTCCTCCTACTACCGCTGGATCGCGCCCGACGTCCTGCGTGAGGAGACCGTGGACGGGGTGCTCGAGGGCCTCGACGACCCGCACACCGACTACCTGACGGCGGCCGAGTACCGGGCTCTGCAGGAGAAGACGGAGGGGACGTACTCGGGCATCGGCCTGACGGTCGGGCCGGCGGGGGACGGGCTCATCGTCACGTCGGCGCTGAACGGGCCCGCCCGGGAGGCCGGCATCCGCAGGGGGGACGTCATCGTGAGAGTCGACGGCGAGCGCGTCGGCAGGCTGACTTTCGAGCGCTCGCTCGCGCTCATCAAGGGCGAGACCGGGACGCTCGTCCGCCTGCGCGTGAAGCGGCGCGGGACGAAGACGCTCGACTTCACCGTCGTGCGCCAGGACATCGACGTGCCCCCGATCAGCGCCCGCATGCTCCTCGTCGACCGGCGCAAGGTGGCCTACGTGAGCGTCTTCTCCTTCCCCGAAGGGGCGGCGGAGCGCATCGAGCGCGCCACCTCCGGGCTCGTGGCCGAGGGGGCGAAGGCCGCGATCATCGATCTCCGCAACAACCCGGGCGGGCTCTTCTCGGAGGCGGTCTCGACCGCCTCGGTGTATCTGCACGACGGCATCGTCTGCCGCACGGACGGCGTCCACGAGGAGGCGCGCACCTACCGGGTGACAGGCTTCGCCACGCAGCCGGAGCTTCCCCTCGTCCTCCTCGTGAACAGCGGCACCGCGAGCGCGGCGGAGATCCTCGCGGGGGCCCTGCACGACAACGACCGCGCCGTGCTCGTCGGCGAGCGGACGTTCGGCAAGGCGTCGGTGCAGACGATCGCGCCCCTTCGAAACGGCGCCGCTCTGAAGCTCACGACCGCGAAGTACGTCACACCGGCGGGCGCGGACATCACCGGCCGGGGGATCGAGCCGGGGATCGTCGCGGTCGACGACCCGCTCACGCGTGCGGACGAGGCCCTCCGGATCGCCCGCAAGGCGCTCCTCGAGTCCCTGGCCGACGCGTAGTGGCGGCCAGGACGGCCGGGCGCCGCCTCGGCGGGGCAGAGGCGGGCGCGGACCGGGCCGCAGGACGCTAGGTGCCCGAGCTCGTCGTCTGCGAGCTCGCGCGGCGGGGCAAGCTCCTCGTCGGCGAGCCCTACTTCGAGGGCGGCGTGCCGATCGTCGCCGAGCGCAAGGGCGCGGGCGAGGCCGGCCCGGGCGACCTCGCCGTCCTCCGCGCCGGCCGCGGGCGGGCGCGCGTCGAGCGCGTCCTCGGCCGGGCCTCCCACATCGAGGCGGTCCTCGAGGGGCTCCTCTGGCAGGAGGGCGTCCGCCGTCCTCACGCCCCTCTGCCGGAGGCTCTGCCGGAGGACGAGCCCGACCGCGTCGACCTGCGCGGACTCTTCGCGTTCACGATCGACCCCGACGAGGCGAAAGACTTCGACGACGCGCTCAGCCTCCGGCGCGAGGGCGACGGCGTCCGTGCCTGGGTGCACATCGCGGACGTCTCCGCCTACGTCCCCGCCGGCTCGCCGCTCGACGGCGACGCGGGCGAGCGCGGCTTCTCGGTCTACGTCCCCGGCCGCGTCGAGCCGATGCTGCCGGAGGAGCTCTCGGCCGACCTCTGCAGCCTCCGTCCGCATGTCGAGCGGCGCTGCGTCACCGTGGAGATCCCCTTCGACCCGGACCTGGCTCCCGGCGAGCCGAGCTTCTACCGCAGCACGATCCGCAGCCGCGAGCGCCTGACGTACGGCCACGCCCAGGCGATCCTCGCCGGCGAGGAGCGGGCAGGGGAGGAGCTCGCGGCGACGCTTCGACTCGCGCAGGAGGTGACCGAGGCGCTCCGCCGCCGCCGCTACGGGCGGGGCGCGCTCCGGATCGAGACCGGCGAGATCGCCTTCGCCTTCGACGGCGAGGGCGGGGTCGAGCGCGCCTGGATCGAGTCCGAGCCGCTCGCGCACATGCTCGTCGAGGAGCTGATGATCGCGGCGAACGAGGCGGTCGCCGGACTTCTCGCGGGCCGGGGGCGGGAGGCGCTCTACCGTGTGCACGAGCGGCCCGATCCGCAGTCGGTCGAGCTCCTCCTCGCCAAGCTCGCCGCCCTCGAGGTGCCCGCGCCGCCGGTCCCCGAGCACCTGACGGAGGCGGAGGCGGCCCGCCTCGCCGCGCGCGTGAGCGAGGCGGTCGCGCGCCACGCCGAGCAGTCGGGTCGGGGCGGGGAGGCCTTCCCGGCGCTCGTCCTGCGGGCGCTCAAGCAGGCGCGCTACGACCCGAGGAACCTCGGCCACTCCGGCCTCGCCAGCCGCGCCTACTGCCACTTCACCTCGCCGATCCGCCGTTACCCGGACCTCGTCTGCCACCGGGCGCTCCTGCGCGAGCTCGGCGTCTCCGACGTCGAGCCGCCGGACGACCTCGCGGAGCTCGCCGAGTGGACCTCCGTGCGCGAGCGCGACGCGGCGCAGCTCGAGTACCGCGCCGACGAGCTCTGCCTCGCGTGGTTCCTCGAGCGGCGGCTCTTCGAGGAGGGCTGGGACGCGTCCTTCGAGGGCGAGATCACGGGCGTCATCGGCTCCGGCGTCTTCGTCCGCTTCGACGGCGTGTTCGAGGGCTACGTCCCCGCGCGCCGGCTGCCCGGCGACTACTTCGAGATCGACCCCCTCGGCACGGCGCTCGTCGGGCGGCGCACCGGCTCGGCGTACCGCCTCGGCGACCCGATCGCCGTGCAGGTCGCCGACGTCCGCCGCTGGGAGGGCAAGGTCGAGCTCGCCCTCGCAGACCGGTCCCGAAACTAATTGCCGCTCTTTGCGAGGAAACGCTCCGGGTCCCTCTTGCGCGCCTGCTCGCGCCCCTTTAGGTTGCCGCTTGCGCCGAGCACGGAGCGCGAGTAGGACGAAGCTTCACCGGTAGGCACTACGCGGAAGCGGAAGGTTCGCCGGAGAAGTGGACGGAAGCGCAACCGGCTCGGCGAATTTTTTTGGTCCAATGCGGGCATGGCGCCGGGGATCAAGCTCATCGCCGAGAACCGGCGCGCGCGCCACGAGTACCACCTGCTCGAGCGCTACGAGGCCGGCCTCGTCCTCACCGGGACGGAGGTGAAGGCGCTCCGCGACGGCAAGGCCATCCTCCAGCGGGCGTTCGCCGACGTCCGCGGCGGCGAGGTGTACCTCGTCGGCGCGCACATCCCCGAGTACGCGCAGGGGACGCTCGCGAACCACGACCCCGACCGCGACCGCAAGCTCCTCCTCCACCGGCGCGAGATCGACCAGCTCGTCGGCAAGGTGCAGGAGAAGGGCCTGACCCTCGTCCCGACGAGGCTCTACTGGAAGGACGGCCGGGTGAAGATCGAGCTCGCGCTCGCGCGCGGGAAGGACGTGCGCGACAAGCGCCGAACCCTCGCCGACCGCGACGCCCGCCGCCAGATCGAGCGCGAGCTCAAGGCCCGCTCCCGCTAGTCCGCCGGAGGACGACCGCGTGGATCGCGGCCGCGAGGGCGAGGAACGCCGCCACCGACCAGAGCGCGACGAGCCCATGCGTGTCCGCGCCCGTCTCGCCGGCGAGGAGCCACACGACGAGCACGGCGGCGCCGAGGGCGCTCCCGACGGCCGCGGCGAGCGTCACCGCCCGCTCGCCGCTCGTGCCCGCGAGCGTCCACTCGACGAGCGCGAACGCGACGAGCGCGGCGCCGAGCAGCTGGACGTAGAACGCGGGCCGGGGGAGGGGGAGGCCGAAGACCTCCCAGAGCCGGTCCCAGCTTCCGGCGAGGAGGAAGAGGGCGAGGCCGCCGTTCGAGAGCGCGTCGACGCGGAGGACGAGTGCCTGCGACAGGCGCAGGCGGCCCCGGGCGCGGCTGAGGCGGGCGAGCGGCACCGCTATACTTTGACGGTCTGGGGGCGACCTGGTCTCGACGGGGTCGGTTCTCCGGAAGAGCTGCAAGCCGAGGTCCCCGGTTGGCCTCGTTAAACAACCGGGAAACAACGCAAGTGCGAAGCCAAACGAGCTAGCACTCGCTGCCTAACCAGCGGTAGCGCGTCGGCTCCGGTCTCGGCCCGTGGATCGGAGACCCGGCGTCAGAAAACGGGCTCGCCGCCGACGGAGCGCTGATCGCCCGAGGCGGGACTCTGCAGGATCGGCTAGCTCGGAGGTAGGTCCGCCGACCCACCGGCCGCCGGGCGAAATGCAAGGGACGGCTGTGCTTGGAGAGGCTCTTACCGGTGCGGCTTCGGACGCGGGTTCGATTCCCGCCGCCTCCACCTTCTGGCTCTACAGGCCGTTCTCGGGGCCGGTCGATTGA
>DASTQA010000077.1:0-21965 GCA_035762005.1 Gaiellaceae bacterium
ACGGGAACCGTGCGGGTCAAGGACATCAAACCGGGCTCCGGTGCGTCGTCTCCCGGGGGCTTGACTGACGTGGACGGAACGCTCTATTTCAGCGCCTACGACGGGAGCTACGGCCGCGAGTTGTGGAAGAGCGACGGCACGGAGGCGGGGACCGTCCTGGTCAAAGACATTACGCCAGGCGGTTGGGACTCTAGCTCCTCGCCCATGGCGCTGACAAACGTGAATGGGACGCTCTACTTCAGCGCCGACGAGGGCCACGGGCGTGAACTGTGGAAGAGCGACGGAACGGCCCAAGGAACCGTTCTGATCAAGGACATCAGGCCGGGTAAACGCAGTTCGGCTCCCCGAGGGTTTACAGACGTCGACGGGACGCTCTACTTCAGCGCCGAGGATGGATCTCACGGCCGCGAACTGTGGAAGACGGACGGAACGAGGGCGGGAACCGTGCTCGTCAAGGACATCAGGCCGAAGGGCGGTTCGGCTCTCAGCCTCTCCACAAACGTCGACGGGACGCTCTACTTCAGCGCCGAGGATGGCGGCCACGGAAAAGAGCTATGGAAGAGCAACGGAACGAGGGTAGGAACCGTGCTCGTCAAGGACATTAGGCCGGGCACGTTCGATTCGTTTCCGCAAGGGCTAACGAACGTGAACGAGACGCTGTACTTCACTGCTTACGAAACCGGTCACGGACGCGAGCTCTGGACCACTGACGGGACAGAGGCAGGAACTGTGCTTGTTGAGGACATCAACGGCATCGCGCCGGATGGCTCCCTTCCTTCCGGCCTCACGAACCTAAACGGCACGCTCTACTTCAGCGCCGACGATGGGTCACACGGTCACGAGCTGTGGGCAGTTCCACCTGCGCCGTGAACGAGCTATCTATCAGAAGTGACTTTGCTCCGAGCTTCCAAGCCGCTCAACTCTGAAAACTCGGACTCAATTGGAGGGTGCCGGTCCGTTGACAGCCGAGGCCGCCGCGGCGAACGGCTTCAACGGGCTCCCATTCGACAAAGAGTGGGAAGTCATCCTCTGTCTCCTCGCCGAGACGGCCGCACGACTCGGCGACAGCGACCACGCAGCGACGCTCTACGAGCTCGTGCTCCCTATGCCGACAGAGTGGCGATCAGCTACCCGGAGATCAGTCTGGGACCTATCTCACGCTTCTTCGGAATCCTGGCCTCGAACGACATGCGACTACGACGATGGGCTGAGCAGTTCGAAGACGCCCTGGCGATCAGCGAAAGGATCGGTGCTCGACCCTGGCTCGCACGCACACAAGACGACTACGCGCAGATGCTGCTCCGGCGCCGTCAGCGCGGCGATGCCCAAGAAGGCCCAGAGCTTGCTCAAAGAGCGCCCGCACCGCCTATCGCGAACTCGGAATGGCTGCGATCTCGCCGACCCTACCCACGGCGCTCGCCCCCACTCCCCCGCTTAAGGCCGGCAGCGAGACGTAAGCGGGAGTATGTGGCACGAACTCGCCCAGGCGAGCGTGCAGGTGCGAGCCGCAATATGCGACATACCCGTTACAAACCCGATGCACTTTCGCGCCAAATCGAAGACGACCGCCCGCGAGAGGAGCGCGAGCGCTCGAGCACATCGGCGTCGGCGAGTGGACGGGCCTAGAGAGACGACGCTCGAGGCCCCGTCGGCCGCTACGCGTGGACCGGTGATACCACGAGGTCACCAGCCTCCTCGCCGATAGGACCTTGCCTAACTCGAGATCTCGCGCATGCCGCCTCCGGCAACGCGCCCCTGGCGATCATGAAGCGCGCCGGGCACTCCGACTTCAAAACGACGCAGGGCTACATCGACCTCGCCGGAGAGACGTTCAGGGCCGAGGCCGAGCGCCTCGGTGCCCGGCTTTGGGGCGAAAGCGGTACCAAAAAGCGGTACCAAGACGCGGATGCGCTGTCAGTCGAGACAACAGAACTGCTCGACAGCAGGGAAGTCCTAAGTGGGCCGTGAAGGATTCGAACCTTCGACCTTGGGATTAAGAGTCCCCTGCTCTACCAGCTGAGCTAACGGCCCCCGGGGGGCGAATTCTAGCGAGCGCCGGGCGGCGGGCTCAGGCGCGCTCGAGGCGGCGGTGGGCGTACCAGGCCAGCGTCCGGCCCGCACCGAGCGGGCGGGCGAGGAGGCCGATGCCGCCGAGGGCGATCTTCCACACCATGCCGTCGGCTACATTCGCCGGCGGCGTGCGAATCCTTTCCGTCGTCGGCAACAGGCCGCAGTTCGTGAAGTCGGCCCCGCTCTCCCTCGCCCTGCGCGAGCGCGGGCTCGAGGAGGTCGTGCTGCACACGGGCCAGCACTACGACCCCGAGCTCTCGGCCGTCTTCTTCGAGGAGCTCGACCTGGCCCCGCCCCGCTACCGGCTCGAGGCCGGCTCCGGCACGCACGGCGAGCAGACGGCGCGCATGCTCCCGGGGATCGAGGCGGCGGTCGCGGAGGAGGGGCCGGACGCCGTGCTCGTCTACGGCGACACGAACTCGACGCTCGCCGGGGCGCTCGCGGCCGCGAAGCTCCGCGTCCCGATCGCGCACGTCGAGGCCGGTCTCCGCTCCTTCGACCGCACGATGCCGGAGGAGGTGAACCGCGTGGTCGTCGACCGCCTCGCCGCGCTCCTCCTCGCCCCGAGCGACGTGGCGGTGGCCAACCTCGCGCGGGAAGGGATCACGGAGGGCGTCCACGAGGTCGGCGACGTCATGTACGACGCGAACCTCCGCCTCGCCCCGATCGCGCGGGCCCGCTCGCAGGCGCTCGCGCGCGCACGGCTCGAGCCGGGCCGCTACCTCGTCCTCACGCTCCACCGGGAGGCGAACGTCGCTCCCGAGCCGCTCGCGCGCGTCGCGGCCGCGCTCGCCGCGCTCGCCGAGCCGGTCGTCTTCCCGGCGCACCCGCGCACGCGGGCGGCGCTCGAGGCGGCGAGGATCCCGCTCGGCGACAACGTCCGTCTCCTGCCGCCGCTCGGCTACCTCGACTTCGCCGCGCTCGCCTCCCAGGCCCGCGTCGTCCTCACCGACTCGGGCGGCGTGCAGAAGGAGGCGTACTGGTACGGCGTCCCCTGCGTGACCCTGCGCGAGACGACCGAGTGGGTGGAGACGGTCGAGGCGGGGTGGAATCGCCTCGCGGGCACCGACGCGGAGGCGATCGTGGCCGCCGTGCACGAGTCGGCCCCGCGCAGGGAGCGCCCGCACCTCTACGGCGACGGCCGCGCCGCGGCGAGGATCGCAGACCTCCTTTGTACGATGAGTCCCGATGAGACCTGAGGTCGCCATCGTCGGCGCCGGCTACGTCGGCGTGCCGCTCGGAGAGGTCTTCGCGACCGCCGGCGTCCCCACGGTCCTCGTGGACGTGGACGAGGGGCGCGTCGAGCAGCTCCGGCGCGGCGAGAGCTACATCGAGGACGTCGCCTCCGAGCGGCTGGGGCCGCTCCTCGAGTCCGGCGCGCTCGCGGCGACGACCGACTACGACGTCCTGCGCGAGGCGGACGCCATCCTCATCGCCCTGCCGACGCCCCTGTCGGTGAACCGCGAGCCGGACCTCTCGATCGTGCTCGCGGCGACGCGGGCGATCGCGCAGCGCCTGCGGCCGGGCCACCTCGTCGTCCTCGAGTCGACGACCTACCCCGGGACGACGCGCGAGGAGCTGCTCCCGATCCTCGCCGAGTCGGGCCTCGAGGCGGGGAAGGACTTCCACCTCGCCTTCTCCCCCGAGCGCGTCGACCCCGGGAGAACCGACTGGACGACGAAGACGACCCCGAAGATCGTGGGCGGGATCACGGAGGCGTGCACAGCCCGGGCGGCGGCGCTCTACGAGCGCGCGCTCGACTCGATCCTCCCGGTCTCTTCGCCGGAGACGGCCGAGCTGACGAAGCTGCTCGAGAACATCTTCCGCTCCGTCAACATCGCGCTCGTGAACGAGCTCGCGCAGCTCTGCGACCGCATGCGCGTCGACGTCTGGGAGGTCGTCGAGGCGGCGGCGACGAAGCCGTTCGGCTTCATGAGCTTCAAGCCCGGCCCGGGCCTCGGCGGCCACTGCCTGCCCGTCGACCCCTTCTACCTCTCCTGGAAGGCGCGCGAGTTCGACTTCTACACGGAGTTCATCGAGCTCGCCGGGAAGGTCAACGAGAACATGCCGTACTTCTGCCTCGGGAAGATCAAGCGGGCCCTCAACTCGCAGGAGAAGTCCGTGAAGGGCAGCCGCATCCACCTCGTCGGCGTCTCGTACAAGGCGAACGTCGGCGACCTGCGCGAGTCCCCGGCGCTCAAGCTCATCGAGCTCCTGCGCGAGGAGGGCGGCGACGTCTCCTACCACGACCCGCACGTCCCCGACCTTCCCGAGCACGGCCTCTCCAGCGCCTCGCTCGACGGTGCCGTCGCGGCCGCCGACTGCGTCGCGATCGTCACCGCGCACGCGGGCATCGACTACGGCGACCTCGCCGAGCGGGCCCGGCTCGTCGTCGACTTCCGCAACGCGACGGGCAGCGACGGCAGCCGCAACGGCCGCGTGTGGAAGCTGTGACGCCCGTCCGGGTCGGGGTCGCGGGGCTCGGGCCCTGGGGCTCCAACCTGGCGCGCAACGTCAACGAGCTGGCGGAGCTCGCCTGGCTCTGCGACGAGGACGAGGAGCGCCTGCGGGCGGCCGCGACCCGCTACCCGGCCGCGCGGCCGACGGCGAGCTTCGACGACGTCCTCGCGGACGAGAGCGTCGAGGCCGTCCTCGTCGCCACGCCGGTCCCCACGCACGCCGCGCTCGCCCGCCGGGCGCTCGGCGCCGGCAAGCACGTCTTCGTCGAGAAGCCGATGGCCCTCGTCGCCTCGGAGGCCGAGGCGCTCGTCGCGCTCGCCGAGGAGCGCGGGCTCGCGCTCATGCCGGGGCACCTGCTCCTCTACCACCCCGGGGTCGTGAAGCTGAAGGGCCTCGTGGACTCCGGCGAGCTTGGCGAGGTGCTCTACGTCTACGGCAACCGCCAGAACCTCGGCACGATCCGCCGGGACGAGAACGCGCTCTGGAGCCTCGGCGTCCACGACCTCGCCGTCATCCTCTACCTCCTCGGCGAGGAGCCCTCGGAGCTCTCGGCGCAAGGCGAGTCGTTCCTGAAGGAGGGCGTCGAGGACGTGGTCTTCTGCTACCTGCGCGTCCCCTCGGGGACGATGGCGCACATGCACCTCTCCTGGCTCGACCCGCACAAGATGCGGCGGATGACGGTGGTCGGCACCGACAAGATGGCCGTGTTCGACGACATGGAGCTCGACCGCAAGGTGACGGTCTACGACAGCGCCGCCGAGCAGTCGCTCGGCACGTACGGCGAGTGGAGCACGCGGACGGGCGACGTCTTCAGCCCGCGCGTCCCGAACGCCGAGCCGCTCCGGCTCGAGTGCGCCCACTTCCTCGGCCTCGTCGCCGGCGACGGAGAGCGGCTCGCGGCCGCCCGCGACGGCCTCGCGGTCGTCCGCGCCCTCGAGCAGCTGCAGGCTTCGCTCGTGCGGGAGCGCGTCTCCTGACCGCCCGCGTCGCGGAGAGCGCCGTCGTCTACCCGGGCACGGTCCTCGGCGAGGGCGTCGTCGTCGGCGACAACGCGGTCGTGGGGAAGCCGCCGACCCTCGCGGCGGGCTCGACCGCACGCCGCGACGAGCTGCCGCCGCTCGTCCTCGGCGAGGGCGTGCAGGTCCTCGCCGGCGCGGTCGTCTTCGCCGGCAGCACGCTCGGACGGCGCGTCGTCGTCGGCGACCAGGCCTGCGTCCGCGAGCGCTGCGATCTCGGCGACGACGTCGTCGTCGGCCGGGGCTCGCTCGTCGAGAACGACACGACGGTCGGGGCGCGCACCCGCATCCAGGCGAATGCCTACGTGACCGCGTACTCGACGCTCGAGGAGGACGTCTTCGTCGCGCCGGGCGTCGTTACGACGAACGACGACCTCATGGGCCGCACGGAGGCCCGGCACGCCCGCCGGCGGGGGCCGACGATCCGGCGCGGCGCGCGCGTCGGCGGCGGCGCCGTGCTCCTTCCGGGCGTCGAAATCGGCGAGGAGGCCTTCGTCGGGGCAGGCGCCGTCGTCCTCCGCGACGTCCCGCCCCGCGCCGTCGTCGTCGGGAACCCCGCCAGGAGGATCCGCGAGGTGCCGGAGACCGAGCTGCTCGGCCCGCCGGGCCGCTAGGGCGCGACGACGGTCACCGCCAGGCTCCGGCCGGGAAGGAGCCCGGCGCCCGGCGAGGGCAGGGACGCGCGATAGCGCCCCGGCCTCACGTCGAACGTCGCCCGCCAGACGCCGTCGGCGTCAGCGACGCCGTGGGCGACCGTCCGCCAGCTTCCGTCCGAGCGGCGGCGCTGCACCTCGACGACGCTCCCGGCGAGGGTCGGCTCGACGAGGCCCCGCAGGCCGCCGGCCGGCTGCTCCTCCGCGAAGCGAAGGCTCGGCCGGACGGCGATGCGGAGCGGCTTGGTCGACGCCGAGGGCGACGAGATCCGGAAGTCGGAGGTCACCCGCGGACGCGCGTCGTAGCTCGAGGCGCCGGCGGGGAGGGAGCGCACGTCGCGCCACGCCCCGCCCGCCGGACGGCGCTGGAGCTTCGCCCCCGCCGTGTTGCGGACTCGGAGGGAGAGCGTACGCTCCTCGCCGCGCTCGATCGTGCCCGCGCCGGTGATCCGCAGGACGCCGATCGTGAACCACGTCGAGCGCAGCCCGAGCTTGAAGCGCATGTCCCCGCCCGAGATCGTCTCCGAGCCGCCGGAGCCGGTCGCCCGGACCGTCCGGACGCGGCTCGAGCCGTTGCGCGTGACGGTCATGTCGCGGAGCCCCGCGGGCGCGCTCGAGCCGAGCCTGTCCTTCATCGCCGTCGCCGTCCAGACGCAGTCGCGGCCGCCGCCGGGGCAGTCGTCGTCGGCGTCGGTCGAGCCCCACCGGTGGTGGGGGGAGAGGGTGTCGAAGGGGTCGCCGACCGAGACGAGGTACGGGAGCTGTGTCCCGCCCCATTCGTCGGAGTTGGCCGCCGTCTTGCCGCCCGAGGTGGAGAAGAAGAAGGTCTGGGCCGGCGCGCCCGCGTGGAGGACGACCCGCCTCGCGGTGGCCGTCACGGCCGCGTTCGACGAGGGCTCCTCGGCCGACTTGCCGCCGTAGACCTGGTCGCTCGTGTCCGGGCACATGACGCTCGTGCCGAACCAGGAGCAGTGCCCGCCCGCGGAGAGGGCGTACGTGCGGGCGGCCACCGCCTGCGCCTTCAGCGCCTCGGCGTGCCAGCTCGTCGGCATCTCCTGCGGGACGACGCCCCTGACGTAGCCGTCGAGGCCGACCGAGTTGCGCGCCCAGACCGTCCGGCCCGAGCGGCGCAGGACGATCGAGCCGCGGTAGGCGCGGCCGGCGAGGACGAGCGCCGCCGTGCCGGGGCGGAACCGCTTCGGGCTCGAGACGGAGCGCCTCGTCCCGCCCTTCGTGAGCCGGAGGCCTCCGCTTCTCGGGGCGGTCACGGTCCAGGTGCCCGCCGAGAGGCTCTTCGAGCCCGCCCGGAAGGTCGCGCTCGAGCCGATCGTGAGCGACGAGCGACCGGCGGCGAGCAGCACCTCGATCGTACGGCTTCGGCTCCCGAGCCTCGTCCCGCGGTAGTAGTGCGCGAGGATCTCGTCGAAGCGCTTCCCGGCGAGCGCGAAGCCTTGCGCCCCGTACTGGCTCATCCCGATGCCGTGACCCCAGCCCTTGCCCTTGAGGACGAACGTCGTCGCAGGCTGCGCCGCCGCCGCGCACAGGAGTGCGACGACGAGCGCGACCGCTGCGGAGAGGACGACTCGCATGACCCGCTTCAGACCCCTATCGGCCGGAGCGTACGGCTACAGCGTAAGGATTGCGTGAACCTTCGCGCGTTTCGACTGCGCCTCCTGCCGGTAGAGGCTCCCTGGTGACCCCGGGCGCGAATCTCCTGCCGCCTCGCTACGAGGAGCAGCGGCTCATCGGGCGCGGCGGCATGGGCGAGATCCACCTCGCCCACGACCGCGAGCTCGACCGTCCCGTCGCGGTGAAGGTCCTCGACGAGGCCGTCGCCGAGCGCGCCGACCTGCGCGAGCGCTTCCGCCGCGAGGCCCTGACCGCCGCGCGCCTCTCGGGCGAGCCCCACGTCGTCACGATCTTCGACGTCGGCGAGCACGAGGGGCGCCCGTTCATCGTCATGGAGTACCTTCCCGGCCGCACGCTCGGCGAGCGCGCGCGCGACCGGCCGCCGACGAGGGAGCGGGCGCTCGACTGGCTCCGGCAGGCGGCGACCGCGCTCGACGCGGCCCACGCCAAGGGCGTCGTCCACCGCGACGTCAAGCCCGCGAACCTCATCTTCGACGCCCGGGGCACGCTCAACGTCGTCGACTTCGGGATCGCGCGCGTCGTCGACGAGACGTCCGGGATGACGGCGCCGGGCACCCTCCTCGGCACGGCGGGCTACCTCGCGCCCGAGCAGGCGCAGGGCCGGGAGGCGACGGCGGCGAGCGACCGCTACGCGCTCGGCGTCGTCGCGTACGAGCTCCTCACCGGCGGGCGGCCGTTCGAGCGGGGCTCCGCCACGGCTGAGGCCGCCGCCCACATCCACGAGCCCGTCCCGCCGGCGTCCCACCGCGGCGTCGGGCTGCCGCCCGCCGTCGACGCCGTCTTCGAGCGCGCGCTCGCCAAGGGCCCCGAGGCGCGCTTCCCCACGGCGACGTCGTTCGTCGACGCCCTCGCCCGCGCCCTGGTCGGCGAGGAGACCGCCGCCACGCGGGTCGCCGGCCCGCCGCCGGGCGAGGTACGTCCGGCAGCGGCCCGCACGAGCCGCCGGACACCCGTGCTCGTCGCGGCCGCCCTCGGAGCGGCCGCGCTCCTCGGAGGGGGCGTCGGCGCCGCCCTGCTCCTGGACGGCGACGACCCGGTGGACCGGCAGCGTCCCGCCCGCGAGGCCCGGACCGTCACGGAGGAGGTGACGGTCGAGGGAGAGGCGACGACGGTCGTGCAGACCGTCACCGAGGCTCCGAAGACGGAGGAGCCTCCTCCCGCGGGACAGGATCTCAGCCCCGAGGAGGCCGCCGCCCTGAACGACGAGGCCTTCACGAGCCACATGCAGGCGGGCGACTACGCGGGCGCGCTCCCGCTGCTCGAGCGCGCCGTCCCCGCGCTCCAGGGCACGTACAGCGACGGCTTCCGCTACGAGGCCTACGCCGAGTACAACCTCGGCAAGACGCTCGCCGAGCTCGACCGCTGCGAGGAGGCGCTCCCGCACCTGGAGCGCTCGGGCGAGCTCCAGGGCGAGCTCGAGCCGATCGTCGCCGCGAAGCGGCAGTGCGGCGCGTAGGGCGACCGGCTAGCCGAGCCGCTCGGCGTACTGCCGGCGGTAGTAGTCGAGGTACTCGCCGGACTTGATCGGCTCCCACCAGGCGCGGTTGTCGCGGTACCAGGCGACGGTCTCGGCGAGACCGTCCTCGAAGTCGCGGCGCGGCTCCCAGCCGAGCGCCCGCAGCTTGGAGGAGTCGAGCGAGTAGCGGCGGTCGTGGCCCGGGCGGTCGGTCACGTGCCGGACGAGCGCCGGATCGGCGCCGGTGAGCTCGAGGATCCGGCTGGTGATCTCGACGTTCTCGTGCTCGTGGCCGCCGCCGACGTTGTAGACCTCGCCCGGGGCGCCCTCGCGCAGGACGAAGTCGATCCCGGCGCAGTGGTCCTCGACGTGGAGCCAGTCGCGGACCTGGCGGCCGTCGCCGTAGAGCGGGAGCGGCTGCCCGTCGAGCGCGTTCGTGACGAAGAGCGGGACGAGCTTCTCCGGGTACTGGTGCGGCCCGTACGTGTTCGAGCCGCGCGTGATCGAGGCGTTCACCCCGAACGTGCGGACGTACGCCGGCACGTGGAGGTCGCCGGCCGCCTTCGCGACGCTGTAGGGGCTCGAGGGCTCGACCGGGTCGGTCTCCCTCGCCGAGCCGCCGTGGGCGAGGTCGCCGTAGACCTCGTCGGTCGAGACCTGGACGTAGCGCGCGCCCGTGCGACGCACCTCCTCGAGGAGCACCTGCGTCCCGAAGAACTCCGTCCGCCCGAAGTCCGTGGCGCCGAGGATGGAGCGGTCGACGTGCGTCTCGGCGGCGAGGTTCACGACCGCCTCGCAGCCGGCCGCCGCCCGGGCGACGTCCTCGCGCTCCGCGATGTCGCCGACGAGCAGCTCGCAGTCGACGCCCTCGAGGTTCTCGCGGCGGCCGGAGTAGGTCAGCTTGTCGAGGACGACGACCTCCTCGCCGGCGGCGGCGAGGCGCTTGACGAGGTGGCTGCCGATGAAGCCGCAGCCGCCGGTGACGAGGATCCGCATGCGTCGAAGGCTACTCGGAACCGGTCGCGGCGCTCCCGGCCGATGGGCCAGGATTCGGCGGTCAGGCAGACGACTCCGACTGCGCCGCGCCCGCCCTCCGACTCGTGAGCGAGCGGCCGTCACGGCGAAGCTGCCAGACGACGAACGCGACGGCGGAGGCCCAGACGGCGGCGAGACACCCGTACGCGGGGGCGCGGACGGCCGCCTCCGCGTCGAACACGGCGAAGAGCGTGCGGGCGTTCGTGAGGACGATCAGGCCGCCGACCGCCGTGCCGAGGAGGCGCGCCGTCACGAAGCGGACGAGCCAGGCGGCAATGGGCGCGGCGGCGACGCCTCCGACGAGGAGCGCGAGGACGTAGCGGAACGGGATGCCGGCCGAGCCGAGCCCGAGGAGGAAGCCCGCGCTCGCGAGGAGCGCGACGAGGAACTCGCTCGTGTCGACCGATCCGATCACCTTCCGGGGCTCGAGCTTCCCCGTCGCGATGAGGGTCGGCGTCGCCACCGGGCCCCACCCGCCGCCTCCCGTGGCGTCGACGAACCCGGCGCCGAAGCCGAGCGGGACCAGGTAACGGAGGCGGACGTACGGGCGACCGCGCGGCGCGGGAGGGCCTCCGAGCGTGAAGCGCACGAGCACGTAGGCGCCGATCGTGAGGAGGATCCCGGCCATCCAGGGCTCGGCGAGGTCGCCGGAGATCGAGCTGAGGAGGACGGCGCCGAGGAAGGCGCCGACCCCGCCCGGCACTCCGATCCGCCGGACGGTCCGCCAGTCGACGTTCCCGAACCGCCAATGCGAGAGGCCCGCGACGGCCGTCGTCCCGAGCTCGGCGAGGTGCACCGACGCCGACGCGGCGGCCGGCGAGAGGCCGGCGGCGAGGACGAGCGTCGTCGACGTCGCGCCGTACGCCATGCCGAGCGAGCCGTCGATGAGCTGGGCGAGGAAGCCGACGGCGGCGAGCACGAGCAGTCCCTGCATGCGATCCCTCCCGGGCCGTTGAGAAGATCACACTCTTATTACACTCCTATAGGAGTGTCAAGCTCGAGACCGCCCGGGAAGGCCCCTGCGGCCTCCCGCGCCCGGCAGCCACCAGTTCCACTCCCCGAGGAGGCGCATCGTCGCCGGGACGAGCACGAGGCGCACGACGGTGGCGTCGAGCGCGATCGCGACCGCGAGGCCGAGGCCGAGCTCCTTGAGCGAAGGCGCCCCGGCGATGGCGAACGCGCCGAAGACGACGACCATGATGAGCGCCGCGGCGGTGATCACGCGCGCGCTCGCGGCGAGGCCCTCGGCGACTGCCCGCTCGTTCGAGGCGCCCGCCTGGTAGCGCTCGCGGATGCGCGTGAGCAGGAAGACCTCGTAGTCCATCGAGAGCCCGAAGGTCGTCGCGAGGACGAGCGCCGGGACGATCGTGTCGACGTACCCCGGGGAGTCGTAGCCCGTCCAGTCGAGCCAGCCCCACTGGAAGACGGCGACGAGCACGCCGTAGGCGGCCCCGACGGAGAGCAGGTTCATGAAGACGGCCTTGAGCGGCAGGAGGACGCTGCGCAGGAGGAGGAGCAGGACGACGTACGAGACCGCGAGCACGAAGAGCACGATCTGCCAAAGCTCGCCCGCGAGCGCCTCCTCGACGGCGAGGTTGAAGGCGGTCGCCCCGCCGAGGACGACCTCGGCGTCGCGCGGAGCGGCCGTCCGCCCCGCGAGGTCGTGGGCCTCCCGGTAGGCGACGCGCGCCTCCGTGGACTCCGGGTCGACGGCGAGCGTCGTCTCCACGAGGTACCAGGAGCCGTCCCCGGAGGGGACGGGGTCGCTCGCGTCCGCGACCGCCGGGAGCGCGCGGACGCCGTCCGCGACGGCCGCCGCGGTCTCCGCGTCGTCCACGAAGACGTGGACGGGGGCGGAGAGGCCGGGACCCGCGAGGGAGGCCGCCCGCTCGGTCGCGGCCCGGACCTCGGCGTCGCGCGGCAGCTGGTTCAGCCCGCGGTTCTCCGTGTGGAGCGCGAGGACGGGCGAGGCGAGGAGCAGCATGAGGGCCGTGCCGCCGAGGAGCGCCAGACCGGGCCGCCGCATGACGCGGGAGGACCAGCCGAGCCAGAACGCGCCTCCCTCCTCGCCCCGGCGGCCGAGGAGGGGCACGCGGAGACGGTCGATGCGCCGGCCGAGCACGGCGAGGAGGGCGGGCAGGAGGGTGACCGTCGCGAGCACGGCCACGCTGACGACGACGATCGCCCCGGCCGCCATCGAGCGGACGGCGTTCACGTCGACGAGGAAGAGGCTCGCGAGCGAGACGACGACGGTGGCGCCGCTGAAGACGACAGCCGTCCCCGCACTCGCCAGCGCCCGGCGGAGGGCCTCCTCCTCGCGCCGCCCCTCGCGGAGCTCGCGCCGGTAGCGGCTGACGACGAAGAGCGAGTAGTCGACCGAGACGCCGATCCCGATCATCGAGGCCATGTTGGTCACGTAGATGGACATCTCGGCCACTCCGGCGAGGAGCCAGACGACCGCGCCCGTGACCGTCACCGCCACGACGCCGAGGGCGACCGGCATCGCCGCCGCGACGAGCGTCCCGAAGGCGGCGAGGAGGACGACGACCACGAGCGGGACGCCGATGATCTCCGCCTTCGCCAGCTGGCGCTTCGAGACCTCCTGGAAGTTCGACCAGACGGCCGGCTCCCCGATCACGCGTGTCCGCGCGCCGCGCTCGTCGGCGACGACGGCGCGGCGCAGGTCGGTCGCGAAGTCGAACGCGCTCTCGTCCGTCGCCTCGTCGCTCCAGAGGAGCGGGACGAGGGCCGCCCGGCCGCCTGCGAGCGGCACCGCCGGCCCGTCGGCGCGTAGGCCCGCGAGGCGCTCGAGGCGAGCCTGCGCCCGCCGCACCCCGGCCCGCGTCAGCTCGGGGCTCGGCGACTCGACGAGAACCGCGAAACGAACGCCGTCGTGCGCGGGGAAGCGCTCGAGGAGCTCCGTGCCCCGCACGGCCTCGCTCCCGGGGACGTCCCAGCCTCCGCCCGAGAGCCGGTCTCCCTGGTGGAGCGAGAACCAGCCGCTCGCGAGCAGAAGCAGGAGCCAGGCGCCGGCGACGAGCCGGCGCCGCCGGGAGACGGCCGCGGCGAGCCGGGCGAGGGCTGCCTCCATGCGGCCATCTTGACGGCCGCGGGCGGGAGCGGTTCCATCACTCCAGGTGAAGGCGCTCCTGCTCGCGTGTCTCCTCGGAATCGCCGCTGCGGGCTGTCTCGTGGGAGACGACCCGGAAGGCGACTTCTCGCTGGACGAGGTCCGCGAGTGGCCGCAGCCGGCCGCCTACTTCGTCGGCGAGGAGTTCGAAGGGCTCCCGCTGACGGCGATCCTCGGCAGGAGACCGATGACCTTCGTCTACGGGGACTGCGACGTCCCGTTCGGGAGCGACGGCGGCTGCGCCCCGCCGCTCGAGGTGCAGCTCTGGCCCATCGAGCAACGTCCTCCCTCCCTCATCTCGACGACGATCCCGTGCCGGAAGGTCACCGTCCGCGGCGCGCCGGGGGCGTTCTTCGGCGGCGACCTCGACCTCTACGTCGGCGAGCACACGATCGTCATCTTCGGCGAGTCGCGGGACATGGCGCTCCGGGCGGCGGCGGCGCTGCGCCCGGTCGGCGCCGACGCCGCCTCCGCCGAGAGCCTGCCGCCGCCCTCCATCGACGTCGCCCCCGGCCTCCGCCGCTGCAGCTCCTAGACGACGGCCGCGAGGGAGGCCGCGCAGGCGAGCATGTCCTCGTCCGGGTCCCAGGCGAGCGCGTGCGCGATCCCCCAGCCGCGCATGCGCTCGCGGTCGAGCGCGAGGTCGGCGGCGAGCACGTCGAGGCGCCTGCGGAGGCGGGCGCCCAAGCGCGGCTCGCTCCTGAGCTCCCAGCGGCGGTCGCGCAGGAGCGAGGCGGTGTCGAACTCCCGCTCCCCCACGAGCGGCTTGGGATCGACCGCGAGCCAGGGCTCGCGCGCGTGGCGGAGGACGTTGCCGCCGTGGAGGTCCTGGTGGAGGACGACGGGCTCGCCCTGCGCCGGCCCGGCGTCCCGGAGGAACGCGACCGCCTCGTCGAGGAGCCGGCGCTCATACGGGCGGCCGAGCCGCTCCCACGCGGCCGGGAGCTCCCCGGCCCAGCGCGCCGCCTCGTCGGCCAGCAGCCGGAAGGGGTGGCCGGGCGGAGGCGCGCGCCAGAGGCGCCGCAGAACGTCCGCCGCGGCCGCGTTCGCCTCGTCCTCGGGGGCTCGCAGCTCCCAGAGGCGCGTCCCGGGCTCGCAGCGCTCGAGGAGCAGCGCCCGCCGGGCCGGGTCGTGGGCGTAGAGCCGCGCCGCCGCACGGCCGTCCCAGTGGGCGAGCGCGTCGGCCTCGTGCTCGCTCTCCGGCTCGGGGAAGTTGACCTTGAGCACCGCTCGCCGGCCGTCGGGCAGGTCGGCCGGCGCGACGTAGGACACGTGGGCGCAGTGGAACGGCGCGCCGAGCCGCAGCGACCAGCGCTCGGCGCACTCGCCGACGAGGCGCGGGAGCCGCTCGAGCCAGGCGGCGCCGCCCGGCTCCTCCCGCCACCAGGCGAGGCCGGGCGGGGCGCTCACGCCGTCAGGCGCGCGAGGCACTCGCGCAGGCCCTCGCGCCAGTGCGGGAGCCTCGGCGCCCGCTCGCGCTCGCTGCGGAGCACCGAGTAGGCGGGCCGGGGCGCCGGGCGGCCGAGCTCCGCGGTCGCGATCGGCGTCACGCGGCAGGCGAGCCCGGCCTCGGCGAAGATCGCAGCGGCGAACTCCGCCCACGTGCAGTCGCCGTCGGCGGCGAGGTGCCAGACGCCCTGGGGCCGCCCGAGAAGCTCGCGGGTGGCGCCGGCCAGGTGCCCGACGAAGGTCGGCGAGCCGCGCTGGTCGTCCACCACTCGCACCTCGTCCCGGTCGGCGCCGAGCGCCAGCATCGTGCGGACGAAGTTCGTGCCCGTCCAGCCGAAGAGCCAGGAGCTGCGGACGATCCAGCCCTCGCGGACCTCCCGCTCGCCGTCGAGCTTCGTCCGGCCGTACACAGAGAGCGGCCGCGGCTCGTCGGACTCGACGTACGGCGCCCCCTTCGTCCCGTCGAAGACGTAGTCGGTCGAGTAGTAGACGACGGGCGCGCCGAGGGCGACGACGTTCCGCGTGCCCGCGACGTTGACCGCCCGAGCCGCCTCGGGTCGCGCCTCGGCTCCGTCGACGTCCGTCCAGGCGGCGGCGTGGAGGACGAGGTCGGGGCGGTAGCCCACCGAGGGCGCCGTCACGTCGAAGGCCGGCCGCGCGCGGGCGTCGGCTCCCGGAAAGGCCTCTGCGAGCGCCTGCCCGAGCTGGCCGCCGGCCCCCGTTAGGAGGACGCGTCCCGCTCCGAGAGGATCGGCGAGTCGGTGCTCCACAGGTGCCTGACGCGCGGGTCGTCCCACCGGATCCCGAGCTCGTCGGGGTCGGCCGGGTCGTACTCGCGCGTGACGTGGTAGCAGAAGAGGAGATCGGTGAGCGCCTCGAAGCCGTGGGCGTGGCGGCCGGGGATGTAGAGGGCGACGGGGTTCTCCTCGCCGATGTCGGCGGTGAAGACCTCGTCGGTCTCCCGGTCGAGGACGACGACGCGGGCCGTGCCGGTGAGGCACGAGAAGAGGTCGTCCTGGCCCCGCTCGTGGTAGTGGAGGCCGCGGATGACGCCGGCGCGCGAGAAGGAGACGTTCGTCTGCACGGTCGGGTGGGGAAGCAGGCCCTCCCGGCGGATCTCGGCGAACCAGCCGCGCTCGTCGGCGAACACCCGCAGCGGGAGCACGAGCATGCCCGGGAGGACGTTCACTGCGTCTTGTTCGCCCCGGTCTCGTGGATGAGGTTGCCGATCCGCCCGAGCGCCTCGTGCGTGCCCGCGTCGCGCCACCACCCGCCCACGCGGGCGCAGCGGAGGCGGCCCTCCTCCGCGTAGGCGCGGTTCACGTCCGTGATCTCGAGCTCGCCGCGCGAGGAGGGCTCGAGCCCCCGGATGAGGTCGAAGACGTCCGGCGGGTAGCAGTAGAGGCCCACGACCGCGTCCGCGGACGGCGGCGCCTCGTAGCGCGTGTCGACGACGCCGGCCTTCTCGACGACGTCGACGACGGTCCCGGCACCGTCGTAGACGACGACGCCGAAGCGCTCCGGGTCGGGCACCTCCTTCACGAAGATGAGCGCCTCCTCCGGCCCGCCCGCCCACCGGCGCACGGCCTCCGTCTCTGCGTACTCGAAGATGTTGTCGCCGAGGCAGACGACGAGCCGCTCGCCGCCAGCGAACGACTCCGCCATGCCCACGACCTGCGCGATCCCGCCGGCGCTCGTCTGCACCTTGTACGTGAGGTCGAGATCGAAGAGCGCGTCGTCCCCCTGCCGGTGGCGAACGCGCCCGTCGCCGAGGAGGTCGATGAAGTCGCCGGCGTGGCCCTGGCCGGTGACGATGAGGACGTCCCGGATCCCCAGCAGCTGCATGAGCTGGAGCGGGTAGTACACCATCGGCCAGCGGCCGACCGGGAGCAGGTGCTTGTTCGTGATCCTCGTGAGCTCCTCGAGGCGGGTCGCCTCGCCCCCGGCGCAGATGAGACCGCGCGCCCGAATCGCTCCGCCCTCCATGCTCCGCGGGATGCTAGTGCCTCGGTCGCTGCCCCGTGCGCACGCTGTCGCGTGGGCGTGGCCGCCTCCCGCAGGGCGGCGCGAGCCTCCGCGACCGCGTCACTGCTCCAGGGCGGCCCTGAAAGCCCGCTCGGCCTCGTCGCCGTAGACGGCGAACACGATCCGCTCGAGCGCCCGAGCCCGGTGGACGCGCGCCTCGCCGACCATGATCCTGGCGCACTCCGCGAGGGGGAAGCCGCCGACGCCCGTGCCGAGCGCCGGCAGCGCGACCGAGCGGGCCCCGAGCTCCTCGGCGACCTCCAGCGAGCGCCTCGTCGTGCGTCGGATCAGGTCGGCGTCCGTGCGGAGATCCTGGCCCATGACCGCGCCGTGGACGACGTGACGGGCCGGCAGCCGGCCGGCGCCGGTGGCGACAGCGTCCCCGACCGCGATCGGGCCCTTCGCGACCGCCTCCCGCTCGATCTCCTCGCCGCCCGCCCGCTTGATCGCTCCGGCGACGCCCGCTCCCATCCAGAGGCGGTCGTTCGCGGCGTTGACGACGGCGTCGACGTCGAGCGTCGTGATGTCCCCCTCGACGACCTCGATGACCACGTCCGGCAGCCTAGACCCGGCGGCTCGAGCGGCGGGCGGCCTTGCGCGCGCGCACGGTCGGCGCGAGCCGGACGGCGGCGACCCAGACGTAGAGCAGGAGGGCGATCGCGGCCCCGGCGGCTTTGAGAACGCGCCCCACGGCTACGATTGTGGCATGACTCCGAAGCGCGACGTCGACCGGCTGAAGAGCGAGATGGAGGAGCTCTTCGCCGACCTCTGCCACCATCGCCTGGCACCGCAACGCGCCGGCTTCCGCCCGCGCGTGGACGTCTACCGGACGCCCGATCCCCCGGCGGTCCACGTCGTCGTCGAGCTCGCGGGCGTCGACCCGGCGCAGGTCGAGCTGGCCGTGGCAGACGGCATCCTCGTCATCTCGGGCCACCGCCAGCGGGCCTCCGTGAACGGCCGCTACGAGCACATCGAGATCGACTACGGGCCCTTCGAGCGCCGGATCGCCCTCGGGGACGGGCTCGACGCGGCCGCCGCCGAGGCGCACTACGAGCAGGGCCTCCTCACCATCAGGCTGCCGATCGCCCCCCGCGCGACCGGCCCCGTGCGCGTGCCCGTCACGAGGGGCGCATGAGCGTCGTCGAGGAGACCGCCCGGCGCGCGCCCGAGGGCGAGAGCGTCGTCCTCCCCATCCTGCCGCTGCGGGAGACCGTCGTCTTCCCCGGCGCGATGACGCCGCTCGCCGTCGGGCAGGAGCGCTCGGTCCGCCTCGTCGACGAGGCCGTCGCCGGCGACCTCACCGTCGCCCTCGTGACCTCGCGCTCGGCGGAGGAGGAGACGCCGGACGCCGACGACCTCTACGAGGTGGGCACGTCGGCCGTCGTCCACAAGATGGTCCGCGTCCCGGACGGGACGCTCCGCGTCCTCGTGCAAGGGCTCGACCGCATGCGGCTCGAGGAGATCGAGGCGACGGAGCCCTACCTGACGGGGCGCTTCACGCCGCTGCCCGACGTCGTGCCCCGCGAGAAGGAGGCCGAGGCGCTCGCGCGCTCCGTCGAGTCGCTCTACGGGCGGATCATCGCGCTCGCGCCCTACCTCCCGGAGGAGCTCGGCCTCGCCGCGGCGAACGCCGAGACGCCCGGCGCGCTCGCGAACCTCATCGCGGCGACCATGCGCCTGAGGACGGAGGAGCGGCAGGACCTGCTCGAGACGCCCGACGTCGAGGAGCGACTCCGCAAGCTCACCGTCGTCCTCTCGCGCGAGCTCGAGGTCTTCGAGCTCGGCACGAAGCTCCAGTCGCAGGTCCAGGAGGAGATGGACAAGTCGCAGCGCGAGTACTTCCTCCGCCAGCAGCTGAAGGCGATCCAGGAGGAGCTCGGCGAGGGCGACGAGCAGCAGGCCGAGCTGGCCGAGCTCCGGGCCCAGGTCGAGGCGGCCGGCCTCCCCGAGGACGCCGAGCGGGCCGCCCGCCGCGAGCTCGACCGGCTGGCGAAGCTCCCGCCCGCGGCGGCCGAGTACGGCGTCATCCGGACGTACCTCGAGTGGATCCTCTCGCTGCCCTGGAGCACGGCGACCGAGGACCAGCTCGACCTCCAGCGCGCCCGCAAGATCCTCGACGAGGACCACTACGACCTCGAGAAGATCAAGGAGCGCATCGTCGAGCACCTCGCGGTCCAGAAGCTCCGCCGGGAGCTCTCCGGTCCGATCCTCTGCTTCGTCGGTCCGCCGGGCGTCGGGAAGACCTCGCTCGGCCAGTCGATCGCGCGCGCCCTCGGGCGCAAGTTCGTGCGCATCTCAGTCGGCGGCGTACGCGACGAGGCGGAGATCCGCGGTCACCGGCGCACCTACATCGGCGCCATGCCCGGGACGGTGATCCGCGCCCTCCGCGACGCCGAGTCGAGGAACCCGGTCTTCATGATCGACGAGATCGACAAGATGGGCGCCGACTGGCGCGGCGACCCGGCGAGCGCCATGCTCGAGGTGCTCGACCCGGCCCAGAACTCGCACTTCCGGGACCACTACCTCGACCTCCCGTTCGACCTCTCGCAGGTGCTCTTCATCTGCACGGCGAACCAGCTCGACCCGATCCCCTCACCGCTGCGCGACCGGATGGAGATCATCCCGCTGTCCGGCTACACCGAGGACGAGAAGGTGGGGATCGCGAGGCGCTACCTCGTGCCGAAGCAGGTCGAGGCCCACGGCCTCGACCGGAAGCGCGTGACGATCTCGGAGAGCGCGCTTCGGCTCCTCGTCCGCGAGTACACGCGCGAGGCGGGCGTCCGCAACCTCGACCGGGAGATCGCCGCGCTCTGCCGCAAGGCGGCGCGGGAGATCGCCGAGGGGAAGCGCAAGGGCGCGCGGATCGACGAGCGCCGCGTGCGCACCTGGCTCGGGCGTCGGCGCTTCCCGGCGGACGCGCGCAAGCGGACGAGCGACCCGGGCGTCGCCACGGGACTGGCGGTCACGGCCGTCGGCGGCGACGTCCTCTTCGTCGAGGCGACTGCCATGCCGGGGCGCGGGCGCCTGACCGTCACCGGCCAGATCGGGGACGTCATGCGCGAGTCGGCGCAGGCCGCCCTCTCCTGGGTGCGCGGGCACGCGCGCGACCTCGGTCTCGAGTCCGACTGGTTCGAGGACCGGGACGTGCACATCCACGTGCCGGCGGGCGCGGTCCCGAAGGACGGCCCGTCGGCCGGCACGGCCATGGCGACGGCGCTCGCGTCCCTCGCCACCGGCATTCCTGTCTCCGAGGACGTCGCCATGACGGGCGAGATCACGCTCACCGGCCAGGTGCTCCCGATCGGAGGCGTCAAGGAGAAGGTGCTGGCCGCGCAACGCGCAGGCATCTCGACGGTCGTCCTCCCCCGCGAGAACGAGCCCGACCTCGACGACCTCCAGCCCGAGGTGCGCGAGGCGATGCGCTTCGTACTCGCGGACACGATCGGAGAGGTCCTCGAGGCCGCCTTCCCCGGCGCCCCGGTGCTCGAGTTTTCGCGCGCGGCCCCGGGGTAGGGATAATGCCGGCGACCGACGACGAAAGGACGACGATGAAGGACAAGGTGAGCGGCGCCGTCGACACGGCGAGGCCCTATGTGGAGCGGCTCGCGCAGGACGACGAGCTGCACGAGCACGTCAAGAAGGCGTACGACTCCGCCCGGCGGATCTACGACGACCTCCTGGGCGACCGGGGCGCGTCGGGGATGGCCATGAAGGTCGCGCGAGACAAGGACATCCAGGAAGAGCTGCGCAAGGCCGTCGTCGAGCTGCGCAAGGCCGGCGACCGCGTCCAGGGCAAGGACTCGCACACGGGGCGCAACATGACGCTCCTGCTCGCGGGGATCGCCCTCGGCGTGCTCTTCAACCCGGCGACCGGGCCGGACACGCGCAAGTGGCTGAAGGACAAGGTCCTCGGCCCCGAGCAGCCCTTCGAGTACCAGTCGAACGACGCGGCGTAGGTAACGCCGCTCGGGAAGCGGGCTCGCGGCCTTCCTGGAGCGAGCCCGCATCGCCGTGCGCTTCGCCCGGCGGGCGACTCGTTCGGGTTGCGCGTCAGCCGCCGAAGCCCGGCTCGGCGTCGACGATGGCCGGCCCGGGAGCGGCCTCGCCGAAGAGCTCCGGCATGACGAGATAGGACGAGAGCGTGTCGTCGCCGAGGCCGGACAGCGTCGAGATGTCGTCCGCCTGGAGGAGGACCGCGCCGGCCCGCGGCGCGCGGCCCGGCGCCGGCGTCCAGCCGCCGAAGTCGACGTCGTCGAGCCTGAGCCAGGCGGTCAGGTACGGGTACGGGTTGACGACACCGTCGTAGCCCATCCAGAGGAGCTCCCGCGGGTGGATCTCGAAGTGGAGGTGCGGCGGCGTCCCCACGGCGTCGCCCGTCGCGCCGACGAAGCCGACGACGTCGCCCGCACGCACGCGCGCGCCCTCGCGGGCGAGCGGCGAGAAGGCGGAGAGGTGGGCGTAGTAGAACTCGTTGCCCGCGTCGTCGCGGAGCCAGAGCCGGTTGCCGCCGACGTCGTTCCAGCCGACGCTGAAGAGCGTCCCGTCCGTGACCGCGAGAAGCGGTGCTCCGAGGGCGGCGAAGATGTCGTTGCCGTGGTGCCACCCGGTCGTCGCGCGCGCAGCGGCGAAGTCGTCGGAGAACGACGCCCTGCCGTAGACGGGGAACACGTAGCCGCGGTCCGTCAGGCGCGGTCGCACGTTGCGGGGCGGGTCCTGTACGACCCGGGGCGGCTCGGCCTCGGCGCCAGGCGGCGTCGGTACCGGATCGCGCGGAAGCTGCGACGCCTGGCCACCGCCCGAGCCCCCGCCGCCGGAGCCCCCGCCGCCCGACCCACCGCCCGAGCCGCCGCCGGAGCCACCACCGCCCGAGCCACCACCGTCGCCGCCCGACGTGGGCGGCTCGGGCTCCTGAGCGGGCTTCGGCCTGGGAGCGCTCGCGGCGGCCTCCGCGTAGCCGACCCTGACCTCGGTCCCGGCCGGCAGCCCCCCGTGCTCCTTCGTCAGGACGACGTGGAGGCCCG
>DASTQA010000078.1:0-22188 GCA_035762005.1 Gaiellaceae bacterium
CGCAGGAACTCGACGAGCTCGGCCGGAAGCGGTGCGCGTGGCAAGCCGCCAGTCTAGGGGGCGCCTCGCGCGCTGCAGGCCGGCAGGCCATGCCGGCCCGCAGCGACGGTCACAGCGGGTGGTCGCCCGGCGGGCGACCACCCGGGTCAGCTCTTCCTCTCCCGCAGGTCCACCTCGAACGAGAGCTGGTTCGTCTGGGGATTGAGGAACCCGAGCTTCACCTTCGGCCCGCGCACCTCGGGTGCGCTCACCTTCCAGACGTAGAGCCCTCGCCTCGCGTCGCTCTCGTAGATCGAGCCGTTGTACCAGTACGACGACCAGTCGCCGCCGCGGAAGGCGGAGCGGCCGCCGGGGCTCGTGTCCGAGGGCGGGTCGAGGGGATCGGGATCCATCCATGCGACCTCGTAGGCGTTCCGCGGGTCGGTGAAGTCCACGACCGCCGTCCCTGACTGGTACGAGCCGTGCACTAGGACGTACCGCTTCTTGTGCGGGACGATGTTGTAGTTGTGGATCGTGCAGTTTTCGTAGATGGACTGGGGACGGGGAAGCACGTGCCTGCCGATGAGCTCGCCGTCCTCGGCGTCGAAGAAGAAGATCGTCTTCATCTCGTCGGTCTGCACGCCGCCGCCCGGCAGGGGCGCACCCGTCTCCAGGCAGCGCGGCTGCGTGCCGCCGCCGGGCTCCCAGCCGCCCGCGATGACCTTCCCGTCCCAGGTGAAGGCCGCGGAGTGCCAGCCGGTCACGGTCGGGGCCTCGGCGGCGTAGAGGAACTCGGGGTCGTCGAGGTCGGAGATGTCGAACACGGCGATCCCGCGCGGGTGCCCCGCGCAGGCGGCACGGTTCGCGTCGCCGACGACGACGCCCATGTCGTGACAGCCGTCCATGGGCGTGCCGTCCGCCAGCTGCCCGAGCGAGAAGGAGCCGACGACGCTCGCCGAGGCCGGGTCGGAGAGCGGCACCTCGACGATGTCCTCCCGGTTGAACGGCGCACCCGGGCACCGATTGCCGTACTTCCCCGGGTTCGCCTGGAGACCGGTCCCGCTCACGCTGTTGTAGATGAGGACACGGTCGTTCTCCGGGTCGGGGACGACGGTGTGCGTGTGGGAGCCGCAGTCGAGCGGGACCGAGGCCACCAGCTCGATGTCCTCCAGGTCGCCGATGTCGAAGATCTGGATCCCCTCGAAGCCGGTGCACGGCGACGGCGCGGGTGCGCAGTCGGCCCCGGTCGGGCTCCCGCTCTGGCTCTCCGCCGTGCACCGGTCGGTTCGCTGCGGGGAGTCGACCGAGCGGAACACGAGGTTCTCGTAGACGCCGACGTCGCCCTGGGGGCTCACGCACGTGAAGAACGCCAGCTCTCTCGGCTTCCCGGGCGCCCGGATGTCGACGACGCGGAACCCGTCGTAACGACCCTGGATCGCGGTCTTCCCCCAGAAGGCCAAGTCGGTGTTCCGCGTGTCCCACGGAACGGTCCCGGGGCCGGCCGGCGGCGGCCCGGTGACGGCGCCGGCACGCAGGCTCGAGCCGAGCAGATGCATGTTCTCGCTGTGGGGCCGCTCGGGCGTGTCGTCCGGCGGTCCGGCCGCCCCGCCGTAAGGAACGGCGACGGCGGCGATAGTCAGGATGAGCGCGAGGGCCGGCAGAGCCAATCGTCTCGCAGGTCGCATGGGGACCTCCCTCCCGTCGAGGGGGCGACCGCCTACCTCGGTTAGCCCTGCACGGAGCGACCCCCCGGCCTGCCAGGCGGGCTGGTTCCCCCCGACGAGCTCCTGACGGCACCCCCATGAGCTCGGAGCCTCGATGCTAGGGCAGGTCGGGCCTCGCCGTCAACCCGGGCGAGGCCGGGCGTCGCGGCCTCCCGGTCCGCCTCCCGCGGCGGCGACCTCGGCAGGCGGCCTGACGGGACGTCCGTGCGCTGCGCCTGAGGGTCAGCCGATGTCGCGGCCGTACTCGAGCTCGTCGCCGAGGACGATTCCGTCCGGCTGGATCTTGAACTCGCGGACGGTCGGCTCGAGCGCGCTCGCGCGGGCTTTCAGGACCGTGAGCGCGCGTTTCACCTGCGCGCCGGACCAGACGTACTGGAGGAGGACGACGTTGTCCGCCAGGTGCGAGATGTTGAAGTCGGAGAGGTGCGTCACACGGGAGATGTTCGGCACCTCGAGCGTCATCATCAGGCTGACGTGATTCCTCGCACAGCGCTGGACGAGCGAGTACATGTACTCCCGAAAGCGCACGTCGTCCTGCGTGGTGAACCCGAGGTCGTCGAGGCTGTCGATCAGGACCCGGCGCACGGCGCCGCGCTCGACCCGCTCGAGGAGCTCGTGGAACCACTGGTCGATGTAGATGTCGACCGGCGACCGGTACATCACCTCGACTGCGTCCTCCTCGAGCGACCAGTTGAAGCTCCGGACCACCCGCTCGAGCTGGGCCGGGTTTTCCTGCAGGGTGGCGATGAGACCGGGCTCCCCGTCACGGGCTCCCCCGAAGATGAAGTGGAGCCCCAGGAGCGTCTTGCCGCAGCCCGAGGGGCCCGCGATCAGCGTGCTCGCGCCGGGCCAGTAGCCGTCGGACAGCATCGTGTCGAGCGCCTCGATGCCGGAGGAGATCCGTCTCCCGTCGTCGTCGCCGTATGGCCCCACCTCCGCGGGATCGGCGAGGCGCGGGTAGACGGCGACGCCGTCGTTCGAGAGCCGGTAGGCGTGTCTGCCCATGAGGAAGTCCGACCCGCGCAGCTTCCGAACCTCGAATTCACGGAGCTCGCGTTCCGAGATCCGTCTGGCGGAGAGATGGAGGATCGCGTCCGCGACCGCCAACTCCGGCTTGCCCACGGACTCCTCGCCGTCGTAGTCCCCGATCCAGAACGAGGTCGCAGGGAAGGAGGAGAGCCGCCCGGCCAGGACGTGGAGGAACCGCCGGAACTCGCCGTCGTCCGCCGCGAAGTCGCGAAACGCCGTGAAGCTGTCGATCACGATCAGGCCGGGACGCCGCTCCTTCGTGAGCGCATCCATACGATCGAGGGCCGCGGTCAGGCCTCGGGACGCCAGCGTGACTCCGAGGTCTTCGTAGAGGACCGCGCTCCCGATCCGCGCCGCGTCGAAGAAGCTGAGGGTCTGCCCGTACCGCAGGACCTTGTCGAAGGGCTCCGACACCGTGGTGAGATACAGCGCCGGCCTCTCGCGGGTCGCGTTCTCGAACACGTACTGGTGAGCGAGGATCGTCTTTCCGCTGCCCGGCGGACCTGCGACGACCGTGATCGAGTTCGCCGGCAGCCCGCCTCCGAGCACGGCGTCGAGCCTGGGATCGCCGCTCGGGAGGCGATCGCTCACGGGCCCGCCCCGGCGTCGGCCTCGACGAAGTCGTGCGAGCGAAGGACGTCGTTCACGGTGGACACGAGCACCACCGGGTCGAGCGGCTTTCGCAAGAACGCATCAGCGCCCGCGGCCAGGGCGGCGGCGCGGGCGTCGAGGACCGAGACCGCGAGGACGCGCGCAGCGCGTCGCTCCTTCAGGCGGCGACACAGCTCCAGCCCTTCGCCGCCGGAGAGGAGGAGCTCGACGATCGCGAGCTGCGGCGAGAGCACGGCGAACTTCCTCTCCGCGTCGGGCATGTCCGTCGCCACGTCGACGTCGTACCCTTCCCTGCGCAGGACGTACTCGATCACGTCGGCCGCGTAGGGATCCCGCTCGACGAGCAGGATCAGGGGGCGGGCGCCTCCCTGCGTCGTCCGCTCGAGACGTTCGGAGCGGGCTCCTGCCTGCTCGGCGAGCAAGCGGTGGGCGTCCGCGGGCTGGATCCCCTCGTCGATCTTCGTCTTCACGAAACGCAGCCGCTCGACCTCCTCACGCGAGTACAGCCTTCGGCCGCCCGGGCTCCGTTGGGGCGCGATGACGCCGTAGCGCTCCTCCCACGTACGGATGGTGCCGGGCGTGATGCCGAGCAGGCGCGCAACCGCGCCGATGCTGTAGATCGGGCGTGAGTCTCGAGGCATACCGCAGAACCTGCCGTGGAGATGCGGACACTATCAGTCCGACTTTTCAGCAGCTTATCAGCACTATTTGCTCAGTAGTTATGCATTTGCTACGCTCCGGCCCGCAAGGGAGAACGGCGCTCGACAGTGGATTCGCGGCCGGACCTGGTCGAGCGCCGACTCCCTGCTCTCGCCAGCTCCCGAAGGGCGGCCGGAACACATGAGCAGGGGTCAGGTCGGAAGCCCGTATCTGCCGGGACGCGAGGCTGCGACGCCGCCCGACGTCGCTCACTGTGAGGGCTTCCGCGTCCAGTCGCCCGACGGGCTCGTCGGCGTCCTGGGGGCAGTGCGCTCCGCGCCGAGCACCTCCTCGGATCGAGCGGACGAGCTCGCCGTGCACGCCGGGCGCTCGAGCGAGATGCTCTTGCTCATCCCCGTCGGGGAGGTCCTGAGCGTCCACGTCGTCGAGCGACTGGTCGTTCTCGGACCCTCGCCGAGGATCGCGGCGACCGAGCGCATGGCGCGGCCGGACGGGCTTGACCTCGGAAGGAGGACGTATGTCGATCCCATTGCTGGCCGAGGCGCGTGAGCGCGTCCTCGCCGGGTGGTGCCAGGGCGCCGTCGCCCGGGACGAGAGCGGACACCCCGTGCTTCCCTCGAGCTCGGATGCTCGTCGCTGGTCGATCCTCGGTGCCCTGCTCGCGAGCCGAAACGGCGGAGGGGTCGCTGGCGTCGCGGGAGCGGTGAGCTCGCTCCATTCGTCGATCGACGAGGCGGCGCTCGAGGTCTGGAACGACCGCCCGGGGCGGACGCAACAGGAGGTCGTGGCCGCCTTCGAGCAGGCGCTGGAACGTGTCGAAGGCGGCGGAGAGGAGGAACCCTCCGGCAACGGAGACCTCTCGGCTTACTGGCTGAGCACGTGCGAGGGCTTCCGCGTCGACTTGCACGACGGTCGCGTGGGGATCGTCGAGGAAGTCCGCCTCTCGCCGGCCAGCCGGCCCGAGGCGCTCGCCGTCCGGACGGGCCTCTTCCGCACGCGGCTCCTCCTCGTTCCGGTCGACGACGTCGACGAGGTCGTGCCCCGGAGGAAACGGGTTTTGCTTCGCTCGGCCGCGGCCTGATCGGCCGAAGTCGGTGACGACCGTCTGAGCCGAACGAACGGTCGAGACCGCCGTGCCGCGGGACGCCGCCGCCGAGCGGCCGACCCGCTCGGGTCCGCGCTGCTCCGAGATCCGATCACCCCTGGTCGCTGTAGGTCCCCGTGCAGTCTCTTTCGCCCGACCAGGAGGTGGTCACATGCGACGGTGCCTGACGCGCCACACGGCGCGCGCGTTCGCGTTCGCGGGGGTGATCGGGCTTCTCGCCGCTCTCGCTGTCGCACCCGCGGGCGCTCGCCCGGCGAAGCCCCCGGTCGTCGACATCCAGCCGGGGGCGTGGCTCGCGCCCGACGCACGGTCGATCTCGGTTCAGGTCCTCGCCTCGTGCCCGGAGCGGTGGACCGTCGCCGAGGCGGTCGTCACGATCAGGCAGCCGCACGGCTCCGGGAGCGCGTCGTTTCCGCTGACCTGCATCGGCTCGCTGAGGCCGTTCGGCGTCACCGTGCCCGCGACCGTCGGCACGTTCGAGCTCGGGGAGGCGCAGGTGACCGCGTCCGTCGTCGTCGAGCGAGGCCGGACCCAGAGCACGCAGGACGCCCAGGACGTCGAGGCACAGCCGGCCGTCCTCGTCGAGCTGGCCGGGAGCGCGCAGCTCGAGAGCGGAGGCGGCGCCGTCGTCCTCGACGTCGCCGTCGCCTGCCCGGCCGGCACGACCGGCTTGCGCTCGACGCTGCACGTCTCGCAGGGCCCGGCGGCGGGAAACGGCTTCTACGTGCCGGTCTGCGACGGCGCGACCCACGCGTTCGCGGTGAGGGTGGAGGCCTCGCAGGGCGCCTACGTGCCGGGGATCGCCCAGGCGCTGACGTTCGCCGGCGTCGAGTTCGAAGGCGACACGTTCTTCGGCATCGACGACGACGGGGCGCTCGAGGTCGTCGACTAGGCGCCGCGCCCGGCGCAGCCCGGCTGCCTCGGCGGGCGGGTCGCCGGCGACGGCGTCCCGCCCCCGCCGTGCCCGGACGAGATCGAGATGTGCGCGGTTCAGGCGGCGGACGGGCGGGTAGCCCCGCGACAGAACCCGGAACGCGACGCCCGACGACTCTGGATCTGAGCCCCGAAGAAACCCTGGAGGTCCTCTACCGCCTGCGCGAGCGGTTCGGCCAGCGCGCGGAGGAGGACGACGGTGCACGGACGATCCTCGAGGCCGTCGACTCGCTCATCGCCGAGCGCGAGGCGGAGGACGTGGAAAGCTAGCGCGATCCCCGCTCGAGCCCTCGGCCCGTTCCGGCGATCCGCCTGCCCGTCTCGCAGCCCGTGCTTCTCCGCGGCGCCGGCATGACCACGTCCGGCCGGCGCGAGCCGCCGTGGTGGCGGCGCGCGGTCGTCTACCAGGTCTACCCGCTCTCCTTCGCCGACGGCGACGGCGACGGGCTGGGCGACCTGGCCGGGATCCGCTCCCGGCTGCCGTACCTGCAGTGGCTCGGCGTCGACGCCCTCTGGCTCTCGCCGATCTACCCGTCGCCCCTCGCGGACTTCGGCTACGACGTCTCTGACCACTGCGGCGTCGACCCCCGCTTCGGCGACCTCGCCGGCCTCGACGCCCTCGTCGGGGAGGCCCACGCGCGCGGCCTCCGGGTCCTCCTCGACTGGGTCCCGAACCACACCTCCGACCGGCACCCCTGGTTCCGGGACTCGCGCTCGTCGCGCTCGTCGCGGCGCCGCGACTGGTACGTGTGGCGGGACGGCAGGGGCGCCGAGCCCCCGAACAACTGGCGCTCGGCGTTCGGCGGGCCGGCGTGGACGCTCGACGACCGGACGGGCCAGTGGTACCTGCACCTCTTCCTCCGGGAGCAGCCCGACCTGAACTGGGCCCACCCGCAGGTGAGGGAGGCGATGCACGACACGCTTCGCTTCTGGCTCGACCGCGGAGTCGACGGCTTCCGGGCCGACGTCGTGCATCTCATCGGGAAGGATCCCGCGCTTCCGGATCAGGAGCCGGCTCTCGGCGACGTCGACCGCGTCGCCGTGCACGACGAGCCGCTCACCCACGAGCTGCTTCGGGGCGTGCGGGGCGTCCTCGAGGAGTACGCGGGCGAGCGCCTGATGGTGGGGGAGGTGAACCTCCGGGACACCGCGAGGATCGGCACCTACTACGGCGCCGGCGACGAGCTGCACCTGGCGTTCAACTTCCTCTCGCTCGAGGCGGGCTTCGATCCCGCGGCGTGGAGGGCGCTCGTCGAGACCGTCGGGCGCGCCCTTCCGACCGGCGCCTGGCCGACGTGGGTGCTGTCGAACCACGACAACCCGCGCCACCGGACGCGCTTCGGCGGGAGCGAGCGGCGGGCGCGCGCCGCCGCCTTGCTGCTCCTCACGCTACGCGGCACCCCCTTCCTCTTCCAGGGCGAGGAGCTCGGCCTCGAGGACGCGCACGTGCCCCCGCAGGCCCGGGTCGATCCCGGCGGGCGCGACGGCGCCCGCGCGCCGATGCCGTGGACCGCCGGGGCGCCGCACGGGTGGCCGGGCCGGCCGCTCCTTCCGTTTCCCCCCGAGCCCGACCGCCGCAGCGTCGAGGCCCAGCGGGGGACACCGGCATCGACGCTGCGGCTCTACCGGGAGCTGCTCGCGCTCCGCCGCCGCAGCGCCGCCCTCAGGGAGGGAGACCTCCACCTGCTCGACCACGCCGACGCGGACGTCCTCCGCTACGCCCGCTCCGCCGGCGACGAGCGCCTGGAGGTCGCGATCAACTTCTCCTCCGCCCCCGTCGCCCTGCCGGACGCCCGCGGGACGAGCGTGGTCCTGGCGAGCGACGACCTCCGCCCGGGAGCGCCGCTCGCGGGCGAGATCCCGGCGGAGTGCGGCGTCGTCCTCGCCGGCTAGGCGGAGGCCCGTAGCTCGACGCGGGCCGGCGCGGCGTCGAGGAGCCGCTCGAGCAGCTCGCTGTCCCCGCGCACGGAGACGAGGTCGAGCCTGCGGTCGACGAACAGGTGGTAGACGCCGTCGGGGTCGCCCTCGACGACGACGTCCGGCTCCTCGATCGGCCCCGGCTGGGCCTCGCCGTCGACGAGCGAGGCCACCTCGTCCCCGACGCGGAACTCGAACCGGCCGGGCGGCGCGATCGGGGCGAGCACGGTGTCGACCGCGTTCGCGAGCCAGCCGGCGTAGAGCTCGTCCTCGTCTTCGGGCGGCCCGAGCGAGCGGGCGCCCCAGAGCGCGAGCTCCCGGAGGACGGCCCTGAGCCCGTGACCGTAGTCGGTCAGCTCGTAGACCTGGGAGGCGGCCGGAGGCGGAAGCCGCCGCCTGGCGACGACGCCGGCCGCCTCGAGGTCGCGGAGCCGCGACGCGAGGACGTTCGTCCCGATGCCGGGGAGGTGCTCGGCGAGGTCCGTGTAGCGCTGGGGTCCGCGCATGAGCTCCCGCACGACCAGGAGCGCCCAGCGCTCGCCGACGAGGTCGAGCGCGTGCGCGACGGGACAGTAGTGGTCGTAGCGCTTCGCCATGACCGCCATTGTAGCGCTCATACTTGCTGCTCGGAAGGGAATACTTTCAAAGACGAAGCACGTTCTGCTACCTTGCAAGACTTCTCTACGCGAACGAAAGGAAGCGGACGACATGATGGCTTCGCAAGACCGCAAGTGGCTGGCACTGGCGCTCCTGAGCGTCGTCCAGTTCATGGTCGTCCTGGATATCGCGATCGTGAACGTCGCGCTGCCCTCGATCCAGGTCGATCTCGGGTTCTCGCAGGAGAACCTCCAGTGGGTGATCAGCGCGTACGCGCTCGTCTTCGGCGGCTTCCTGCTCCTGGGCGGGCGGGCGGCCGACCTGCTCGGGCGCCGTCGCATCTTCCTCGCCGGCGTGGTCGTCTTCACGCTCGCCTCGCTCTTCGCCGGTCTGGCGTGGTCCGAGGCGTCGCTGATCGGGGCGCGCGCCCTCCAGGGGCTCGGCGCCGCGATCATCACCCCGGCCGCGCTCTCCATCCTCTCGACGACCTTCGCCGAAGGAAGCGAGCGCAACGTCGCCCTCGGCGTCTGGGGCGCCGTCGGCGGCTTCGGGGCCGCGGCGGGAGTCCTGCTGGGCGGGATCCTCACCGACGCCCTCAGCTGGGAGTGGATCTTCTTCGTCAACGTCCCGGTCGGGGTCGCCGCCTTCGCGCTCGCGCCGATCCTGCTCGCGGAGAGCCGCGACGCCCGGGTGAAGCGGTTCGACCTCCCCGGCGCAGTGCTCGTCACCGGCGGCCTCTCGCTGCTCGTCTACGCGATCACCCAGGCCGGCCAGGAGGGCTGGCTCGCCGGCGAGACGCTCGGCTCCTTCGCGACCGCGCTCGCAATGCTCGCGGGCTTCGTCGCCTGGGAGCGCCGGCATCCCGAGCCGCTCATGCGCTTCGGCATCCTGCAGACGCGGACGGTGAGCGGCGCGAACGTCGCCGGCTTCATCATGGGGACGGCGATGTTCTCGATGTTCCTGATGCTGACGCTCTACATGCAGCAGGTGCTCGGGTACTCGGCCATGAAGACGGGCGTCGCGTACCTCGCCGTCGCCGGCACGGCGATCGTCTGGTCGGCCGTCGCCGCCCAGCTCGTCACGCGCATCGGCGTGAAGCCGGTGCTCGTGACCGGGATGGCGACGCTCACGGCGGGGCTCGTGTACTTCACGCAGGTCTCGGTCGGCGGCTCGTACGTCGGCGACCTGCTTCCGGGCTTCCTCCTGATCGCGGTCGGCATCGGCTTCTCCTTCGTCCCGATCTCGATCGCCGCGCTCGCCGGCGTGCAGGACGCGGAGGCCGGCCTCGCCTCCGGCCTGATCAACACGTCGCAGCAGATCGGCGGGGCGCTCGGCATCGCGGCCCTCTCGACGATCGCCACCTCGCGGACGGCGGACTCGGTCGCGTCCGGCGAGACGCTCTCCCTCGCGCTCGTCGACGGCTTCACGGCCGCGTTCGTCGCCGGAGTCGTCGTCGCGGGGCTCGGAGTCGTCGCCGCGCTGACGCTCATCCGCCGGGACGAGCTCGAGCGGGCGCCCGAGGCACGGCCCGCGCTCGACCTCGCCGCCTAGCCTCGCGGCCGGGGGAGGGTTTGGCCCTCCCCCGGCCCCGTCGGCGGAGGATCACGCCCGCGGCCGCTGAATCCCCGAATGTGGGTGGTCGCGCCCTCCACCGTGTCGCACGCTTCCTCCATGAGCGTCCGTTCCCTCTCCACAGGCGCGAGGTAGCCGTGGAGGAGCCGCCGCTCGCCGACGAGGAGCTCGCGACCCTCGCGGCAGCCGGCGACCGGCGTGCCTTCGACCGCCTCTACGAGCGTCACCGCTCCGGACTCCACGACTTCGCGGCCCGCGTCGTACGCGACCGCAGGTCGGCGGCTCGGGCGATGCGGACGGCCGCCGCTCAGGCCCGGGCAGGGCTGCGGGACGGCCGGGCACGCGGCTCGCCTAGAGCCTGGCTCTACGCGACGCTCCACGGCGCGGCTCTCGACGCGCTCCTCGAGGGCGGCCTCCCGGCCGCGGAAGACCATGCGCTCCCCTTCGCCGCTCCGGGAGGGGAGGCCGAGGCGGTCTGGCGCGCGGCCGCGGCCCTCGCGCCCCAGGACTACGCTCTCCTCGACCTCCACGTGAGGCGCGGCCTCGAGCCGGACGAGCTCGCCGAGGGCCTCGGAGTCCCGCGCGGCGCCCTGGCCCTCCGCCTCGCGCGCCTGCGTGAGGTCGTCGCGGCGGACGCCGGCGGCCTCGACGCCTCGACGGCCGCCGCGATCCTCGCCGCGCTCGAGCCGCTGCCCCCGCCCGGGGCGCGCCTCAGACGGGAGTGGACGATCGGGCGGAGGCCCCTGCTCGCCGTCGCCGGCGCCGCGCTCGTCGCGGCCGTGGCGACCGGAGCCGTGGTCGGCGCCCGCGACGGCGGGGTCGACGACCCCGACGGGCTCAGGAGCGTCAGCCACCGCGTCGGCCTGCCGGGCGCCCACGTCGTCGCCGTCTCCTGGTCTCCCCAGCCGGATGGAGAGGGCTTCTCCGTCCTCTGGACCCGAGACGCCGGCGCCCTCCCGGACGAGACCGTCGACCTCCCCGCGTCGGCGACGGGCGCGCGCAGCCCGGCTCTCGCTCCCGGGAAGTGGTGGTTCGCCGTGCGGGCTCACGGGCCGGGAGAGGGCTGGAGCGGGGGCGTCCGCCTCGGGCCCTTCGTCGTTCCGGACGCGCCGGCCGTGACGTTCGCCGACCGTCCGCCCGCGGCCTCCGACTCGCCCGTCGCGACCTTCCGCTTCAGGGCGTCGGAGAGCGGGGCCGAGCTCGAGTGCGCGCTCGACGGGGTCGCCTTCCGCGCCTGCGAGCCGCCGCTCCGCTACCGCCGTCTAGAGGAGGGGCGGCACCGCCTCGCCGTGCGCGCGACCGGGACGAGCGGCGTCGCCGGCGAGCCCGCCGTCCACGAGTGGGTGGTCGACACCCGCGCACCCAAGACCCGCCTGACGCACGGGCCCTCCGGGCCGACGCGCGTGAGGGCCGCCCGCTTCCGCTTCACGGCGAGCGAGCGGAGCGTTCGCTTCGCCTGCAAGCTGGACGAATCGCGCTGGCGCCCCTGCAGCTCACCGCAGAGGCTCTCGCACCTGACCGAGGCGCCGCACCGGTTCGCCGTCAAGGCGCGCGACCGCGCGGGGAACACGGACCGGACTCCGGCGCTCGCGCGGTGGATCGTCGACCGCACCGCCCCCGGCACGCTGATCCGCGGCGGCTCCGGCTCCACCGGCCGGACGGCCCGGTTCACGCTCGCGGCCACCGAGTCCGGCGTCGTCTTCCGCTGCTCCCTCGACGGGGCCGCCTTCTCCGGCTGCTCCTCGAGCCTCGTCCTCTCGGGGCTCCGCTCCGGCAGGCACACGCTCCGGGTCGTCGCACGCGACGGGGCGGGCAACGCCGACGCGACGCCCGCCGAGCGCCGCTGGCTCGTCGACGGCGACCCGCCGGGGACCCTCCTGACCGAGCACCCGCCGACCGTGACCGGGAGCCGGCGCGCCGCCTTCGCGTTCGCGGCGACGGAGGCGAACGTCCGCTTCGAGTGCAGCCTCGACGGGCGGGCCTTCGCCTCGTGCTCATCGCCGATCGTCTACATCGGCATGACGCCGGGCGATCATCGCCTCGCCGTCCGGGCGCGCGACCGCGCCGGCAACGTCGATCGGACGCCGGTCACCTGGCGGTGGCGGGTCCGCTGAGCCGGCGCGGCCCGGTACCCTGGGTGACCGATTCGCCCACGGCCTCGGGAGAGGCTTCGACGGTGCCCGCCGGGACCAGGCCCCTTCGGATCGACAGGCGCGGGAAGGGCCCGCCTCCGTTCGTGCGCAAGCGCCTCCTGAGACACTTCCCCCTCCGCCGCGGCGGCGACATCGCCGTCGACCTCGGCACCGCGAACACCGTCGTCTTCGTCCGCGGCGAGGGCATCGCCCTCTTCGAGCCGTCCGTCGTCGCCATCGACGAGACCTCGGGCGAGGTGCTCGCCGTCGGGAAGGAGGCGCGGCGGATGATCGGGCGCACGCCGGCCACGATCCGCGCGACCCGTCCGCTTCGGCACGGCGTCATCGCCGACTTCGAGGTGACCGAGCAGATGCTCCGGCACTTCATCCGCCGGACGATCGGCAGCCGTTTCGCCCATCCGCGCGTCGTGCTCTGCGTGCCGAGCGGCATCACCGACGTCGAGCGCCGCGCGGTCGAGGAGGCGACGCTCGTCGCCGGCGCGCGCGACGTCAGTCTCATCGAGGAGCCGATGGCGGCCGCGATCGGCGCCGAGCTCCCAGTCGCCGAGCCGGCGGCGAGCATGGTCGTCGACATCGGCGGCGGGACGACCGAGGTCGCCGTCATCGCGCTCGGCGGCATGGTCGTCTGGAACTCGATCCGCGTGGGCGGCTACGAGATGGACGACGCCATCGTCGACCACCTGCGCAAGCAGCACGGGCTCCTGATCGGGCAGGAGCGGGCCGAGGACGTGAAGATCGAGATCGGCGCCGCCGGGGGCGGGACGGCGACCGGCGAGGCCGAGGTCGCGGGGCGCGACCAGGTCACGGGGCTCCTCCAGCGGCTGACGCTCCACGCGGACGAGGTGGGGTCGGCGCTGGAGGCGCCGGTCATCCGCATCGTCGACGCCGTCAAGGAGACGCTCGAGCGAACGCCGCCGCAGCTGGCCGCCGACGTCGTCGAGCGGGGGATCACGCTCGCCGGAGGCGGAGCGCTGCTCCGCGAGATGGACGCGCGCCTGCGCACGGAGACCGGGGTCGCGGTCCAGCTCGTCGAGTCCCCGCTCACCTGCGTGGCGCTGGGGGCCGGGCGCAGCCTCGAGGAGTTCGAGGTGATGGTCCGTTCGGCCCGCGGGCGCTGACCGCCCGGCGCACGCCCTCCTGCTCGCGCACTATCCCCGCGACGGGCACGGCCGGCGCCAGCGGCGAAGATCGAGATGCTTCTTCATCGACGAGAACCCCAGCCGCGTCGTCGTGGGGCAGAAACGGTGCCGCGGGACGTGGTACTCGACGTGGAAGACGGCTTTGCGCGCCCTGATGAAGGGCCGCAGCGATCGGCACTCCCTGTACTGGAAGCACTGCTCGTTCACCGCGAAGTCGAAGCGCTCGACGAGTGCCCCGACCTGCTCGAGGTCGTTCTTGAGTCCGGCCGCGAGACCCAGTCGGCGCGTCTGTCGCGCGAGGAAGCGGTTGTACCTGAGCTGGTGGCGTGCCCTCAGCGGAAAGCCGGTGTCGTTCGAGTAGCCGTCGACCTCGTCGAGCTCGACGCCGTCGAAGCGCTTGCGCGCGCACATGCGCAGGCGGTCGACCATGATCGGGCCGAGGACGTCGATCCGGCGGACGTCGAGCCAGCGCTGATCGGGCCACTGCGGGTTCACCTTCCCGAGGACGACGGGAGGGAAGCGGTCGGCGTCGGGCCTCCAGGACTCCCACGCCCCTGCGTCGATGTAGCAGACGACCTTGCGCCCGAGCCGGTGCAGGCGCCGAACGAGACTTCGCGAGGTGGTGAACCCGTCGATGTCGTAGACCTTCGCGCGAACCGTCGTGTCGAGGCGGCCGTCGAGCTGCCACTGCCAAGTCAGGCCCGGGCGCGGCCGCCAGCGCTCGTCGGAGGGGCCGGTCCCGGTCAGACGGCCGTAAACGCCCGGGTCGGGAGCGGCGGTCGCCGCCGCGGCGGACATCAGAACGACGGCGGCAGCGACGACGACCGCCGCGCCGTGCCGGATGTCCGAACCAGCCACGCTACGCGAGGGCCGCGACCGGGACCTGCTCGCGAAGCTCCTCGAGCGCGAGCGACCGCTCGTCGACGACGTCCTCGAGGATCTCGCCCAGGCTGCGCTTCGGCCGCCAGCGCGTGACCCCTCGGATCTTCGTGATGTCGGGCATGCGGTGTCCGATCTCCTCGAACCCGCCGGAGGGGTACGCCTCGCCGTACGGGACGTAGCGGATCCTGGCCTCGGCAGGACTCGCGGCGGCGGTCCCCACCCGCCTTCCGCTCACCCTCGAGTCGACCGCCGCCAGCACGCGCCGCGCAAGCTCGGCGATCGTCACCGGCTCCGTCGAGCCGACGTTGAACACCTCGCCCACGGCCTTGGGCGATCGCTCGAGGCGAACGAGCGCCTCGACCGCATCGCGGACGTGGAGGAAGCAGCGCGACTGCGTGCCGTCCCCGTAGACGGGAACGGCCTCGCCCTTGAGGGCGGCGCTGACGAACCGAGGGAGGACCATCCCGTACCGCCCGCTCTGGCGCGGGCCGACGGTGTTGAAGAGGCGGAAGATGACGACCGGCAGGCCCTGCCTGTGGTACGCGAGCCCGATGAACTCGTCGAGCATCTTCGAAGCCGCGTACGACCATCTGCCGTAGCAGGTGGGCCCGAGGAGCACGTCGTCGTCCTCGCGCTGCGGGATGCGCGCGACCTTTCCGTACACCTCGGACGTCGAGGCGATGAGGGCCTTCGTCCTCTGCCGCGTGCACGCCTCGAGCACGGTCTCGGCTCCGGCGACGTTCGTCTTCAAGCTGCCGATGGCGTCCGCCAGGATGAGCTTCACGCCCACGGCCGCGGCGAGGTGGAACACCGTCTCCGCGAAGCTCGTGAGGCGCTCGACGAGGGGCGCATCCGTCACGTCCCCGACGACGAGGTCGAAGCGCGGGTCGTTCTCCGCGAACGAGATGTTGCTCGTCTTCCCCGTCGACAGATTGTCGAGCACGATCACGCGATTGCCTTCCCCGAGCAGGCGCTCGCCCAGGTGGCTGCCGACGAAGCCCGCACCTCCGGTGATCAAGAAAACCTTCTTCGAGTGTTGCCGCACCACTGTCCCGTCTCCTTTCTCGTGGACACTCAAAACGCCGTCGAGTAGACGTAGGCGATTTCGTTCATCACCACCTTCCAGTTCCGGAGCGCGACGGCCAGGCCGGCGGCCGCGGCGCCGGTCGCGACGATCGGAATCGCGTACGGCAGGCCGAGGAGGACCGCCGCGATGCTGGCCCCGAGGGCGATGCCGAGACCGGCGGCAAACGGGGCCGCCGCCCGCAACGGCTGCGAGAGGTTCAGGAGCAGCAGCGCGGTGTACTGGGTGCAGCCCAGGAGCCAGTAGAACGCGAGGCCCGCGAGGACGTAGCGGCCGGCGAGCGCCTCGTCGACGTCCGTGTTGAGCGCGAGCAGGAGGAACAGCAGCGCGAACGCGAGGCTGAGGGCGCCGTGAAGGACGGCGTAGCGAAGGATCCGAGCCGCGAGGAACCCGCGGACCGTCGCGCGGAACCGCGTCTGGTCCTGTTGCGCGCCGGAGATGCGGAGGAGATCCCAGAACGTCCGCATCGACGGCTCGATGAAGATCACCGAGACGGCGATCGGGATGATCGCCACCGTGAAGGCAAGACCGACCTCTCCGGCCGTCTCGGCTCGCGACGCCGCGCCCTCCTCTCCGAGCCACGCGAGCGCCGACGGGGCGATCATGAAGGCGATCGCGAGCAGCGCGTAGAACGCGTACGGCATGGACTCGACGGCGAGGAGCGCGCCCCGAGCGCCACGAGGGTGCCTCGGCAGGCCGCGTGCGAGCAACAGCGTCGCGGCGGTCAGGAGCACGACTGCCGCGATCGCGCCGGCATAGAGCCCGACGAGGGGGGACGCCGTGCCCGTGACGCCGCCGCCGACCCCGAACGCGGCCGCGAGGCACCCGAGCACCCACGTCGTCCGACCGGCGAAGAGCAGGATGTTGACGAGGATCCACGTCGTGCCGAGCCCTCCCGCGCCGATCGCGGACGCCTTGACGACCCCGACCGAGGCGCCCACCGCCTCGGCGACGACGGCGAAGACGCCGACGGCGACCACCAGGAGGGTGACGCTCCAGAGCGCACGGCGCCGGAGGTAGAGGCGCTGCCGGTCGAGATAGCCGAAGCCTGCGAGGATCGCGCTTCGCCGGCCGACGGCGAACGTCGGCCCGGCGGCGAGGAGCATTCCGGCGCTCATGCCCCAGACGAGCGCCGTGTCGGTCGCATCCCAGCCTCCCCGCGAGAGCGCCCACTGGATCAGCCCGAGGACGGCGACCGGGCCGAGGGCGAGCATCAGCATCGTGACGGCGCGCGAGATCGCCCTGCCCTCGGGCCCGCGCAGGCGTCCGGCGTCCTCCGCCCCTTCCTCGCCCTTCGTCCGCCGCGAGATCACCCGAACGATCGGGAAGAGCTGCTCCGCAAGCGCGAAGACGTCCGGCTCCCCGAAGTCCTGCAAGGCGACCTCGTCCGTGATCCCGATCGACTCGAGCACGGCGGCGACCTCGAGCTCGTCGACGGGTTGCGGGAGACGCTCGGCGAGCTCCTCGGCGAGGGCCGCGAGCTGCATCGGCGTGCTCTCCCAGCCGTTCGCGCCGCGCCGCCTCCTCCGCCGCATCTCTAGCCGGCCGCCGTGGCCGTCGCGTGCGTCTCGACCGCTCGGCCGTCGCTGACGGGGCGCTCCTGCTGTGCGACCTCCGCCAGCAGGAGCTCGACGAGCTCGCCGTACCGACCCTCGGTATAGAGGTCGCGGTGGCTCGCACGAAACCGCTCGACGGTGAAGAGCGAGGCGACGCGTGCACGTGCCGCGCGCGCGAGCGCCTCGCACTGCTCCATGTCGTCGACGATCTCGAGGATCGCCTCTCCGAGCGCCTGCGGGTCGCGGGGACGGACGATCCGCCCGCACGCCGGAGAGACCTGCTCCCGGATCCCGCCCACGCCCGTCGCGACGACGGGCTTCCCGCAGAGCATGGCTTCGAGCGTCGAATACGGAAATCCCTCGGAGATGCTCGAGAGCACGACGAGGTCCGCCTCGGCGAACGCCGCCGCGGTGCTCTCCGCGTAGCCCTCGAAGGTCAGCGCGCCTCCCAGTTCGAGCTTCGCGTGCAGCGCCGTGCAGCGAGTGAGGTAGCCCTCGTTTCCCGGCGGAGCGGTTCCGTAGAGGCGAAACCGCACGTCGGGCCGACGAGCGACGACGAGCGCGGCCGCATGGAGCAGCGTCTCGAGATCCTTCAGGGGGTCGATCCGCCCAGCCCAGGCCACGACCGGCGCGCCGCCTGGGGAGCGCGTCCGCGGCACCGGCTCGAAGGTGTCCGCATCGATGCCGTAGTACGCGGTCCGGATCCGCTCGGGCACGGCGCCGACGCGCTGCTCCCAGCGGTGGTTGTAGTCGCAGCACGGGGCGACGACGTCGGCCTCCGCGTACGCCGCCTCCGTCATGCACCGTGCGAAACCGAGCTTGACGAGCTTGAGGAAGAGGCTGCCGCGAGAGGCGTGCTCCGCGAGGTAGGCCTCGCGCAGGTAGATCCCGTGCTCGGAGAGGACAAAGCGGCATCCGTGCTCGGCCTTCGCCACGACGCAGACGAGCGAGCAGATGCCGGCCATCGTCGCGTGCGCGACGTCCACTCGCGGAAGCACGGTCGCGAGCGGAAAGAGCCAGTGGTAGATCCACTGCCACGCCGCCGCGATCTCCCCTGCAGCAGGAGCGCGTCGGGGAGCGTCGTGGTCCTCGGCCAGCCGGCGAGAGAGGTCGTGCCCCTGCTCGACGACGGCTTCCCAGACGAGCCTCGATCGCAGCGTCCGGTCGAAGTCGTGGTCGGCGAAGAACGAGTACATGGCGTGGAGGGCCGCGACGAGGGCGGCCGAGTCATGGGCGCCGCCGAGGACGTGTGCGAGCAACGTCGTGTACCCCGGCAGGAAGTCGTCGGCGATCGCGCGCTCCTTCGTCCGCCGGCGACGCCGTACGACGTCGCCGAACCGACGAGAGCGGTCGGCCTCCCAGGCGTTGCGAATGCCCCAGAGCGGGGTCGGGCGGAAGTCGACCAGGTTCTCCGGCAGCTGGAACCGGAGCGGCAGTCCCGGCGCCTCTGCGACCGCCATGAGCGAGAACTCGGTCTCCGGCAGCTCGCGGATGAGGTAGTGGCACCACGTGCTGAGCCCGCCCCAGGAGACCGGATAGGTTCCCTCCGTCACGAGCAAGACGCGCTGCGGCACGTCGTGCTCGTACGGCGCCCGGCGGCGTTCGCTCAACAGCTGACCGGGAGCGTCAGCCTCGTGCCGCCGCCTGGAGCCTTGACGGTCGAGATCGTCTGACCCCCGTACAGCTCAGGCGGCCGGGCCGCGAGCCTTCCGCTCACGGAGACGCCCGTCAGCGGCACGACTGCGGCCTTCGCGGTCGTCAGCTCGATGCTCGTGCACGGCGTCAGGACCGCGGACGCTCCCGAGGAGTCGTACGCCATCCGCTCCGCCATGAGGGCGCCCACCCTGCTCTGGGGGAGGTTGCGGACGGGAAGCGTGTAGGCCTGCGCGTACTTGGCGAGCGTGCGGTCGAGGAGGTCGCCCAGGAGCGACCTCGTGCCGTCATACGTCCCGGTGTTCGGCTGGTGGAACATCCACGGGTCGAGATCCCAGCGGAGCATGTAGCTCAGGAGCGCGTTCGCCTCCCAGTCGAGGATCTCGTCGTACGTCAGGAGCGTCTGGAAGAACTTCCAGGACCGCGTCTCACCCGTGACCGGATCGGTCGCCAGGCACGGCCGCGGATCGGCGTGGCTGTAGTAGCAGTTGAATTCGTCGACCCACGCCGCCGGGTCCCTCACGTTGTAAAAGAGGTTGTTCGCCCGTCGCGGGATGATGAGGAGACTCGGCTGGAACGTGCTGTACCGACCGGCATTGGGGGTCGGGTTGCCCCAGCCGGCTCGCGAGGCGTCGGAGATGAGGTACTTCACCCCCGTGTCGACCGCTGCGCGAAGGAACTCGGGATTCCCCAGCCCGGAGATGTCCGGCTGGACGAGCGAGTCGCGCCAGTACGCCTTCAGGCCGAGCTTCTGCGCGGCGGTGTTGTTCCGCCGAATCTCGTCCCGCGCGGCGCCGTAGCTCAGGGGCGCGTCGAGGAGCTGGTGGGTGTACGTGTGGTTGACGAAGTTGAAGTGCTGCTGTCCCGCCTGGACGGCGGGCGTCAGCGTGTCGGGGCTGAAGATGCCCGAGGCGCCTTCGCCGTTGAACGCCCACTCGAGAGTCACCGAGCTCAGAAGCGGCGAGCTCGAGCGGAGGGCGCTCTGCCACCCGATCGTCGCGTTGAAGTCCGCCCCGCTCATCCGGAACGGCGTCGTCGTCACGTTCGGACCCACGTCGCAGCTGCAGCTCGGGTCCCACATGTCGTCGTCGGTCAGGAGGTCGTCGATCTGCACGTCGAGATTGACGTGCCGCTCGCCCAGGAAGAGCCCGCCCGTGACCCAGTTCACGAGGCCGTAGGACAGGAGCTGCGAGTGCACGAGGAAAGCCGCGTTGTCCGCCGTCACGGCGAGGTTCTCCCGCCCGTCGGCGTACCGGTGCGTCGAGACGATGACGGCGCCGTCGTCGGTCGTCAGGAGCGGCGTCGTTGTCGCCGGGTCCGCGACCTGCGGGACGTACACCCACGCGCTCCTGAACGTGAGCGGCGAGCTCCCGTTGAGGTAGCCGAACACGGATCTTCCCTCCGCGGTCAGCCTCGCGGTGAGCGGGGCGACCTGGGTGTCGACGAAGCCGGGATCGGGCGTAAGGCCGTAGTTGAACGAGTCGCTCGTGCCGAAGGGGTACGTGTACCAGGTGACCTGGCGGACGCCGTACTCGGCCTCGTAGTCCCAGAGCGTCTGCCACTCGGCGGCGTCGAACGCCGAGACGTAGGCGTTCTGCGTCGTATCGAAGTAGACGAGGGAGCCGGTCTCGAGGATGACGCCGTGATAGAGGCCGGCACCCGTGGCGGCGACGAGATCGCCGCGCGTCAGCTCCCCGTCCGCGGCGACGAACACGTCGTACGGGACGCCGAGCTGCTCGAGGGTCGCCTTGATCGCGGGCAGATCCGTCTGGGCGGCGCCCGTGCGGCCGTCGGCGGACACGACGAGGAGCTTCATCCTCCGTGGCGCGGACACGCTGGCGCCGGCGTCCGCCGCGAGAGCGGGAGCGACCACCCTCGAGGGCCCGCGCTGCAACGTCGACTTGGATCGCTCGACCTGATCGGTCTTCTGCGGGGGCACGAGCTGGACAGGCTTGCTCTGTGCAACAGCGTCCGTGGCCGTCAAGGCGCCACAGACGAGCAGGAGGGCGGCGACGAGCAGACTCAGAAGTCGGAACGACGCGCGGCTGCAGCCTCGCGCCTGCTCCACGGCAGACCGAACCGCTTGCAGAGGCTCAACGAGGCCCGAGTTCCCGGCCGCAACGGGCCTTCTGGAGGTTGGAGTAAGACCCGATGGCCGCTGCGGCAGAAACATAGTCCGCATCTCGCCGTCGTCATGGACGTTCCGGATCGACTTCGGCGCCGCTGACAGTACGCCGCTCCCCCGGAGGAGAGAAGGGGTGAAGCGGCAACTCGGTGTGGAAGTCTCTCCACAGGGTTGTCCACAGGCGGACGCCGCGTGGAAGGCGCTAGCGGTCGTCGCCGTCCAGCTTCCGCCGCGCAGCCGAGCGGTGACTGCGCACGGTCGCACGTGAGACCCCGAGGCGTCCGGCGATCTCCTCGGTGCCGAAGCCCCTTCCCAGGAGGTCCAGGACCTGCCATTCGCGGCTCGTGAGATCGATGCCGGGGAGTGGCGAGACGAGCGCGCGGCGGCGCGGCCCGCGGTCACGGAACTCGTTGACGAGCAGCGCGACGAAGCTCCGGGGAATGGCCGGCCTTCCGGAAAGGGCATCGAGGAGGGCCGGCACGAAACGCCGACGATCCATCGTCCTCACGAGGTAGGAGGTCGCTCCCGCGCGAATGGCGGCGAAGAACTGGCGAGCATCGAGCGAATCGGCGAGCATCACGACCGTGGTCGCCGGGAGGCGGGCGGCGATCTCCCAGGCGGCGCCGATCGCGCTGCCCGGCATCTGCGCGCTCAGCAGGCAGAGCCCCGGGTGCTCGATGAGCGTGACGGCGACAGCCGCCGGCGCGCTCTCCGCCTCGGCCACGACGACGAGGCGCGGATCCTCGGCGAGCGCACGCCGTATCCACCGTCGCTCGGCCGGGCGGTTGGCACCGAGAACGACCCGGACAGGCCGTTGCGTCCCCATGCGCGCGGAGGACATCCGCTCGCCGTTCGCGCCTCGAGTGTCCTCGTCTCGAGCCATCGGCATGGCCGGACCAACTCGTTCGCAATGCTACAAGACTTCGTGCTCGACTTTACAAGCGCCAAGGGCCGGTTTTCGCCCGCCGATCGTCTAGGTCAGAGCTCGCCGGCGGCGCCGGAGTCGAAGATCAACTCTCGGCCCTACTCGCCGTAGACGGGAGCCCAGCGGGCGACGCTCCAGCGCACCCTGCGGGGAGCTCGGCCCGGGCAGCCTCGACGGCCTCGGCGACGGTCTCGCCGCCGCCGAAGGTGGAGCGTTCCCCGCCGCGCGGGGACTCGAAGGTCACGTGGAGCAGGTGCTGGTCGAAGCGCTCCGACTCCGGCTCCGGCTCCCCGGCGGAGCCGGGGCGGAGCTTGCTGACGGTCGCGGTCGGCATGGCCATCTCCTTCTCGCTCGCTGTCCTGCCGGATCGTCGCCCGGGCCCGCCGCCGGGACAATCGCGCCGGCCCGCGTCCGCGCGTACGGGTACCCCGACGCCCGGTGCTGACGGGCGGGCCCCGGAAAGCGGGAGATCGGGGCCCGCCCGCGGCCGGGACTAGTCGACGGCGAACGTGACGGCGAGCGTGGCGGCCACCTCCTGCGTGC
>DASTQA010000079.1:0-20450 GCA_035762005.1 Gaiellaceae bacterium
CTTGAGTCGCCCGAACTCCCGCTCGACAGCGGCGCGGCTCCGGCAGAGGCGCTTCCACTCGTCGGACTAGCCGGGAGCCAGGCGTCCTCCGGAGCGCTTGACTCGCGCCGGGGATCATCAGACAATCGGACGGTCGCAGGAGCAGGCACAGGAGGCAGGCACATGACGGAGGACGTTCGGAAGGTGGCTCGCTCCTGACGCTGCAAGGAGGGCGGGTCGTGCACGCGCGCGGCCCCTTCGCGGACCTCGCCCCGTAGCGCCGCACCGCTCTGGGAGGACCCGCGGGTCGTGCGCGGCCTGCGTGTCCAGCTCGCCCGCCGGCGGGAGCGGCTCGAGGCGGGGGAGACGCCGCTCGGCTGGAAGATCGGCTTCGGGTCGCCGGCCGCGCTCGAGCGGCTCGCGCTCGCGGGGCCGCTCCTCGGCTTCCTCCTCGAGGAGGCGCGCGTCCCGCCGGGCGCCCCGGTCGCCGTCGGCGGCTGGACGAAGCCGGTGGCGGAGCCCGAGGTCGCCGTGTACCTCGGCGCCGACGTGCCACCCGGATCGCCGCCGGGGGAGGTCGCCGCCGCCGTCGCGGGCCTGGGCCCTGCCTTCGAGCTCGCCGACGTCGAGTTCCCCCCGGACGACGTCGAGGCGATCCTCGCGGCAAACGTCTACCAGCGCGCCGTCGTGCTCGGCCCGAGGGGGACGGGCGGCGCCGACGAGGTGACCGCGCTCGCAGCCCGGCTCCTCCGCGGCGGCCGCGAGTGGGCCGCGACGGACGAGCCGGAGAGGCTCACCGGCCCCGTCCTCGGTCTCGTCGGCCACGCCGCCGACCTGCTCGGTGCCTTCGGGGAGAGGCTCTGCGCCGGCGACGTCCTCATCGCCGGCTCCGTCGTGCCGCCTCTCGACGTCGTCCCCGGCGACCGCCTGCGCTTCGAGCTCGAGCCTCTCGGCGCGGTCGAGGTCTCGCTCGTGGGCTGATAATGGACCCGACGTGACGGTTCCGGCCGCCGGCGGCGTATGAGGGCTGTGAACGCGCTCGCGCCGACGCTGCCTCGGCGGGCGCCGCTCCGGCGGAGCTTCGCGGAGGCGGCCGAGGATCACCTCGACGCCGTCTACCGGTACATGCTCGTGCTGACCGCCGACCCGCCCCTCGCCGAGGACCTGACCGCGGAGGCCTTCGAGAAGGCGCTGCGCTCCTGGCGGCGCTTCGACCCGCGGCGGAGCTCGGAGCGAACGTGGCTCTGCCGCATCGCGCGGAGCGCCATGCTCGACCACTTCCGCGCCGAGTCCCGCCGTCGGCGGCGGGAGGAGCGCTACACGCGCGAGGCCGCGGAGGAGGCGGCGGGGACCGTCCAGCTCGGCTTCTCGCCGGAGCTCGAGACGTCGCTGCGGGAGCTGACCGTGGCCGAGCGCGAGGTGCTCGTGCTGCGCGTCGTGCTCGACCTGGATGCGGCCGCGGCCGCGCGCGTGCTCGGGATCGGGCGCAGCGCCTGCTCCATGCGCCTCGCGCGGGCACTCGGGAAGCTCGAGGAGAGGATGAACGCCGATGCCGTCGCCTGATCCCGTCGCGCCCGAGCGCCTCGAGGCGCTCCTCGGCGGAGCCGTCCCGGAGGGGAGGGACGAGGCGCGGCTCCAGGGCCTCGCGCGCGAGCTGCGCGTGGGCGGTGCCTCCGCGCCCCCGCGCCTCCACGAGCGCGTCGCGAGGCTCGGCGAGACACCGCCGCGGCGCCGCCCCGCTCCCTCCCGGCGCCGCCTGCTCCCGCTCGCGCTCGTCTCGGGCCTGCTCGGCGTCGCCGGCGCCGGCCTCGCGCTGGCCGTGCAAGGAGGAGACACCGAGGCGGCCGAGATCGACGCGGGCGTGACGGAGACCGCGCCCGCCGCCGAAACCTCCGTCGGCCGGGAGGCTCGCGAGGGAGCCTTCCGGGCGAGGCCCCCGTCCCCGGAGGGTCAGGTCGCCGAGCGAACCGTCCTCGACCGGGATGCCGGGGGAGGGCGGGCGATCGACGTCGACCTCTTCGTCGAGCTGCGCCTGCGTGACGCGGACGAGCTCTCCGCGGCCGCCGGCGAGGCCGTGGCGGCCGCCCGCGAGGTGGGGGGCTGGGTCGCCGGCACCGACGTCGACACCCACGGGCGCGAGGGCGAGGCCCGTCTCGAGCTCCGCGTGCCGGTGGCGCGCGTGGAGGACGTCGTCGTGCGGCTCGGCGAGCTCGGGACGGTCACCGGCCAGCGGATGGAGACCGTCGACCTGCAGGCGGCGATCGACCGGCGTCAACGCCGGATCGAGCGGCTCGAGCGCGCGATCCGGATCGCCGGGCTCCGGCTCGGGAGCGCGACGCTCACCCCCGAGGAGCGGCTTCGACTCGAGCTTCGCCTCGAGCGCCACCGGGCGGAGCGGGCCGACCTCCGCCGCGCCAACGCGGGCGACCGGCGGGACGCCGCCGTCGCCGAGCTGACGGTCCTCCTGCACACGAGGGAGGCGCCCGCGGCGGCGGACGAGGACGAGAGCGGGGCGGCGGGGGCCGCCGGCGACGCCCTCCGCTTCCTCGCCGGAGCCGCGGCGGTCGCCGTCTTCGCGCTCATCGTCGCGGCGCCCCCGGCGCTGCTCGCGCTCGTCATCTGGATCGCGCTGCGAAGCCGCTCGCGGCGGATCGAGACGCGGCTCCTCGACCGCCGCCCCGAGCCCGCCGGGCCGCCGTCCAAGTAACACCGTGTCACTTGAACGACAGGCGCGCGCGAAGCGCGCGCGTCCGCAACAATCCCCTCGTGGCGGTCGAGCCGGAGCTCCGTCGCTGGGAGGCGCTCTTCGCCGCGCGGACGCGCGCCGGTGGGGGCGAGGGGCTGCTCGAGATCCTCGCGCTCGCCGGGGTCGACGACGTCATCTCCTTCGCGGGCGGCCTCCCCGACCCGGCGACGTTCCCCGGGCCGGCGGTCGCCGAGATCCTCGGCGAGCTCGCGGCGGGCGGCGACGCCTCGCCGTTTCAGTACTCGCCCACGGGCGGCCTCGCCGGTCCGCTCGACTACGTCGCCGAGCGCCTCGAGCGGCTCGACGGCAGGCGCCCGGCCGGGGGCGAGCTCATGCTCACGAGCGGCGCCGTCGAGGCGATGGAGCTCGTCGGCAAGGCGTTCGTCGACGCGGGCGACCGCGTCCTCGTCGAGGGGCCGACCTACCTCGGCGCGATCATGGCCTTCCAGGGCTTCGAGGCGGTCGTCGAGGCGGTGCCGCTCGACGAGGACGGGCTCGCCGTGGACGAGCTCGAGCGGCTGCTCGCCGCCGGGCCGGCGCCGAAGCTCCTCTACACGATCCCCGACTTCCAGAACCCCGCGGGCGTGAGCCTCTCCGTCGAGCGCCGCGAGGCCCTCGTCGAGCTCGCCCGGCGGCACGGGCTCCTCGTGCTCGAGGACGTCGCCTACCGCGAGCTCGCCTTCGGCGCCGAGCCGCGGCCGAGCCTCTGGAGCCTCGCGCCGGACCTCGTCGTCCAGGCCGGCACGTTCTCGAAGACCTTCTTCCCCGGCGTCCGGCTCGGGTGGGCGGCCGGGCCGGCGGAGGTCGTGGCGAAGCTCGTCTGGGCGAAGCAGAACACGGACCAGTGCGCAGGCGCCCTCGGGCAGCGGCTGCTCGAGGAGTACGGGCGCCGCGGCCTCCTCGACGCGCAGATCGGGCGCTCACGCAGCCTCTACCGCGCCCGCCGCGACGCGATGATGGGCGCGCTCGAGCGCCACGTCGGCGGCCGGGCGGCCTGGACGCGGCCGGAGGGCGGCTTCTTCACCTGGCTCGAGCTGACCGGGGGCGTCGACGCGCGGGTGCTCGCGAAGAGCGCGCTCGCGGCGGGGGTCGCGGTCGTGCCCGGCCCGCCCTTCTTCCCCGCCCGGGGCGGCGAGCAGAACATCCGCCTCTCGTTCAGCCGCGCGAGCGAGGCCGAGATCGACGAGGGCGTCGGCCGGCTCGCGGGCCTCCTGGCCTAGTCCTCGAGCACCTGGATCTCGTCGGCGCAGGCCGGCTCGACGCGGCCTTCCGGGCACGCGACGCTCCACACCGCCGCGAACGCGCGATAGCCGTCCCGCTCGAGCTCGATCGCCGTGCCGCCGCCGGCGGGCTCCCGCAGGACGACCTCCCAGCCGGCCGCCTCGGCCGTGCGCACGAGCTCGTCGGCCCGGCGCTCCTCGGGCAGGTCGCCGGCGAGGTAGATGCGGACGCAGGGAGGGTTGCCCTCCATCTGCACGCAGGCGCCCTCCTCCGTCTCCACGACCTCGCTCGAGGCGGGGACGAGCCTGTCCGCCTCGCGGCGGAGCTCGGGCAGGCGTGGGTCGGGCGAGCCGGTCGAGCAGGCCGCGAGCGCGAGCGCCGCCGCGGTCGGGCCGAGGAGGCGGAGGGCGCTCATCCCTCCATCGTGCCGGAGCCGGCGCGGGCTAGAGGACGCCGGCCGGCGTCCCGCGGTCCCGCGTGTAGCTGCGGCGCGTCGCCCCGCTCGCGCGGGCGTAGCTCCAGGTGGCGCGCTCGTCGACGGCGAGGACGACCGGCCCGTGGACGATGAGGGAGTCGCTCGCCCGCTGCCGGAGCAGGTCGGCGAAGAAGCTCTCGGCGAGCCACTCGCGGCCCGGGGCCACCGAGGTGTGGACGCGGATGCGCGTGAGGTTGTGCGAGAGCTCGTCCACCCGGTCGATCCACGGCCGCCGGATGAAGGTCGTCGGGCCCTCCGGGAGGATCTCGGTCATCTCGCTCACGACCCGCTCGCCGGCCTCCCGCTCGTTGACGAAGATCTCGATGGCGAGCTCCTTCACGCCGCGCGGCAGCACCTTCACGGCCTGGATCTGCGAGTTGTTGATCTGGATCACCTCGCCCGTGACCGAGCGCAGGCGGGTCCGGCGCAGCGAGACGTCCTCGACGACGCCCTGGAGCTCCGAGCCCGCGTGGACCGTGACCGTGTCGCCGACCGAGAACCAGCGCTCGACGAACATCATCAGGCCCGCGAGCACGTCGGCGAGGATCCGCTGCGCCGCGAAGCCGGCGACGATGAGCGTGAACGACAGACCGGCGATGGCCGTCAGTCGGTCGACGCCGCCGGCGAGCTGCGCCATCGAGAGGACGATCGCGGACCCGAACGCGACGTACGTGATCCCCCCGCGGATGACGCTGACGAGCGTCTCCCGGCGCTTGAGGTTCGAGATCTTGCCCGTCGCCTCGAGGTCGCCCGAGGAGTGGCGGCGCTCGTGCCAGGCGAGGATCTGGCGCGCCGCCCAGCCGCTCGAGCGGGCGACGGCCCAGGCGAGCGTGAAGAGCGCAGCGATGACCACCAGCCGCCCGAAGGGGGCATAGAGCGGTGTCCTCGAGTTGAGGAGGTCGATGAGCGGATCGAGCACGGCCAGGTCCTTCCCGGTCTCCACCGTAGCGATGCCCCCTCCCGGCCCTCAACCCGGCGAGGAGGTCCTAACCTCGCGTTAACGCCGGCCCGAGCGCGCTCCGCGGAGGCCTTCCCGGCTCAGCGGCAGCGCTCCGTCGCAGGGCAGCGGGCGAGGACGCGGACGGTCGGGATCTCGCCGGTCGTCCGCCGGAGCTGGATGAGGACGGAGGCCGCGTTGTTCCCGTAGTCGCTCTCCTCGAGGGCCCGCTCCGGGTTGACGCGGTGGACGAGGAGGTAGCGGCCGGCCCGGACGCGGGTCACGTCGAGGAACTGGCCCTCGAGCTCCGGGGCGTAGTCGTCGCCGTAGCCGGGGGAGATCCCCTCGCGCACGAGGAGAAGACCGGGGCGGTCCCGCCCGCACTCCTCCGTCCAGACCGGCCGCTGCGGCTCGTTCTCGCGGCGTCTCCCGGGCTCGGTGTCGTACCGGTCGCCGAGGCAGAAGCCCGTCTTCGCATCCGGACGGACGAGCGACCCGTCCCCGGCGCGGCGAAGCTCGTAGCGCTCGAAGTCGAGCAGGTGCCAGTGCGCGTGGGTCTCCGACTCGACGTAGCGCATCTCCGCGGGCACGTCCCGGCTCCGCTCGGCGCCGTCGCTTCGGCGCACGAGCTGGCGGACCGCCATCGACTCCTCGGCGCGCCCTCCGCGCTCGCCCTCGACGAGGAGCGGCCCGCGCCCGACGTTGTCGACAGCCGAGGCGAAGACGAGGCGGTAGGTGTCGCCGGCCTGGACGATGCCGAGCGCCGAGGGCGCGGCTTGGTCGAGGTCGGGGAGGAGCTCGGCGGGAGCCTCGTCCCGGAGGAGCAGGATCCCGGCGGCCGCGAGGGCCGCGCCGGCGAGCAGGAGGACGAGGACGAGGACGGGGAGGCGCATGCGGTACCACTACACGCCGGCCGCCCCTCGCGCCCCGGGCTAGTGGTGGGTGTCGTGCCCCTTCTTCTCGCCCTTGCCGCTGCCGTGCGGGATCTCGTGCGCCTTCTCGCGGCCCCGGTCGCCGTCGTCGTCGCGCCCCTCCCAGGGCGGCCGGCCGCCGCGATCGCCCTCGCCGGCCTCGCCGGGGTCGTCGCGGTCCTCCCAGCCGTGCTTCGGGGCGCGGTCGTCGCCGCCGGGCGTGCCTGGGTTCTCCCGCTCCTCCGAGCCGTCCTTCTCGCTTCGCTCGCCGTTCCGGTCCCCATGGCAGTCGCGGTCGCCGCGATCGCGGCGGGCGACCTTGTCGGGTCGCTCGGCGGGAGTCGGCTTGCCGGCCGGCGGCTCCTCGGGCTCCCCGGGCGGCGGGGGCGGAGGCGGCTCCTCCGGCTCCTCCGGGGGCGGCGGAGGCGGGGGGGCTGGAGGCTCGGGCTGCTCGGGCGGCTCCTGCGGGGGCGTCGGGGCCGGGTCGTCCGGGCGGGCGCCCGGACCGGGGGCGTCGGGCGCGGGGCCGCTCGTGCCGGGCTCGCTGACGAGGACGGGAGTGCCCGCTCCGTCCGAGCCAGGTGCTGGCGCCGAGCGCTCCCGCGTGGCCCGCTCTCCGGGACCTGCGTCGCCGGGCCGCGCCCGGGGCGTCGGCGCGGGCGAGAGGTCGACGATCGCCGGCACGCTCGAGCGCTCGAACGCGGGCGGCGGCACCTCCGCCGGGAAGGTGACGGAGGTCGGGTCGGCGCCGAAGACGCGCAGCCACAGGTACACGGTCGCCGCCGTGCCCGCGGCGAGGAGCGCGAGGTTGACGCCGACGAGCGCCGGCGCGCCGGCCGACCCTCCGCCCGTCGAGCCGAGCGCCGCGGGCGCGCCGGCAGCGGCCGCTCCGAGGGCTGCGACGGCTACGGGAGCGGCAGCCGCGGACGATGGCGGCGTGGCCGGCGGGAGCCCGAGCGCAGCCGCCTCGAGGGCGCACTCGACGCGGTCGAAGCCCTCCCCGAGGCCCGGGACCACGACCTGGAACCCGTTCGGGCTGAACTCCCGGCCGCAGACCCGGCAGCGCACCGCCCTCTTATATCAGGCTGTCCGGCTCGCGTCGTCACCCGCGCAGACAACTCGGTTCTTGCCCGCAGCCTTCGCCCTGTAGAGGGCTCCGTCGGCCGCGGAGAGGAGGTCCTCGGCGCTTCCCATGGGCGGGAACGCGGCCACGCCGAAGCTCGCGGTCACGGGTGCGCGATCGCGTCCGATCGCGGACAGACGGAGCCGCAGCAGGGCCGTCTGGAGCCGCCGGGCCAGCTGCTCACCGCCGTCGAGGCCGGTCTCGGGCAGGAGGACGGCGAACTCCTCGCCTCCGTAGCGCACGGGCAGGTCGAAGTCGCGGACGTTCTCCCGCAGGACGTCCGCGAAGCGGCGGAGCACCTCGTCGCCGGCCTGATGCCCGTAGCGGTCGTTGATCGCCTTGAAGTCGTCGAGGTCAGCGAGGACGAGGGCCACGGGATCGCCGAAGCGCTCCGCGCGGCGCACCTCCACCGCCAGCGTCTCGGTGAACCGGCGGCGGTTCGCGAGCTGCGTGAGCTCGTCCGTGATCGCCTGCCGCTTCACCGTCCGGTGGAGTCGCTCGTTCTCGAGGGCGATGGTCGCCTGCGCGGCGAGCCAGTGCGCGAGCTGCTCGGCCTCGCGGTCGAACGAGCTGCCCTCGGCCGGGTAGAGGAGCAGCTGGCCCACGCTGTCGTGATCGGAGCCGAGCCGGAGCGCGAGCGGCCTGCCGCCGACCTCGGGCTGCCCCGCGCGGACGACCTCGTTCCCGCCGCTCACGAGGCGTGCTCCCACGGCTCCCGTTGCGCCGATGGCGCTCTGGAGGATGACGGGCAGGAGCGCCTCCGGGTCGTGCGTGGCGGCGAGCGCCTCGCCGACGAGGGCGACGGCCTCGCGCACGCGGCCCGCGTCGGCCTCGCTCGGGCGCACGTCGCGCGCCCGTCGTTGGCGTGCGTCCGGCTCCTGGGCGGCGGCGGGCGGCTCGCCGCGCCGTCGCCCGAGGAGGCGGGCCGCCGTCCAGGCAACGAGGGCGGCGAGGATGACCGTCGCCAGCGCGGCGACGAAGGCGCGCCGCCGGGAGTCGTCGACGGCCGCGGCGATCGGCTCTTCGTCCGCGAGGGCGAGGAGGCGGACGTCGGTGCCGCCCAAGAGCGGCGTCGCGCGGAAGCGGTACCGGGCGTCCCCCTGCTCGGCCTCGCCCGCGCTCCCGGCGGGCACCGTCGCGCCCGGCTCGAGCGCCGCGGAGGACGCGGTCAGGCGCTCGCCCCGCGCGAGGGCCATGGCGTCGCCGGCGGGGACGCCGGCCGCCCCGGCCAGTCTGTCCGCGAGCTCGGCGTCGAGGGGCACGCCGACGACGACCTGGCCGAGGACGCGGCCGTCGTCGCCGACGACGTCGACGGCCCGGCTCGCGACCCAGGCGTCGCTCCCGGCCAGGAGCTCCTCGCCGGCGACGAGGCCGATCGCCTCCTGCTCCGCCGCCAGCCGCTCGGCCTCGCCACGGTCCCGCTCGGCGAGCGCGCGCTGCACCCGCTCGGAGCCGGCGAGGCGCTCCGCCCGCACCTCCGCGCCTGCGAGCGCGTCGGCGAACGCCGCGCGTCCGAGCCGGAGATCGGCGGCCAGCCGGCCGTCGACGAGGTCGCGCTCCTGGCGCTCCGTGATCTCGCCGGCGACCCAGGTCGCCACGAGGACGAGCAGGGCCGCGAGCAGCGCGATCCACAGGCTCAGTACGAGCCGGCCGCGGGTGGCCCGCGGCGGGATTCTGGCCAGCGTCGCCGTCGCTCCTCCTGCGACTCAGTCTAGAACGTCGACGGGCGCACGTTCGTCGCGATCACGAGGAAGACGAACACCGCCGCGACGAGCCGGTAGACGACGAAGAGCGAGTAGTCGTGGCGGCGGACGTAGCCGAGGAGACCCCAGATGGCGAGGAGCCCGCTCCCGGCCGAGGCGAGCATGCCGACGACGAACGGCCCGACGTAGCCGGGCGGGAGGTCGCCGAGGAGGACGTCGGTCACGCCCTTCCAGAGGGACGCCCCGAAGACGATGGGGACGAGCAGGAGGAACGAGACGCGCGCGGCCGAGTCGCGGTCGAGCCCGAGGAAGCGGGCGGCGGTGATCGTGATCCCGGAACGCGAGACGCCGGGCATGAGCGCGAGGCTCTGGGCGAGGCCGACGGCGACCGCGGTGCCCGGGCCGAGGTCCGACATGCGCCGGCGGGGCGGCGTCCGGTCCGCGAACCAGAGGACGACCCCGAAGACCGCGAGGAAGATCGCGATCTGCCACGGCTCGCCGAGGTGCTCGGCGATGAGCTCCTCGCCGAGGGCGCCGATGACGGCCGCGGGGACGGTCGCGACTGCCACGAACCACGCGGCGCGCTCGTCGTCCGCCTCGACGCGACGCTTGCGCGCGCTGCGGACGAGGGCGCGCAGGAGCGCGGCGAGGTCGGCCCGGAAGTAGGCGACGACGGCGACGAGCGTCCCCACGTGGAGCGCGACGTCGAAGGTCTGGTTGAAGTCCTCGTGCGCCTCGAGGTAGTCCCAGTCGAAGAGCCAGGGGACGAGGATCAGGTGACCGGAGGACGAGATCGGCAGGAGCTCCGTCGCACCCTGGACGATCCCGAGGACGAGCGCCTGCCAGTCCGGGAGCGCGCCCGGCTCCTCCCCCACGCGAGCGAGGGTCAGGCCGACGGCGGCGAGCATCGCCGCGCCGGCAACGGCAAGGATGCCGGCACGACGCATCGACGGGGTATCGTACGGCTCCCGTGAGTCGCAACGAGGCAATCCTCGGGGCGGTCGCCCTCCTGCTCGTGGTCTTCAGCCTCGTGGTCTCGCTCGTCATCCCCAGGCGCGACCCCGGCTTCCCCGGGCGCAACCTCAAGGTCTTCGTCGTGGTCGCCGCGCTGCTCGTCGTCGCGATGCTGGCGGCGGTCGAGGTCCTCGGCGCCGAGCACGAGGGCGGCGAGGGCGCCGAGGCGGCCGAGACGGACACGGGCGGTGGGGAGGAGTCCGACACAGTCGCGGGCGAAGGCGAGGACCCGGCCGAGGGCGACGCGGCCGCGGGCGAGGGCGTCTTCGCCTCGGCCGGCTGCGGGAGCTGCCACACGCTCGAGGAGGCCGGCACGAGCGGCACGACGGGGCCGAGCCTCGACGAGTCGAGCATCGACTTCGCCGGGGCCGTGCAGCAGATCGCCCAGGGTGGCGGCGGCATGCCTCCCTTCGAGGGGCAGCTCTCGGAGGAGGAGATCCAGGACGTCGCCGCCTTCGTCGTGACCTCGCAGGGCTAGCCGGCCCTCACGAAACCGTCGCGGCGGCGCGGCGAAAGGCGCTCGAGCCCGCTTCCCACGCGGCTGCGTGCCCAAGTGACACGGTGTTACGTAGCAGCTCGGGTGCGTTCCCGGGCATCCTGGCTCCCCCGGGTGACTGTCAAAGACCTCGCCGTCCGCTCGCCCGCGGGGCAAGGGCGCCACGAGAACTGCGCGGGGCCGAGGCGAAAGGTGCCCGAGCCCGCTTCCGAGGCGGCCCGAGCGCCAAGTGACACGGTGTTACTTGGCTAGCGGGGGCGCGCTCCTTCGCGATGCAGCGACGGTCGTGCGGACCCTGCCGCACGCGCAGACGCGCTCGTCGCCGAAGGCGCGGCCGTGGAGGGCGCCCGCACCCGCGCCCTCCACGTGCCGGCCGTGAGGCGGAGAGGGCGGGATTCGAACCCGCGACCCAGCTTTCACCGGGTACGCGATTTCCAGTCGCGCTCCTTAGGCCAGCTCGGACACCTCTCCGCGCGGCTCCAATCGTAGCGCCGCCCGCGTTTTCCACAGGGCCGAGGGCGGTACATGGCTCGGAGAGATCAGCGACGCAGGAGGACCGACATGCCGCCACGCGGAGTGAAGAAGGGCACGAAGCGTGCCCGCCAGTACGAGCACATCAAGAAGGGCGCCAAGAAGCAGGGGGCCTCGACCGACCGGGCCGAGGAGATCGCCGCCCGGACGGTCAACAAGGAGCGGGCGCGCTCCGGCGAGTCGAAGACCCGCTCCCGCTCCTCTACCCGGGACCTGTCCTCGAGCCGTCGCGGCGGGCGCCGCTCCGGCACGAACCGCCCGAAGGGCCGCACGAGGGAGCAGCTCTACAACGAGGCCAAGAAGATGGGCATCTCGGGCCGCTCGAAGATGAACAAGCAGCAGCTCCAGCGGGCCGTCGACCGGCGCAAGTAGCTAGGCGAAGGGCGTCTCGTCGAGGCGGCGCCGAAGCTCGTCCACCGACCGGAAGACGGCGGCGGCGCCCGCCTCGCGGAGCTCCTGCTCGGAGAAGCCCCCCGTGAGGACGGCGATCGTGCCGACGCCGGCCCGGGCGGCCGCCTCGCAGTCCCACGTCGTGTCTCCCACCATCACCGCCTCCGCGTTACCGGCCTTGGCGAGGGCGGCGTGGACGAGATCCGGCTCGGGCTTCGTCGCCTCGACGTCCGCCGCCGTCGTCCATCCGGCGGCGAGATCCCGCCCGTCGAGGAGGTCGAGGTAGACGTCGACCTCCTCCGCCTTCGCCGACGAGGCGAGGACGACCGTGCTTCCCCGCCGCACGAGCTCGCTCAGGAGCTCGCGGGCGCCGGCGAAGGGCTCGACCTCGCCCACGAGCTCGCCGTAGAGCTCTCCCTCGGCGGCCCGCACGCCGTCGCCCTGCCTCGCCTCGACCTCGTCCCCGGCGAGCGCGGCCACGAGCTGGTCGCCGCCCATCCCGATGTGCCGGTGGATGCGCCAGAGCGGAAGCACGATCCCGTGCCGCCGGAACGCGCGGTACCACGCCAGCGTGTGCTGGTAGTTCGTGTCGACGAGGGTCCCGTCGACGTCGAGAATGGCGGCCGGGGGCACCATCCCTCCCTACCCGCGTGACCCGCCGCAAATCCCGGTACCGCTCGCTCGCCTCGCTCCGGCGCGACAACCGCGTCTGCCGCGCCTGCGCCGAGGCCGGCTTCCCGCTCGAGTCGCTGCCCGTCTTCGAGGGGCGACCCGGCCAGCGCGCGATGATCGTCGGGCAGTCGCCCGGGATCGTCGAAGCGCTCGAGCGGCGTCCCTGGCGCGGGCGGGCGGGCATGACGCTGCGCCGCTGGCTGGGGCTCGACGAGGAGAGCTTCTACGCCACCTTCCACTGCGCCTCGGTCACGCGCTGCTACCCCGGGCGTCACCCGTCCGGCCGGGGCGACCGTCCCGCGACGCCCGCGGAGATGGACCTCTGCCGGTTCTGGCTCGACTGGGAGCTGCGGCTCCTGCGGCCCCGCCTCGTCCTCCCGGTCGGCGGGCTGGCGATCCGTCGTCTCCTCGGCGTCTCGCGTCTCGGGGAGTGCATCGGGGCCCGGCTTCCGCTCGACGACGCGGTCGCCGTCCCGCTCCCGCACCCGTCCGGCGCGAGCGGCTGGCTCAACGACCCGGCGAACCGCGAGCGCCTCGCGGCCGCGCTCGCGCTCGTCGACGAGGAGCTCGCGCGGCTCTAGCCGCGCAGGCGCCGGTAGAGGGGAAGGACGTACCAGAAGCCGGCGAAAGTCGCCCCGACGAGCGCTCCGACGACGGCGGTGGCCGGCTCGCCGAAGACGACGTCCGTGATGAGGTAGACCGACGCCGTCATCGCCGAGGCCATGAAGACCGTCGCCGCGATGGCGGTGGCGGTGGCGAGGCGGAGGAGCGTGTCCTTGTCCTGCTGCCGCCAGTTGATGCGGTGGGCGGCCGTCGGCGTGATCAGGAGCACGGTCGCGAGCGTCGCGCAGATGAGGGCGGCGAAGTAGACGTACTCCTGGTGCGTCGTCAGGTCGGTGAAGCGGTTCTGGAAGGGGAGGATGAGGAGGAACCCGAAGAGCACCTGGATGCCCGGCATCGCCAGGCGGTGCTCCTCGACGAGCTCGCTCCACTCCTGGTCGAGCTCCTCCTTCCCCCGCTTCCGCTCGCCGTCGTCCGCCACCACGGAGAGCGTAACGCCGCCGGGCTCGGCTGCGTGCCGCCGTCCGTGCGAACCTGCGCGGCATGCGGATCCTCGTCGGGACTGACGCATGAGCGCCGGGCGTGACGCCGTCGTCGTCGGCTCGGGGCCGAACGGCCTCGCCGCCGCCGTGACGCTGGCCCGCGCCGGGCTCTCAGTGCTCGTCCTCGAGGCGGCCGAGAGCCCCGGAGGAGGCCTGCGGTCGGCCGAGCTGACGTTCCCGGGGCACGTGCACGACGTCTGTGCCGCCGTCCACCCGTGGGCGGAGGCCTCGCCGTTCCTGCGCACGGTGCCGCTGGCGGCGCACGGCGTCGAGCTCGTCCACCCTCCGGCGCCGCTCGCCCACCCGTTCGACGACGGCACCGCCGCGGTCCTCGAGCGCTCGCTCGCGGAGACGGCGGCGTCGCTCGGCGCCGACGCGGCGGCGTACCGGCGGCTCCTCGGGCCGTTCGTGCGCTCGGCGGACGCGCTTCTCGAGGGCGCGCTCGCGCCGCCGTTCCCGCCCCGCCGCCCGCTCGCCCTCGCGCGGCTCGGGCTGGCGGGCCTGCGCCCGGCCGCGCGCCTCGCGTCGCGCTTCGAGGGCGAGAAGGCGCGGGGTCTCTTCGCCGGCTTGGCCGCCCACTCCCAGCTCTCGCTGCACGCCCCCCTCTCCGCCGCCTTCGGGATCGTCCTCGCGGCGACGGCCCACGCCCACGGCTGGCCGCTCGTCCGGGGCGGCTCGCAGCGCCTCGCCGACGGCCTCGTCTCGTACCTGCGCTCCCTCGGCGGCGAGGTGCTGACCCGCCGGCCGGTCGAGTCCGCAGCCGATCTGCCGCCGGCCGGCACGGTCCTCCTCGACCTCGGCCCGCGGGCCGTCGTCCGCGTGGCCGGCTCGCGGCTGCCGGACCGCTACAGGCGTCGCCTCCTGCGCCACCGGTACGGGCCGGGCGCCTTCAAGATCGACTGGGCCCTCGCTGGACCGGTTCCGTGGCGGGCTCCCGAGTGCGCCCGCGCCGCCACGGTCCACCTCGGGGCGACGCTCGCCGAGATCGCCGCCTCGGAGGACGCCGTCGCCCGGGGCGACCACCCGGACCGCCCCTTCGTCCTGCTCGTCCAGCCGAGCCTCTTCGACGACGCTCGCGCGCCGGCCGGACGGCAGTCCCTCTGGGCCTACTGCCACGTGCCGAACGGCTCCACGGTCGACATGACGGCCGCGGTGGAGAGCCAGATCGAGCGCTTCGCCCCGGGCTTCCGGGATCTCGTCGCCGCCCGGAGCATCCTGGGGCCCGCCGACCTCGAGCGCTACAACCCCAACTACGTCGGCGGGGACATCAACGGTGGCCTGCAGGATCTCCGCGGGCTCCTCGCGCGCCCGGCGCTCAGGCTCGTCCCCTACGCGACCCCCGCCGCCGGCCTCTACCTCTGCTCGGCCTCGACGCCGCCGGGGGGAGGAGCGCACGGGATGTGCGGGCACCTCGCCGCCCGGGCGGCCCTCCGCTCGCTCGGCTGAGCGCCGTCGCCGGACGGGCGACCGCGGCAGGCGCGCCCGTGGAGCACGCCTGCCGCGGCGAGGAGGATCGGAATGAGAGATCCTCCGTGATCCGGACAGCCCGGCCGAGGCGCCCGTTGCAGGCAGGCAGGTGGCGCCCGCGGCCGGGATCCGGGTGGGAGTGGCCGGCTCGTCGGGGAGGTGGGTGACGATCCGGCCGTGGGGAAATCTGGTGCAGCGACCGGGGTACGGCCTCTCGAGGCGCCGGCCCGTGAGCTGCTGTCTACGTCTTGAACCTCCCGTCTCTGCCCGGTCGCGCCGGTCGCGGAGCGGCCGCTCCGCCGCGCGCCCGCAGGCGACGCGGCGACCGGCTGCTGTCCGCAGACGCGAGGCCGGGCGTCTCTTCCCGGACGAGGCGGCGCCCGCCGGGCGCGCCTCGATCGGCTCCTAGGACGCCGGGAGCGAGGCGGGCGGTGCCCGCTGGCCGCCCCCGAGAGCGAGGCGGAGAGCGGGAGCGCGGCCGGTCGGGCTGGGCGCGAAGACGCCTCTCCCGAAAGAGGCGAGGGCGGGCCGCGGGCCGACGACCGCCCGCGCGACGGACTCCGCGAGTCCGAGGATTCCGTCGGCGACGCGCAGCGCGACGACGGCGACCCCGAGCTGCACGCCGACGACGACGAGCGCCAGGGGCGCGAGCTCGAGGGCGATCCCCGCCGCGCCCGCGAGCGTCCAGCCCGAGGCGGCGAGCAGCTCGCCGAAGAGCCCGAGCACCGGGACGGCGCCGAAGAGCCACAGCGACCTCGCCCGGCGCATCCGCATCCGCGGGTCGAGGACGGCAATGCCGGCGAGGACGAGCGAGAGCGAGAGGCAGAGAGTCAGCGAGGTGGTCAGGTAGCCGAGCTCCGCGGCCTCCAACCCCGGCGACCCGTGCGCCCCGGCGTGAGCCGACGGCGAGCCGCCGCCCGCGCTGCGGTGCGCCAGCCAGTGGGCGCCGGCCCACGCGATCCCGCCGAGGGCCAGGAAGACCGGCAAACGGACGCCACGCCGCATGGGGGGACCATAGACCATCGCCAAAGGCGGTACCAGCCGGGGCCGGCGACGGAGAGGAGCCCGGGCTCGGTAGAAAGGCGCAGCGCGGGCGGGAAAGACCCGATCCCCGATCAGCGCCCGCACGGATTCCGCCGGCGCCGGCGCGGGCGACGCTGCAGGTGGCAACTCGCGAGGGAAAGGACGGACCATGAACGGAACGGGCACTGCGACCATCGTCGTGGGGGTCGACGGCTCCGACCACGCCGAGCACGCGCTCGCGTGGGCCGTCGAGGAAGCGAAGCTCCGGCAGGCGCGGATCCGGCTCGTGACCGCCTGGCACGTGCCCGTGTCCGCCTACGGGGCGCCCGGGTTCCTCCCGACGGTGACGCCGTCGCTCGAGGAGAGCACGCGCTCCGTCGCCGAGGAGGTCGCCGCGGCGGCGGAGGAGCGCGTCCGCTCGGCGGGGGTCGAGGCGGAGACGAGCGTCTGCCACGGCCAGGCCGCGGACACCCTCCTCGAGGAGGCGGCTGCCGCCGACCTCCTCGTCGTCGGCTCGCGGGGACACGGCGGCTTCGCCGGCCTGCTGCTCGGCTCGGTGAGCGCGCAGTGCGCCCACCACGCGCCCTGCCCGCTCGTGATCGTGCGCTGAGCTCGGCGACAGGCCGCGCGCGCCCGGTTGCGCGTCCTCTTCCGCCCGACGATAATCACCGGGCTTTCGACCCGGCCCGAGGAGAAGAGATGCCCCGCGTGCTCGTTGCCCTGCTCGCTGCCGCCCTGCTCGCGCTCGGGCTCGTCGCCTGTGGGGGCGACGACGACGATTCCTCGGCCGACGAGGTCGCGACCGGCGCCGGCGAGGCCGGAGGATCCGACTCCGAGGCGTTCAAGGTGGGCTTCCTCTACATCGGCCCGCCCGGCGACCACGGCTGGACGTTCCAGCACGACGAGGCGCGCAAGTACCTCGAGGAGAACGTCGAGGGCGTCGAGACGATCGCGCTCGACTCGGTGCCGGAGGCCAACTCGGGCCCGGCGATCGACCAGCTCGTCGCCCAGGGGGCGAAGATGATCTTCGCGACGAGCTTCGGCTACGGGGACACGGTCATCCAGAAGGCGCAGCAGTATCCGGACGTCGTCTTCGAGCACGCCACCGGCCTCGAACGGGCGGACAACGTCGCCACGTACTTCGTCAGCCACTGGCAGCCCGCCTACCTCCTCGGCGTCATGGCCGGGCGGATGACCGAGTCGAACAGGCTGGGCTACGTCGCCTCGTTCCCGATTCCGGAGATCGTGCGCGACGTCAACGCCTACACGCTCGGCGCGCAGAGCGTGAACCCCGACGTGAAGGTCGAGGTGGTCTTCATCAACACGTGGTTCGACCCCCCGACCGAGAAGCAGGCGGCGCGCGGGCTGATCGACGCGGGCGCGGACGTCCTCTTCGGCATCACGGACAGCCCCTCCGTCCTCGAGGAGGCGGCCGAGCACGACGGCGTCTACGCCTCCACCTGGAACTCGGACATGGGCCGCTTCGGGCCCGACGCGTTCCTCTCGGCGATCGTCCTCACCTGGGGGCCGTACTACGCGGACCGCGTCCAGCAGGCGATGGACGGCGCCTGGGCGTCCGAGGACTACTGGGGGACGATGGGCGAGGACGTCGTGGCGCTCGCCCCCTACGGCGAGTCCGTGCCCGAGGAGGTGCGGACCGAGATCGACGAGATGGTGGCGGGGTTCGAAGACGGCTCGTTCGAGCCGTTCGTCGGCCCGGTCCGCGACCAGGCGGGCGACGTGCAGATCCCGGAAGGCGAGGAGATCAGCTTCGAGCAGTTCGTGACCTGGGACTGGTTCGTCGAGGGCGTCGAAGGCACGCTGCCGAGGTAAGGAGGACCCGTGGACTACGCCGAGTACCTGCGCCGCGTGCCCAAGGTCGAGCTGCACTGTCACTTCGAAGGGACCGTGCGCCCGCAGACGTTCGCCGACCTGGCGAGGAAGCACGACGTCGAGCTGCCCACCGAGGACGCCGACAGGCTCTACGACTACGACTCGATCTACGAGTTCCTGAAGATCTTCGCCATGGTCTCCTCGACGCTCCGCGACCAGGAGGACTTCGCCAGGGCGGCCTACGAGTCGATCGAGGACGGCGTCCAGCTCGGGAACCTGAAGTACCGCGAGATGTTCTTCAACCCGACGCTGCACACGGGGCGCGGCATCCCCTACAAGACCGTCGTCGACGGCCTCGTGGACGGAATCCACCAGGCGGAGCGCGACTTCGGGGTCGCGTGCCGCCTGATCGCCGACGTCTACCGCCAGGATCCGCCCGAGGTGGCGCGCACGATGGTCGAGCAGGTGCTCGAGCACCGACGCGACGAGCTCATCGGCCTCGGCATGGACGGGGCGGAGGCGCCCGACCCGCCGGAGAAGTTCGTCGAGGCCTATCGCCTCGCGAAGGAGGGGGGCCTGCGGCTCACGGCCCACGCCTGCGAGGACGCGCCGGCGCAGAACATCACCACCTGCCTCGACCTGCTCGGCTGCGAGCGGATCGACCACGGCTACCACGTCCTGGGCGACCCGAAGGTGGTCGAGCGGACGCGCGACGAGGGCATCACCTTCACCGTCTGCCCGACGGCGACGGCCGTCTGCTACTTCGACCCGGACGACCTCACGAAGCACCCGATCCGGCAGATGGCCGACGAAGGGCTCACGATCATGATCAACTCCGACGACCCGCCGATGTTCCACACGGACATCGGCAAGGAGTACGTCGGGATGGTCGAGGCCGCCGGCTGGGGCCCGGAGAAGGTCAGGGAGTTCGTCATGAACGGGATCGACGGCTCGTGGGCCTCGGACGACGAGAAACGCCGTCTGCGACAGGACTTCGAGCGGGAGCTCGAGGACCTCGACGCCGCGCTCGAGCGCTGACGGCTCCTCAGCCGCCGCGGACGTAGGCCTCGCCGAGGGCGTCCGGCGCGCGCAGGCGCCGCCGCGACCCGAGAGCCGTCACGGCGACGAGCACGAGGATCGTGGCGACGTAGGGAATCATCCCGAGGAGCGTCGCGGGCACGTCCACCCCGATGATCTGGGCGCGGAAGGCCAGCACGTCGAGCGTGCCGAAGAAGAACGCGCCCACCATCACCCGCAGGGGGTCCCACGTGGCGAAGATGACGAGCGCCAGCGCGATGAAACCGCGGCCTGCGGTCATGTTCTCGCTCCAGTTGCCGACCTCGGCGAGCGAGAGCGAGGCCCCGGCGAGCCCGGCCAACGCACCGCCGAACATGACCGCCCCGTACCGGTAGGCCGTCACGGAGACGCCCATGACGTCGGCGGCGGCCGGGCTCTCCCCGCAGGCGCGGAGGTGGAGCCCCACCCGCGTGCGCGCCAGCACCCACCAGACGAGCGGCGCGAGGACGTAGCCGGCGTAGACGAGCACGTGATGCTGGAAGAAGATCTCGCCGATCCCGGGGATCGCGGCGAGCCCGGGCACGTCGACCTCGCGGAAGCGCGCCTCCGCTGGGATGCCGACGACCGAGCGGCCGATCAGGGCGGAGAGCCCCGTCGCCGCGATCGTGACCCCGAGCCCGGAGATGATCTGGTTCGCCCGGAGCGTGACGGAGAAGAAGGCATGGACCGCGGCGGCGAGCGCGCCCGCGCCGAGGGCCGCGGCGACGCCGGATGCGAGCGAGCCGGTCGCGTCCATCGCCACGAAGCCGACGACCGCGCCGACGAGCATCGTCCCCTCGATTCCGAGGTTGATGACCCCGGCACGCTCGGCGACCGTCTCGCCGAGCGCGGCGAAGAGGAGCGGCGTGCCGGCGGCGACGGCCGCGGTGAGCAATGTCGTCAGGGTGTCGACGGCTCCTCCTTCGCGGCCGGGCCTTCTGCACGGACGCGGGGCGCGCGAAACGGCAGCATCCTCCGGTCGGAGACGTAGGCGCCGGCGAGGGCGGCGAAGAGGATGAACCCCTGCACGAGGAGCACGAAGGAGGCGGGCACGCCGAGGGTCTGGAGGGCGAAGCCGCCGACGATGAACCCGGCGAAGAGGAAGGCGACGACGAGCGTCCCGAAGAAGCTGGCGCCGGCGAGCGCCGCGATGACGACCGCCATGAAGCCGTACCCGGGGCTGATCCCCTGGCGCAGGCGGCCGAAGCTCATGGAGACCTCGACCATGCCCGCGATGCCCGCGATCGCGCCGGCCGCGAGCATGACGACGACGACGTTGCGGGCCGTCGACATCCCCGCGGCCCGCGCCGCCTCGGGGTTGGCCCCGATCATCCGCACCTCGAACCCCAGCCGGGAGCGCGCGAGGAGGAACGCGAGCACGGCGGCCAGCACGACGGGGAAGATCACTCCCAGGTGGACGACGTTCCAGCCGAGCAGCGGGAGCCGGCTCCCGGGCGGGAAGGGATCGCTCACCGGGAAGTTGCCCTCGCCCCGCCACGGACCCGTCACGAGCCAGGCGACCGCCAGGATGGCGACGTAGTTCAGGAGGAGGGTGGTGATGATCTCGTTCACGCCCCAGAGCGCTCGCGGGATCGCCGCCAGCGCCGCCCAGAGGGCGCCTGCGAGCATGGCGGCGGCGATCATCGTCGGCAGGAGGAGGCCGGCCGACCAGCCCGTGAACGCGAGGGCCGCCGCGCTCGCCCCGATCGCCCCGGCGTGGAGCTGCCCTTCGGCGCCGATGTTCCACAGCCGCATGCGCAGGCACAGGGC
>DASTQA010000080.1:0-29208 GCA_035762005.1 Gaiellaceae bacterium
GCCTTCGAGCGCGAGCGAGGCCGAGAGCTGGCGGCTCGAGAGGCCGAGCGAGCGGAGCACCGCGAACTCCGTCGTCCGCTCGGCCGCGGAGACGGCCGCGCTGACCCCGAAGCCGACGATCGAGAAGAGCGCCGCGACGACGAAGCCGAGCGAGAGGGCCCCGGTGATGCCGAGGGCGACCGGGTCCCGGGTCAGCCGCTCGGCCAGGCCGACGCGGTCGACGACCTCCGCGCTCGAGTAGGGCGGCGCGCGCAGGGCGCGGGCGACGGCCCGCTCTCGCCCGGGGGTGGCGTCGAGGAGCCACTCGCCGGGCTTGGCGACCTCCCCGCTGCGGACGTAGAGCGTCGCGGCGTACGTGGCGAGGTCGACGACGGCGCCGCCCGCCTCGGGCGGGAGCGTCGGGAAGTCGTGCAGCGAGCCCGTGAGGGCGAGGCTCGGCCCGTCGGGGCCCAGGGGGACGGACGCGCCGAGCTCGGTGCCCGTGCGCTCGAGGAAGCCGTCCGTGACGAGCGCCGGGATCGTCTCCGGCACCTCGTTCCCCCCGGGCGTGGCCGTGAACGTCACCGCCGTCGCGCTGCAGAACGGCGGGCAGGCGCCCGCGCGCGAGCCCGTGGCGAAGTCGAGCGCGACGAGCGTCCCCGCGGCCGTGCGCACGCCAACCACCTCCGGTGCGACGTTCGCGTTCGGGAGCTCGCCGGCGGCCGCCGTCCACGCGCGCTCCTCGCCCGACCCGACCGGGGCGGAGTCGGCCGAGATGCTCTCGACCGCGAGCGTGCCCTGGCGGGAGCCTCCGAACCCGGCGTCGGCGCGCAGCTCGAGCGCCACGAGCGAGAGCGGGTAGGACGGCCTGCCCGTGCTGCCGTCCGCCAGCGGCCCCTCGAGGTCGACGACGAGCCGGTGCGTCCTCCCGTCGGCCGCGAGGTCGCCGGTCGGGAAGCGGTGGAGGAGCCCGTCGCCGTCGAGGAGGACGAGGAAGAGCGCAGGGCGGAGGCCCCGGTCGAAGCGGGCGTCGCTCGCGGCCTGGTAGACGGTCAGGCTCGCCGAGACCCCGAGGCGGCGGGGCTCGCCGGGCAGCTCGATCGAGGCGAGCCGGAGACGGCGGGCGGCGAGCGGGGCGGTGAGGTCCGCGAGCGGCCTGCCGGCGAGGTCGGGCCGGATCCGGACGACGTCGGGCGCGCGCGAGGCGTCGACGGCGAGGAGCGTGGCGGCCTCGATCCCGCCGGAGAGGGCCAGGGGCCGCTCGACGACGGGGAGCGCCGCCTCGACGCCCTCGACGCGCGCGTAGGCGCTCGCGAGGTGGAGAGCGGGGATCGAGCCGGTGCGCTCGTCCGGGACGACGCGCGTGTCGGCGCCCGCCTCGTAGGCCGCCCTGTCCTCCTGCGAGCGGAGCCACGTGCTGCCGTAGGCGGAGGCGAAGAGGCCGATGGCGAGCGCGAGCGTCAGCAGCACGGACGCCCGGGCGTACCGCGCCGGCCGGCGGGCGAGCTGCCGCGTCCCGAGCGGCGCGACGAGCCCGCGCCCGCCCGCGGCGACGCGCTCGGCGAGGACGCCGAGCGCCGGGACGACGCGCAGTGCGAGGAGCGCCCCCGCGAGGAGCCCGAGCGCCGGCGCGACGACGAGGAGGGGATCGATTCCGAGGCGCCCGCGAACCGACTCGACGACCGGTCCCTGGTAGCGCCGGAGCTGCCAGTAGGCCAGGGCCGCCAGGGCGACGACGAGGAGGTCGATCCCTGCGCGCCGGACGACGCCCGTGGCCGCCGGGCGGCCCTGCTCCCGGACGGCCGTCGCGACCGCGGCGGAGCGGAGCGCCGGGCCGGCGAGGCCCGCGGCGCAGAGCAGGCCCGCGACCGCGGCCAGGAGGTACGAGAGCAGGCCGACACGCGGCTCCAGCTCGAGCTCGATCTCGGCGAGCGGGCCGACGTGGTTCAGCGCGCGCAGCGAGAGCGCCGCGAGCCAGGGGCCGGCCACGACGGCGGGGACGGCGAGGAGGGCGCCCTCGGCGAGCGCGAGCAGGCCGACCTCTCCCGGGCTCGCCCCCCGCGAGCGGAGGATGGCCGCCTCGACGCTGCGCCGCTCGGCGAGGAGCCCGGCGAGGAAGAGGAGCGCGGCGCCGGCGAGGATCGCCAGCTGGACGGAGGAGACGAGGACGCCGGAGCGCGAGACGAGGAGCGAGCGGTCGGCGCGGGCGAGGACGTTCTCGAGGTTTCCCCGCACGGTCAGGCCGCCCGCACCTCCGGCCCCGGCGTTCAGCCGCTCCTCGAGGCCGCGGACGGCCTCCTGGAGCCGGTCGAGGTCCGCGACCGCGATCGCCTCGCCGGACGGTGCCGCCCGCCAGCGGGCCTCGACGCCGTCGGCCGTCAGCGTGGAGAAGGCTTCGGCGGAGACGACCAGGGGCCCCAGCGTCGTGAAGCTCAGCTCCTCGCGCCCGTCGAGCTCGAGCGGGCTGCCCCACCAGAACGGATCGTCGACGTCGCGGACGCGGTAGACGCCGGCGATCGAAACGGTGACCCGCTCGTCCTCCTCGCGCGTCGACGCGAGCTCGAGGCTGTCTCCCGGGCCGAGGCCGATGGTCGCCGCCGCCGGCTCGGGGAGCGCGGCCTCGACGCTTCCGCCGCCGCCGTCCCCGCCGGCCGGCCAGCTGCCTGCGACGAGCTCGGCATGAGCGGCGAGGCCCACGTAGGTGCCGAAGACGGTGAGGGCGCCCGCCGGGACGCCGGGCCGCGACGGGAGCGCGTAGGAGTCGGAGACCGCGCTGCGGTAGACCGCGACCCCCTCAGGCCCGAAGACGCTCGCGAGCGTCCGCGTGACGCGGGCGTCCGCGTTCTCGTACTCCGCCGCGGGGAGCCGGCCGGAGACGGCGACCGTGACCTCGCGCACCGGAGCGTCCTCGAGCGTGCGCCGGAGGCCGCTGAGCGCGACGGCCTCGGCGTAGACCGGGCCGGAGGCGAGCAGCGTCGTCGCGAGGAGGATCGTCAGGAACGCCGCCGCGACGACCAGCCGGTCGTGGGCAGCGCGCTTCAGCACGAGGCGCCACGCTCCCGGGGGAAGCGGGCTCACGGTCGATCCCTCCGCCCGGCGAGCGAACCGTCGGCCTGCCCCCCGCAGCGTCGGCCCCGGGCCAATGCGTAGGCGGGGCCGTGCACGGCTCTTTAGACGGCCTCGCGGCGCTGCGGTTAGCCCGGCCGCGAAGGGCCCACGGACTCGCGGATCCTGGATGCGGCTGCGACGAGCGGGGTCGCGCGCCCGCGCTACGGGTGGAGCTTCAGGGTGCTCCCGAAGCCCAGGCCGAGCGGCTGCTGGAGCGAGATGTGGAGGAAGCCGAGCTGCTCGAGCTGCTGCGCGCGGGCGAGCCGCCCGACGTCGATCGGTCGCAGGCCGCCGTCGGAGGCGAGTTGCGCCACCTTCCCCTTCGCCGACTCGTCGTCGCCGGCGACGAGGACGTCGAGCTGCTGTCCGTCGACCTCGCCGGCGACGAGCGTGCCGGCGAACGTCGTGTTGAAGGCCTTCACGACCGGCGTCCCCGCCGGCACGAGCTGTGCGACCTCCTCGGCGGAGGAGGTCCCGGGCGGCGTCGCCAGGCGGTCCCAGGTCTCGGTGTCGACCGGGTTCGAGATGTCGACGACGACCTTGCCGGCGAGCTCGTCGGCATGCTCGCGGACGGCGTCCTTGATCCCCGGGTAGTAGAGGGCGAAGACGACCACCTCGCCCCCGAGCGGCGCCCCCTGCGCGAGCGCGCGGGCCGAGCCTCCCAGCTCGTCGGCGAGCTTCTGCGCCTCCGCCGCGTCGCGGTCGACGATCTCGACCTCGTGGCCGCCGGCGGCCGCGCGCGTCCCGATGGCTCGACCCATGTTGCCGGCGCCGACGATTGTGATCTTCATCGTCTCTGCCTCCTCGCGTGGGCGACGTTCCGCCTCGTGCGTTCCCTCCGCGGGCGGAGCCGAACCTCCGGCCGCGGTGGCGGCCGCGGCGCTAGTGCTCCGCGGCCTCCGCGTCGGCCTTCGTCGCGTGCACCGTCCCGTCGGGATGCTCCGGCGGCGAGTAGAGCGAGTAGAGCTTGAGCTCCTCCGAGCCGGTGTTGACGACGTTGTGCCACGTGCCCGCGGGGACGATGACCGCCCAGTCGTCCTCGACCTCGTGCACCTCCTCCGGCGCGCCCTCGGCGCCGCCGAGCTCGACGCGCGCGCGACCCGCCTCGATGCGGAGGAACTGGTCGTGCTCCGCGTGCACCTCGCCGCCGATGTCCTCGCCCGCGGCGATGCTCATCACCGTGAGCTGGGTGTGCTCGCCGGTGAAGAGCACCGTCCGGAAGGTCGAGTTCTCGGTCGTCTGGCTCTCGATGTTCCCAACCCAGCCCGGCATCGGACCTCCTCGGCTCGCGGAGCCCCAATCATAGGCGGGAAGCCTCTCCGCGCCTCACGCCGGCGGGATGTTCTGGTTGAGCGAGAAGACGTTCTCGGGATCGAGCTTCCGCTTGAGCGCCCGGAGACGCTCGAACTTCTCCGGGCCGAAGGCGGCCCGCACCCGGTCCGGCGGCTCGTCCTGCTGCATGTAGTTGACGTACCCGCCGCCCGCGTGAGAATACGGCTCGAGGACGGTGGCGGTCTCGCGGGCCCAGGCGATCTCCGCGGCGTCGTCCCCCGGCAGCTCCCAGACCGCCTGCGCGCTCACGTTGAAGCGGGCGCTCCTGAACTGCACGGCCATGGAGTCGAGCGGGACCCGTGACGCCGCGCCGTGGATCGACTCGACGAGGAGCGAGCCCGGTACCCGCCCGAGCGCGGCGAACCGCTCGACGAGCTGGTCGATCAGCTCGTCGGGCAGGGAGTCGACGAAGTGGCCCTTCCAGTAGTGCCTGCTCCGTCCGAAGGGCGGGTCGAAGACGCTCTGGAGATCGAGGTAGCCGATCCGCCCGACCTCGTCGCGCACGACCCCCGGGGCCTCCCTGAGCCGGCGCAGCCCGTCCGGCTCGTCGGTGCCCGTGGAGCAGACGGCGACCTGGAGCACGGGCTCGCCGTTCTCGTCGCCGGTCAGCTGCGCCTGGCAGGTGAGGTGATCCGGGGCGGATCCCATCGTCTCGGCGTAGCGACGGAGCACGTCCCGCGCTGCCTCGAAGCGGTAGGTGATGACGCCGCCGACGAGGGTCGAGAGCGGGTGGAGGCCGAACGTGAACGTCGTGACGACGCCGAAGTTCCCGCCGCCGCCCCGCAGGCCCCAGAAGAGTTCGGCGTCCGTCTCGGCGTCGGCCCACAGAATCCGGCCGTCCGCGGTGACGACCTCCGCAGCGACGAGGTTGTCGCAGGTCAGGCCGAACCGCCCCAGCAGGTGGCCGATGCCGCCGCCGAGCGTCAGCCCGCCCACGCCCGTCGTGCCGACGACGCCGCCGGGGGTGACGAGGCCGTGCGCCTGCGCCGCGACGTCGAACTGCTTCCACGTCGTCCCTCCGCCTGCGCGGGCGATCCGCGCCTCGGCGTCCACCTCGACGGCGTGGAGCGGAGCGAGGTCGACGACGAGCCCTCCGTCGCAGACGGCGTGGCCCGCGGGGTTGTGGCCGCCGCCGCGGACCGCGACGGTCAGCGCGTTCGCGCGCGCGAACTCGAGCGCGGTGGCGACGTCGGCGCCCGTCCGGCAGCGGACGACGACGGCGGGACGCCGGTCGACGAGGGCGTTGAAGGTGAGCCGGGCGGCGTCGTAGGCCGCATCGGTGGGGGCGAGCACGTCGCCTCGGATCGAGCGCCGAAGCTCGCGGATCGAAGCGAGCACGGGAACCTCCCTTGTCGGTGACCGTGAGCTTCCGAGCGGAAGCGTCACGTGGAGAGACGCGCCGGGGCGCCGAAGATCATCGGTCGGACGGGAGAGGCTCTCGGCGCGAGGCGGCTGAGCCCGCCGCGTGCCGGCGCGGGGCCGCCGGCCGCGCGTCTCGCTACGGGACGAGCTCGTCCGGGAGACCGAAGACGCGGAAGACGTCGGGCTCGCGGAACGCCGTGACGTCGGCGATCCGCGAGCCGCGCAGGGTGAGCACGTCGAGCGCGAGCGGGATGTACCGCTCCCCGCTCTCGGTCAGGAGGTACGTCGCCACCGCGAGCTGCCCGTTGGCGCTCGTCGGGACGTACCGGAGGCGCGGCGGCGGCCCGTCCGGCAGGAGCCACGACTCGGTGACCGCCTCGCGCCCGCGGTACCAGCTCGAGTACGGCGGCATCGCGAACGTCGCGTCCTCCGCCAGGAGGTCCCGGATCGCGTCCACGTCGCCGCTCTCGAACGCGGCGACGAAGCGCTCGACGAGGTCGCGCAGGGCGTCGTCGCCGAGCGAGCGCATGGTCGCTTGCTGGCTCTCCTCGGGGAGGCGCTCCTCGACGGTCTTGCGGGCGCGCTGCAGGGCGCTGTTCACCGACGCGACCGTCGTGTCGAGCGACTCGGACACCTCGCTCGCCGAGAAGCCGAGCACCTCGCGGAGGATGAGGACGGCCCGCTGCCGCGCGGGCAGGTGCTGAAGCGCCGCGACGAAGGCGAGCTCCACCGCCTCGCGCTGCTCGTAGCGTGCCTCCGGCCCGGCGTAGCCGTCCGCGAGGCCGAGGACGTCGTCGGGGTAGGGCTCGACCCACACCGGCTCGACGACCGGCTCGCCGGGGTCGTCGCGAGGGTCGGCGGGGGGCCCGTAGTCGACGGGCAGCACGCGCTTCGGGCGCCGCGCGATCGCGTCGAGGCACGCGTTCGTCGCGATCCTGTAGAGCCACGTCCCGAGCGAGCTGCGCCCCTCGAGGCCGGGAAGCCCCCGCCAGGCGCGCAGCAGGGCCTCCTGGAGGGCGTCCTCGGCGTCGTGGAGGGAGCCGAGCATCCGGTAGCAGTGGGCGAGCAGCGCTCCCCGGTGCGGCTCGACGAGGCGGCGGAACGCGTCCTCGTCGCCGCTCCGGGCGGCGTCGAGCAGCTCGCGCTCGGCTCGGGCCGACGCTGGGGAGACGGCGGTCATCGCTACGAGATTAGACCGTGGCGGGGGTGCGGACTCATCGCTCCGCCGCGATGAGTCTCGCCCGCCGTGCCGGTCCAAGGGGGAGAGGGCATGGCGCCGGATCCCATCAACCCCGTCGTGCACCTGGAGCTCCGGACCGGCAACCTGCCGCGCGCCTGCGGCTTCTACACGCGACTCTTCGGCTGGCGCGCGGAGCGCATCGACGTCGGGCGCGGGTCCTACCTGGCGCTCGGGCTGGGAGATCGCCTCGAGGGAGGGGTCGTCGAGTGCGACACCGAGCGGCCTCTCTGGCTTCCGTACGTCGAGGTCGCCGACATCGCCGAGGCGACGGAGCGGGCCGGCCTGCTCGGGGCGTCGGTCCTCCTCGAGCCCCGCGAGGGCCCCGCGGGCTGGCGGAGCGTCCTCCTGACGCCGGCGGGCGCGGAGGTCGCCCTCTGGCAGCCGAAGGGGTCGGGGCGCCGCTGACGGCGGCCGGGCCGGCCGGCGACGGGCCTCGCCGCCCGCTCACGGCGTCTCGAGGTCGCGACGCTCGAGCAGCCGGGCCGCCGCGGCGAGGGCGAGGACCGCCGCCAGCGCGACGACGCCGAGATGCCACCAGGGGACGCCGTTCGAGAGGGGGGACTTCCCGGTCCACCAGAAGCTCGACGCGAAGCGGAGCGGGTCGAGCCAGGAGGCGAGGTCGTGCAGGCCGCTCACGAGGTAGGCCGCGGCGGCCAGCGCCGCCGGGATCCCGACCGCAGCCGCGCGGCTCGGCCACGCCGCACCGACGGCGAGCGCGAGCCACCCGTGCAGGAGGGCGAGCAGGCCGACGCCCAGCACCCCGCCCGCGAGCCGCCCGAGCGGCAGGTCGAGGCCGAAGATCGCGCTCGCGCCTGCGAGCGCCGCGTAGGCCGCGGCGCAGAAGACCGCCACCTCGACGCCGACCGCCCCGCCCTTCGCGAGCACCGCCGTCGACCGCTGCACCGGGTAGGCGAGGACGAGCTCGAGGCGGCCCGCATCCTCCTCGCCCGCGAGCGTACGGGCTCCCGACCCGATTCCGAGGGCGATGGCGAAGAGCGGCAGCATGAGGCTGAAGAACTCCGTGTCGACGTAGCCGGCTCCCCTCGTGATGTCGACGTTGCCGACGATGCCGAAGAGCGACTTCACCGCGTCGGGGTAGCTCTCGAGCAGGTCGCCGAGGTCTTGCGACTCCTCGATCGAGGGGAAGACCGCCGCGAGGACGAGGACGTAGGCGGCGACCCCGAGGCACCAGCCGACGAGCGCACGCCGGTGGTCGCCCAGCCCACGGCGGAGGATCTCAGCGGCCATCGCCGGCCTCTCGGTAGAGCTCGAGGAAGATCTCCTCGAGGTCGGCCGGCGTCGAGACGAGGTCGACGAGCTCGTGCCGGGCGGCCGTCTTCACGACGCCGTTCATCGCCGCCTCGGGGGCCGCCAGCTGCACGAGCGCCCCGTCCGCCTCGCGGACGCGCACTCCCGGAAGCGCCGCGAACGCGTCGGGGTCGACCGGCTCGGCGAACCGGATCCGGACGTGGCGAAGCGCCCGCTCGCGCAGCGAGACGACCGCATCGACGTCGACGAGCCGCCCGGCCCGGATGATGCCTACCCGGTCGGCGACGCGCTCCACCTCGTCGAGCGAGTGCGAGGAGAGGAAGGCCGTGCGGCCGGCCGCGACGGTCTCGCGCAGGAGCGCGCGGAACTCCTCCTGGAGGATCGGATCGAGCCCGCCCGTCGGCTCGTCGAGGACGAGCAACTCGGGCTCGTGCATGAAGGCCTGGACGATCCCGAGCTTCTGCCGGTTCCCCTTCGACAGCTCCCTGATCGGCCGGTCGAGCGGGACGTCGAAGCGCTCGACGAGCGCGTCGCGCACCGCCGGGTCGACGCCGCCGCGCAGGCGGCCGAGCGACTCGAGCTGCTCGCGGCCGCTCAGCCGGTCGTAGAGGCGCAGGTCGCCGGGGACGTACCCGACGTGCCGCCGCACCTCGACACTCTCGGTGCGGCTGTCCCGGCCGAGCAGGGTCGCGCGCCCGGCGGTGGGGCGGATGAGGTCGAGCAGCAGGCGGATGGTCGTGCTCTTGCCTGCGCCGTTCGGGCCGAGGAAGCCGAAGACCTCGCCGCGCTCGACCGTCAGGTCGAGCCCGACGAGCGCCTCGACATCGCCCCGGTACGTCTTCGAGAGCCCGGAGGTCTCGATCGCGGGCACGTCGGCCACGTCGCCATCGTACGGGGCCGCCCGGCGCCCCAAGCGCTCACTTGACGACGCGGTACCGCACGTGGGTGACGCGCGGGGACTCGACGACCCGAGTCGGCTCCAGCTCGACGCGGGCGGGGTCGAGCCCGTCGAAGAGCGCGACGCCGCCGCCCAGGAGAACGGGGACGAGGTGGATCTGGAGCTCGTCGAGGAGACCCGCGGCGAGGTACTGACGGGCGACGCTCGCGCCGCCGGCCACCGCGACGTCCCTGTCGCCGGCGGCCGCCCGGGCCTGCTCGAGCGCGGACTCGATGCCGTTCGTGACGAAGCTGAAGGTCGTCCCTCCTCCCTTCGTCACCGTCTCGCGCGCGTGGTGGGTGAGGACGAAGACCGGCACCCGGAACGGCGGGTCGTCCCCCCACCAGCCGTCGGCGTTGGGATCCTCCTCCCAGGGGCCCTCGCCGCCGCTGAACATCCGCCTGCCCATGACGACCGCCCCGGTGGCGTGGAGCGACTCCTCGAGGAGGTCCGAGTCGGCATCCGTCTCGCCGCCTTCGAGACCGTGGCGCTCGCGCCAGCTGGCCAGACCGAGGATCCACTCGTGCAGCCGCTCGCCGCCCTGGCCCAGCGGTAGCTCGAGCGTGGCCTCGGGCCCGGCGACGAACCCGTCCAGCGACATCGAGATCTCGAACGTCAGTCGTCCCATGGTGCCTCCTTCGTCCTGGCGACAGACCGGAGCCGGTCGCCCGCCGTCTTCGTCTGAGGTAAGACGGGTCAGCGCTCGGCATCTCATCGGTCGCCGGCGACGGGCCGCCCGCCGGCTGCGGCATGCGAGACTCCGGTCGATGAGGCGAGTCGCGAGATGAGCCCCAGGCCGCGCCCGGCGTCGCTCGAAGACGACCACACGCCGCACGCCGTGCGGAAGCGGCTGCGCGACCGGCCCTCCCCGAGCTACCTCCACGACTTCATCTACGGGGCGGTGGACGGCGCCGTGACGACGTTCGCCGTCGTGGCCGGCGTCGAGGGAGCGAGCCTGGACGAGAGGGTCGTGATCATCCTCGGCGGCGCCAACCTCATCGCCGACGGCTTCAGCATGGCGGTCAGCAACTTCCTCGGCTCTCGGGCGACGCGCCAGGAACGGGAGCGTGCCCGCCGCGAGGAGGAGCGTCAGATCGCGCTCTTGCCCGAGGGGGAGCGGGAGGAGATCCGCCAGATCTTCGCCGGGAAGGGGTTCGAGGGACAGGATCTCGAGCGGATCGTCGAGGTGATCACGTCCGACCCCGAGCTCTGGGCCGACACGATGATGAGCGAGGAGCTCGGCTACGCCTCGACCGAGCCGAACGAGTACCGCGCTGCCTTCGCGACGCTGGCGGCGTTCCTCACCGTCGGCTTCCTGCCGCTGCTCGTCTTCGTGTACGACCTCGCCGCGCCCGGCGACGTCGACGATCCGTTCCTCTGGAGCGCGCTCATGACGGGCGTCGCCTTCTTCGTCGTCGGGAGCTTCAAGTCGCGCTTCGTCGACCAGGCGTGGTGGCGGTCCGCGCTCGAGACGCTCGTCGTCGGAGGGCTCGCGGCGACGCTCGCGTACGCGGCCGGCGCGCTCCTCCAGGGCGTGGCCTGAGCCGCTCCGGGGGCCGCTCTACGTGGGCGCGAGCGTGTGGACGACGATGCCGCTTCGGAAGGTCGTGACGTCGACGAGCTTCAGGTGGGTCGTCTCGATCCCCTCGATGAGCCGTTGGCCGCCCCCGGCGAGGACCGGGAAGACCCAGAAGTGGAGCTCGTCGACGAGCCCGTGCGCGAGCAGCGTCCGGTCGAGCTCGCCCGTCCCGAACTTGAGGATGTCGTCGCCGGGCTCCTCCTTGAGCGCGGCGACCGCCTCGGCGACGTCGCCGTCGATGATCGTGGCGTTCCACGTGGCCTCGCGCAGCGTCCTCGAGGCGACGTGCTTGGGGAGGCTGTTGATCCGGTCGGAGTACTCGTCGCCGGTCCTGGAGGGCCACGCCTGGGCGAAGGCCTCGTACGTGGCACGGCCCAGGAGGAGCGCGTCGGCGGCGAAGAGCAGCTTCCGGGCGTAGCCCGCGTGCTCGTCGTCCCAGTACCGGGGGCCCCATGTCTGCGGGTCGCCGATGACCCCGTCGAGGGTCACGAAGGTCGATTCGACGAGCTTCCTCATCTCGCGGCTCCTCTCTGCATCCGTTGTCCGCAGTCTCCCGTACGACCGCGCGCCGGGTCCGAACTCATCGGTTCGCAGGCGGCGACACGCGCCGCTCCGGTGCGCAAGGATGGAGTGTGGCCGCGAATCTCGTCACGACGGTCGTCGGCAGCTACCCCCAGCCCGACTGGCTGATCGACCGGGAGCGGCTCGGGGAGAGGCTGCCGCCGCGCGTGCGGGCGCGTGAGCTCTGGCGCATCCCGGAGCCGTTCCTCGAGGAGGCACAGGACGACGCGACCCGCCTGGCCGTCCAGGACATGGAGCGCGCCGGCGTCGACGTGATCACCGACGGGGAGATGCGGCGGGAGAGCTACTCAAACCGCTTCGCGACCGCGCTCGTCGGCGTCGACCTGGACGACCCGGGCGTCGCCTTCGACCGGACGGGCCACGAGAACCCCGTCCCCAGGGTCGTCGGGCCGATCCGCCGAACCGGGCCGGTCGAGGTGCGGGACGTCGAGCTCCTCCGCTCGCTCACGGACCGCCGGATCAAGATCACCGTTCCCGGGCCGTTCACGATGACGCAGCAGGCTCAGAACGACCACTACCCGGACGACCGGAGCCTCGCGCTCGCGTACGCGGAGGCGGTGAACGAGGAGCTCAGGGACCTGAAGGCGGCCGGAGCCGACGTCGTCCAGATCGACGAGCCGTACCTGCAGGCGCGTCCCGAGCCCGCACGCGAGTACGGCGTCGAGGCGGTCAACCGCGCGCTCGACGGCATCGAGGGCGAGACCGTCCTCCACACGTGCTTCGGCTACGCGCACATCGTCAAGGACCGGCTCAGCGGCTACCCGTTCCTCTCCGAGCTCGGGGACTGCCTCGCGACCCACCTCTCGCTCGAGGCGGCGCAGCCCGACCTCGACCCGGAGGTCCTCTCGGACGTCTCGGGCAAGACGATCGTCCTCGGCGTCGTCGATCTCGGCTCGAGCGACGTCGAGACCCCCGAGGCCGTCGCGGCCCGGATCAGGAGGGCCCTGACGGTCGTCCCGCCGGAGCGGCTCGTCGTCGCGCCCGACTGCGGGATGAAGTACCTGCCGCGCGAGCGCGCGTTCCGGAAGCTCGAGGCGATGGTTGCCGGCGCGCGGCTCGTCGCGGAAGGTCCCGGCCTCTAGGACGCCGCATGCAGGCTGACAAGGAGGGCGCCCCCGTGACCCGAATCAGCCGCGCCTACCCCGACAGGGTCGAGGTGCGGGGACGCGACCTCACGGGCGACCTCATGGGCAGGCTGAGCTTCACGGAGTACTTCCACCTGCTCCTGACCGGCCGCGAGCCGAGCGACGACGAGCGCTTCTTTCTGGACGTGCTCCTCGTCGCGATCGCCGAGCACGGGATGATGCCCACGAACGTCGCGGCCCGGATGACGCTCGCGGCCGACCCCGGCTCCCTGCAGGGGGCGGTCGCGGCGGGGATCCTCGGCGCCGGTCCCGTCGTCCTCGGCACGTCCGAGGAGTGCGCCCGGCTCCTCGAGGACGCACAGGCGCGGGTGGCGGCCGGAGGCGAGCCGGCGGCCGTCGGGCGCGAGGTCGCGGAGGAGATCCGCGCTTCCGGCGGCAGAGCTCCCGGATTCGGCCATCCGGTGCACCGGCCGCTCGACCCGCGCGCGGAGCGGATCCTCGAGCTCGCGGACGCGCGCGGCGTGAGCGGGCCGCATGTCGAGCTCGCCCGGTGCCTCCGCGAGGCGGTGGCCGAGGCCTGGAGCAGGCCGCTGACGATGAACGTCGCCATGCCGATCGCGGCCGTGTTGCTCGACCTCGGCTTCCCGGCCGCCGCCGTCAAAGCCGTCCCCGTCCTCGCGCGGACGGCCGGCCTCCTCGCCCACCTGGCGGAGGAGCGGGAGCATCCGCTCGGCCTCCTCCTGGCGGCGAGGGCCGAGGAGGCGGTCGGGTACGAGCCGCCGTCCGAAGACCGGCGAGGCTGATGCTCTCGCCCGAGGTCGAGACCCGTCCCTGGGCGGAGCAGCTCGCCGTCGACGACGCGAGCTACCGCGCCCAGCTCGCCTACCTCTTCGAGCGCTCCGCCTTCTACCGCGAGAAGCTGACCGCTGCGGGGTTCTCCTCCGCCCGGGCGGCCGGCAGGCTCGCCGACATCGCGCGGCTGCCGCTGACCGACAAGGGCGAGATCAGGGCGACGCGCGCGCCCGACGATCCGATCGGCGCGCACCTCTGCGCGGCGCCGTCGGAGATCGTGCGCGTCTACTCGACGAGCGGCACCACGGGCACTCCCAGCTACGTCCCGCTGACGGCCGGCGACCTGGAGAACTGGGTGACCGGCTCGGCGAGGAGCTACGCGGCCTCGGGCATCGCCGCCGGCCAGCGCATCGTCTCGACGTACAACGCCGGGCCGTTCGTGGCCGGGGCTGCGCTCGCCGCCTTCGACCGCATCGGGCTCTGCCACATCCCGGTCGGCACGGGCAACACCGAGCGGCTCCTGGCCGCGATCGAGCTGTTGCGCCCCGAGGCCGTCGTGCTCACGCCCTCCTACGCCGCCCATCTCCTCGAGGCGGCGGCGGACCGGGGCGTCGAGCTCCGGCGGTCGAGCGTGGAGCGCGTCCTCGTGGCGGGCGAGCCCGGCGGAGGCGAGCCGACCTTCCGGGCGAAGCTCGAGGAGGGCTGGGGGGCGAGAGTCACGGAGGCGATGGGCATCGGCGACGTCGGCGTGTCGCTCTGGGGCGAGTGCGAGGAGCAGGGCGGCATGCATCTGGGCGCGCGCGGCTTCGTCCACGCCGAGCTCGTCGAGCCGGCGACCGGCGCGGCGCTCGAGCTCCGGGACGGCGCCATGGGGGAGCTGGTGCTGACGCACCTTCTGCACCGGGCGGCGCCGCTCCTGCGCTTCCGCACGCGCGACCACGTCCGCGTCCGGACGAGCCCGTGCCCCTGCGGCCGGACGGGCCCGCGCGTGCGCTGCATCGGGCGGACGGACGACATGCTCATCGTCCGCGGCGTGAACCTCTTTCCCTCGGCCGTCCGTGAGGTCGTGAGCGAGTTCGCCCCAGCGGTCAGCGGCCACGTCCTCGTCAAGCCGGCCGCGCCCGGCGTGAAGCAGGACCCGCCGCTCCCGGTCGCCGTCGAGCTCGCGCGGGACGCGATCCCGGACAGCCTTCTCGGGGACGCGATCCGTGAGAGGATTCGCGACGTGCTCGTCGTCCAGACGCGCGTGGAGCTCGTGCCGTGGGGAAGCCTGCGGCGGAGCGAGTACAAGTCGAAGCTCGTCGAGCGCTAGTCGAGGACGAGGGTCGGTGCGGAAGCTTCAGAGCGAGGGCGTCCACCACATCACGATCGTCGGGGCCGACCGGCAGACCTCGATCGGCTTCTGGGAGGGCGTGCTCGGCATGCCCTTCGTCTTCGAGCAGCCGAACCTCGACAACGAGTCGGAGAGCCACCTCTACTTCGACCCCGGCGACGGCCGCCTGATCACGGTCTTCACGAACGAGGAGCGGGAGGCCGACCCGACCCGGACCGCGACCGACATCGGCTGCGTGCACCACGTCGCGTTCGCCGTCTCGCAGGCGACGTTCCGCCAGGCCGTCGAGCGGCTCGACGAGCGCGGGATCCGGCACAGCGGCGTCAAGGACCGCGGCTTCATGGACTCGATCTACTTCGAGGATCCGCTCGGCCTGCTCATCGAGCTCTCCGCTTACCGGTTCGAGCCGCCGGCCGGCCACTCGCACGCCGATGTGCTGCTCGAGGCCCACCGGCTCCGCGTGGGGCGCGGCGAGTACGCGATCGCCGAGATCCACCTCGCGGATGCGATCGAAAGTCTCATCGGGCGGTCACGAGCGTCGCTCTCCGAGGACAGATCGCCGCAGGACCCGTACAGCTAGCGACTGGGAGGATCACATGGCTGCGAACACCCTGAGCATCCTGAAGCCGAGCGTCAACAACCTGACCGCTCGCATCTTCGTCCGGGCAGCCGGGCTCGACTTCGAGGAGCTCGACGTCTGGGGGAAGAAGGGCACGCCGGAGTTCCTCGCGAAGGACCCGGCCGACCTGACGCCGCTGCTTGAGGAGGAGGGGCTGCCCACGGGCGCGCTCTGGGAGAGCTGCGCGATCATGCAGTACCTCTGCAACAAGCACGGCCTCGACCGCTTCTATCCGACCGACCCTGGCGAGCGGGCGATGGTCGACAGCGCGATGTTCTACCTCGTCGGCACCCTGTACCCGCTCCTCGCCCGCGCGACGTACCCGACGCTCGGCTTCCCGCAGTACGCGGGCGAGGTCGCGACGTCCGAGGCGGACGACGAGATGAAGGCGAAGGCGGCGAAGGACGCCGAAGCGGCACTCGAGCGCCCGCTCGACGTGTACCGCGCGTACTACCTCGCCGGCAGGAGCTTCATCGGCGGCGACAGCCCCTCGATCGCGGACATGCGCTTCGCCGCGACGCTCGAGTTCCTGCGGGCGATCGACTACGAGTTCCCGGCCTGGGCGGAGGAGTACCTGACCCGGATGGAGGAGGCGCTCGGCGAGGCCTACACGGAGCCGGCCGCCGACGTGCGCGGCTTCGTCGCCTCCGTGAAGGCGCCGGCTGCGTGACCCGAGCCGCCTGACCGGACGCGAGCGGGGCCTCCCCGGAGGGAGGCCCCGCTTCGCAACGGTCTAGAAGTGACTACTCGTGGTCCATCGTTTGCGGGTTCAGGTGGTCGCGCTGCCTGCGAGGCTGCTCGACCTTCACCCGGTACACGACCAGGCCCTGCGCGAGGGCGTTGTTGGTGACGCCGTCCGTCGCGTAGACCGGGATGCCGGGGCCCTTCACCTTGCACTTGCAGGGCTTCATGCCCTTGAGGCGCGGCCCGACGTACGGGTACGCGGACCAGGTGCCCGAGTTCGCCACCGGGTCGTAGTACGCGATCTCCTTCAGCCTCGTGGGATGCGTGAAGTCGATCACGTCGACGCCGCCCGTGTACCACGCATTCACGAGCAGGTCGCGCTTGATGTCCATGACGGCCATGCCCATGTGCGCTGAGCAGTACTCGCCCGGCGCGGACGAGGGCCGCACGTCGCCGACGTGGAACTCGCTGAAGAACTCGCCGGTCTCCGTGTCGGAGAAGAACATTCGGCCGGTCTTGTGGGTTCCTCCCGCCGGGTTCCACGGCCGCGGCTGGTAGGTGGTCATGGTCGGGCAGCCGCTCCCGAAGGACTCGTCGACGAGGTTCACGACGGTCCCGTCGTTGCTGAACATCACGGAGTGGAAGAAGTCGACCGCTCCGGGGATGTTCCCGGTGCCGCCCGAAGTGACCTCGTCGTCGACGACGAGGAGCGGGTTCTCGGTATCGGGGATCCCGTCCGCGCCGATGCTCCACACCTGGCCCTGCTCGGCGCACGCGCCGCCGGCCAGGCTGTGCTCCACGTGGACGACGATGTCGTGGCAGGCCACGGCGGCGGGCTCGAGGCCGGTCAGGCCCCGCTCGGTCCAGTCGATCCTGCCGTCCGGGTCGCCGGGGTAGCTGATCGGAGGCTCGGCGATCTCCGCGGAGGCCGCCGGGTCGTCCAGCGGCACCTCGATGACCTGGATCACCCTATGCAGGGGATCGCGGCCGGCCGCCGGGCCGTTCACCTGGCCGCACGTCGGCCCAGGCCTGAGCGGGTACGAGGAGTTGTAGACGATGAGCTTGCCCTCGTCCGCGAGGCCCGGCCAGAGCGTGATCGTGTGCGAGCCGCAGTCCTGGTAGACGGCGGCCACCTGCTCGATCGTGGCGAAGGGGTTCGCCGGGTCGTCGCTCATCTCGAAGACCCGGATGCCCTCCCAGCCGGTCGGGTCGTCGTGCGCAGCGCGCGGGGCGCCGCACTCGGGCCCTGCCATCGTGCGGTCGACGGCGAGGAGCAGCAGGTCGGCCACACCGTTGCCGTTCCGGTCCCACACGATCGGGTCGTTCTGGAGCCCGTCGCACTGGAAATCCTTCACCAGCACGGGCGCGGCCGGGTTCGAGATGTCGAAGATCTGCACGCCGCCGGTCGGCGCCGCGTCGCCGGTGTAGTAGCCCATGAACGCGTGGTCTCCCCAGAACGCGAGGTCGGAGTTCGTCTTGCCGTTCGGGGATGTGAAGAGCCGTTCCATCTTCTTGCGCGGGTCGCCGCTGCTCGGCACGGCACCCGCGACGCCGGCGAGGAGCGCCAAGGTCAGCACTCCTGCCACGAATAGGCGAAATAGCGGTCTCATACGTCGGTGCACCTCCGAATCGGACGTCGAGGAGTGGCGCGTCGACCGCGCGGCGGCGGACCGCGGCTGCGCCGCACTCGCGTCCCGGTCCCACCGACCCCAGCCACCTCGTCAGCCAGACGGCGCACGGTCCCCCTGCACGGTCGCCGAATCCGTCGCGGCAGTGTAGACAAGCTCGTCGCCCGACGCCTCGTCGCGACTCGGGGGGCGGCTCGACGGCTCGGGGCTCCTTCTGAGCGCGCCGGGCACGGACGCTCCGGCGGGCGCCGGCGCCGAGAGCGCCGGGTCAGGCGACCCTGGCCGCGAGCCGATCCAGCGCCTGGCGCCAGCGCGTGCGCATCGCCTCACGCGCGTCGGCGTCCGGGAGCTTCTCCAGGTGGACGTGGATCGCGGTCCCTCCGCGCCCCGACTCGGAGAGGGTGAGCTGGACCGTCGCCGGCGCGGCCCAGCCGTCCGGCTGCCACGTCGTGCGCAGGCGCTCGCCGGGCTTCACGACCCGGATCTCGCCGGTCGCGCCGGAGGTGCCGTTTGCGGGCGCGACCTCGTAGCGCTCGCCCTCCGCGAACACGACGGACGCCCCTTCGCCCAGCCAGAGCTCGGGATGGGAGACGATCAGCTCCCACGCCTCCGTCGCGGCGGCGGCGACCGTCCGCTGGACGCCGACCTGGAAGCCCGCGTCCGCCGTCTCGCCGACGACCCTCTTGCCGCGCGCCTGCTCGTAGCCGACCGCGAGCGACTGCCGCCACCAGCCCGTCTCGACCTCGGGGTGCTCGCGCTCGAGGTGCGCGACGATCTCCCCGTGCTCCCAGTCCTCGGCCCCCGCGGCGTCGAGCGCCTCGAGCCACTCGTCCCAGCCGCGACCGGTCGCCTTGCGCAGGGACCCCGAGGTGATCCGGCCGAGCGTCAGTTCCTCGTCCACGCGCGCCATCGTCTGAGCCTCCCGTTCGTCGCCTTCTCAAGCTGAGACCCTGCGCCGGCCGAGAACTCATCGCCCGCTGTGGCTTGCTTCGTCCCGGGCGAGGCCGGTCGGGACGACGAAGTCGCGCCCGGGCTCGTCCGAGGCGGCGCGATCCGTCTCCCGGATCTCGCGCCTCGGGAGCTCGCGTCGAGCCCGAGGCCGAGATCATGCAACCTCCCGTACGAGCTCGCCCGGGCGGACGGGGCCCTCGAGGCGTTCCGGTCCACCCACACGCAGGGCAAGATCGGCAGCGGCGTGAGCTGACCGGCGGCGCGGCGCCCCCGTCGCTCGCCGCCTCAGACGCGGGCGAGCACGCCGTCGAGCGGGCGAGGCACGCGAGCGAGGTCGAGTGCGTCGACGAGGAGGGGCGCGTACTGGATCTTCCGGCCGCCGCGGGTGCCCAGGAAGCGCCGAAGCTGCTCCTCGATCGTCCGTCCTCGCTGTGCGGGCTGCTTCTGGAGGAGTCTGAACGACCCGAGCTCGCCCTGGGCGTCGACGATGCGTTCCACGGACGCGGCGCCGAGAGAGCGGATCAGCTCGTCCTCGAGATCCGCGACGCAGACGTAGAAGCCGAGTCGCTCCATCCCCGCGCGGGTGAGGTCCGAGCCGAGGCCGGCCCGCTCGAGCGCGCGCCGGAAGGCGCCCTCCTCGCCGGCGTCGCAGAGGCCCGCCAGGCCGACGTCCGCCCCGGACCGGCCCAGCAGGTCGAGGAAGCCGCCGATCGCCTGCGCGCCCCCGATCGGCACGACGGCGACGCCCTCGGCGGCGAGATCGCGACCACGGCGCCTCGCCAGCGCTTCGAGCGCGAGCCGGTCGCTGACGCCTTCGACGAGGACGACCGCCGAGGTCCGGCCGGCGAGTGCCCGCAGGGCCTGCATGCCTCTATTCCTACTTCACGAACGAGCTCGGCGCGTCCCGAGCCCGGGCGGCGAGCGCCCGGCGGCCCGCCATGACGACGCCGGCCCGCCAGCCGGGGGCTCGTCCGCCCGACGGAGGTCGGATCGACGCGACGTCGAGCCCGCTGGCCGCGATGAGCCACGAGATCAGCGAGTTCGAGTTCCACATCTCGCCCGTCCGGAGCTCGTCGCGGCCCCAGACGGGCGTCGGCACCTGCGGCACGAGCGCGAGCAGCCGCCGCGCGTGGTCGGCGTCGTCGCTGACCCGGTGTGGGCTCTCGACCGCCTCGGCGACGTCCGGGATGACCCCGTCGCGCCAGCGGCGCACCTCGTAGCGAAAGAGGCGGATGCGGCCCGCCGCGCGCGTCCCGACCGCACCTTCCGCGACGACGCCACGCTCGGCGGCATCGCCGGCCCAAACCGGCGTCATCTCGATCGTGAACCGGCCCTCCGGCGCGCGCACCTCGAGCCCGGAGTGGTAGAGGTCGCAGCGACGTCGCCGCTCGAGTCCTGCCGCGAGCGCCTCGAAGATGCGACCGTTCAGGCGAACCGAGCGGCCGCCCGCGCCGAGCGGCAGCCAGTACAGGTCGATGCCGGCGGGAGGAGCGACGTCGATCCCCGGCGGCTCTCCCGCCGCCGCAACGCTTCCTGGTCGAGCGTCGACACCGTCGTCCTTCAGCACTGCGGACACGATCTCCGCCCGTCTCGGTCGCATCGTCGGGGAGGCCGCTGAACGCGCTGCGGGAAAGCCGCAGGGGTGGAGGGGTGTGGTTCTCGCTGCGTCGGGAACGAAGAACGTGACATGCAGCACCTGCTCAAGCCGTCTCGCCGGACGACGGCCCTGAGCGAGTCCGAGGCCTGGGACTCGACGTACGGCGCGGGCCGGTGGGATTACCTCGCGGATCGAGAGGAAGGAGCTCGCTACCGCGTCCTCGCGGGCTACGTCGGACGGAGCCCGGCTCACGTCCTCGACCTCGGCTGCGGCGTCGGGTTGCTGCGGGCGCACCTGCCTGAGACGACCGTCCTGAGCTACACCGGCGTGGACATCAGCGCGAGGGCGATCGAGCAGGCGCGTGCGCAGGGCGCGCGACGGTCGGAGTTCGTGGTGGCGTCGATCGAGGAGTGGGAACCGGAGCGCCTGTACGACGTGATCGTCTTCAACGAGGTCCTCTACTACCTCTCGAACCCGGTCGCGACCGTGCGCAGGTACCGGCAGTTCCTCATGCCCTCCGGGACCGTCGTCGTGTCCATGTACCGGCCGCGACGCCTCCGGCAGCCCCTCGAGTGGTCCCGGATCGCGGTCATCTGGGCGGGGCTCCGCCGGGACTGGCTGGTTCTCGCCGACGTCGTCGTCGGGAGCCGCGAGACGTCGAGCTGGCGCCTCCGGGTGCTGCGACTCGGGCGGGCCGCGGGCGCCGCCCGCTGATCGCCCCGCGTCGCGTTGCTCAGCCGCCCTCGATCTCGCGCACGCGGTGGCGCACGACGATCTCGAGCGCGGCGTCGGGAACCGGCGTCTCGGGCGTGAAGCGCACCGTCCCCTTCGAGAGGTCGAACCCTGCGAGTGCCTCGCGCGCGGCCTCGATCGCCTCGGGACTGAACGGGAACACGCTCAGGTGGTTCTTGCCCGCTCTGACGCCGAGCAAGGGGCGCTGCCTGTACTTGAACGCCGGCATCCCGTAGCTCACGCCCTCCTCGGCGTCCGGCACCGCGCGGCGGACGAACTGCCGAACCCGCTCGAGCTCGGCCTTGTCTGGCTCGGGAAGCGCCGAGAGGTACTCGTCGAAGGTGGTCATGGCTGACGAGCGAAAACGGTACTCGTTCAGCCAGTGCTCGGTAGTCGTTCGAGCTGGACTCGGGCCCAGGCCTCGCCGATCGGGAGCGCCGTCGGGCACCCGCGCAGGCCGGTTGGCGCCGAGTGCTAGCGCTCGAAATCGAGCCGGACGTCCGCGAGCGCGATGTCGCGCAGCAGGCGGTCCATGACGTCGACGGAGACGACGCCCTCGCGGCGAAGCTGGAGGACGGTGTCGCGCTCGGCGTCGAGGAGCCCGCGACGGAGCCTCTGGATACGAGAAGGACTGCGCCTCGTTCGCGCCGTCGGAGCTCGTCGAAGCGCTGGCGAAGCGACGGACGGGAGCCCGAGCAGCTGGAGGAGCTCTCGATCGTGGAACTCCACGCGTGCAGGCGACGGATGGGCGGCGCGAGGCGCCTCGTGTCGTTGCTTCGAAGGTCGTCTGCGGGGTCGCTCAGCGAGCCGGGCGCTCGTCGGCGTCGCGATTCCCCGGCGGCCGCGCGCCGCCGTCCAAGAGCCCCGTCTCGTAGGCGAGCACGACGACCTGGACGCGGTCACGGAGGTTGAGCTTCTGGAGGATGTGCGTGATGTGCGTCTTGACGGTCGTGTCGCTGATGAAGAGCTCTTGCCCGATCTCTGCATTCGAGAGGCCGCGGGCGATCAGGCGAACGACCTCTTGCTCGCGTCCGGTCAGCTCGTCAAACGTCTGCGGAGGCGTGGCGCGGGGCCTGCGCGTGAATTCCTTGATCACGCGTCTCGTGATCGCGGGCGAGAGAAGCGCGTCTCCGCCGGCCACCGTGCGGATCGCGGCGATCAGCTGGTCGGGAGGGTCGTCTTTGAGCACGAAGCCGCTGGCTCCCGCACTGAGTGCCTCGTAGACGTATTCGTCCAGGTCGAACGTGGTCAGGATGAGGATCCGGGCGGCGTCGTCGGCGGCGAGGATGCGCCGGGTCGCCTCGAGCCCGTCGAGTTCGGGCATGCGGATGTCCATCAGCACGACCGTCGGTCGAAAGCGGGCGGTCTTGTCGACCGCCTCCAGTCCGTTGCTCGCCTCGGCCACGACTTCGATGTCCGGTTCGCCGGAGAGCAGCATGCGGAAGCCCGCGCGGACCATCGACTGGTCGTCGGCGACGAGCACGCGGACGCTCATGCCCGGTACCGGTCGAGCGGAAGGCGTGCGCTGAGGACGAAGCCGCCCTCGGGTGCTGCGCCTGCGTTCATCTCGCCACCGTAGATCTTCACGCGTTCGCGGATGCCGACGAGGCCGTGGCCGAGGCCGTCGCTCGTTGCAGTGCCCGCGCCGTCGTCGAGCACTTCGACCCCGAGCTCGTCGGGGCGATAGCGGACGGTGACGTCGGCGCGGGTCGCGCGGGCATGCTTGAGCGCGTTGGTCAGGCCCTCCTGCACGATTCGATAGGCGGAGAGGTCGATCGCACGCGGAAGCGGGAAGGGATCGCCGTCCACGTGCAGCCGGACCGGAAGCCCAGCGTGGCCGACGTCGTCCACCAACGTGTCGAGGCCGTCGAGGCCCGGCTGCGGCGCAAGGTCGAGGCCGTCGCCGTCGCGGCGCATCGCCCCGAGGAGCCGGCGCATCTCGGCGAGCGCGGTGCGGCCGGCGTGCTCGACGCGCCCCAGGGCTTCCTTGTCCTCGTCGAGCGCCTGCGGGAGCTTGTGCCGGACTGCTCCCACCTGGAGCACCATGACGCTGACCGCGTGGGCGACGATGTCATGGAGCTCGCGCGCGATGCGTGCGCGCTCCTCGGCCACTGCGATCCGTGCCGCCGCCTCTCGTTCACGCTCGGCAAGGGTCGCGCGCATCTCGGCCGCCTCTCGCTCCCGCTCGGCCAGAGTCGCCCGCATCTCTGCCGCCTCGGCCCGCTGGGAACGCTCGCGCAGGGCGTAGCCGGCGACCCAGCTGACCACGAACCGGAGAGGGACGAAGACGAGGACGCTCGCGGACTGTGGGCCAGGGATATTGGAAACCACGATCACGATGCAACCGAGAACGATGGCCAGGCCGATTCCCGCCTGCCTGTCGTCGCGCAAGTTGCCGAGCAGGAACCCAGCTGCCATGCCGACGACGCCGAGGCTGCCGATGAACGGGATCAGCAGGCCGTCGACGAACGTGAGCGCAGCGGCTATGAGCCAGTACGCCGCCGGGCCGGCGAAGGGAAACCGTCGACGCGCGAAGAGCGGGAGTACGAGGACCGCCACCGCAGGGACTGCGAACCACAGGCTCGTCGCGGGCGCGCCCGGCGAGTCGCGTCCGACCACGAGTTCGAGCATGCCCGCGATCGCGAGCAACGCGATCAGCAGTTCGAACCAGTATTCGGTTGCGACGTTCCGGGTCCGGCTCACGCGCTGAACGTACCGCAGGTGCTGGCGCGCCACCTCCTACCCGAGTAGGAGCCGGGATCGTCGCCCAGTACGAGCTCGAATCCGGCTTTCGTCCGACGTGCTGCGCGCAGCCGCCTCCTAGCGTCGAGACATGCCTCGACGAGGAAAGGAGCGCTCGTGAACCCCCCAACGACCCGTGCCTTCACGCCGGCGCGAATCGCGGCGCTGGCGGTCATCGCATTCCTGGTGGGCGGGCTCGCCTACCTTCGCTTCGGGCCCGAATCGGGCCCGGTGTCGGTGCCCGACGGCGCCAAGGCCGGCGATCTGGTTCTCGAGCGCTGCGACTACGCCACCGAGGACGGCGACTACGCAGCCGACTGCGGAACGCTCGTCGTGCCCGAAAATCGAGCCGACCCGCAGTCGCGACTCATCGCCTTGCCGGTGACGCGCATCCGGGCGAGGTCGGAGAACCCGGCGGAGCCGATCTTCCGCCTCGAGGGCGGCCCCGGCCTGACGAACATGGAGTTCACGAAGGCGAGCCGGTTCGCCGACGACCGCGACGTCGTCCTGGTCGGCTACCGCGGCATGGACGGTTCCTCGGTGCTCGACTGCCCGGAGGTCGAGTCCGCCCTCAAGCGTTCCGCCGACCTCCTCGGAGACGAGTCGTTCCGTGAGCAGAGCGACGCATACCGGGCGTGCGCGGATCGACTCTCGGACGACGGCGTCGACCTCGCCGGCTACAGCCTGCCGCAGCGCGTCGACGATCTGGAGGCGGCGCGGAAGGCGCTGGGCTACGAGCGCATCGACCTCCTGAGCGAGAGCATGGGGACGCGCATAGCGATGATCTACTCCTGGCGCTACCCGACGAGCATCCACCGGTCGGTGATGCTCGCGGTGAACCCGCCCGGCCACTTCGTCTGGGACGCAAAGACGACGGACGAGCAGATCCGGCGCTACGCCGAGCTCTGCTCGAGGGACGTCAGCTGCAGCAAGCGGACCGACGACCTCGCGGCCTCGATCCACTCGGCGTACGAGGGCATGCCGGACCGGTGGTGGTTCCTGCCGATCAAGGAGGGCAACGTCGAGGCAGGTGCGTTCTTCGGCCTGATGAACGCGACCACCGACGGCGCCGGGCCGCTCGCCGCGCCCTGGGGGATCGACACGCTCCTTGCCGCCGACGAGGGTGACGGAAGTGGTGCGTGGTTCATGTCGTTGCTGGCGCAGGTCGCCTTCCCCGGTGAGCAGCTCTGGGGCGACGTCGCCGCGGTCGGCAGGAGCGACGCCGCCTCGGCCCGGCGCCTCTACGCGACTCCCGTCGACCCCGGGTCGGTGATCGGCAGGCCCGGCACCGACCTCATCTGGGCCGGCGGCCTGCTTGCCGACGCGTGGCCCGCGAACCCGGACGAGAACGAGTACTCGCGCGTTCAGGACTCGAACGTCGAGACGCTGCTGATCGGCGGCAAGCTCGACTTCGCGACACCGCCGCAGTGGGCGACGCAGGAGCTGCTTCCCCATCTGCCGAACGGCCACGAGGTCATCCTCGACAGCATCGGCCACAGCGACGACTTCTGGGCGTACCAGCGGGAAGCGAGCAGCCGCCTGATCAACACGTTCTTCGACAGTGGCCGCGTCGACACGTCGCTCTACACACCAACCTCGGTCGACTTCACGCCCGCGATGAGCCACGGCACGATCGCGAAGATCGCCCTCGGCGTGATGCTCGGGCTGGCGGCGCTGGCCGTGCTCTCTCTCGTGTGGATGCTGCTCCGCGTGAGGTGGCGCGGTCCCTTCGGCCCCAAGAGCAGCGCTGTGCTCAGGTCGCTCTACCCGATCGTGCTCGGCCTGGGCGGCTGGTTCGTCGGTGTCCTGACCGTCATCACGACGCTGCCCACGGTTCCGCTCGACGACGAGCTGCTCGCGGCCCTCTCGGTGGGCGTGCCGGTCGGGCTCGGCCTCTTCCTCGCCTGGGTGAACCGGGACTGGTCCGCCACGACCAAGACGACCGGGTTCACGGCCGCGGCGGGAGGCGCGCTCGTCGGTGCGTGGCTGGGGTTCAACGCAACCGAGGGACTCGCCGCCCTGCTCACCTCGATCGTCGGAGCGGCCGTCGGGGGGAACCTCGTACTCCTCGCCCTCGACGTCGCGTGGGACCGCCAGGCTCGCGATCGGTTCGTCAAGTCGATCACGGCGGAGACGTCGGAGGCGCGCCCCTCGACCGGATGAGCGGGCCGACCGGCCGGGTATCGCACGTCGTCACCGTGGAGGCGCTCGGCAGGCTGAGCAGCGTTGCGAGAGACGCGGTCGCCGCAGAGGGTGCGCTCATCGCGTTCTCTCGCGGGGCCGAGACAGCCGAGCTCGCCCCACGCATGACTCGACCGGACAGGACGCGCGCCTCGAACGTCGAAATCCGCCGCGTGGGCAACCGGTGGGACACCGGCCGGACGGAGGCGTTCAGCGACGGCGTGTTCGCGATCGCGATCACGCTCCTCGTTCTCGACATCGGTGTCCCGGCCGAGGCGTTCGACGACCTGTGGAGCGGCATCGTCCACGAGTGGCCGGCGTATCTCGGCTACGCGACGAGCTTCCTCACGATCGGAGGGATCTGGCTCGCCCACCACGGGGTCTTTCGGCGCTTGCGCTACGCGAACAACCGCGTCATGCGGATCAACCTGCTCTTGCTGATGGCGGTGTCGTTCTTGCCCTTCCCGACCAGGCTCGTCGCCGAGGCGATCCGGGACGAGAGCGCCGAGCGCGCCGCAGCGATCTTCTACGGCGCGTCGTTGCTCGCGATCGCGCTCCTGTTCAGCGCGCTCTGGGGGGCGGTCGCGCGCGACCGCGAGCTTCTCCGGCCCGAGGTCAGCGACGACGAGGTCACCGCGATCCTGCTCGCATCGTCACCGAGCATCGGCTTCTATGGGGCCACGATCGCGCTCGCCATCGTGGTGCCCCAGGTTGCGGCATTCGGCTATCTGGTGATCGCCGTGGTGGCGATTCTGAGAGTGCGCGGCGACGAGGCGGTGGCCGAGCCCGCCTGACGCGCGTTCCTGAGGGGTCGGCGCCTTTGCCGACGGCCGTCTGACGCCGCCTCGGCTCGACAGGCCGTGCGCGCTTGGGGCCGCGGGCATAGCGTGAGAAAGCGGCGCCCCCGTTCGCCCTCGTCGGGGTGCTCGCGCGTCACACCGACCGGCAGGTGCGCCAGCACGACCCGACGATGGACCCGAGGAAGTGGCGGGGTGGGGGGTAGGCAGTCGCCCCCTCGTGCCGCCGAGGTGCGGACGCGCTGACACTCGAGCGCCTCCGCGCCTTCGGCAATCGACAGGTGCGACCAACGAGGTCAGCGTCCGGACAGGCGCTCCGTCAACCTTGTGGAGCGTCGAGCACCGCCATCGTCGGCCTTGCTCGGCACGACCTGAATGCCGCCCCGCCGCCCGCGACCAGTGAGGAGGTTGCAGCTTTCTCGAAGCCTTCTGGCGGCTCGAAATCCTCGACCCCCTCCGTACCATGCGCTCCGATCGGCAACCGGTCGCAGCCGCGGTGCCGCCCGGTGACGCGCAAGCCGCCCTCAGTTCGACGAGCAGTGGCGTGCGGTCGGGCACGTCGTCCACGTTGCCGGGTGGCACGGTCGTCGCGACGGCATCACCGATTAGTTGCGTGGCGCCTGCCGGTCTGAACGGGCAGAACGATCGAAGACCGAAGGGAGTTGGCGATGCGCAGGGTGATAGTGAACGAGTTCATGAGCCTGGACGGAGTCGCTCAGGCGCCCGGCGGTGCCGACGAGGACCCGAGCGGCGGCTTCGCCCACGGCGGCTGGCACATGCAGTACATGGAGGACGAGCTCGCGCAGCGCTGGGTGCTCGAGAGCATCCTCGAGGCCGGCGGATTCCTGCTGGGGCGCCGCACCTACGAGATCTTCGCGGCCTACTGGCCGAACGCGCCCGAGGAGGAGCAGGTGATCGCGGAGCCGCTGAACGGCAAGCCGAAATACGTGGCCTCGACGACGCTCGCGGAGCCGCTCGAGTGGCAGAACTCCACGCTCGTCGAGGGCGACGTCGCCGCGGCCGTGAGAGCTCTGAAGCAAGACGATGCCGGCGACCTGCATGTGATCGGCAGCACCGAGCTGGTGGCGACGCTGATCGAGCACGACCTGGTGGACGAGCTCCGGCTGATGATCGACCCTCTCGTGCTGGGCGGCGGCAAGCGCATCTTCCGCGACGACGGTTTGCTCAGGCAGCTCCGGCTCGTCGACGGTCAGCTCACGGACACGGGCGCGATCCTTGCGACGTACGCACCGGCCGCCTGAAGGGGGCGTGCGAATGGCCAAGCTGACCTACGTCGCGATCTCGTCGCTCGACGGCTACATCGAGGACGCGGACGGCAAGTTCGATTGGGCCCAGCCTGACGAGGAAGTGCACGCCTTCGTGAACGACCTCGTGCGGCCGGTCGGCACCTACCTTCTCGGGCGGCGGATGTACGAGACGATGGTCTTCTGGGAGCGTCTGCCTGACCTGGCCGCCCGGCCGCCCGTCGTGCAGGACTTCGCCGAGATCTGGCAGAGGGCAGAGAAGGTCGTCTTCTCGAAGACGCTGCAGTCGGCATCGAGCGCCAAGACGCGGATCGAGCGGGAGTTCGACCCCGAGGCAGTTCGGCAGCTGAAGGCGCGAGTGGACCGTGACCTCACGATCGGCGGTCCCGAGCTTGCGGCCCAGGCGATCGAGGCTGGGCTGGTCGACGAGTACCACCTCTTGCTCGTGCCTGTCGTCGTAGGAGGCGGCAAGCGCTCCCTCCCCGACAGGAACGTCCGCTCGCAGGTCGAGCTGCTCGACGAGCGGCGTTTCCGTCACGGCACGATGTACCTCCGCTACCGCACCCGCAGGGCGCCGCCGTGAGCGGGCGTTGCGTGGTCGGCAATCGGATGGCCAGTTCCCGTTGCGCCGCTCGCCGGATCTCTGCCGCCTCAGCTTCCTCGTGAAGTCGTCGAAGCACGTCGAGGTGGTTTCACTCGCGGAAGTCCCGGAGTAATCTTCCCGAGCTCGAACGCGCGGCGGACGATCTCGCGCGACCGCTCGAGCGCGGTGCCGCCGAAGTTTGCAGAGGTCGAGGGAGATCTCCGGCAGCTTCAGCCCCCGCTCGCCGACGCGGCGGTTTGCGTCGCAGCGCCGAACCCACTATAGTGAACCTAATGGTTCAGTATCCCACGACTGTCGACCGCGCTTTCGCAGCCCTCGCCGACCCGACCCGCCGCGCCGTGCTCGAACGGCTCGGTTCCGGCAGAGCGACGATCAGCGAGCTCGCCGAGCCCTTCGGCATGTCGCTGACCGGGATGAAGAAGCACATCCGGCTGCTCGAGGAGGCGCAGCTCGTGACGACGGAGAAGGTCGGCCGTGTCCGCAGGTGCATGCTCGCGCCCTACGCCTTCGAGGGCATCAGCATGTGGCTGCAGCGGCTCGACCGCTTCGCGCACGTCGTCGAACGCACGAAAGGAGACCGATGAACACCACCACCGTCACCACCCCGAACGAGCTCGAGATCCGCGTCGAGCGGATCTTCGACGCACCGCGCGCGCACGTCTTCTCCGTCTGGACCGACCCGAAGCTGATCCCGGAATGGTGGGGCGACGGCACGGTCGTCGAGGAGATGGACGTCCGTCCCGGCGGCACGTACCGCTTCCGCACCGCCTTCGGCGTCGTCGAGGGCGAGTTCCGCGAGGTCGACGCGCC
>DASTQA010000081.1:0-4447 GCA_035762005.1 Gaiellaceae bacterium
CGGCTTCCCGCGCCCCGGCGCGCCGGCGCGCCGGCGCGTCTCTGGGCGGCCGTGCGCCGGCACACGCTCACGGTCTTCGCCCTCCTCGCGCTCGTGTACCTGCTCCTGCCGATCGCGATCGTGATCGCGTTCTCCTTCAACGACCCGCCCGGCCGCTTCAACTTCACCTGGAACGAGTTCACGCTCGACAACTGGACGCGGCCGTTCGGGTTCCCCGGGCTCCGCGACTCGGTCATGCTCTCGCTCGAGATCGCGGCCCTCTCGAGCATCGTCGCCACGGCGCTGGGAACGCTGATCGCGCTCGCGCTCGTCCGCTACGACTTCCGTGGGCGCGGGAGCACGAACCTCCTCATCTTCCTCCCCATGGCGACGCCCGAGATCGTCATGGGCTCGTCGCTCCTGACGCTGTTTCTGAACTACGGCTTCCCGCTCGGGTTCACGACGATCCTGCTGGCCCACGTCATGTTCAACATCAGCTTCGTCGTCGTCACCGTGCGCGCCCGCCTCGCCGGCTTCGACCGCCACATGGAGGAGGCGGCGATGGATCTCTACGCGACCCCGTGGAGCACGTTCCGGCGCGTCACGTTCCCCCTGATCGCGCCCGGCGTGATCGCCGCGGGGCTGCTTTCCTTCGCGCTCTCCGTCGACGACTTCGTCATCACGTACCTCGTCTCGGGCTCCGAGCAGACGTTCCCGCTCTTCGTGTGGGGCGCCGCGCGCGTCGCGGTCCCGCCCCAGATCAACGTCATCGGCTCGGCGATCTTCCTCGTCGCCGTCCTCCTCATGTTCGCCAACATCCTCTTCCAGTGGCGCCGAACGCCGAAAGGAGCCCAATGAGCACCACCGCCCCCGGCCTCTCCCCCGCGCAGCTGCAGCAGGCGGCCCGCGACCACCTCTGGCTGCACTTCACCCGCATGAGCGGCTACACGGACGGGGAGGTGCCCATCATCGTCCGGGGAGACGGCTGCTACCTCGAGGACGTGAACGGGAAGCGCTACCTCGACGCGCTCGCCGGCCTCTTCGCCGTCAACATCGGCTACGGCTTCGGCGAGGAGATGGGAGAGGCGGCCGCGGCGCAGCTGCGCGAGCTCCCGTTCTACACGAACTGGAGCTACGCGCACCCGCGCGCGATCGAGCTGGCCGCGGAGGTGGCCTCGCTCGCGCCCGGCGACCTGAACCGCGTCTTCTTCGTCTCCGGCGGCTCGGAGGCGGTCGAGTCGGCCTGGAAGCTCGCGCGCCAGTATCACGCCGCGCGCGGCGAGCGCCGCTGGAAGGCGATCTCGCGACGGATCTCCTACCACGGGACGACGATGGGCGCGCTCTCGATCAACGGCATCGCCTCGCTCCGGACGCCGTTCGAGCCGCTCGTGCCCGACGTCCTCCACGTCCGCAACACGAACCGCTACCACCGCCCGGCCGAGGAGACGGAGGCCGAGTTCACCGCCTTCCTCCTCGAGGACCTCGAGTCGACGATCGAGCAGACCGGGCCCGAGACCGTGGCGATGGTGATCATGGAGCCGGTCCAGAACGCGGGCGGGTCGTTCATGCCGCCCGAGGGCTACTGGGCCGGCGTGCGCGAGATCTGCGACCGCTACGGGATCCTCCTCTGCGCCGACGAGGTGATCACCGCCTTCGGGCGCCTCGGCGCCTGGTTCGCCTCCGAGCGCTTCGACATCCGGCCCGACCTCATCACCTCGGCCAAGGGCCTCTCCTCCGCCCACGCGGCGATCGGCGCCGTGATCGCGCGCGACACCGTCATGGAGCCCTTCCTCCAGGACACGTCCATGTACATGCACGGGATCACCTTCGGCGGCCACCCGGTCCAGGCCGCGATCGCGCTCAAGAACATCGAGATCATGAAGCGCGAGCGCATCGTCGAGCACGTCGACGCCGAGCAGGGCACGTTCCGCTCGACGCTGGCGCAGCTCCTCGACCTCCCGATCGTCGGCGACCTGCGCGGGACGGGCTTCTTCTACGCGCTCGAGCTCGTGAAGGACAAGGAGACCCGGGAGACCTTCACCGAGGAGGAGTGCGAGACGCTCCTGCGCGGCTTCCTCTCCCCGCGCCTGTACGAGGCGGGCCTCATCTGCCGAGCGGACGACCGCGGGGACCCGGTCGTCCAGATCTCGCCGCCCCTCGTCGCCGAGCAGCAGCAGTTCGACGAGATCGTCGGCATCCTCGGCGAGGCGCTCACGGCGGCCTGGGGGGAGATGCAGCGCTGAGCGGGGAGGGCGCTCGGGGACCACGGCGATGAAGGCGATGGTGCTCTCGGCCCCCGGAGAGCCGCTCCGGGAGACCGAGCTGCCGCCGCCCGAGGCCGGCCCCGGGCAGCTGCTCCTGCGCGTCTCCGCCTGCGGGGTCTGCCGCACCGACCTCCACGTCGTCGACGGCGAGCTCCCGCGCCCCAAGCTCCCGCTCGTCCCGGGGCACCAGGTCGTGGGGCGGGTCGTCGCCGCCGGCGAGGGCGCGGAGCGCTTCGCGGCGGGCGCGCGCGTCGGCGTCCCCTGGCTCGGCTGGACGTGCGGCGAGTGCCGCTACTGCAGGAGCGGGCGCGAGAACCTCTGCGACCGGGCGCGCTTCACCGGCTACGACCTCGACGGCGGCTACGCCGAGCTGCTCGCCGCGGACGAGCGCTACTGCTTCTCGGTGCCCGAGCCCTACCCCGACGTGCAGGCGGCGCCGCTCCTCTGCGCCGGCCTGATCGGCTACCGCTCGCTCCGGCTCGCAGGCGACGGCGAGCGGCTCGGGCTCTACGGCTTCGGCGCGAGCGCGCACATCGTCGCGCAGGTCGCGCGGCACGAGGGCCGCCGCGTCTTCGCCTTCACGCGCGCCGGCGACGAGGAGGCGCAGCGCCTCGCGCGCGAGCTCGGGGCCGAGTGGGCGGGCGCGACGGACGAGCGGCCCTCCGAGGAGCTCGACGCGGCGATCGTCTTCGCGCCGGCGGGCGAGCTCGTGCCCGCGGCGCTCGCCGCGCTCGCGAAGGGGGGCACGGTCGTCTGCGCGGGCATCCACATGAGCGACATTCCCTCCTTCCCGTACGAGCTCCTCTGGGGCGAGCGCGCCGTGCGCTCGGTCGCCAACCTGACGCGCCGGGACGGCGACGAACTCCTCGCCCTCGCGCCGCGGATCCCCGTGAGGACCGAGGTGGAGCCGTTCCCGCTCGCCGAGGCAAACGACGCGCTCGCGCGTCTCCGGGCGGGCCGGGTGCGGGGAGCGGCCGTGCTCGTCGTCGACGCGGGCTGACGGGGCGTTCGCCGGTCCGTTAGCCTGCCGCCACCGTCGGATCAGGGGGTGTCAGAAGTGCGCGTTTCTCAGGTGTGGGTCCTGGGCGTGCTCCTCGCCGTGCTGCTCCTCGCAGGCGGCTGCTCGCTCGGGGACGACGACGACAACGGCAACGGCGGCGAGGCGGCCGGAGACACCGGCCAGGCCGAGGCCGGAGGCGGCCAGGGAGGTGACGACCTCCTCGCCGAGGTGCAGGAGCGGGGCACGCTGCGCTGCGGCGTGAACGACGCCGTGCCCGGCTTCGGGTTCCAGGACGAGGCCGGGGAGTTCCAGGGCTTCGACATCGACTTCTGCCATGCGGTCGCGGCCGCCGTGCTCGGCGATCCCGAGGCCGTCGAGTTCCGGGTGCTCACCCCGGAGCAGCGCTTTACCGCGCTGCAGGCGCGAGAGGTGGACGTCCTCATCCGCAACACGACGTGGACGGCGTCGCGCGACGGCACCGAGGGAGCGCGGTTCCTCTACACGACGTTCTACGACGGGCAGGGGATGATGGTGCGCGAGGACAGCGGCTACGAGAGCCTCGAGGATATGGACGGCGAGACGATCTGCGTTCTCTCGGGGACGACGACCGAGCTCAACCTCGAGTCGCGCTTCCAGGCGCTCGGGGTCGACTACGAGCCGCTCGCCTTCGAGGACAACGAGCCGCTCCAGGAGGCGTTCGTCCAGGAGCGCTGCGGGGCGTGGACGTCCGACAAGTCGCAGCTCGCGGGCGTCCGCTCGAACTTCCCCGAGGGTGAAGGCGGCCCCGAGAGCCTCGTCATCCTCGACGAGACGATGTCGAAGGAGCCGCTCGGCCCCGTCGTCCGCGACGGCGACGACACGTGGGCGGACGCGGTGAACTGGGCCGTCATCGCCACGGTGCAGGCGGAGGAGCTCGGGATCTCCTCCGAGAACATCGACGAGATGCTCGAGAGCGACGACCCGGACATCCAGCTCTTCCTCGGCCAGCCCGTCGAGGGCGAGCCGTTCGACCCGGGCCTCGGGCTCGAGCCCGAGTTCGCCGTGGACGTCATCCGTGCTGTCGGCAACTACGGCGAGATCTACGATCGCAACGTGGGGCCGGAGACCACGCTCGGGCTCGAGCGGGGGCCGAACGAGCTGTGGACCAAGGGCGGCCTGCACTACGCTCCGCCGTATCGCTGAGCCACAGGTAGCTTCGCGTCCG
>DASTQA010000082.1:0-23188 GCA_035762005.1 Gaiellaceae bacterium
GAGGGCGAGGTGGTGGAGGCCTTCCCGAACGGCATGTTCAAGGTCGACCTCGACTCCGGCCACGAGGTGCTCGGCTACACGGCCGGCAAGATGCGCCGGTTCCGCATCAAGATCTTCCCGGGAGACCGCGTCAAGGTCGAGCTCTCACCGTACGACCTCACCCGCGGCCGCATCGTCTACCGCTACCGCTAGGGCGCGAGCGCCCCCCGAAGCCGCTCCAGGCCCGAGTCGAGGCGCTCGTCCGGCGTGGCGAGCGAGATCCGCGCCCAGCCGGCGCCGGTCGGCCCGAAGCCCTCGCCGGGCGCCACGGCGACGCGCGTCCCGGCGAGGAGCGACGCGGGCGTGACCGCCGCCGGCAGCGGCCACCAGACGTAGAACGTCGAGTCCGAGCGCGAGCCCGGGATCGCCGCGAGCACGCGGTCGCGGCGCCCCTCGTAGAGGGCGCGGCGCGCCGCGACCGTCTCCTGCGGCCCCGTGAGGGCGGCGACCGCCGCCTCCTGCACCGGCCGGAAGACGCCCGCGCGCGTGTGGTCCTGGAGGAGGTTCAGGCGCTCGACGATCTCCGCGTTCCCGACGACGAAGCCGAGCCGCCAGCCGGCCATGCCGTAGCTCTTCGACATGGAGAAGAGCTCGACGCCGGCCTCGATCGCGCCCGCTTCGGCGAGGAAGCTCGCCGGCCGCAGGCCGTCGAAGACGAGGTCGCCGTAGGCGAAGTCGTGGACGACCGCAGCGCCCGTCCGCCCGGCGTAGCGCACGGCCTCGGCGAAGACGCCGGGCGGCGCCGAGGCCGCGCAGGGGTTCGAGGGGTAGTTGAGGTAGACGGCCGCGACGTCCCTTGCCGGCGCGGCCGCCAGGTCGGGCGTGAAGGCCGCGGCGGGGTCGAGCGGGAGGCGGAGCTCGCGCGCACCCGCGAGCGCGGCACCCGACGAGTAGTCCGGGTAGCCCGGGTCCGGGAGCAGGAGCGCGCCCCCACGCTCCGCGAGGCAGAGCGCGAGCTCGACGATCGCCGACTTCGTCCCGGGCACGACCGCGACCTCCCTGTCCGGGTCGAGGACGACCCCGTAGACGTCGCGGTAGCGGGCGGCGACCGCCTCGCGGAGCTCCGGGAGGCCGCGGAAGGGCGGGTAGCCGTGCGCGCGCGGCTCCCGCGCGGCGCGCGCGAGCGTCTCGACGACGTGCGGCGGCGGCGGGACGTCCGGGTTCCCGCGGCCGAGGTCGATCACCTCCTCCCCCTCCTCGGCGGCCGCGGCGGCGACGCGCGCGAGGAGCCCCGCGAAGTACTGCTCCGGAAGCCGCTCGAGGCGCTGTGGCCGGGGGCGCACGGCGCGATGCTAGCCCGCGCGGGGGTTCACTTCCGGCGCCCTCCTGCCGATGAGGGCAGAACACGTACGGCCCCTCGCCGACACCGTGACTGCCGCAGACGACAACCATCGTGCGCTCGCCGAGGCGCTCGCCACGAGCGACGTCCTCCAGCGCGTCGCCGGGACGGTCGCCATCCACCTCTACGAGATGGAGATGCAGGCGGACGGCGACTACGTCTGCAACACGTTCATCGGCGCCGGCCTCGAGAGCCTGCTCGGGCCGGTGCCGCAGGACCGGACGCCCGAGGAGGCCTGGGACGAGGCCGTGCACGACGAGGACCGGGACGCCTACGACGCGGCGCACGAGCCGCTCGGGCGCGGCGAGCCGTACGAGCTCGAGTACCGGCTCGTCGGCTACGACGGGCGGACGCGCTGGGTCTGGGACCGCATGCACCCCCGGCGGACGCCCGACGGGCGGCTGCTCGTCGACGGGATCGTCGTCGACATCACGGAGCGCAAGCGCGCGGCCGACGCCCTCGAGCGCGCCGAGCGGCAGCTCCGCCACATCGCCTACCACGACCTCCTCACGGGGCTCCCGAACAGGATCGCCTTCGAGGAGAGCCTCCAGGAGGCGCTCTCCGGCTCCGCCGAGCGGGCGGTGGCCGTCCTCTTCGTCGACCTCGACGACTTCAAGCTCGTGAACGACAGCTTCGGCCACCCGGCGGGCGACGAGCTCCTGCGGGCGGTCGCCGAGCGCCTGCGCGGCGCGACCCGCGCCGAGGAGACCGTCGCCCGCCACGGCGGCGACGAGTTCCTCCTCCTCGTCACGGCCGGCGAGGGCGCCGCGGGCCGGCCGGACGTCGAGGGCGCGCGCTACGCGGCCGAGGCCGTCGCGCGCAGGATCCGGCGCGCGCTCCGGGCGCCGTTCGTCGTCTCGGGCGTCGAGATCGTCGTCAGCGCGAGCCTCGGGATCAGCCTCTACCCTCTCGACGCCCCCGACACCCAGACGCTCCTCAAGCACGCCGACGCGGCCATGTACAAGGCGAAGGACGAGGGCCGCGACCGCTACCACGTCTACGCCGTCGAGGGCGAGAACGCGCTCGCCCAGCTCTCGATGGCCGGACGGCTCCGCGGCGCGCTCGAACGGGAGGAGGGCCTCCTCCTCCACTACCAGCCGCTCGTCCGGCTCGACTCGGCCGAGATGGTCGGCGTCGAGGCGCTCATCCGCTGGCAGGACGGCGACCGCCTCGTCCCGCCCCTCGACTTCCTCCCGCTCGCCGAGCGCATGGGTCTGATGGGGCGGCTGAGCGACTGGGTCGTCGCGGAGGCGTGCCGCCAGGCGAAGGCGTGGCGCGACGCGGGCCTCGACCTCTACGTCTCGGTCAACCTCCCGCCCTCGTTCTGGCAGCCGACCGCCATGCGCCACGTCCTCGCGACGATCGAGACCTTCGGGCTCAACCCCGACCGGCTCATGATCGAGATCACCGAGTCGGCCTTCATGGTCGACGCGCGGCGCAACATGGAGTTCGTCCTCGCCGAGCTCCACGAGCGCGGCCTCCGCCTCGCGATCGACGACTTCGGCAGCGGCCACTCCTCGCTCAGCCGGCTGAACCAGATGCGGGTGAGCATGCTCAAGATCGACCGCTCCTTCGTCGGCGGGCTCGACGACGACGCCGGCACCGCGGTGCTCGCCTCGTCGATCGTCCAGCTCGCCCGCAACCTCGGGCTCGAGCCGCTCGCGGAGGGGATCGAGACGGAGGAGCAGCGCCGCTTCCTCCTCGCCCACGGCTGCGAGCTCGGGCAGGGCTTCCACTTCAGCCGGCCCGTGCCCGCCGGGGAGATCCCGGCGCTCTACCGGGCGGCCGGAAGCGGCGGCTTCGCGGCCGAGTCGGCCGCCTAGCTCCACACTCTCGTCGCACCGACGACCTGGCCGGCCGCTAGTGTCGGCGCCGGTGGTCGGCGAGGACGTCTTCGCGGGGCTGAACCCCGAGCAGCGGCGCGCGGTCGAGGCCGTGCGCGGCCCCGTCTGCATCCTCGCGGGCGCCGGCTCGGGCAAGACGACGACGATCACGCGGCGGATCGCGCACCAGGTGAGGTCGGGCGCGTTCGCGCCGGGCGAGATCCTCGCCGTCACGTTCACGGACAAGGCCGCGAACGAGATGCGGGAGCGGTTGGCGACGCTCGGCGCCGCGGGCGTCCCGGCGCGGACGTTCCACGCCGCGGCGCTCGCCCAGCTCCGCCATTTCCGCGGCGACGCGCTCGGGGAGATCCTGCCCTCGAAGGCGCCCGTGCTGCTCCCGCTCGCGCGCTCGCTGCCCGTGCCGTTCCGGTTCCGGCCGCTCGCGGACCTCGCCACCGAGCTCGAGTGGGCGAAGAACCGCCGCCTGACGCCGGCGACGTACCGCCGCGAGCTCGAGGACCACGAGCCGCCGATTCCCGCCGACCTGATGGAGCGGGTCTTCCGCTCCTACGAGGAGCGCAAGGCCGCGCGCGGCCTCGTCGACTTCGAGGACCTGCTCGAGCTGGCGGTGCGGATGTACGACGAGAGCCGGGAGGCGGTCGCGGGCTTCCGCGACCGCTACCGCGCCTTCACGGTCGACGAGTACCAGGACGTGAACCTCCTGCAGCAGTCCCTCCTCGAGCGCTGGCTCGGCGACCGCGACGACCTCTGCGTCGTCGGCGACGACTACCAGTCGATCTACTCCTTCACGGGGGCGACGCCCGAGCACCTGCTCGCGATGCCGGAGCGCTTCCCTGCGGCCCTGGTCGTCCGGCTGGAGGAGAACTACCGCTCGACGCCGGAGATTCTCTCGCTCGCGAACCGCCTCGTCCCCGGGCTGGGCGGCTCCGAGAAGGTGCTGCGGGCGACGGTCGCGCCCGGCGCCGAGCCGGTCGCGCTCGTGCAGCCCGACCGGGCGACGGAGGCGTCCTTCGTCGTCGGGGAGATCCGACGCCTCGCCGGCGAGGGCGTCCCGCACGAGGAGATGGCGATCCTCTACCGGCTGAACGCGCGCTCCGAGGACTACGAGGAGGCGCTCGCCCGTGCCGGCATCCCGTTCCAGGTGCGGGGCGCGGCGTTCATCCGCCGGCCGGCGGCCCAGCGGACGCTCCGGCTCCTCCGCGGCCGGGAAGGCTCGTCGGCGCTCGGCGCCGTGACCGAGGCCGTCCGCAGGCAGGGCTGGGTCGCGCGCCCGGCCGCCGGCCTCGGCGACGAGGAGCTGACGCGGCAGGCCGACCTCGGCCGTCTGCTCACGCTCGCGGAGCAGCTCCCGCCCGGCTCGTCGGTCGCCGACTTCCTGCGCGACCTCGACGAGCGCTTCGGCGCCGAGACCCGGGGCCGCGGCGTCCACCTGCTCACGTTCCATCGCGCCAAGGGGCTCGAGTGGGAGGCGGTCTTCCTCCCGCGCCTGGAGGAGAAGGAGCTTCCGTACGGGAGGGCGCTACGAGGCGAGGGCCTCGCCGAGGAGCGCCGCCTCTTCTACGTGGGCATGACGCGCGCGAAGCGGTGGCTGACCCTGACGTGGGCCGGAAAGCCGAGCCGCTTCCTCGCGGAGCTCGGGCTGACGAGCGGGCCGCGCGCGAAGGCGCCGAAGCCGGAGTCCACGCCCGAGTTCGAGGCGCTCCGCCGCTGGCGCGCCGAGCGCGCGAAGGCCGACGAGATCCCCGCCTACATCGTCTTCCACGACGCCACGCTCCACGAGATCGCCGCCCGCCGCCCGGCGTCGCGGGCCGAGCTCAGCGCCGTGCCGGGCGTCGGCCCGGCGAAGCTCGAGCGCTACGCCGACGAGGTGCTGGCCGCGCTCTCGGCGACCGGCTGAGCCCTCGGCCGGGGCGGGGCAGCTCGACGGGGGCTCTTGTTCCGCCCCAGTTGCGGGCATACACTCGCCCCTTTCCAGCGAAGGAGGGACGAATGCCGCTGTTCATGGACGTCCACACGATGGATGGTGCCGTCTCCGCGAGCGACGTCGCCGAGGCCCACGTGAAGGACCTGCAGGAGCAAGCCCAGCACGGCGTGAACTACAAGCAGTACTGGGTCGACGAGCAGGCGGGGAAGATCTTCTGCCTCGTCGAGGCGCCGGACGCCGAGGCGGCTCACACGGTCCACCGCAACGCCCACGGCCTCGTCGCCGACGAGATCTACGAGGTGCAGGAAGGCTCGTAGCGCACCCGACGCGCGGCGTGTCCGGCCTCTACGTTCGGTCTAGGATCCGCGCGAGCACGGCCGAGTAGTCCCGATTTCCCCAGCCGGCCTCGTCGGCGTCTCGGAGCCAGCTCGCGGCCGCGGCCACGAGGCGGAGGTCGATGCCGGCGCCCGCGGCGGCCTCGGCGATCAGGTCGGCGTCCTTCCGCGCGAGGGCGAGCGAGAAGCGGCGCGGAAACTCGCCGGCCTCGAGCGCGGGCCGCCGCCGCTCGGCCTGCGCCGCCAGCGGCGTCGCGGCGAGGACCTCGAACGCCGCCTCGCGCGCGAGCCCGAGCCCCTCGGCGAGCGCGAGCGCCTCCCCGAGGACGCCGAGCGTGCCGAAGAGCGTCGTGTTCGCGACGAGCTTCGCCGCCGCGCCGGCGCCGAGCGGACCGACGTGGAGCGGCGAGCCGAGCGCCAAGAGGAGCGGCGTCCACCGCTCGACGAGCCCGTCGGGGCCGCCGACGAAGATCGTGAGCGACCCGGCCTCGGCTTCCGACACGCTGCCGAGCACCGGCGCGTCGAGGAGGCCCGCCCCGGGCGGGAGCGCGTCCGCGAGCCGGGCGAGCGCGGCGGGCCCGACCGTCGACATCTCGATCACCGCCGTCGCCTCGCCTGCGCCCGCCGCGACGCCCTCCGGCCCTTCCGTCACGGTTCGCAGCGCCGCCGGGCCGGTGACCATCGTGATCACCGCGTCCGAGCGGCTGGCGGCGTCGGCCGGGCTCGCGGCCGTACGCGCGCCCTCTGCGACGAGCTCCTCTGCCTTGGCAGGCGTCCGGTTCCAGACGAGCACCTCGTGGCCGGCGGCGAGGACGCGCCGCGCGATCCGACTCCCCATCGCCCCGAGCCCGACGACGGCGACGGCGCTCATGCGGCCGCCCGGAGCCAGGCGAGCACCTCGTCGGCGTTCCGGTCGGGCGGGAAGACCGGGTAGAAGACCCTGACGACCTCGCCGGCGCGGGCGACGAGCGTCAGCCGCCGGTAGAGGCGCATGCCCTCCACGGTGAAGGTGGGAAGCTCGAGAGCGGCGGCGAGCCGCAGCTCCGGGTCGGCGAGCAGCGGGAACGAAAGCCCCAGGCGCTCCGCCGCCTCGCGCTGGTCCTCCGCCCTCTGCGAGGAGAGCCCGGCGACGTTGGCGCCAAGCGCGTCGAAGTCCGCCCGCCGGTCGCGGAAAGCGCACGCCTGCGGCGTGCAGCCGCGCGCCCCCGGGATCTCGTCCCAGCCGGGCGGCGGGTCGACGTCCGGCCGGCCCGTCCGCGGGTAGAGGAAGAGCACGAGCGTCTCCACCGCAAGCTCGCGGAGGGCGAGCGAGCCGCCCGTCGTCGCGGGGAAGCGGAGCGGCGGCAGCTCCGCGCCGAGCAGGCCGTCGGCGGCGCCGTCGTCTGTGGGCACGGGCAGCCCCGAGGGAAGCTCGGTCGGGTCGAAGCCGGTCGTCACGCCTGCTGGGATGGTGCCACGCGGCTCGCCGGCCGCTCCCGCTCGCGGTGGTCTAGGGAGCCGCGTCGTGCAGCGCGTCGAGCTCGTCCTTGAAGGCGAGCCAGTCGTCCCGGTCGTCCGCCGCGCACGTCTCCTCGAACCGCTCCCAGTAGGCGCGGACGAGCGCGTAGCCGAGCTCGACGCTCGGCCTCGTCTCCCAGAGCGCGCGGCCGACCGCCAGCCCCGTCGCCGGCTGCCCGCGGTCGCAGTGGATCCCGACGGCGGCCGCGTACGCCGCCGTCTCGACGTCCGGGTCGCGGAACCGCTCGACGACCTCGTCGAGGAGCTCGAGCGCCAGGTCGAACCGCCCCTCCCGGCGGAGCAGCGCTGCCGTCCGGAGCCCCAGCCGGCCCAGGCTCTCGGCCGCCTCGTCGCCGGGCGCGGCCGAGCGGCCCGGCTCCGCGAGGGCGTCGAAGACGTCGCTCTCCATGCGCTCGTCATCGGCCGGCGGACACGGTGTCTTGAGCGCCCGGAGCCTCTGGCGATCCTGCCGGCGCGTCTCGCGGATCCCCCTACACCCGCGCGGCGGCCTGCTCCTCGGCGATCTCGACGAAGCGGCAGAGCGCGTTCGCCAGCCGCATGTGCTCGATCGTCCGCGCGTCCACCTCCAGGAGCCGCGGGCTGCACACGAGGTACGCCAGGCAGCGCGCCCGCGAGATCGCCACGTTCAGGCGGTTCCGCGAGAAGAGGAACTCGAGCGAGCGCGGGATGTCCTCGCCGCTCGAGCTCGCCATCGAGTAGAGGACGACCTCGGCCTCCTGCCCCTGGAACTTGTCCACCGTGCCGACAGGCACCTCCGCCGGCACAAACTCGCGCAGCAGGTTCACCTGCGCGTTGTAGGGCGCGACGATCTTGATGTCCGAGGGCCGCATGCCGGCGGCGAGCAGGCGCTCGATCTCAACCCGGATCCGCGCCGCCTCCTCGGGCGAGTCCTGCCGCCTCCCCTCGTGCTCGACCGGTAGGTAGCGCACGCCCGTCCCGAGAGGCGTGGTCCGCTCCGCCGTGCACGGGTCGGGCTCGAGCCGGCCCTCGTAGAACGCCTCCGAGATGTAGCGGCAGACGTCCGGGTGGAGCCGGAACGTCCGCTCGAGGAAGATGCCGCGATCCTCGGCGATCGTCTGCGCCTCCCCGAGCAGGTGCTCGAGCACTGAGACCCCGGCGCCCTCCGGATGCGTCCCCTGGAGGACCTGGCCGAGCTGCAGCGGATCGCCGAGCAGCACGAGGTTCCGCGCGCACGTCCCCATGGCGAGCGCGTCGGCGAGCGAGACCTGGCCGCCCTCGTCGACGAAGAGGTAGTCGAGCTGCGCGTCGAAGCGCTGGTCGGCGAAGAGCCACGCCGTCCCGGCGGCGAGGGGCCAGTCGAGGCACTCCGCGACGTCGGTGCGGTTCTCGATCCGCTCGCTCTCGTAGAACGACTCCGGGTTGCCGCTGCTCGCCTTCTTGCAGCCGCGCAGATCGAGCCCGAGCTCATCCGCCCCGGCCTCCACCTCGTCGAGCAGCTTGTGGATCGCCTTGTGGCTCGTGGAAGCGACGCCGACGCGCTTCCCCCGGTCCAGGAGCCGCGCCACGAGCCGCCCGCCCGCCCACGTCTTGCCCGAGCCGGGCGGCCCCTGGACGAAGAGGTGGCCGCCGTCGAGCGTGAGCAGGAATTGCTCCAGCTCGTCGAGGTCGTTCGTCTGGATCGGCCCGGGATGCGGCGTGCGCCGAAGCACCGACTCGACGGCCGGATAGCGCCCGTCGCCGGCGAGGAGCGAGCGTCCAAAGCGCATGAGCGCGTCTTCCTGCGCCTTCGTGAAGAAGGGACCGCCCGGCGCGAGGGCCTTCGGCAGCGGAACGTCCTCGAGTTTCGGCCCGCGCTTGAGCACGAGCCGCCGCTCCTCGCGGTCAAGCTCCGTGACGTCGCCCGCGTAGAACCCGGTCGCCGGGTCGATAACGTCCTGGCCCAGGCCGATCTTGTGCTCCTGCGCGGGGTACGTGAACGTCCAGGCCTGCGAGCGTGCGACCGGCTCCGGCCCCGACACGAGTTCCAGGAGGCCGATGGACTCCGCGTCCTCGGTGAGCTCCTCCGGCGAGGCCTCCATGCGCTCGAAGAGCGCCCACCAGACCGGCTTGCGCTCCCGGTCGTGGTAGTCGAGGAGCTCGCCGGCGAGCCCGGCCGCCGGGTCGCTGGTCCCGAGCAACGAGACGCGCAGCTCCGCGCGCGCGACCTTCTCCGGCTTCTCCTCCTTCGGATCCTTAGGCGGCGGCGTCGGAATCGGCCCGAACTCGGCGATCGCCTCGGCCTTCCGCTCGAGCAGCCAGTCGCGGAGGAGGTGTGTGGCGCGGCAGTCCTCCTCGTTGTAGGCGGCGATCGCCTCGAGGATGGCGCCGTCGCCCGTCCGCATCCACTCCTCGAACCTGAGGATCGAGGTGCCACCCTCCTTGATCTCCGCCCGGCGCTCGATCGGCAGGAAGACCTCGAGGTTCTTGATCGAGTACTTCGGCTGCGAGACGCGCACGCCGTTCCGGACGACGGCGAAGAGGTCGACGAAGACGTCGCGGCGCAGGAGGTCGTCCACCTCCCGCTCGCGCGTGCCGTACTGGCCCATGAGGCGCTTGAGCGCGGTGACCTCGTACTGCGCGTAGTGGTAGACGTGCAGGCGCGGGTCGGCGGCAAGGCGCTCGTGGACAAAGTCGACGAACCGCTCGAACGCGCGCCGCTCGCCTTCGCGGTCGTGCGCCCAGAACGCAGTGAAGCGCCCCTCCGTGTCGAGCACACCGAAGAGGTACTCGAGACCGCCCTGCGGATCCCAGAACGGGTTTCCCTCCATGTCGAAGAAGAGGTCGCCGGGCGACGGCTCTGGAAGGAGCGCGAGGCCGGTCTCCGGGGCGGGCTCGAGGAGCCGGTAGACCTGCTCTCCGGTCTCGCGCGCGTGGAGCTGGAGAGCGGCCTGCTCGCGGAGCCTTGCCATCGCGCCGTCGGCCTGCGGTAGGGCGGCGAGCTGGGCGAGGGTCGAGATCCCGGCCGCGCGGAGCTTCTCGAACTGCGTCCGCCGGAGCCATGCGACCTGGGAGAGGTGGTCGGCGTCCTCCCAGTCCTTCTGGCACAGCGTGACGAAGTCGCAGCGCTCGCAGAACGAGACCGGATAGGGCTCGCTGGGGCGGTCTTCGCTTGCGAAGGCGAGGAACCGGCGACGAAGCCGGCGGTAGTAAGCACCGAAGTCCTCGGGCCTGAGCTTCTCGCGCTCCCCCGAACCGAGCTCGACGTGCATGAGCTTCGGAGCGGAGCCCTGGATTCGCCCGACGTGCTCGGAGTAGAAGCAGAGCTGGAGCACGTGCGCCGGCTTCGCATGCCGCGCCAGCTTCGTGTCGACGGCCTCGTAGGTGCCGTCGGTCTGCCGCTCGAGGAAGTCTGCGATCCCGCGCCAGCCGTCGGGGTCGACGAAGACGCCCTGGTAGACGACGTCCGTTTGCGCTTGGATCGCTTCTTCGGTCTCGCGGGCGGCGCGTTCCCAGTCGAGGTCGGGCTCAAGGGAGATCTCCTTGACGGTTCTCCCGGCTGCGCGGAGCCGGTCGAGGTAGGCACGCTCGTGCTCCTCGCCCTTGCGCTTGACGAGCTCCGCCTCGGGGTTCTCGGCGGCGGGCTTGGCGAGAAGCCCAAGCGCAACGCGCCGCTCGAGCTGAGTCAGGTGCCGGCAGGCCAGGTAGCCCGTTAGATCGGACGGCGAGAAGGTCAGGCGGCCCGCATGAGAATGCACGCAGTCAATGTTGCCGCGAGGACCGCTCGGCGTTGGTCTGAGGAAGACATTGCGTACGCGGAGTACACACGTCCAGAGGCAACCACGGTACTGCGACCCCCTCCATGGTAAGGAGGGGGTCAGTTGGCATTCGCTAGCGCTGCAACAGCGCCTTCTGGCGAGATTTCGTGCTCAGCGTCCCAACAAGGGCGTCGTGAGTCTCGTTAGCTTTCCCTGGTCGCCCGGCCGTCGGAGCGCGAGCGCAGCCACCCCACGAGGTGCTCGGCGCCCATGATCCAGACGCCGTCGCGCCGGTGCGGGGTGTCGTCGCGCATCGTCAGGCAGATCACCGGCGTCACCCAGCGGCCGAGCTCGGTGTGCATGCGGGCGGCGTGGTGGCGGGCGCGGCCCAGGTGCTCGACGCGGTAGGCGCGGTGGCGGGTGACGACGACGAAGGCGCCGTTGGGCCCGTCCACGAGGTGGTCGAGCCGGCCGCTCGTGCCGCGGACGACGTCGTGCTCGACCGTCCAGCCGTCCCGGGCGAGGGCGTCGAGGGCCCAGCGGACGCCCTCGTCGGTGTGGAGGCCGAGCCGCTCGTTGCCGGCGGCGAGGGCGTCCATGACGTCGTCGCGGTAGAGGAGGAGGACGACGGCGCCGAGGGCGAGCACGGTGACGATCGCCTGCGTGCCGTCGACGAGGTCGGCGATGACGGCGACGACGATGAGCGCGTCCACCGCGAGGAAGGCGAGTGCGAGCGCGATCGCGTCGAGCGTCGCGCGCCGCGCGGAGGCCGGGCTGTGGGCCGACATACCGTTGCTATCGGCCGCGCCCCCGCCCGGATTGAGCCTTCCGTCTAGGAGTCGGCGGCGAGCGGGACGAGCTCGAAGCGGTCGACGTCGACGAGGCCGCGGTCGGTGAGCTTGAGCTTCGGGATCACCGAGAGGGCGAGGAACGCCATCGTCTGGAACGGGGACGGGTACGTGCACCCGAGCGCGCGCGCCGCCTCGACGCACGCGCGGCTTGCCTCGACCACCTCGTCGAGCGGCGCCTCGGAGAGGAGCCCCGCGATCGGGAGGGGCAGCTCTGCCTGCACGCCGCGACTCTCGATCACGACGATGCCGCCGCCGATCTCGGTGATGCGCTGGACGGCGCGCGCCATGTCGCCCCGGTCGGCGCCGACGACGACGATGTTGTGCGCGTCGTGGGCGATCGTCGAGGCGATCGCGCCGCGCTCGAGGCCGAAGCCGCGGACGAAGCCGAGCCCGATGCGCCCCGTGGCGAGGTGGCGCTCGACGACGGCGATCTCGAGCAGGTCGCGCGCGGGGTCCGGGACGGCGTCGCCGTTCTCGACGCGCAGCTCCTCCTCGAGCGACTCGGTCACGATCTGGCCTTCGACGAGGCCGATCACGCGGGCGCGGCCGCCCTCCCAGGGGACGTGGAAGTCGTTCACGGCGACCGGCTGGACGTGCACGGTCGCCTTCACCCACTCCGGCACCTCGACGCGGGCGATCTCGCCGACCGGCTTTCCCGCCTTGAGGACGAGCTCGGGCTCGAAGCGCTCGAGGTCGGGCAGGACGAGGATGTCCGCCTGGTAGCCTGGCGCGATCGCGCCCAGGTGCGTGAGGCCGTGCCAGAGGCACGGGTTGAGGGTCGCCATGACGAGCGCGTCCTCGGGCGGGATCCCCTGCGCGACCGCGTCGCGCACGATCGAGTTGACGTGGCCTTCCGCCGCGATGTGCTCCGGCTCGCGGTCGTCGGTGCAGAAGGCGAGGCGGTGCGGCCCGTACTCGCGCGCGAGCGGGAGGAGCGCCTCGAGGTTCCGTGCGGCGGAGGCCTCCCGGATCAGGACCCACATGCCCGCGCGGAGGCGCTCACGGCCCTCATCGGCAGTGGAGCACTCGTGGTCGGAGCGGATGCCGGCCGCGGCGTAGGCCTGGAGGTCCTTGCCGAGGACGCCCGGGGCATGGCCGTCCACGTGGGTCGTCGCCAGCGCGAGCTTCGCGAGCTCGAGCGGGTCGCCGGCGACGACGCCGGGGAAGTTCATCATCTCGGCGAGGCCGATGACGCGCCGGCGGCGGAGGAGGCCCTCGAGGTCGCCGGGCGAGAGCGCGCGCCGCGGCGACTCGTACGCCGAGGCGGGCACGCAGGAGGACGCCATGAAGTAGACGTCGAGCGGCACCTCGGCGCAGAGGTCGGCGAGCCAGTGGACCCCGTCCGTGCCGAGGACGTTCGCGATCTCGTGCGGGTCGGCCACGACGGCCGTCGTCCCGAGGGGGAGGACGAGGCGCGCGAACTCGTCCACGAGGAGCTTCGCCGACTCGAGGTGGACGTGCGCGTCGACGAAGCCGGGGACGACGTGCTTGCCGCCCGCGTGCACGACCTCCTTGCCCGCGTAGTCGCCGAGCCCGGCCACGTACCCGTCGCAGACGGCCACGTCCGTCTCGAGCCACTCGCGCGTGAAGACGGAGAAGACGCGGCCGCCCTCGATGACGACGTCGGCGAGCTCGTCGCCGCGGGCCACGGCCAGGCGTCGCGCCAGATCCGGCACAGGCGCGACGATATACGGGATGCCGCGCTACGCGGAGGCGGCGAGCGGCTCGCCGTACGCCTCGCGGAGCGCCGAGTCGATCTCGCTCGCGAGGGCGACGGTGAAGCGGACACGGCGGCCGGCGGCCGCCCTGATCGCGTCCATGCCGGCGTCGTCGGTCGGGTCGGCGACGGCGACGAGGAGCGCCCGGCTGCCGAAGCGGTAGGCGACCGCGCCGTGACGGCGGGCGAGCGCCTCCGGGAGGCAGTCGACGGCTGCCCCGTCGAGGTCGACCTTCGCGAGGTCGACGAACTCGAGCTTCTCCTGCTCGGCGAGGAGGCGCGCGAGGTCCCGCTCGCGGATGAGCCCCCGCTCGAGCATGACCTCGCCGAGGCGGCGGTCGGACTCCTGGGCCGCGACGAGGGCGTCGCGGACGTCCGGCGGGCGGGCGAGGCCGTCGCGCACGATCAGGCTTCCGAGGGGCAGATCGCGGAGGTTCACGGAGACAAGTCCTTCCAGGACGAAGCGTACGGGCTGGCTCGCCGGCGGAGGATCACTCGGACGGGCGATCTTCCCGCAGTCAACGCGTCTCGACGCCGCGCTCCGGATCGAGCCGGGCGGCCGGGCATGAGCCCCAGAGGCCGCGTTGGCCGGCTCGGGCCTCCTCGACCGCCACGAGCAGCTCGTCGGCGTGGCGGCCGCGGTCGCCGTCGAAGAACCAGACGCTCGCGGCGCCGCGGCGGACGAGCGCGACGTTGACGACGACGCCGTCGTGCTCGACGTAGCGGAGGAGGCGGCCGAAGCGGTCGACGTCGTCCAGGAGCGCGTCGCGCTCCAGCCGGACGTCGGCGCCGGGCGGGAGCAGGCGCTCGAGCTCGCGGCGGGCCTCGAGGCCGTAGCACTCTCCCTCGGCGAGCTCGGGCGCGTCGATCTGGACGAGGCGGACGCGCTCGCCGCCCTCGAGCACGATCGTATCGCCGTCGACGACCTCGCCCACGGTCCTCTCGTCGAGCGTCGGATCGTCGAGGGAGCAGCCGGCGAGAGCGAGGACGAGGAGGAGCGCGGCGAGCACGCGGGCCACGACCCCTGATTCTCGTCTTTCGGGGAGTTGCCCGCCGCGGCGCCCGGACGCACACTCGGAAGCAGGAGAGCTCGAAGAAGGAGCTGCGGCCATGGTTGTTCACGTCTCCGATCCTGCGTTCGTCCACGACCTGCTCGCGTCGCTCAAGCGGGCGAATTACGACGCCGCCCAGGCGGGCGAGACGACCGTCGAGGTGACCACGCCCCCGACGGCGACCGCCGAGCAGGCGCGCCTGCACCTGGGCTACTACCTCGCCAACTGGCGGGCGCGGCACCCGGGGATCGTCGCGGACATCGTCCGCTGAGCCCTCGTCGGGCGCCGTAGAATCGGGCGGCGATGCGCGCCGCCCTCGTGACGGAGATCGGCCGGCTCCCGGAGCTCGGCGAGGCGCCCGAGCCGGCGCGCGGGGCGGGCGAGGCGCTCGTCCGCGTTCTCGCCGTCCCTCTCAACCCGATCGACGTCAACGTCGCCGCCGGACGCTTCTACGGCGGGCATCCGCCGCTTCCGTTCGTCGCCGCCTCGGAGGCGGTCGGCCGCGTCGTCGACGGTGAGTCGCTCGCGGCCGGGACGCTCGTCTGGGCGCACGGGGCGGGCCTCGGCGTCGCCCGGGACGGCGTCCTCCGCGAGCTCCTCGCCGTGCCCGAGGACGTGCTCGTCGCCGTGCCGGACGGCACCGACCCGGCGCTCGCCGGCGCGCTCGGGGTCGCGGGCGTGGCGGGCTGGCTCCCGGTGACCTACCGCGCGCGCGTCCGGGAGGGCGAGACGGTGCTCGTGCTCGGTGCGACCGGGACGGTGGGAATCGTTGCCCTGCAGGCCGCGCGGCTCCTCGGCGCCGGCCGCATCGTCGCGGCCGGCCGCCGGCCGGAGGCGCTCGCGCGGGCGCGACGCCTCGGGGCCGACGCCGTCGTCTCGCTGGCCGAGGACGACCTCGCCGGGGCGCTGCAGGAGGCCTGCGGCGGCGAGGGCCCCGACTACGTCGTCGACCCGCTCTGGGGCGAGCCGGTCGCGGCGGCGGCGCGGGCGGCCGCGCGCGGCGCCCGCATCGTCAACATCGGCCAGTCGGCCGGCGCGGTGGCGCCGCTCGCGTCGGCCGACGTGCGCGGCAAGCAGCTCGAGATCCTCGGCTACTCGAACTTCGGCACGCCGCGCGAGGTCATGGACCGGGAGTACCTTCGTCTTCTCGAGCACGCCGCCGCAGGCGAGGTCGAGGTCGAGATCGAGCGCTTCCCGCTCGAGCGGCTGGCCGAGGCGTGGCAGCGCCAGGCCGACGGCGCCGGCGCGAAGATCGTCGTCGAGGTCGCCGGCGCCTAGCTGCCCGCGGGCCCCGGCGGCCGGCCCGGCCACCACACGCGGCCGCCCGCGTCCCACACGAGCGCCGGCACGATCACCGAGCGCACGAGGAGCGTGTCGAGCAGCACGCCGAAGGTGATGACGACCCCGAGCTGGATCAGGCCGACGAACGGGATCAGCGTGAGGATGCTGAACGTCCCGGCGAGGACGAGCCCGGCGCTCGTGATGACCGCCCCGGTCGCCGCGAGCGCGCGGTGCATGCCCTCCGCCGTGCCGTGCCGGGCGGCCTCCTCGCGGGCGCGCGCGACGAGGAAGATGTTGTAGTCGACGCCCAGCGCGACGAGGAAGACGAAGGCGAGGAGCGGCACGGTCGTCTCGATGCCGGCGAAGTCGAGCCCGTTCGAGACGAGCACGGCGACGCCGAGCGCCGAGCCGAACGAGACGACGACGGTCGCGATCAGGAGCAGCGGCAGTACGACCGCCCGGAGCAGCGCGACGAGGATCAGCAGCACGACGACGATCACGACCGGCATGACGACGACGTTGTCGCGCTCGGACGCCTCGCGCGTGTCGTAGTCCTCCGCGAGCGAGCCGCCCACGAGGACGTCGTCTCCGCCGGCGGCCTTCCCGGCGCGGCGGACATCCGGGACCTGCTCGAGGGCCTCCTGCCCGTACGGATCGGCGCGCAGGGCGACGTCGAGCAGCGCTCCCGGTTCGCCCCGCTCGGGCTCACCGACGCGAGCGACGCCGTCGAGCTCGCCAAGCGTGCCGGCGACGTCGCGGGCGCGATCCGCCTGCGGGACGACGACGCGGAGCGGCGCGCCCCCGCCCTCCGCGAAGCCCGCCTCGGCGAGGATCTCGGCGCCCGCGACCGCCTCCACCTCGCCCGGGAACTGCTCCGCCTGCGCGACGCCGAGGTCCATCCGCGTCAGGCCGAGGGCGAGGAGAGCCAGCACCGCGATGCCAGCGACCCACACGCGACGCGGCCGGCGGCGGACGCGCGCGCCGAGCCGGCCCCAGGCGCTCTCGAGCGGCTCGCGCACCTGCCCGCCGGGACGCGGGACGCGCGGCCAGAACGCGCGCCGCCCCACGATCAGGAGCGTCGCGGGCAGGAGCGTGAGGCTGAAGACCATGGCGAGGAAGACGCCGGCCGCCGCGAGCGGGCCGAGCGCCTGGTTGCTCCCCACGCGCGCGAGCAGGAGCGTGAGCAGGCCGAGGACGACGGTCATGCCGCTCGCGAGGATCGCGGGCGCGGCGCCGCGCAACGCGACGCGCATCGCCTCGTGCGTGTCCTCGTGGACGCGCAGCTCGTCGCGGTAGCGCGCGACGAGGAGCAGCGCGTAATCCGTCGCCGCGCCGAAGACGAGCACGGAGGCGACGCCCGCGGCCTGGCCGGTGATGGAGAACCCGGCCTCGCCGAAGAGGTACTGCGTCCCGCGCGAGGCGCCCTCGGACATGAGCACGGTGAAGAACGGGACGAGCCAGAAGATCGGCGAGCCGTAGACGAGCACGAGCAGGACGAGGACGATCGTCGCCGCGCCGAGGAGGATCACGCCGTTGATCCCGCTGAACACGCCCTGGACGTCGGCCGCGAACCCGGCTCCACCGGTGACGTGCACCTCGAGGCCGTCGCCCTCGAGCGCCGACGTGCGCTCCCGCAGCGTGTCGACCGCGTCGAGCAGCGGCTCCTCCTCGACGTTTCGGAAGAGCGTCACGAGCACGGCGGCGGTCCCGTCCTCGGAGACCTGGGGCGGCGTGGTGGGGGTGGCGCCGGGCAAGCCGTCGGCGTCGATCTGCGAGCGCAGCTCGTCGACGCGGTCGCGGTCCTCGCCGGTGAGCCCGGCCTCGCGCGAGACGACGACGACCGCGGGCGTGACGTCCCCGGACGGGAACCGCTCGATGGCCCGCAGCGCCTCCACCGACTCGGCCCCGTCGGGCAGGAGGACGGCGGGATCGCTCGTCAGCTCGACCTTGCCCGCGACGGAGGAGAGCGCGCCCGCGACGAGGACCGCGACGACCGCGACGACCCACTTCGAGCGCCGACCCGCGATGAGCTCGGCTATGAGGTCGGCTCCCGGTCCGGACGCTCGCGGTTGGCTCCGCGGGGCACCCCAGCCCACCACCCGCCTTCGAGGCTAGCCACAAGAAGCGCACCCGTGGCGCGCGGAGCGTGACGAAAGCGTGACGGCTGCGGGGCGCGGCTCACGCGGGCGATTCTGCCGGGCACGGCTCGGCGGCAAACCCCGGATCGGCCGTGGCGGCGAACGAGCCGCATCGAGTGGGCGGGCCGCCGCAGACGGCGCCTAGCCGCCCCAGGGCGGGCGCTCGAGCGCGCGCTCGTACTCGGCCCGGTCGTGCACCGGCTCGCCGTGGGAGACGAGCACGAGCTCGAAGGGCAGCTCGAGCAGATTTCGGAGAGCGGGGAGCGCCCGCTCCTCGTGCCACGGCGTCGCCCAGACCCGGAGCTCACCGCCCGGGGCCGTGAGCGCGTCGGCGAAGACGAGCGCCCCCTGCTCCGGCAGCCAGAGCGGCGTCTCGTTGCGGCCGCGGCCGTCGTAGAGGGCGAGGAGGCCCCCCGGGAGCTCGCTCCCCGGCTCGACGGCCTCGAGCTCGACCTCGGGGACGTCGCCGGGCCAGAAGAGGCTCGGCCCGAACGGCCGCGCGCCGTAGCGGCGGGTGATGAGGTCGACGTCGCGGACGTGGTCCGGCTTGAGCACGACGACGAGCGAGGGCGGCCGTGCCTCGAGCCTCGCCCAGACCTCCGCCGCGTCCTCGGGCGGGGCGAGCGGGTCGAGGAGCGCCACCTCGCCGCCCGACTCGACGCAGGTGGAGGTGACGAGCGGCTCCCAGTCCACCTCGGGAGCCCAGTCGGGATGCCGGAGGCGCCAGATCCAGAGGCCGGGAGCGACGTCGCGGACCTCGACGCTCATCTAGAGGCAGATGTCGTCCGGGCGAACCGGGACGCGTGTGAGCTCGCGTCCGGTCGCGTCGCGCAGGGCGGCGACGATCGCCGCCGTCGAGACGACCGTCGGCGGCTCCCCCACGCCCTTGACGCCGTAGGGGGCGTCCGGCTCGGGCTCCTCGACGAGCTCGGAGACGACGGGCGGCATGTCGAGCGCGGTCGGGATCAGGTAGTCCGTGAAGCTCGCGTTCGTGATCAGGCCGTCCTTCGTCTGGATCTCCTCCATGAGCGCGAGCCCGAGCCCCTGGGCCGTCCCGCCCTCGATCTGGCCGTAGACCGCCTGCGGGTTGACGGCGCGGCCGACGTCCTGCACCGTGCCGATCCAGACGACGCGGGTGAGGCCGAGCTCGACGTCCACCTCGACGACCACCCGCATCGCCGAGCAGGCGAAGGCCACGTGGGCGCGGTCGCCGCCGACCACCTGGCCCGTGTCCGGGTCGAGCGGGTACGTGCGGACGTGACGGTAGACGCGCTCGAGGTCGATCTCCTCCCCCGGCGCGAGGGAGCCGCCGCGGCGCTCGAGCTCCTCCTTCACGGCCAGGCAGGCGAGCCTGACCGCGCCCGCGCTCATCCAGGTCTGGCGCGAGGCCGAGGAGGAGCCCGCCGAGTCGACGGTCGCGGTCGTGTGCGGGGCGAGGACGACGTCGTCGAGGCCGAGCTCCGTGCGGGCGACCTGCTCCATGACGCCGGCGACGCCCTGCCCGACCTCCGCGGCGGCGGAGTGGATCTCGGCCGCGAGCCCGCCGTCCGCTTCGGCGAAGAGGCGGACGCGCGCGGCGCAGTAATCGTCGAAGCCCTCCGAGTAGCAGATGTTCTTGAAGCCGAGCGCGAAGCCGACCCCGCGGCGCACGCCCTCCCCGCGCGTCGTGTTGCCGGCGCCGCCGGGCAGGCGGATCGGGTCGCGCGGGAGCTCCTCGGGCGCGGGGAGCGGGAGCGCGGCCGTGCGGCGGATCACGTCGGCGACCGGGAGCGAGCCCGTCACCCGCTGGCCCGTCGGGAGCACGTCGCCGGGCGCGAGCGCGTTGCGGAGGCGCACCTCGACCGGGTCGAGCTCGAGCGCCGCGGCGAGCCTGTCCATCTGCCCCTCGTGGGCGAAGCACGACTGGACGGAGCCGAAGCCGCGCATCGCACCGCAGGGCGGGTTGTTCGTGTAGACGCACGTCGCCTCGACGAGGGCGTTCGGGACGGCGTAGGGGCCGCAGGCGAAGGAGGCGGCGTTCGAGATGACGGCGGTCGAGCTCGAGGCGTAGGCGCCGCCGTCGAGGAGGATGGTCGCGTGGACGCAGACGAGCTTGCCGTCGCTGTTCGCGCGGTGCTCCATGCGGATCCGCGCCGGGTGGCGGTGAATGTGGCCGACGAACGACTCCTCGCGGTTGTAGACGAACCGCACGGGGCGGTTCGTGCGCAGGGCGAGCATCGCGCCGTGGATCTGCATGGAGAGGTCCTCGCGGCCGCCGAAGGCGCCGCCGACGCCGGCGAGGTGGATGCGCACCTGCTCCGCGGGGAGGCCGAGGCAGGGTGCCACCTGGTCGCGGTCGACGTGGAGCCACTGCGTGGCGACGTAGACGTCCACCCCACCCTCGCCGTCCGGGACGGCGAGCCCGGACTCCGGGCCGAGAAAGGCCTGGTCCTGGATCCCGAGCTCGTACGTGCCCGTGACGGAGACGTCGCCCTCCGCGTCCGGGTCGCCGTGGCGGATGACGATCGAGCGCAGGACGTTCGGGCGCGGGTCGTCGCGGTAGCCGTGGCCCTGCGTCCAGCTCTGCGGGTGCATGGGCGGCTGCTCGTGGGCGCGCTCCGGGTCGGTGATCGGGTCGAGCGGCTCGTACTCGACGCGCACCTGCTCGGCCGCGCGGCGGGCCTGCTCGGGGTGCTCGGCCGCCACGACGGCCACGGGCTCGCCGAAGTAGCGGACGCGCTCGAAGGCGAGCACCGGCTGGTCGCGGAACTCGAGCCCGTAGCGCTTCTCCCCCGGGACGTCCTCGTGCGTGAGGACCGCGTGGACGCCTGGCATGGCGAGGGCCTTCGCGGTGTCGATCGCGTGGACGAGGGCGTGGGCGTGCGGGCTGCGCACCGTGTGGCCCCAGAGCATCCCGGCCGCGTGGAGGTCGCTCGCGTAGGCGAACTCGCCGGCGACCTTCGGCACGGCGTCGCTCCGCCTGACGGTCTCGCCGACGCGCCCGCGCTCGAGCTCCCTGCGGGCGGGCGCGCTCACGCGTTCGCCTTTCGGCGCGATGCCGGCGCAGAGCGCGCGCCACGGGTGCGGAGCTCACCGTTAGCGTCGAACTCGGGTGGAGGCACGGGGTGGCCCCTCACGAGGCGCCCGCCGCGGCCGCCGCCCGGACGGCGTCGAAGATCTTCGCGTAGCCGGTGCAGCGGCAGAGGTTCCCCGAGAGGGCCTCGCGGACCTCGTCGTCGCTCGGCTCGGGGCTCCGGTCGAGGAGGGCGGCCGTCGCCACGACGAGGCCCGGCGTGCAGAAGCCGCACTGCACCGCGCCCGCCTCGACGAACGCCTCCTGCACGCGGTGGAGCCGCCCGCCCTCGGCGAGGCCCTCGACCGTCACCACCTCGTGGCCGTCCGCCTGCGCCGCGAGGACGAGGCACGCGCACACGAGCTGCCCGTCGAGGAGCACGGAGCACGAGCCGCACTCGCCCTGCTCGCACGCGTTCTTCGACCCGGGCAGCTCGAGCTGCTCCCGCAGCGTCGTGAGCAGGCTCTCGCCGGCCCAGACGTCGGCCTCGCGCGGCTCGCCGTTCACGACCAGCTCGATCCTCACGGGAAGCGCGCGACCTCCTTGTCGCTCTCGCTCTCGACCCGCGGCTCGGCGAGGGCCGCCTCGACCTCCCGCCAGACGGCGTCGTGGTCGGGGTCGGCCTGCACGAGCTCGACGCCGCGCCGGCAGGACTCCTCGTCGGGCAAGACGGTCGGCTCGAGCCAGGCCGCCGGATCCTCGGCGCTGCGGTAGTGGAGCGAGGTCATGGGGACGTGGGGCGCGTCGATCTCCTGTCCCCTCGCCCAGGCCGTCAGGCACCCTTCGGCCGCACCCGGCCGGAGCCGGTAGCGGTAGGCCCTGACGAAGGGGCGCGTCACGTCAGCACCCGGTCGAGCGCCCGCCCCGCGAGCACGCGGAGGGCGTGGCGGCGGTAGGCGGCCGTGCCGCGGACGTCGTCGATGGGGCTCGCCGCCTCGGCGACCCGCTCGGCGAAGGCGTCGCGCTCGGCGAGCGGCGCCCTCACGAGCGCCGGCACGGGGCCTGCGGAGCCGTAGGCGGCCCGCAGCTCGCCCCGCTCGCGGTCGGCGGCGAGGGCGAGGGAGCACACCGCGATCACCATCGCGTTCCGCGGGCCGACCTTCATGAACGTCTGCCGGGCGTCGGAGGGCCTGATCCGCACGGCGAGGACGAGCTCGTCCTCGGCGAGCGCGTTCCGCTTGGGGCCGACGAGGAACTCGCTCACGGGCAGCGTGCGGCTCCCCCGGGCGCTCGCGACCTCGACGTCGGCGCCCTCGATCAGCAGCGGCGGCAGCGCGTCGCCCGCGGGAGAGGCGGTGCCGAGGTTCCCGCCGATCGTGCCGCGGTTGCGGATCTGCGGCGAGCCGACCGTGCGCGAGGCCTCGGCGAGCGCCGGCAGCTCGCGGGCGAGCTCGCCCTCCATCGCCTCCGCGTACGTGAGCCCCGAGCGGAGCCGCAGCTCCCCGTCCTCCCGCGACCAGCCGCGCAGCTCGGCTACCTCGTTGAGGTTGAGGATCGCCTCCGGCCGCGCCCGGTCGAAGTTGAGCTCGACCATGAGGTCGGTGCCGCCCTGGATCGGGCGCGCGTCGGGCCGCTCGCCCTTGAGCGCGAGCGCCTCGTCGAGCGACCGGGGGGTGAGAACCTGCACCACGTGCAGGGTAAACGACTACGAGCCGCCCGCCTCGCCCTCGACGACCTCGGGCGGCCCGGGGACGACGACGCGGCGCGCGCTCGCGGCGCCGGACTCCGGCTCGACCTCGACGAGGTCGACGGCCGTCGGCAGCTCGGCGCCGTCGAGGTGGACGAGCGCGAACCCGGAGGTCTCCTCCCCGAGCCCGAAGACGCCGCCCGCACCCACCGAGCCGCCGTCCACGAGGACGTGGGCGCCGGCGGTCTCGACGTGCTGGCGGTGGTCGTGACCCGTGAGGACGAGCACCGGGTCGCCGCCCTCGGCCGCGAGGCGGTCGAGGAGGGCGTGGGCGAGTGCGTGCCGGTGGACGAGGACGACGTCGGGCCGCTCGGGGAGCCCGGCGAACCACGTGAGGAGCTCGACGCGAGCGTCCTCGAGACCGCGCTCCTTCAGCTCGAGCAGGCGGCCCTCGAACGTCCCCGTCGCGCTCTCGAGCGGGTCGTCCCAGCCGGCGACCCGGAGGCCGGCGACCGAGACGACGGGCTCGCCGTCGGTCGTGCCGTCGGGGCGCAGGCGTCCGCTCGCCGTCAGGACGACGATGCCCTCGCGGGCGGCGGCGAGCATGAGCGGGCGCGAGTCGTGGTTCCCCGAGACGGCGACGACCGGGCTCCCGAGCTGCGCGACACCGGCGACGATCCCGGCTTCGACGTGCGTCCCCCGCTGGGTGAGGTCGCCGACGAGGAACACCGGCTTCCCGCTCGTGAAGCCCTGGAGACCCGGCAGGACGAGGCCGT
>DASTQA010000083.1:0-10971 GCA_035762005.1 Gaiellaceae bacterium
GTTCGAGCCGGAGAACGTGCGCGGGGCGGCCCTCGTCGTCGCCCTCGTCGTCTCGGGCAAGGGCCCGCTTGCCTTCGACGCGGGGCGCGCCGCGCAGAACATGCTCCTCGCCGCCCACGACGAGGGCGTCGGCGGGACGCCGAACGGCATGCCGGCCGCCGAGCGCGCCGCCGAGGCGCTCGGGCTCTCCGGGGAGGAGCGGCCCGTGATCGTCCTCACCTTCGGGTACCCGGCGAGGCCGCGGCGCGACCCGTCCTCGCGCAGCCGGGAGGAGTGGAGCGAGCGCGCGAACCGCCTGCGGCTCGACGAGCTCGTCCGGCGCGTCTAGCCGGGGCCGCCCTCGACGCCGAGCTCGCGCAGCGCCTCGGCGCGCGTCTCGCAGAGCCGCAGCATGGACTCGAGCCCGCTCACCTCGAGGACGCGGCGGATCTCGCCCTCGGGCGCCACGACGACGAGCCGGTCGCCGAGGGCCGAGAGGGTCGCGAGCAGGCCGTCGATCGTCCGCGTGTCGAGGAACGTCAGGCGCGTACAGTCGACGACGATCCCGTTCGTCCCGGCGCCCAGGGCCTCGTCGAGCTCGCGGAGGAGGCGGTCGCCGGCGAGGTCGGTCTCGCCGGTGAGCTGGAAGAGGAGGACCCCGGGAACGATCTGCTCGACCGAGTAGGAGGGCCCCTCCACTCCTGGGTGTCTAGCACGTCCCAGGAGGGCAGTCCAGAGCGTCCGGTTAGGCTGGCCGCATGGGCACGGACGAGGAGCGGGTCGCGGCCGCGGTCGTCGAGGCCATGTTCGCGCGCGACCGGGCCTCCCGGGAGCTCGGCATGGTGCTCGAGGACGTGGGCGTGGGGACGGCTCGCCTGCGGATGCCCGTGCGCGCCGACATGCTCAACGGCCACGGGACCTGTCACGGAGGGCTGATCTTCGCCCTCGCGGACTCGGCCTTCGCCTTCGCCTGCAACTCGCACGGGGACGTCACGGTCGCGTCGGGCTGCTCGATCGAGTTCCTCGCGCCGGTCCGGGAGGGCGACGAGCTCGTCGCCGCCGCCCGCGAGCGGTCCCGCGAGGGGCGCCACGGGATCTACGACGTCGACGTGACCCGGGCGGACGGCGCCCTCGTCGCCACGTTCCGCGGCCGCGCGACGTCGCGGCGGGAGCGCGTCCGCACCGGCTGACGGCCGCGCCGGCGCGGCGCCGGCGCTGTTTCCGGCCGCGCGCCGTCGGAGAGGCTCAGCTCGCATGGGCGCGAAGCACGCATCGCTCTGGATCGAGACGGCGCCCGCGGCGCCGCACGAGCCGCTGCGCGGGAGCGTCGACGTCGACGTCGCCGTCGTCGGAGCCGGTATCGTCGGGGTCACGGCCGCCTTCCTCCTCAAGGAGGCGGGGGCGCGTGTCGCGCTCATCGAGCGCTCGCGCATCCTCACCGGCGTCACCGGGCACACGACCGCGAAGCTCACGTCGCAGCACGGCCTGCGCTACCACGATCTCGCACGGACCTTCGGCGAGGCGAAGGCGCGGCTCTACGCCGAGGCGAACCAGGCGGCGATCGAGTTCGTCGCCGACCGGACCGCGGCGCTCGGCATCGACGCCCAGCTCGAGCGCCGGCCCGCGTACGTTTGGGCGGAGACGGACGACGAGCGCAGGCGAATCGAGGCCGAGGCTGCCGCCGCCTCGGCTCTCGGCCTTCCGGCCGCGGTCGTCGACGACGTGCCGCTCCCCGTCCCGGCGACGGGAGCGCTCGTCTTCAGGGACCAGGCGCAGTTCCACCCGCGGCGGTTCCTGCTCGCGCTCGCCGAGCGGATCCCGGGCGAGGGCGGCCACGTCTTCGAGGAGACTCCCGTCGAGGGGACGGGCGGCGGGATCCTCCGCACGCCCGGCGGGGTCGTTCGCGCAGAGCACACGATCCTCGCGACGCACCTGCCCCTCGCGGACCGCGGGCTCCTCTTCGCCCGCGCCTTCCCCTACCGCGGCTACGTCGTCGCCCTGCCCGTGGAGGAGGACGGCGCCCCGGACGGGCTCTTCATCAACGCCGGCTCGCCCACGCGCTCGGTCCGCACGGCGCTCGACGGGGACGGGCACCGGCTGCTCCTCGTCTCCGGCGACGGCCACAAGGTCGGTGCCGAGACCGCCACGGACGGGCACTACGAGGCGCTCGAAGCGTGGGCGCGGGAACGGTTTCCGCTCGGCGAGGCGCGCTACCGCTGGTCGACCCAGGACTACTCCTCGGCCGACGGCGTGCCGCTCGTCGGGCGCCTGCACCCTGCGACCGGCCGCGTCTGGACGGCGACCGGGTTCGGAGGCTGGGGCATGACGAACGGCCTCGCTGCGGCGATCGTGCTCGCCGACCTCGTCCGCGGCCGGGAGAGCCCGTGGGCCGAGGTCTTCTCGACCGACCGGCTCCGGAGCTTCACGACCCGCCGCTTCCTGAGCGAGAACGCGGCGGTGGCGCGGCATCTGGTCGGAGACCGGATCGCGCGGCCGGGCGTCGCGGCCGCCGCCCGTCTCGCGCCCGGCGAGGGGGAGGTCGTGCGGGTCGGGGGGAGGCACGTCGCGGTCTCCCGCACGGACGACGGTGGCCTCACGGCCGTGTCCGCGGCCTGCACGCACCTCGGCTGTCTCGTGCGCTGGAACGCCGCGGAGCGAAGCTGGGATTGCCCGTGCCACGGGTCGCGCTTCGCCGCGGACGGCGGCGTCCTCAACGGGCCGGCCGTCCGTCCGCTCGAGCGGCGCGATCTCCCTGCCGAGGGGGGCGCCGCCTAGCGCGTCGGGGTCGGGCGCGCGACGGCGGCCGGCGCCGCGAGCCGCGCCCAGAGCTCCGTGATCGACCGCTCGTGCTCCTCCCGCACGTAGGCGGCGACGGCGGCCCGGGCTCGTGCCCGGGCCGCCCTTTCCTCCGCTTCCTCGCTGCGCTAGAGGACGTCCGACCCGCCGGGGCGCGTCGTCGAGGTGCCACCGTAGTAGTAGCCGCCGAGCTCCTCGCGGTAGGCCTCGTCCCGATAGCGGCTCTCGTCGAACTCGGGCGCGCTCTTGATCTCGTCCTTCGTCCGCTCGACGAAGACGGTCTCCGAGTCGAGGTCGACGCGCTGGATCACGCCGGCCGGGAGCATGACCTTCTTGCCGAAGATCCACGGCCCGGTGTCGACGACGACGTAGCTCGAGGAGGTGTCGTACGTCGCCTCGTCGACCTTGCCGATGCCGCCGTCCCTGGCCTCGACGCTGAACCCGGTGAGGTCCATCCCGCGCGAGATGTCGGCGCCGAGCGTCTCGGCGTCACGGTACGTCCACGGATCCGTCGTTGTGTAGCGCTCCATCGATCGCTCCTTTCGTCGCGGCTTCGGGGCCGTCCCGGACGGACGTCCCCCGTGCCTGCACGGGTCCTACCCGGCGGCGTCGCGCCCGATGCGTCTCGGCAGGGCGCGCGTGACCGGACGCCTCGGACGCCAAACATGGAAGCGGGCTCCCGGACTCCTCGCTCGTGACGGACGCAACGTGCGTCCGCGGCCGAGCCGCGGGCAGCCCCGGCCTAGGCCCGCGTCGCCCGCTCGACGACCGCGGCGAGCCGCCGGCGAACCTCGCCCGCGACGCTCTCGAGCTCGTCGTTCCCGACGATCGAGAGCATGCGCTCCGCGTCGACCGCCGACACGCACGTCTCGCCGTCGCGCTCGAAGACGACGACGTTGCACGGCAGCAGGACTCCGAGCTCGGGCTCGGCCTCGAGGGCCCGGTGCGCGAGCGGCGGGTTGCAGGCGCCGAGAATGAGGTACGGCTCCCGCTCGACGCCGAGCTTCTCGCGGAGCGTCGCCTGGACGTCGATCTCGCAGAGGACGCCGAACCCCTCCGCCTGCAGCTCGTCGCGGACGCGGGCGACGGCCGCGGCGAACGGCAGCGCGGTCGTCGCGCTCACGGTGTAGGCGCTCGTGCGCATTCGCATTCCTCCTCCAGGGTGCGGCGACGAACCCTCGCCGCCTTCAGCCGGTGGGCGTCCGCCTCGCGAGGCTTCGGGACGCGCTCGTCGAGGTAGACGCCGATCGCCTCCTCGCCCACGAGCGCCGTCCCGTCCTCGAGGACGAGCGCCGGGATCGTGTCGGCGGCGGTCGCCTCGCGCAGGGCGGCACGCGCCTCACGCTCGACGGGGACCTGCCGGACGACGTAGTCGATGCAGAGCTCGGTGAGCCGTTCCCGAACGCGCGCCGAGGCGGGACACCACTCGGTCTGGAACAGCTCTAGCGTCGGTGCTCGACCTCCTTCGCGCGCATCTTCCCCCGCCCACGGAGCTCCCGCATCCGGAGGATCGCTGACGAGGCTGCGGCCGACTACGGAGACCCAGTAGTTGCCCGTAGGCCCGGTTCCGCGGATGCCCCGATGGCGGCCCGCCGGCCGGCCGCGACCCTGTGACGGACAGGAGGTGAGGGAGTTGACGAGGAAGCGAATCGTCGTCCTCGGGGGTGGGACGGGCGGGACCATGACGGCGAACCGGCTGCGGCGCCGCTTCGACCTCGACGAGGCGGACATCCGCGTCGTCGACCGGGACGACCGCCACGTCTACCAGCCGGGCCTCCTCTTCGTGCCGTTCGGGCTCGCGAGCGTGGAGACGATCGTCAGGCCGCGGCGGCGCCAGCTCCGCGAGGGCGTCGTCTTCCACGAGAGCGAGGCGGCCTCCGTCTCGCTCGACCGTGACGAGGTGCTCCTCGACGACGGCACGGTCCTTCCCTACGACGTGCTCGTCGTCGCGACGGGAACGCGCCTGCAGCCGGAGGAGACCGAGGGCCTCGCCGGCCCCGGATGGAACGAGCGCGTCTTCACCTTCTACACGCCGGAGGGAGCGGCCTCTCTTCGCCACGCGCTCGCGCGCCTCGACCGCGGACGCCTCGTCGTCAACCTCGTCGACATGCCGATCAAGTGCCCCGTGGCCCCGCTCGAGTTCGCCTTCCTCGCGGACTGGTACCTGCGCGAGCGCGGCGTCCGCAGCCGCGTGGAGCTCGTCTACTCGACGCCGCTCGACGCGGCCTTCACGACGCCGGTCGCCTCGGAGCGGCTGGGAGGGTTGCTCACGGAGAAGGAGATCGAGCTCGTGACGGAGTTCAACGCGGGGGAGGTCGACGGCGTCGGCGGGACGCTCACCTCCTACGACGGGCGCGCCCTCGAGTTCGACCTCCTCGTGACCGTGCCGCTCCACGGTGGCGCCGCCTACGTGGAGCGCTCGCCGGGCCTGGGGGACGCGCTCGGGTTCGTGCCCACGGACAGGCGGACGCTCCAGACCCCGGCGAAGCCGAACGTCTTCGCGCTCGGAGACGCGACCGACCTGCCGATCTCGAAGGCCGGCTCGGTGACGCACTTCGAGTGCGACGTCCTGACGGAGAACGTCGTCCGCATCCTCGCGGGCGAGGAGCTCGACGCGGGCTACGACGGGCATGCCAACTGCTTCATCGAGACCGGCTTCCAGAAGGCCCTGCTGATCGACTTCAACTACGACACCGAGCCGCTTCCCGGCCGCTTCCCGACGTCCGCAGGACCGCTCTCGCTGCTGCGCGAGTCGCGGGTGAACCACATCGGCAAGCTCATGTTCGAGTGGGTCTACTGGCACGCGCTCCTCCCCGGTCGCGCGCTCCCGGGCCTCGGCCCGGCGATGCCCACGGCCGGCAAGGAGCGGGTCCCGGTCGAGGCGCACTGAGAGGAGGACGAATGACCACGACCCTGATCGCAGAGCGAAGCGTCGACGTTGACGCCGAGGGCTTCCTCACCGACCCCGCGCAGTGGAACGAGGAGGTCGCGGAGGAGATCGCGCGCTCGAGCGGCATCGCGGAGCTGACGCCCCGTCACTGGCAGGTCGTCACCTTCATGCGCGAGCGCTACCTCGCCACGGGCGCGGCTCCCTCGATCCGCGCGCTCGGCAAGGAGTCCGGCGTCCCGGTGAAGGAGCTCTACGAGCTCTTCCCCAAGGGCCCGGCCAAGCTCGCCGCAAGGATCGGGGGCATCCCCAAGCCGCGCGGCTGCATCTAGGAAGGAGCACACGTGATGACCGACATCCTCGAACGACCGCGAGCGGAGGCGGCCCGGCCGGCCACGATCGAGAAAGTCGCGATCGTCCTCTCCCGGGGCTCGCTCGAAGGCATCTACCCCGGCCTCATCATGGCCAACGGGGCGCGCATGGAGGGCATCGAGGCCGACCTCTTCTTCACGTTCTTCGCCCTCGACGCGATCCGGAAGGACCACCAGGGCTCGATCAAGGTGGCGACGGTCGGCAACCCGGGGATGCACCTGCCGACGCTCCTCGGAGCGCTGCCCGGCTTCTCCGCGCTCGCGACACGCATGCTGCAGCGGCAGATGGAGAAGCTCGACATCCCGCCGATCCCGGAGTTCCTCGAGCTGATCGCCGACTCGGGCGCCGGCCTCTACGCGTGCCGCGCCAGCGTCGACATGTTCGGCCTGACGAAGGACGACTTCATCCCGCAGGTGCGGGACGTCATCTCGGTCGGCGAGTTCTACGCGCTCGCCGCCGGAGGGGAGGTGATCTTCACGTAGCGAGACCGATCGAGGCAGCGCACATGACTACCGAAGGAGGGAGCTTGTGCTCCTCAGACAGCTACGGCGCGCCGGCCTCGGGGCCGTCGCGCTCCTCGTCGTCCTCACGGCGTTCGCCGGCACGGCGTCCGCCGGGTACACCGCCGGCGCGCCGGGCCTCGGCGACCCGTTCTTCCCGAACGCGGGAAACGGCGGCTACGACGTCCGCCAGTACAGGCTCGCGATCGACTACGACCCGGCGACCCAGGTCCTCGGCGGCGAGGCCGTCATCAAGGCGAGGGCGACGCAGAACCTGAAGAGCTTCAACCTCGACCTGCGCGACTTCCTCGGCGTCTCGACCGTCGAGGTGGCGGCCAGGAAGCCGGGCAAGCTCAAGGAGGCGGAGTTCACCCACGAGGGCCAGGAGCTCACGATCGAGCCGCGCCCGAAGCTCAGGGACGGCACGCGCTTCTACGTCCTCGTGCGCTACGAAGGCGTGGCGGAGCCGATCACGGATCCGGACGGGTCGATCGAGGGCTTCGTGCCCACGGACGACGGCGCGTTCGTCGTCTGCGAGCCGCAGGGCGCGCCGGGCTGGTACCCGGCCAACGACAACCCGCAGGACAAGGCGCTCTTCGACATCGCCGTCACGGTGCCCGAAGGGCTGACCGCCCTGGCGAACGGCGTGCTCGAGTCGACGAGGACGAAGAACGGGAAGACGACCTGGGCCTGGAGCCACGGGATGCCGATGGCGCCCTACCTGGCGACGGCGACCCTCGGGCCGTTCGACCTGTCCGTCGAGACGCTCCCGGACGGGACGCCGAGCTACGTCGCCGTCGACCCGCGGTTCACGAACCGGGCGGTGCTCGCGAACATCCCGGCCATGATGGCGTTCTTCGCCTCCGTGTACGGGCAGTACCCGTTCGACGCGACCGGCGCCATCGTCGACAGCGCCCCCGAGGTCGGCTACGCCCTCGAGACGCAGACGAAGGCGAACTACTCGGAGATGCCCGGGACCGGCACGCTGGCCCACGAGATCGCCCACGAGTGGTACGGGAACGCGGTCACGCTCTCACAGTGGCCCGACATCTGGCTCCACGAGGGCTTCGCGACGTGGTCGCAGTGGCTCTGGGACGAGCACGTCGGCACGCGGACGGCGCACGACGCCTTCCTGGCGGCGTACGCCCGCCCGGCAGCGAGCTCCTTCTGGCAGCTCCCGCCGGCCGCGCTCGGGACGCCCGTCAACCTGTTCTCGAGCCCGCCGTACACGCGCGGCGCCATGACGCTGCAGGCGCTCCGCGAGAAGATCGGCGAGACGGCGTTCTTCGCGCTCCTGCGCGATTGGTACGCGGACAACCGCTACGGGAACGTGACGACGGCGCAGTTCGTCGCCGAGGCCGAGGAGCACTCGGGGACGGACCTCGACGCCTTCTTCGACGTCTGGCTCTACCAGCCGGGGAAGCCCCTCGTCTGGTAGGCGCGGAGGGGCGCCGTCTCGCGGCGGCGGCGCCCCTTCCGGCCTCAGCCGGCCGCGACCCCGAGGCGGCCGTCGCCGACCAGGCGGCCGTCGCGAAGCTCGACGACGGCGTCGGCGACGTCGAGGAGAAGCGGGTCGTGCGTCGCGACGACGGCCGACACGCCCTCGCTCGCGACGAGGTCGCGGGTGAACTCCATGATCGTGAGGGCGTTGGCGGAGTCGAGCTGCGCCGTCGGCTCGTCGGCGATCAGGAGCCGTGGCCGGTTCGCGAGCGCCCGGCAGATGGCCACGCGCTGCTGCTCGCCGCCCGAGAGCTCGTAGGGGCGGTGACGGGCCCGACCGGCCAGGCCGACGAGCTCGAGGAGCTCGCGCACGCGCCGGACGCGCTCCCCGGGCTCGACCTTGCGGAGGCGGAGCGGCACCTCGATGTTCTCCGCGGCCGTGAGGATGGGCACGAGCCCGAAGGACTGGAAGACGAACCCGATCTTCTCCCGGCGCACCTCGACGAGCGCGTCCTCGCCCTTCGCCGAGATCTCCTCTCCGTCGAGCCAGACGCGGCCGCGTGTCGGCCGGTCGAGGCCTCCGATCATGTTCAGGAGCGTCGTCTTGCCCGAGCCCGAGCGCCCGTGGACGACCGTGAGCGCGCCCTCGCCGAGCTCGAGGTCGACGTCGCGGAGCGCGTGCACGACGGTCTCCCCGTCCCGGAAGTCGCGTCCGAGCCCCTCGGTGACGACGAGCGCGCGCTCAGCCACGATCGCCCTCCTCGCCGTCGCCCGCGTCCGCCCTCCTGCGCGGCCGCGGCCGGTCCGGCCAGACGCCGACGTGGTCGGCTTCGAGGGCCAGGCGCACGCGGCGCTCGAGCTCGAGCGCCTCGACGTACTCGCTCGGGAGCTGCAGCCGGCCGACGCGGTCGAGGAGGGCGAACTCCTCCGCGATGATCCTGTGCCGGCCGGCGGCGTCGACCTCGGCGCGCCGGAGGGTCTCCGTGCTCGTGCGCCCGTCCCGGATGGCGATCGTCCGGTCGACCTGGGTGGAGACGAGCGGGTCGTGCGTGAGCACGACGACGGTGACGCCGAGCGTCTCGTTGATCGTGCGGAAGGCGGCGAAGATCTCCTCGGCCGACTCGGTGTCGAGCTCGCCGGTCGGCTCGTCCGCGAGCAGCACCTTGGGGCCGTTCGCGAGCGCGATCGCGATCGCGACCCGCTGCTGCTCGCCGCCCGAGAGCTGCTCCGGTCGGCGCGCGGCCCGGTCGGCCATGCCGACCAGCTCGAGGAGCTCCCGGGCCTGCTCCCGTCGGCTCCGGGCGCCGAGGCCGTCGAGCACGAGCGGCAGCTCGACGTTCTCCCCGGCGGTCAGGTAGGGGAAGAGGTTGCGGGCGGTCTGCTGCCAGATGAAGCCGACGACGCGCCGGCGGTAGTTCGTGCGCTCCCGCGTGCCGAGCGAGGCGAGGTCGAAGCCGGCCACCTCGGCCTTGCCGGCCGTCGGCGTGTCGAGCCCGCCGAGGATGTTCTGGAGCGTCGACTTCCCGCTCCCCGAGGCGCCGACGATGGCGATCAGCTCGCCGGCCTCGACGACGAGGTCGAGGCCCTGCAGGGCGACGACCTCGAGGTCGGCGACCTTGTAGATCTTGACGAGGTTGTCGCAGACGATCTGACTCATCTCTCTCCCGTTCGGAGGACACGGCTGAGGTTCACCCTGGCTGCGGCGGCTCCTGTGAGGAGCGCGGCGACGGCGGTGACGAGGACGAGCGCGCCGGCCAGGAGGAGCGGGGGGAGGATCGGCGCCCGCAGGTCGCTGCGCTCCCCGCCGGCGAGCGCGGCGAGGTCGAGCCCCGGCTCCACGAGGTAGGCGAGCCCCACGCCGAGCAGCGTCCCGAGCACGAGCGCCGCTCCCACCGGCGGCGCCAGCTCGACCGCGGCGAGGCGCAGGACGTCGCGCCGCGAGAGGCCGAGGGCGCGGAGGTACGAGAGGTCGCGCCGGCGGCGCCGGCCGGTGAGGACCGGCGCGAGCAGGAGGGCGAGCGCGGCGTACGCGCCCGCGACGACGATGCCGGCCCGGAAGACGTCGAGCGTGCTCGTGTCGAGGGACGTCAGCCGTGCCGCCTCCGCCCGCTCCTGCCCGGCCGCGATCGTGCCCGCGAGCGTGGCTGCGAAGACGCCAACGGAGGTCGCGAGCAGGACGACGAGGAGCGGGGCCGCCGCGAGCGACGGCTGGCGGGCGAGACGGCGGAGGCCGAACGCCGGGACGAGGTCGCGCCGCGGTGCGGCGGCCCACGCGAGGGCGTGCAGCGGAAGCGGGTAGAGCCTGAGCGCGAGCAGGCCGGCCGCGAGGCCGACGAGCACGGGCACGGCGGCGAGGTACGGGTCGAAGCCGCCCTCCGCGGCGAGGCCACGGCGCCGGAGGAGGTAGGCGCCGGCGAGCGCCGCGACGACGACGAGAGCCTCGAGGGCGAGCCGGAGCGGCGAGACGGTCGGGACGAGGGAGTCCTCGCGCCCCTTCGCGACGAGCGCCCGGCGGGCCGGGCCGGCGGCCACGCCGGCGAGGAGCGCTCCGGCGGCGAGGACGATGGCGAGCACGAGCGCCGCCGGGAGCAGGCCCGGCGAGGTCCCGGCGACGAGCGTCGCCGCCGCGAAGCCGAGCGCTCCGGCCGGGACGGCGACGAGGAGCCCTTCGAGCGCCTGGGCCGCGAGCGTCTGCAGGAGCGAGCCGCCGCGGCTGCGGAGGAGCGCGATCGCGTTCGCGCGCCGGTCTGCTGCGAGGGCCGCGAGCACGCCGAGCACGGTGAGCGCGACCGCGAGGAGCGCGATGCCGCCCACGGCCAGCACGGCCTCGGCCGCCCCCCGGTCGGCCTCGTGGCGCGCGAGGATCCTGCCCAGGCCCGTCCGCGCGCCGAGCCCGAGCCGCTGGCCGAAGGTCGTCTGCCCGAAGGCCGCGTCGAGACGCCGCACGGCGGCGGCGAGACGCCCGGTGTCGCTGCCCGCCACCGCGGCGGGCTCGAC
>DASTQA010000084.1:0-43999 GCA_035762005.1 Gaiellaceae bacterium
GAACGCGGTCATCAGCCGGATGCTCCTGGGCGGGCCCGGCCCCGACGGCAGCGACCCTGGGTTCATGACGCAGGGCGCGATCTTCTACGAGGTCCGCTCGGTCGGGCAGAAGAGCAACGGGATGCTCGAGCAGCTCTTCGTCCGCCCGACGATGGCCGTCCTGAACGCGGCCGCCGACGGGAGCCTCTACGACCACCCGGGCACCGGGTGGGACGACATCCCGTTCGGCGACGGCGAGCCCTGCGGCGGGGGTCCCGGCTAGGTCGACCCGGCAGTTCGACCCCACCGGAGGGGCCGGGCTCGTCCCGGCCCCTCCGGCGGCGGACGACCCTACGCGTCCTCGAGCGTCTCGGCGGCGCCGAGCCGGGGCCCGCCCGCGGGCAGCGGCCTGAGCTCGCCCGCCGGCGGGGCCTTCCCGCCGGCGTGTCCGAAGGTGACGTCCGGGAGCACCCGGTCGAGCCAGCGCGGCGACGCCCACGCCCAGCCGCCCATGAGCCGCAGCAGGACGGGCATGAGCACGAGGCGGATGAGCATCGCGTCGAGGAGCACGGCGACGCCGAGGATGACCCCCATCTCCTTGGGCGGGATCGGGCCCGAGACCGCGAAGGTGAGGAAGACGGCGACCATCACGCCGGCGGCGGCGAAGATGACGCGGCCGGAGTGGGCGACGCCGCCGACCATCGCCTCGTGCGGGTCGTGCGAGCGGTCCCAGTGCTCCTTCGCCGACGAGAGCAGGAACACCGTGTAGTCCATCGAGATCGCGAAGATCATCGCGAAGAAGAAGACCGGGCCCCAGGCGTTCAGGAAGCCCTGGGACTCGAACCCGAGCAGCCCGGAGAGGTTGCCGTCCTGGAAGACGAGGACGCCGACGCCGAAGGCGGCTGCGGTCGCGAGCAGGTTCGTGATCACGCCCGCGAGCGCGATCAGGGGCGCCTGCAGCGCGAGGAGCAGGAGCAGGAAGCCGAGGGCGAGCACGACGCCGAAGACGGGCAGCGTCTTCGCGGCCAGCGCCTCTTCGAGGTCGTGGTTCTCCGCCGCCGCCCCGCCGACGAGCGCGGCGGGCGGGAGGGCGGAGCGGAGCCGCTCGATCGTCTCCCCGACGGCGGGGCTGGACGGGTCCTCGGCCGGCGTCGCGAGGGCGAGCGCCGTGCCGCCCGACACCGTGGCGGGCGCGACCGTCGCGATGCCCGGGTCGGCCTCGAGCGCGGCGACCACGTCCGCGGCGCCGGCCGCCGGCGCGACGACCTGGAGCGTCCCGGGCGCGCCGGGGCCGAAAGCCTGCTGCACCTGCTCGTAGCCGGCCCGCGAGCCGTCGTCCCTCGGGACGACTTTGATCGAGGGCATGCCCGTGTCGAGCCGGAGGAGCGGCAGGGCGAGCAGCACGAGGATCGCCAGGGCCGGGACGCCCAAGAGCGCCGGCCGCCGCCAGAGGAGCTCACCCCAGCGCTCGAAGGCAGGCGACCGGTGCTCGCCTGCGTGCACCCAGGGAAGCGCGAGCCGGTCGACCCGGTCGCCGAGCCAGGCGAGCACGGCCGGCAGGAGCGTCAGCGTCGCCAGGAGGACGAACGCGACGGCGAGCATGATCCCGAGCGCCATCGAGCGAAAGGCCGGGCTGGGGACGAGCATGACCGCGGAGAGCGAGACGAGCACCGTCACGCCCGAGAAGAGCACGGCCTTGCCGGCGGTGTCCATCGTCAGCGCGACCGCCTCCTGCGTGTCCAGGTCCGAGCCGAAGTGGGCGCCCCGGAAGCGGGCGACGATGAAGAGGGCGTAGTCGATCCCGAGGGCGAGCGCGAACATGAGCGCGAAGTTCATCGACCAGATCGAGACGTCGAACGCCTGGGCGACGAGGAAGAGGCTGCCCGCGGAGGCGACGAGTCCGAGGATCGTCAGGAGGAGGGGGAGCCCGGCGGCGACGAGCGAGCCGAAGGCGGCGAGGAGGATCGCGAACGTCACCGGCCAGGAGAGGAGCTCCGACCGGAGCATCGCCTCCTTGTTCGCCTCGTTGAAGTCCGACCACATGCCCGGCGCGCCGGTGAGGGCGACGGTGACCCCGTCGCGCGAGAGCGCCGCGAGCTCGCCCTTCAGGTCGTCGGCCGCCCGCACCATCTCGGTGGGGTCGGCCGCCGCGCCGGCGCTGAGGACGGCGGTCCGGCCGTCGGGCGAGACCTGCGGGGGCGCGACGCCGGTGACGTGCGCGTCGGCCTCGAGCACGGTCGTCGCCTCCCCGATCGCCCGCTCGAGGTCGCCCTCGCCGCGGACGACGGCCATGAGCGCGTAGCTGCCCTGGCCGGAGAACGCCGTGTCGATCTCCTCGCGCACGGCGACCGACTCGGAGCCGGACGCCTCCCAACCTGCTCCCGAGAGCGCGTGCTCGGCCCGGGGGGCGAAGAAGCCGAGGCCGACGGCGACGACGACCCACGCGATCGCCACGAGCCGGACGTGGCCGGCCGTCCAGCGGCCGAGACGCCCGATCGGGCCGACGGCGCTCACCGGGCGGCCTTCCGCCCGAAGCAGGGCGTGCGCCGCAGGATGAGCGAGGCAGGGCACGCGCCCTTCCAGGCGTAGAGCCATTCGTTGACGGCGACGAACGCGCCCAGGAGCAGGAACCAGGCGCTGACGGTCGCCGCCAGGACGACGGCGAGCACGGTCACCGTGCCGGCCAGGCCGAAGAGGATGCGCTCGAGGGAGATGCCCGGGCAGCTCATCGGAGCGTCCCGCCGACGAGGGTCGCGAGGTCGGCGAACTGCCGCTGCAGCCCTCCGCAGACTTCCTCGCAGAGCGCGAGCACGCTCTCGTCCGCGATCGCGTAGAACGTGTGCGTCCCCTGCTTGCGGCGGCTGACGATTCCCGCCTCGTGGAGGACGCGGAGGTGCTTGGAGACGTTCTGCTGCGAGGTCCGGAGCGCCTCCGTCAGCTCCCCGACCGTCGCCTCGCCGTCCCGGAGACGGTCGAGGAGGCGGATCCGCATCGGCTCGCCGACGACGCGGAACCGCCGTGCGATCAGCTCGGCGACCGGTTCGGGCAGAGGGTGGGGAAGGGACATGGCGACTCCGTCGTCTGGGTTGGGAAGGGATACTGCCATACAACTGTGTAGTTGTCAAACGCTGCACGAGCCATCGCCCGCTCCGACGTCTCGCCGCCGAGCCCGCTCGTCGCACGACTCCACGTCGCCGGTCACGCCGCGCCTGAGCGTGAGGTAGGGGGAGGTCCTGAGGTCTCGGGATCCAGCGGAGGCGAGGCCTTCGGTGCCGTCGTGCCCTCCACGACGATCGCGTGTGGCCTGGATACGGGATCGTCTCGGCCGCCTGGAGGCGGAGCGAGGACGTCGTGCGGACGAGACGGCGGGTGGGCTCGAGCGTCGTCTCCTGGAGACGGAAGATCACGAACTCGGAGGGCGTGGACGGCGCGATCCCGAGGAGGCGAAGAAGCCGGCCGTCGCCAAGCCGGTCTGGGGTGACGAGGCGCCTCAGCGGCGGTCGCACTCTTAGGGCGGCGAGTCGCCACCGGTGAACAGGGAGACGCGGGGACGGGCCTCGGGGTCGGCCGAACTTCGAGGGACGGGGTCGAACCCCGGCCCCGTGGAGTCGGGGCCGGGGTTTCGACGGGCGGGGTCTATGCGGAGGCGGGCGACGGCTCGATCTCCGGCGCGGGCTCGGCCTCGTGACCCTCGAGTCGAGGCAGCCACTGCAGCCACCGCGGCAGGTACCAGTTCCAGTCGCCGAGCAGCTTCATCGATGCCGGCAGGAGCACGGCGCGGACGATGGTGGCGTCGATGAGGACCGCCGTCGCGAGCCCGACGCCGAACTGCTTGAAGAACAGCATCGAGAGCGTCGCGAAGATCGCGAAGACGCTGACCATGACGATCGCGGCGCTGGTGACGACGCCCGCGGTCGACCTGATCCCGTGCGCGATCGCCTCCTCGGTGCTCGCGCCGCGGTCGAACGTCTCGCGGATCCGGCTGATGATGAACACGTGGTAGTCCATCGAGAGGCCGAACAGGATCACGAACAGGAGCAGCGGCACCACGGGGTCGATCCCGGCCGTGGAGCTGAAGCCGAGCAGCCCCTTGCCGACGCCGTGCTGGAAGACGAGGACCAGCACGCCGTACGCGGCCGCCACCGAGAGCAGGTTGAGCAGGATCGCCTTGGCCGCGATCACGAGCGACCGGAAGGCGAACAGCATGAGCCCGAACGCCAACAGGAGCACGAACGCGAACACGAGCGGGAGCTTCGACCTCGTCTGCTCGGTGGCGTCGTTCCACTGGGCGGTGAGCCCGGTGACGCCCGACTCGACCCTCGGGAGCGCGCCCACCGTCTCGGGCACGATCTCGCCGCGCAGGGCTGCGACGGCGGCGTTCGAGGCGGCGTCGGTTCCCGTCCCGTCGATCGGGACCGTGACGTTCGCGACGGTCGCGTCCTTGTTGACGTCGACCGTGATCGGCTCGTACATCCGGCCGCTCGCGAGCGCCCGCTGCTCGAGCCGGGTGATCGCGTCCCGCACCGCCGGTGCGTTCACGTTCGGCGCCTTGACGACGACGTTCGCGGGCAGCGCCGTACCGGGGAACGCCTGCTGCATCCGGTCGTACGACTTGACGATGTCGAGGGACTTCGGGAACGTGTCCGGCCCCGGGGTGGCCATGTGCAGCTGGAGCGCGGGCGCCGCGATCGCGAGCAGCAGGCCGCCGGCGAGGACTGCGGACAGCACGGGCCGGCGCAGGACGCGGTCGACGATCGCGCCCCAGATGCGGCCTTCGCCGCCGTCGCGGCGGTGCCGGCCGACGAGCGGGACGCGAAGCCGATCGACCCTGTCGCCGAGCTTCGAGAGCAGGGCGGGCAGGACGGTCAGCGACCCGAGCACGGCCACGGCGACCACGAGAATCGTCGCGACGCCGAGCGAGGCGAAGATCGCGTCACCGGTCAGGAACATGCCTGCCATCGCCACCATCACGGTCAGGCCGGAGATGAGCACCGAGCGGCCGGAGGTGGCCGCCGCAGCCTCGAGCGCAGCCTGTTCGCCACGCCCGCGCCGCCGCTCCTCGCGTTCCCGCTTCAAGTAGAACATCGAGTAGTCGACGCCGACGGCGAGCCCGATCAGGAGCACCATCGCCGGGGCCTGCTGCGCCATCGGCAGCACGTGGGAGGGCAGCGCGATCACGCCGAACGTCGCGACGACGGCGGTCAGTGCGAGCAGCAGCGGGATGCCTGCCGCCACGAGCGCCCCGAACGTGAGCACGAGGATCCCCAGCGTGATCGGGATCGAAAGGAGCCCGGCTTTGCCCAGGTCCTCCCCGTACGCCGTCTCGACCGCCTCGACCGCGCTCGCGTCGCCGAACGCGCCGATGAAGAGCTGCGGGTGCGCCCGCTGCGCCTCGGCGACCCGGTCGAGCACCGGGCCGATCTTGTCGACTGCCTCGTCGGGGTCGCCGCGGATCTCGAACTCGACGAGGGCCGCGTGCCCGTCCTCTGCGATCTGGTCCGCGTTGCCGGGAGCGAGTGGCGAGCGAACGTGCTGAACGGCCTCGAGCTCGGAGATCCCGGCGACGACATCGTCGATCGCGGCCCTGAAGGCGGGATCGCTCGCTCCCAGCGAGCGGCTCTCGATCAGGACGCTCTCGCCGGCGGGCTGCTTGAAGCCGGCGTCCAGAATCCGGTCGACGCGGCCGGACTCGCCCGGCCCCGACGTGTTCGAGTCGACGGTCTTCGTGCCGACCATGCCGCCGAGCGCGAAGGCGACGACGACGAAGGCGAGCCAGCCGAACGTGGCCGTCTTCCAGTGCGCGGCGCTCCAGCGACCCATGCGGGCCGCCAGGTTGCGCGACTGCCCCCACGACGCAGTCCGAGCGCCCGCCGGGGCCGGGGACTCGTCGCTTCGGCGACGGTGGTGCTTGCTGCGAAACATGGTCGTTCCTCCTTCGAGGTCATCGTTGGCTCGACCGAGACGCACCGGATCGGTGCCGTTCCTGATCGAGTGCATGCCGCGACGCTATGGGCGCGGCGGCGCGACGACCTCGTCGGAAGGCCGGATTTCGAGCTCGTACCCGCCGATGATTCGAGTCCTACTTCGGTAGGAGGCGGCGCGCGAAGGGGTGCTGCACGTGCGAGCTGCGAGACGGCTCTGGTTTCCTCGCGCGCAAGTGGGCGCAGGCCTTCCCGAGCGCGTGTGCCCCGGAAGGCCCTCGGGGTCGCTTGGCCTGCCGGATCGCGGGGGCGGGCCGAGCGCGCCGATTCGCACCGAGCCTGTCGCCCTCCGCGGTTCCCGCCCGAAACACGTTCGCCGCCGGCTACCCCAAGGAGAAGGGCCCGGTGCGTCCCGGGCCGCTTCTCGAACCATCTCGGATCTCGGCGCTAGGAAGACTTCAGGCGCCTGAGCTCGCGGTCGACGTCCTCCTCCTTCGCGGGCCGACTCATGTACACCTGCAGCGCGAAGACGGCGACGACGAGCGCCCAGATACCGCCGACCGGGAGAATCCACGGCTCCCACTCGCCCGGCTGGCTGTCGTTCCCGAATCGCTCGAAGCCGCCGTTGTCCTGCCACTCGATCAGCGCCCAGATCGGCGTCAACAGGATCATCCCCAGCATCCAGGCGGCGACGTGGAACTTCAGCCGACGGATGTTCTCCATCCGCGCGCGGGTGAAGCGCCGGACCTCGCCTTCGGTCGACTCTCCCTGGGCTCGAATGCGCGGCTCCAGGCGCTCGACCTCTCGATCGACCTCCCGCTCCGTCGTGGGCCGCTCGAAGTACACCCGTAGCGCCATGATCCCGACGACGAGCGCCCAGAGCCCGACGATCAGCGCCCAGAGCGTCGGATTCCAGTCGCCGGGGTTCCCCTCATGGCTGCCGAAGTGCTCGAACGCCCCGTTTGCCTGCCACTGGTAGAGCACCCAGAGCGCCGTGACCGCGATCGTGCCCAGAACCCACGCTGCGACGTTGATCTTCAACCGGCGCACACGGAGCACGCGGCTTCGCGCCGCGGAGAGAAGCTCATCCTTCTCCGTCGCTCCGTCCCTGGGCGGTGGTGTCGGCGGCCGGTGCTCTCCCTTCGTGAGCATCTGCGTCGGCACGATGACCACCTCCTTCCGAGGGTGCCTCCAGTCTCGCGCGGCGGCCTCCCGCGGGGATCCGGGAGCCCGCTGAATCGTGTTTCGGGTGACTACGCACGGCCGGTTCGGCTCGCACCGACGCCGCGCCTGCTCGAGGAGCACAGACAGCGAGCCGTCACCTCGTCCCAGTTCAGCCGACCTTCCGGGACTGAGGGCTCGGACACTCCTGAGTGCGCCTGGGAGGATTCGAACCTCCGACCCGCGGATTAGAAGTCCGCCGCTCTGTCCACTGAGCTACAGGCGCGTGCGGGCAACGTAGCACCGGCCCGCGCTACACTCGGTGCGGGCGTGGTGGCGGTAGCTCAGCTGGTAGAGCCCCGGGTTGTGGTCCCGGTGGTCGGGGGTTCGAGTCCCCTCCGCCACCCCTAGAAGGACGGCCGCACTGTTGCCCGCAGGCTGCTACGCTCAACTGCGATCATCAAGAGCGAGTCCGGTTCGCGCCATGCGCCTTCCTTACCCGTTCGTGAGTACGTAAGGAGGTGTTTTCCATGGCAAGCGGAACCGTGAAGTGGTTCAACGACAGCAAGGGGTACGGGTTCATCACCCCTGACGAGGGCACGAAGGACCTGTTCGTGCACCACTCCAACATCGCCGGCGAGGGCTTCAAGAGCCTCGCCGAGGGCGCGCGGGTCGAGTACGAGGCCCGCGAAGGAGCGAAGGGGCCGGAGGCGACTCAGGTCGTCACCGTCGCCTAGAGAGTCGTTCCGGCCGCGGCCGCGCCCCGTGCGCGGTCGCGGCCGGCAACCGAAAGGGGGCGTCATCGCCGAGAAGGAAGAGAAGCTCGAGCTCGAGGGCGAAGTGGTCGAGGCCCTCCGCAACCGGATGTTCCGGATCAAGCTGGACAACGGCCACGAGACGCTCGGCTACACGGCCGGCAAGATGCGGCGCTACCGCATCAGGATCTTCCTGGGCGACCGCGTCAAGGTCGAGCTCTCCCCGTACGACCTGACGCGCGGTCGCATCGTCTACCGCTACCGCTAGGCCCTCCGCCGAGCGTAGCCGCGCGTCTCGAGGGCGCGCGCGACGTCCGTCACCGAGAGGAGGCCGACGAGCCGCTCGCCGTCGAGGACGAGCGCCCGGTTCACGTCGTGCTCGGAGAGGTCGCCGGCGGCCGCGACGAGCTCCTCGTCCGCCGCGACGACGGGCACGCTCTCCCGGGGGATCATGCAGTCCCGAACGGTGCGCCGGTCCCACTCCGCGCGCGGGACCTCGGCGACGCGGCGGAAGGGCAAGAGGCCGACGGTGCGCCCGTTCTCCGTCACGGGGTACGTCGTGTAGGGGCGGTTCCAGACGATCTCGTCAAGGAACTGCCCGAGCGTCACGTCGGCGGGGGTCGTCACGGGGTCGCGCGTCATCACGTCGCGCACGCGCAGCCCCGCGAGCGCCTGCTGGGCGGCGACGAAGCGGTCCTCCGCGGCGGCCGCTTGGAGGAGGAACCACCCGATGAAGGCGAACCAGATGCCGGTCACCGGGTTGAGGAAGACGAGCGCGAGCACGCCGCCGACGACGAAGACGTAGCCGAACCCGCGTCCGATGAGCGCCGCCAGGTGGGTCGCCGAGGCGAACTCGCCGCGGACGTACCAGAGGATCGCGCGCAGGATGCGCCCGCCGTCGAGCGGGAGCGCGGGGAGGAGGTTGAAGACGAGGAGCGCGAGGTTGATCGACCCGAGCCAGAAGAGCACGCCGTCCACGGCCGCCGGCAGCGCGAGCAGCATCGGCAGGCCGAGGAAGACGAGGCCGAGGACGAGCGAGACGGCCGGCCCGGCGATCGCGATGCGGAACTCGGCGCCGGCGCTCGGGAACATCCCCTTGAACTTCGCCACGCCGCCGAAGAGCCAGAGCGTGATGCCCTCGATCTCCATGCCGTCGCGCCGGGCTTGCAGGGCGTGACCGTACTCGTGGGCGAGGAGCGAGCTGAAGAAGAGCACCGCCGCGACGAGGGCCATCGTGAGGTAGGCGCCGTCCCCGAGGCCCGGGTTCGTGTCCGGGAAGATGGCCGTGGCGAGGGTCCACGCGATCAGCGCGAAGACGATCAGCCAGCTCCAGTTGATGCCGACGGTGATGCCGGCGATGCGCCCGATCGTGATGCTGTCGCGCACGGCGCGCGCCGGCCCCTAGGGCCGCTTACGCGACTCCCGGACCCGCTCGGCGACGCGCCTGGCGACGATCGGCCCCTGCTCTCGCACCGTCTTCGCGACCACGGGGCCGTGCTTGCGCGCCGTCGTCTGCGCCGACTGCACGATCTTGCGCCGCTGCTCCGGCGGGATCCGGCTCCAGCCCCGGCGGGCCTTCGCGGCGAGCAGGAGGACCTTCCAGGCGGCCATCTCGTCTCTTCCCTCCGTTTCGCCGGCTCGCTATCGGCCTGCTAGCCGGCGGAGAAGCGCCGCGCGACCGTGTCCCAGGCGACGGTGCTCCACCAGGCGTCGATGTAGTCGGGACGGCGGTTCTGGTAGCGGAGGTAGTAGGCGTGCTCCCACACGTCGACGCCGACGAGGGGGGTGCGGCCGTCGGAGACCGGGTTGTCCTGGTTCGCGGTCGAGACGACCGCGAGCCCGCCGCCGTCCTTCACGAGCCACGCCCAGCCCGAGCCGAACTGGTTCACGCCGGCGTCCTTCAGCTTCGCCTGGAAGTCGGCGAAGGACCCGAACGCCTCGTCGATCGCGGCGGCGAGGTCGCCCGCGGGAGCGCCGCCGCCGTCGGGGCTCATGCTCTCCCAGAAGAGCGTGTGGTTCAGGTGCCCGCCGCCGTTGTTGCGCACGACGGTCCGCTTGTCGTCCGGGAGCCGGTCGAGGCTCCGCAGGACGTCCTCGATCGGCGCGTCCGCCCACTCGGTCCCCTCGAGCGCGGCGTTGACCTTGTCCACGTAGGCCTGGTGGTGCTTGTCGTGGTGGATCCGCATCGTCTGCTCGTCGATGTGCGGCTCGAGGGCCGCGTAGTCGTAGGGGAGGGGAGGAACCTCGTACGCCATGTGCACGCTCCTTGTCGGCTGACGAGGGGAGACTACCGGCCGTAAGGAACATCTTGTCCGCGTTCGCGGAACTTGATATGCAACGCGGCGGGGAAAATGCGACCCGGAGACTCGGCTTCTGCGGCCCAAGCCTGAGTCTCCGGGCCAGCTCTCGCGGTCATGCCAGGCATCACTCGGGATCGGGTTTCCCGAGGGCGAGATCCTTCAGGACTATAGAGAGGTGCGCAGGAAAGTCAAGGGGGATTGTCAAGTAGACAAAAGACTCGTATGCTTGACCCGACAGTGACGAGCCAGGAATCCGCCACGACGGAGGAGGCTCCGTCCACGCTCGGCCAGCGGCTCCGCGAGGCTCGGATCGCGGCGGGGCTCACGCAGTCCCAGCTCGCGGCGAGCCGGTTCTCGAAGCAGTACGTGAGCCAGATCGAGCGCGGCCACCTCCGTCCCGCCGCGGGCACGCTCGCGTGGCTCGCCGACCGGGTCGGCGTCGACCCGCAGTACCTCGCGACCGGCGTGGACACGCGCGAGCGCGACCGGATCGAGAGCGTCGTCGTCCGCGGCGAGGCCGCGGTCGAGGCGCACGACTACGACGAGGCGATCGCCCTCCTCGCCGGCGTCGCCGAGGGGCTCCCCTCCGAGTCCACCGCCGACCTCGAGCTGCGGGCGCTCCTCGCCGAGGCGTGGGCGCGGATGTACATCGGCGAGATGCACCGGGCGCTTCCGCTGCTCGCGCGCGCCCGCGAGATCGTCGAGCGTCCCTCGTTCTCGGACGTCGACCGGGCCGAGGTGCTCTTCCGCCTCGGCTGCTGCCGCTACCGGATGGCCTCCGTCTCGACCGCGATGGCGCTCTTGAACGAGGCGCTCGAGCTGGCCGAGCGCTCCGGCATCCCCTGCGACCGGCTCCGCTCCCGCATCTTCGGGTGGCGCTCCCGCTGCTACCGCAGGCAGCGCGACTGGGAGGCGGCACGCGAGGACGTCGAGCGGGCCCTCGAGCTCGCGGAGGCCCTGGACGACCGGCGGGCGACCGCCGACGCCTACTTCCTCGGAGCCCTCGTCGCTGAGCGGCGCGGGCAGTGGCTGGCGGCCCGGACGTACGCGGAGCGCGCGAAGCTGCTCTACGAGGAGATCCAGGATCGGGCGAACACGGGCAAGCTCCTGACGACGCTCGGTGGGCTCACCTTCCTGCTCGGCAGGCCCGAGGAGTCGGTCCCCCTCTTCAAGCAGGCGTTCTCGGTCGCCCTCGAGGTGGGAAGCGACGCGGACGCCGCCCAGGCGGTGTCCTCCCTGGCCCAGGTCCATCTCCGCACCGGCGAGGTCGAGCTCGCGGAGGAGCAGGCGCGGCACGCCCTCGAGCTCCTCGCCGGACGCGTCGACTTCATCGACGAGATCGGGAACGCGCAGCTCGTCCTCGGCCGCTCCCTCCTAGAGCAGGGCCGCCTGGACGATGCCGAGGTGACGTTCCGTGCCGCGGAGGAGAGCTTCGACCAGCTCTCCTCGGCGAGCCACCGGGCCGCCGCGTGGACGGCTCAGGCAGAGCTCGCCGTCCGCCGAGGCGAGAAGGAGGCGGCGATCCGCCTCTACCAGCGCGCCGTCGAGGCGCTCCAGGACTTCCGCTTCTAGAGAGGAGGTGAGTCAAGCCGTGAGCCGGGCATCGCTCCAGATCTTCCTCGTCACCGTCGCACTGATCGTTGCCAGCATGGTGGGCAAGGGCTTCCCCGACGGGCCGTAGGGCCGTCGGCCTCGGGAAACCGCTCCGTCCCCGGCCCCGCGCCGGAGAGCTCCGCCAGGCGTCCGTCCGTCCCCCTCGGGTCGGCTCGCCCCTGCCCTCGTTCGGACGGCGCGCTACGTCGCGAGCGCCTGGAACAGGCGCCCGTACTGCTCGAGGTGACGGTCGCCGAGGAACTCCGCGACGGCCCGGGCGCGCGCGTTCCTCGCGAGCCGGGCGGCCTCCTCCGGATCGCCCACGAGCCGTTCGAGCGCCGCCCCGAAGGCGGGCAGGTCCTCCGGATCGTCGACGAGCAAGCCGTGCGTGCCGTCCTCGATCTGATCGGCGATCCCGCCGACCCGGCTCGCGACGATCGGGCGTTCCTTCCACATCGCCTCGGCGACCGTGAGCCCGAACCCCTCGGCGATGCTCTTCTGGACGACGACGGTCGCGTGTCGCTGGAGCGCGTTGACGATCGCGGCCGCCTCGTCCGGATCCGCCATCGGCGTGCACGCGAGGTGGACCCGGGTCCGGAGCGCGTGCGGGAGGTCGCGCCAGAGGGCGACGCACTCGTCGAGCACCTCGGCCGCCTCCGGGTCGTCGGCGACGCCGGTCACGGCAGGCCCGCAGAGCAGGAGGTGGGCGCCGAGCGACGGGTCGACGTGGTGGGCGAAGCCGGCCATCACGCCGGCCATGTCCTTCATGCGGTCCCAGCGGGACACCTGGACGACGAGCGGCGCGTCGAGCGGCGGCGGCGGGCCGGTCTGGAGCACGTCGACGTGGCGGTTGATCCGGCCCGGGGAGCCGTCGCGCCGGGCGAAGGGGACGCGAGGCGGCTCCCCGCTCCCGTCGAGCAGCCCGACGTAGGAGAGCACGAGCCTGACGTTGTGGCGAGACATCGGCTCGTTCTTCGCCGAGAAGGGGTCGATCGAGGGCGCGACGACGTGCGTCCGCGCCGGATCCGCCCACGAGGGCGCGAAGGCCGCGCGCGAGACGACGAGCGCGTCGACCTCGGCGAGGTACGGGCGCAGGAACTCCCAGCTGCGCTCGGTCCATGCGTTGGGCTCGTCACGGCCGACGTGGCAGCGCCAGACGACGTGCGCACCCGCGCGCCGAGCCGCCGGGAGGAGCCCTGCCGGCTGGGGATCGTGGACGAGGACGATGTCGCCGGGGCGGACGAGGGCCAGGAGCTCGTCCAGGTTGCGGTGCAGCACGCGCTCGTAGTGGCGGCGCTCGGCCTCGCCGAGCTCGCCCCCGTCGCCCGGTCCCCCGTAGAGCCCGTTGTGGATCCGCTTCGTGATCGCGAAGAAGTCGGCGTCCCCCTCGATCACGACCCAGCGCGCGTCGATGCCCGCCCCGCGAGCGTACGCGAGCATGGTCTGGAGCATCTCGGCGACGCCGCCGCCGACCGCCGTCGAGTTCACGTTGAGGACGGACCGCCCGGCGAGGGCCGACCGCGCGGCCTCGGCCGTCGCCTCGAACCGCGCCATGCGCTCGGCGCCGACGAGCGGCTCGAGCCGCGCGGCGTCGAGCGCCTGCACGTCGAGCTCGGTGAGCCTGGTCACTCCGTGAGACCCATGGTCGCACCGCCTCCACTTCTCCGCTTGCCCACGACAGGGGCCATCTTCCACGACGAGCTGCCCGTGCGCTCCAGCAGCTACCGAGGCGGCGCGCCGGTGGGCTCCTGCCCGCGACGGCGTCGCCGCGCGAGGGCGAGGATCGTCCCCAGGAACACCAGGACGACGATGATGCCGACGAGCACCGCCGCGAGCGCCATGTCGGCTCTCTTCCCGCTTCGCCGTATGCGCCAACGTGCTGCGCTCCCGAAGCGACCAGGGCTTGCAGAGCGAGCGTTCGCGACGTAGAACACGGCCCACGCTGCGGATTCGGAGGAGGGATGGAGAAACGTCTCGAACGACGCGCGCGAAACGAGGCCCTGATCCGCGAGGTGAACGAGCGAATCGAGGACGTCGACAGGGCTTCTCGGGTGGCGAACGCCGGCGGAGGCGAGCCCGTCTTCGAGTTCCTCTGCGAATGCGGCCGAGGCGATGCCGGCGACGTGGGCTGTGAGGAGCACGTCGAGATGACGCTTCGCGAGTACGAGGAGGTTCGCTCGCAGGACGACCGCTTCGCGGTCGTGCCGGGCCACGAGCACGCGGCCCTGGAGCGGGTCGCTGCTCGCAACGAGCGGTTCGTCGTCGTCGACAAGCAGCCCATGGCCGAGCCGTTCGTGAGGGACGATCCTCGCGGCATGCCGAACTAGGCCGCGACCAGGGCGCCGGCGGTGACGCGCGCGGCCCGATGGAGCCGCCGGGCCGCCCGCTTCGACACCACGCTCGACCCGGCGCCCCTCGGCGTCGCGAGCGATCCCTTGCTCGGCACGGAGCGGCTGAGAGGCGGTCCCGGCGGAGGCAGCCCGCGGGATGTCGTCGGTATGGAACACTTGACGACCCCGACGATGCAGCAGAGCGGCGTCCTGGTGGCGACGGAGACGTGGAGGTCCGCGTTCCCCGGTGCCGTGGTGGGTGTCCTCGTCATGAGCGGGGTCCGCAACCCCGAGCAGAGCGCCGCGCTGGAGCGTCGCAAGCGCGAGCTGGAGGAGGATCTGCGCGGGCACGCCGCCCGGTCGGGGCGCGACGGTCTCGGCTCACAGCCGCTGGTGCGCGCCTACGTCGACTACTACCGGGCCCATGGCAAGACCTACCACGTGAAGGCCCAGTGGGAATCCGTCGCGGTCAAGGGCAGGCCGATCCCGCGCAGGGCGGCGCTCGTCGAAGCGATGTTCATGGCGGAGCTCGAGAACCTCGTCCTGACCGCCGGCCACGACCTCACGGCCCTCGTGCTGCCGCTGCGGGTGGACGCGACGCGGGAGGGCGATCGCTACGTCCTCTTGAACGGCACCGAGCGCGTGCTGGGCGCCGGCGACATGATGATGGTGGACGGCGAGGGCATCGTCTCGAGCGTGCTCCACGGGCCGGACGGAAGGACGCGCATCACGCCGGAGACCCGAGAGGTCCTCTTCGCCGTGTACGCACCTGCCGGGGTCGGCGAGACGGCCGTCCGCGACCATCTCGAGGACGTCCGCGCCAACGTCCTGCTCGTGGCCCCGGAAGCGGAGACCGGCCTGCTGGCGACGCTCCCGCAAACATGAGCACGTCCAGGGGTCCCGGTCACGAGCGACTCGAACGCAGTAAGTTAGACTTCGGCCGTGCCGATCTGCGAGTACCGCTGCCCGCGGTGCGAGAGGCGGTTCGAGGAGCCGGTGCCGGCCTCCGCCGACGGTTCTCACTGCCGCAGGCGCGGCTCCTTCGAGGTCGTCCGGCCCCTCTCCTCGTCTCGACGGAGCGGAGGCCGACCATCGTGAACCGTCATCGCGTCGGCTAGTGCTCCAGCTCGCTCCCGACGACCCCTGGGTCGCCCGCGGCTACGGTCAGGCGAGCATCCAGCCGGGCGAGCGGCCCGCCGTGCTCGTCGTCGACCTCCAGTACGCCTTCACCGATCCGGCCTTCGACTTCGGCGGCGCCGAGCTGATCGAGCGCGCCACGGTGAACACGGCCCGGCTGCTCGAGACGGCGCGCGCCTCCCACGTCCCGGTCTTCCAGACGGTCGTCGCGTGGGAGGACGAGCGCGACCGCGGGCTCTGGACGATCAAGCTGCCCCCGTGCGCCGAGATCACGCCCGGCTCGCGCTGGGCCCGGGTGGACGAGCGCGTCTGGGCCGAATCGGACGTCCTCCTGCCCAAGAAGTGGCCGTCGTTCTTCCACGGCACACCGCTCCATTCCCTCCTGACCGCGGCCGGCTGCGACACCGTGATCGTGACGGGCTGCACCACGTCCGGCTGCGTGCGGGCGACGACCGTGGACTCGTTCTCGAACGGCTTTCGAACGCTGGTCCCGGAGGACTGCGTCGGCGACCAGGGCGAGGACGCGCACCTCGCGAACCTGCGCGACGTCCACCGCCGCTACGCGGAGGTCACGAGCGCCGACGAGGTGGTCTCCTACCTGGAACGCCTCCCCCGCCCCCAGGCGGCGCCCGCATGACCGACGACTACGTCCTCGACGAGGCGACGGTGCGGGACTTCGTCGCGACGGTGCGACGGAGCATCGAGCGCGCCGGCTCTCCCGAGGAGGCGTGCGAGGCCGTCCGGCCCTCGTTCGCCGCGCTCCTCGCCGACGCCGACTGGCTCCCCGCCGAGTACCGGCGCGAGGCGCCGGAGAGCGGCATGGGCAGCGGGATCGGCCAGTGGCTCCTCTACCGGAGCGGCGACCGCTCGCTCTCGCTCTTCGCGCTCGTCGTGCCCCCCGGCACGGCGACTCCCGTCCACGACCACCTCGCCTGGGGGCTCGTCGGCCTCTACCAGGGCGAGCAGGAGGAGGAGGTCTTCGCGCGCCCGAACGGGAAGCTCGACCTCGTCGCGCGGCGTGCGCTCGCCCCCGGCGACTTCTACGTCCTCGTCCCACCCCGCGACGACATCCACCGCGTCCGCACCACCTCGGCCGAGGCGTCCGTCTCGATCCACCTCCTGACGAACGACACCGGCTGCGTCTGGCGCCACTCGTACGATCCTGCGACCGGGGCCGAGAGCCCGTTCCGCTCGGGGTACGTCAACGTCCCGTGCGAGGACGGCGGGTGACCGACGAGCGCTTCCTCGAGCGCCTCACGTGGCCCGAGGTCGAGGCCGCCCGCGAGCGCGGCGTCGACGCCGTCCTCGTCCCGATCGGGTCGACCGAGCAGCACGGCCACCACATGCCGCTCGACACGGACTGCTTCATCGCGCGCTCGCTCTGCGCGCGGGCCGCCGCGCTCGGCGCGGAGGAGGGCGTCGAGCTCCTCGTCGCGCCCACATTGAACGTGACGGTGTCTTGGTACCACATGCAGTTCCCCGGCAGCATGCGCCTCTCGACGACGACCTTCCTGGAGGTGTTCCGGGAGGTCTGCGACTCGCTCGCCCACCACGGCTTCGAGAACCTCGTCGCCGTCAACGGCCACGGCGGCAACATCGCCGCGCTCACGGTCGCCGTGAACCACTACCTCGAGACGACGGGACGGCGGGTCTTCCTCGTGCAGTGGTGGGACCTCGCCGCGGACCTCCTCGCCGACATCGAGGGACCGATGATCCACGCCGAGGAGGCCGAGACGTCGATCGCGCTCGCCCTCGGCCAGCGGGTGCTCGAGGACGAGCGCACACGGGATGCGTTCGACCGTGGCGGCGCCGTCCGGGAGGCGGGCCTCGCGTGGACGTCCCTCGGCAAGTACGGAATGACGCACAGAGGCCCCGGAGTGGTCGTCCCGATGGACATGCTCCGCGACATCACACCGTCGGGGGTCGTCGGCGACGCGACGCGCGCGAGCCGTGAGACCGGCGAGCGTCTCGTCGCCGCCCTCGTTCCCCGCATCGTCCAGGTCTGCAAGGAGACGGCGGGAAAGGAGTAGCCCGTGGCACGACACGTGATCGATCTCTCGCAGCCTCTCTCGCGCGAGTCCCAGCTCCACCCCTTCTTCCCCCCGACCCAGATCCTCCGCCACATCCAGCACACCGACGCGGCGGAGGGGAGCCCGTCGTTCGCGGCGGAGGTCATCATCACGTCGAACCACGCCGCGACCCACGTGGACGCCTTCGGGCACTACGACCGGCGCCCCGGCGCGGCCGCGATCGCGGAGATGCCCCTCGACGTGTTCTGCGGCGAAGCCGTCTGCGTCGACGTTCGCCAGTACCCCAGGGCGCACGACGTCACGGCCGCCGAGCTCGAGCAGGCCGTCGCGGAGGGCGGCCAGGACGTGCGGGAGGGCGACATCCTCCTCTTCTGCACCGACCACTACAACCGGACGGCGGGGACGCCGGCCTTCCTCGACGGGTTCAGCGGCGTGTCGGCGGAGGCGGTGCACTGGATGGCCGACCGCGGCGTGAAGATCTTCGGCGTCGAGACGATCAGCCCCGACCTGGTCTACGTGACGGACCAGTACCCGACGCACCGCGCCTGCGCCGAGCGGGGCATCACGCACTACGAGAACCTCAACAACCTGAAGGACGTCGTGGACCGCCGCTTCGAGTTCTACGGCTTCCCCCTGCGGCTCGAGCCGGCGTACGGCTCGCCGGTGCGGGCCGTCGGCATCCTCGACGACTGATCCCTACGGCGAGAGGAACGCAATGAGCGACGAGATCACGCAGGCCCTCGAGAAGGTCTTCGCCGCGGACTCCGACCTCTACCGGGGTCGCGGCTTCATGCGCCGCGTCGGCTTCGGCGAGCGGCCGGCGCTCGTCAACATCGATCTCGCGAACGCCTGGACGCGGCCGGGAAACCCGTTCAGCTGCGACGGCATGGACGTGATCCTTCCCGGGGTCCAGCGACTCCTCGCGGCCGCGCGCGCGAAGGGGATCCCGGTCGTCTACACGACGACGGCCTATGCCGTCACGGAAGGCCCGAGCACCGACATGGGCCTCTGGCACCGCAAGATCCCGCTCGAGGAGCTCCGGCTCGGGAGCGACGCGGTCGCGATCGATGAGAGGATCGCGCCGGAGCCCGGCGAGCAGGTCATCGTCAAGAAGGCGGCGAGCGCCTTCCACGGCACGTACCTCTCCGGCTTCCTCAAGGCGGCCGGCGTCGACACGGTCGTCGTCACCGGGGTGACGATGGCCGGTTGCGTCCGCCACACCGTCGAGGACGCCATCGCGGAGGGCTTCCGCCCGATCGTCGTGCGCGAGTGCGTCGGCGACCGCGTGGCGGGCGTCGTCGCGTGGAACCTCTTCGACATCGACGCCAAGTTCGGCGACGTCGAGCCGCTGGAGCGCGTCCTCGAGTACCTCGACGGCGTCGCGTGGGCGCCCGGCGAGGAACGCGCGCCGGCGGAGGCGCGGCGAGCGCGCGTTCCGTAGTGGGGTTCCAGGCGGTCCTCGACGAGCTGCTCGCGACGGCCCGGGCGAGCCGCTGCACGCTCCGGCTCGACGTCCCGGACGACTTCTTCCCGGTCGCGTACGAGGCGCTCGCGCCCGGGGTCCCGTCCATCCGCGACGAGCGGACGACTGACCTGCGCGCGGCGCCGGTCGTTCGAGAGCTGCGCGAGACGGGTCGCCAGGTCGTCCAGGACGACTGTGCGAGCGCCTTCGCCGATCCCGCCTTCCAGCGGATGCTCGGCGCCTACGGCGGGCTCGCCGCGCAGATCGTGACGCCCGTCTTCCTCGACGGGCGGCTGGCGGCGATCGTCTCGCTGCACCAGCTCGGCGCACCGCGGCGGTGGAGCGAGGAGGAGCGCGCTTCGGCCGCCGAGGCCGCCGACCGGGTCGCCGCGCTCCTCCGCGCCTGACGATGCACAACCGCTGGCATCCCGACCTCGAGCCGGTCGCGGTCGTCGCCCCGGGCGAGGAGCTCAGCCTCGAGACGGAGGACGGCCTCGCCGGCCAGCTCGGCCCCGGAAGCGCGCACGAGGACGCGGGCTCGCTCGACCTGGGCCTCGGCCATCCGCTCGCCGGGCCGGTGAGGGTCGAGGGAGCCGAGCCGGGCGACGTCCTCGAGGTCGAGTTCGTCGCGTACGAGCCGGCGGACTTCGGCGTCACCGCGGTCATCCCGGGCTTCGGCTACCTCGCCGACCTCTTCCCCGCTCCGTACCTCGTCAAGTGGGACATCGAGCGAGGACGCGCCCGCTCGACGGAGCTGCCGGGCGTCGCCGTCCCGGGCGCGACCTTCGCCGGCGTCGCCGGTATCGCTCCCTCCCACGAGACGATGGCGCGGATTCGCTCACGGGAGGAGGAGCTGCGAGCCCGCGGCGGCGCGGTCGCGGAGGACCTCCCGGAGACCGCCGTCCCTCCGCAGGCCGCCTCCGGGCTCAGGACGATCCCGCCGCGCGAGCTGGGCGGCAACCTCGACGTGCCCCAGCTCGTCGCGGGCAGCCGCCTCTTCCTGCCCGTCGACGTCCCCGGGGCGCTCTTCTCGGTCGGCGACCTCCACTTCGCCCAGGGGGAGGGCGAGGTGTGCGGCACCGGCATCGAGGTGGCAGGCACGGTCACGCTGCGCTTCGGCCTCCGCAAGCAGCCGGCCTGGGTCCCGCCGTTCCCCGCCTACGAGACGCCGGGACTCCCGGCCCGGCGCGCCTTCGCCACCGTCGGCCTCCCGGTCGCCGAGGACGGCCGCAACGAGTCGCTCGACCTCGCGCTCGCCACACGGCGCGCTCTCCTCGCGATGCTCGACCACCTGACCGTCGAGCGCGGCCTGGGGCGCGAGCCCGCCTACGCGCTCATGAGCGCCGCCGTCGACCTGCGCCTGTCCGAGATCGTCGACGTGCCGAACCCGGCCGTCTCGGCGCTCCTGCCGCTCGACATCTTCGAGCGCTGAGCCGGCGGCTGGATCGGCTCGTAGGGCGTCCTACGCGGCCGCTCCCGGCTCCTCGAGATGGACGCAGTCCGACCAGCTGTAGCTCGCGAGCTCGTGCTCCTCGTTCGTGAAGACGGCGAGGACGCTGGCGAATGCCGGGCCCTGGGTCAGCTGCGGGCCACCGCGCCGCTTCACGACGACCTCCCACCTGTCCTGCGGCGGCGTCACCCTCACCGTCTCGACCTCGCGCGCGACGGTGTTGTCGTCGTGCGTGATGCTCTGGCAGACCTGGGCGAAGAGGAGCGCCTCCGTGTCGTCTGCGCCGAAGGTGATGTCTCCGCTCAGCGTCGCGTCGTCGGGTCCGAGCCAGTCCGCGTGGTCGTTTATGTTCGCATGTCCCATCGCCTACCTCCCTCGATTTGCGGCAATCGTCTCAAACCGGCGCCAGATTCGCCAGGAGCGCGCGGGCTTTCTTGGCCCCGACGAGGTTCCCTTTCCGCTCGTAGAGACCGAGCGCCGACCGGACGGCGGCTCCTGCCTCGTCGAGACGGGCCAATGCGTGAAGGACCTCCGAGAGATCGAGGAGAGCGTCCCCGCGGTCCGAGAGGAGGTCAGTCCGCTCCGCGAGCGCGACCGCCTCGCGCGCGAGCCTCTCTCCCTCGCCGAGGCGGCCCTGGCCGGCGAGAATCCTCGCCCGGACGGCCCTCCAGCCGATCTGCGTGACGATGTCCTCGGACGCCGCCGCCTCCGCGCTCGCCTCCGTGAACGCGTAGGCCTCGTCGAGGCGGCCCTGCTCGTAGACCGCCCTCGCCAGCAGCGCGGCAGTGGTCGAGAGCAGCTGCGACTCGCCCATCGCGGCGAGGCGCTCGTAGCCGGCCTGCAGATGTCGTTCCGCCGCAGCGGGATCGCCCGCGAGCAGCGCGATCAAGGCGGCCCACTCCGGAGCCGAGTGGATCGTGAAACCGAGCTCCTCGAGGATCGCGTCGCTTTCGGCGAGGAGCTCCTGGGCGCTCTCGAAGCGCCCGGTCATCGCATGGAGCCCGCCCAGCGCGGGCAGGATCTCGCTCTGGGCGCGCAGATTGCGGCGCAGGAGCCACCTGATCTCCTCGCAGCGCCGGATGCCCGCGGGCGCCGGCGTGGGGCCGAAGAGCACGGCAGAGGGGATCCACCGCAGGATGTCGGCGAGCCGACGCTCGTCGCCCGCCCGCCGGGCATAGGAGGCGGCGCCCTGCCACGCGCCTTCCGCCGCGGCCGCCCGACCCTCGAGCCAGTACACCTGGGCCTCGAGATAGGAGAGGCGGCAGAGTCCCAGCTCGTCGCCCGCCTCCTCGAAGATACGGCGTGCGCGCGCGCCGGCCTGTCGGGCCTCCGTCATCGCCCTCCCCGTGTCGACCTGGAGGCGCAGGACAAGCTCCTCGATGTGCGCCTGCGCCTCGAGGCGCTCGTCGCCGGCGGCGTCGGCGAGCACGCGCGCGTCCGCGAGGATCGCGGCTGCCTTCGAGAGCCTTCCCGCCTCGGCGAGCGCCGCTCCCAGCTCCGGGAGGAGCCGCACGCGGGCGGGATCGTCGTCTCGCCGGAGCGCGACGGCCCGCTGCAGCAGGTTGATCGCCGCGAAGAGGTCGCCCCTCGCGAGCGCCCTCAATCCGGCTTCCTCGATCCGCGCGGCTGCCCTCTGGGCGATGGCCTCGCCCTCGTCGTCGAACGACCCGAGCTCTCGCCGGTAGAAGCACGCCTGTTCGAAGTGGTAGCCGATGACCTCGGCGAGCTCGGCCGTTCGTTCTCCGGCTTTCTCCTCGAGCCACCCGGCGAAGCGCTCGTGGAGCTCCGCGCGCAGCCGCTTCGCGATTCCGCGGTAGACGACGTCGCGGATGAGCAGGTGGCGGAAGAGGAATGCCCGCTCGCCGGCCAGGACGGTCGGGTGGACGAGGCCCTTGTCCGCGAGCGCGGAGAGCGCAGCCGCGACGCCCTCCAGCTCGCTCGGGGGGGACAGGGCTTCGATCGTCTCGCGGCGGAAGATCTTCCCCTCGACCGACCCGCGCTCCAGCACCTCCCTCTCCACCTCGTCGAGCAGGTCGAGCCGGCTCTCGAGGAGGGCCTCGAGGGTCGGCGGCAGCGGAATGGTGGACTGGTCGACGGCCGTGACCCAGTCGCCGTCGCTCGGACGCAGCACGCCGGAGTCGATCAGCATTGCGAGCAGCTCCTCGAGGAAGAGCGGGTTCCCGCCGGCCGCCTCGATCACGTGGTCGCGGAGATCGCGGGCGAGGCCGCCGCCGAGCGTCCTCTCGACGAGCGCCGCCGAGGCATCCGCGGGGAGCGGCTCGAGGCTGATGACGACGGCCTCGTCACGGCCGTCCGGCGGGAGCCGCTTGGGGAGCTCGGGCCGAGCGAGGGCGAGAAGAAGGACGGGAGCCTCGATCCCGACGAGCGCATCGACGAGGGCGAGGAACGTCGGCTCCGCCCACTGCAGATCGTCGAGGATGAAGATCACGGGCCGCTCGCCGGCCAGGGCCGCAAGGAGCCTCCGGGTCGCCCAGGCGATCTCCTCCGGAGAGGCTCTCGTCTCACTGAGGCCGGCTGCGACGGCCAAGAGGCCGGCGACGGTCTCCCCGTCCGGCCCGGCGGCGGCGGCGAGCTCGGCGATCCGAGCTCGGGCTTCATCCGGCGTGTCGGCGGCGTCGACCCCGGCCGCTTGCTTCACGGCCTCGGCGAGCGGCCAGTACGTGATGCCCTCGCCGTAGGAGACGCAGCGCCCGCGCAGGACCGTGGAGCCCGACCCCGCCGAGCGAACGAACTCCGCGACGAGACGGGACTTGCCGACGCCCGGCTCGCCGACGATCTCGACCAGGCGACAGCGCCGCTCGACGAGACACGACGCAAAGGCGGCCTCGAGTGCCCCGAGCTCCGCCTCCCTGTCGACGAGCTCGACGCCGAGTCGCCGGACGTGCGCCTGCTCGGCGACCGCCAACGAGCGCAGGCGATAGGCGCTGACCTGCTCTGACTTTCCCTTGAGCGCGAGCGGCTCGGCGGGCGCGAAGGCCACCGCCCGGCGCGTGAGCAGGTACGTCCGCTCGCCGACGAGGATCTCGCCGGGTCGTGCGGCCTGCTCGAGACGTGCGGCGACGTTGACCGGGTCGCCTGACGCCATCGGCCTGTCGACGCTCACCTCGCCGGTGACGACCTCGCCGGTGTTGACGCCGATCCGCAACGCGATGCTGAGGCCGAAGCCACGCTCGAACTCCTCGTTCAGGCGTGAGGCCCGCTCCTGCATCTCCGCCGCCGCCCGCACCGCTCGGAGGGCGTCATCCTCGTGTGCAACCGGAACACCGAAGATCCCGACGACGGCGTCACCGATGAATTTCTCGACCGCGCCGCCGTGCCGCTCGATCGCCTTCCGCATCTCGTCGAAGTACCGCAGCATGAGCGCTCGAACCGCCTCGGCGTCGAAGCGCTCGCCCATCGCGGTCGACCCCGTGACGTCGCAGAAGAGCATCGTCGCGAGCTTCCGTCGCTCGCGGCCGATCGCAAGGGCGAGCCGCGCCCCGCACGCCATGCAGAAGCGGGCCCGGTCCGAGTTCTCCTCGCCGCACTTTGTGCAGAGTGGCACACGGGGAGTCTAAGGGGCCTCCTTCGGGGCGATCACAGCCGTCACGTGTGCGCCAGGCCGACCAGCCGATCGACGGTGGCCGCGAGGCGGGCGGCCCGACACGTAGAGATAGAGGCGATGGCCCCGGGAGGAGTCGAACCTCCGCACGCGGATTCGAAGGCAGCGTGGCGAAGTGCCGATTTGCAGGGGGGAAAGCTGCTCGATACTTCGGATGCGCGCCGCTGTGCGCGCCATCCCCGGGTCGAGCGCAAGCGACGGACACATCCTTGCGTTGCCCCGACGTCCGGGTTACGCCCTGGGCTGGGCTCAATGGAGCCCGCGCATCCGTCCTCCACCGAGCTGGTCGACTTCGGCGGTCCTGCTGCATGTGTGACGAGAGCATTGCGATTGCCCAATCAGGCTTTTGCGATGACGGCAAGACCAAACGACAGAAACCGTCATTGTCGCCGGCAGGCCGTCAACTGCTCCATTCACGCACGTCGGTTACGTCGACCGCCAAGACGGGGCCTTCGGGCGGCTCGACGCCGTACTGCGGGTACTTCTTCCCGAGTAGCGCGAGCGCGCGTTCTCGCTCCTTGCCCTCGTCGAGGACGCGGGCGTGGCCGCGGAGGCGAATCCACCAGAGGCGGGCCCAGTCCTCGTCGTAGTGGTCGACGAGGATCGTCACGTCCGAGCGCTCGCGGGCGTTCTCGATCCGCCTCAGCCGCTGCGATCGCTTGGGCTTCCTGTCGACGGCCGAATAGAGCGTGTCGCCGTCGATCGCAAACACGATCGGGACGAGGTGCGGCCGTCCGTCCGGGTCCGTTGTCGCCAGCCTCGCGACGCGTGCCGCCGATAGCCTCGCCTCGTGCACGTCGGCCTCATCCTGCCCAACGATGGCAAGTGGTCGTCGCCCGGCCGGATCCGCCGCCTGGCCGAGACCGTCGAGGTGCGTCTCGTATCCCGGGCAGTAGGCTGGCAAGCAGGAGCTCCTGCGACGATCGCGCCTCCTTGGGCCGCCGTGCTGGCCGCGATCCCAGACACGACGCGGATCGCTTATCCCGCATCGCAGTAGAGCGCTATCGCCAGGCGCGTTTTCTTTGCGGCGCCGGATCGCGGGCCGGTGCGGTCGACTGCGCCCCGACGCGCAGTAGCATCGAGTCGGTGAGGACGGACACCCAGGAGGTTCTGGTCGTGGGGGGCGGCGCGATAGGCGCGGCGGTCGCGCTCGAGCTGGCGCGCCGCGGGGCGCGGCCGGTGCTCGTGGAGCGAGGCTCCGCGCTCGCCGCGGGCTGCTCGGCGGGCAACGCCGGCCTCATCTGCCCGAGCCACTCGGCTCCGCTCGCGACGCCGTCGGCGCTCCGCCAGGGCCTCCGCTGGATGCTCACGCCCGACAGCCCGTTCCGGCTCCGCCCGAGTCCCGCGCTCGTGCCGTGGCTTCTCCGCTTCGCCGCTGCGAGCACGGAGCGGCGGGCTGAGGCGTCGGCGCGCCTTCTCCGCGAACTCAGCCAGGCGAGCCTCGAGCTCCACGCCGGGCTCGCTGGCGAGGGGCTCGACACCGGCTTCGAGCGGCGCGGCGTTCTGAACGTCTACGAGAGCGAGGCGGGATTCGCGGCCGGCCGGAAGGAGGCGGAGGCGAACGCGCTGGCGGGGATGCGCCAGCGCGTCCTTGCCGGCGGCGATGCGAGGGACGTCGAGCCGGCGCTCGGCCCCGAGGTGGCCGGCGCCGTGCTCTACCCAAACGAGGCTCATTGCGATCCGCTCCGCTTCGTGCAGGCGGTCGGGCGCGCGGCCGCCCAAGCGGGAGCCCAGATCCGTACTGGGGTGGAGGTCCTCGGGCTGCGTCGCCGCGACGGTCGTATCGCCGCGGTCGAGACGAGCGGCGGGGAGCTGCGGCCCGGCTCGGTCGTGCTGGCTGCTGGGGCGTGGACGCCGCGGGTCGCCCGCGACCTCGGCTTCTTGACCCCCGTCCAGGCCGGGAAGGGGTACCACGTCGACGTCATGCCGGCGCCGGGCGATCCCCAGATCCCCGTCTTCATGCAGGAGTCTCGGGTGATCGCCACGCCGCTCGCGGGACGCCTCCGCCTTGCCGGCACGCTCGAGCTCGCAGGCCTCGACCTTGGCATCGAAGCACGCCGCACCGAGGCGATCGTCGCCGCCGCGCGCCGCGTCCTACCCCGGCTCGGCGCTCCACGTGTGCTCGAGCTCTGGGCCGGCCTTCGCCCGTGCGCTCCCGACGGCCTTCCGCTCATCGGTCGCCCAGCCGAGCTCGAGAACTTGGTCCTGGCCACCGGGCACGCCATGATGGGTCTCACCCTGGCGCCGATCACCGGGCGCCTGGTCGCCGACCTGCTCGCGGGGGAGGCGCCCGGCCACGATGTCACGGCGCTCTTGCCCGACCGCTTCCGGCCCCTGCTTCGCCGCCTCTCCGCTAGCCGCCCGCGGCGGTCGCGGGCTGCGCCTCCTGCCAGGGTGTGACGCCCTCGAGGTAGTCGAGGACGCGCTCGAGCGGCTCGACGTCGCCGAACTTCGCGTCGATGTCGAAGAGGTTCCACTCGACGACGCCGGGGACGCGGTCGCCGACGCACTCGCGGACGACGATCGGACGGAAGCCCTCGGCGATCGCGTCCTCCGCCGTGTGCCGCACGCACCCGGCCATCGTCACGCCGGTGACGATCACCGTGTCGACGCGGAGCGCGGTGAGGAAGCTCGACAGGTGCGTCCCGTGGAAGGCGCTGGCGCGCTTCTTGACGATGACGTGCTCGCCGGGCTCGGGCGCGATGCGCTCGTCGACGGCGACGGCGTCCGAGCCGAGCGCGAGCGCCTCGAGCGGGATCTTCCGGTTCCAGATCCCCATGTCGCTGTTCGGTCCCTCGGTCACGGCGTAGGCAGTCGTCGTGTAGACGACGGGGACGCCCTTCGCACGCGCCCCACCGAGCAGGCGCTGGACGCCGGGAATGATGACGTCCATCCCGTCGCAGCTGAAGGGGTTCCCCGGACGGGTCCAGGCGTTGGCGAGGTCGATGTTGACGAGCGCCGGACGCTCGCCGAAGCCGACGCGCCGCTGGAACCCGCGTTCCCGGTAGATCGACGAGTCGGCCGAGAAGAGCTGCTCGAGGGCCGCGTCGACGTCCTCGTTCACCGGCATGAGAAACCTCCCTCGGTTGAAGAACGAGCGTTAGTTAGTTAACGTCCGCGTCACAGCCTAACGCAGCATGCCGGAGCCGACGCGTCGCGGAGCAGGGAGCCGGTGATCGGAGACGCGAGCGTCGCGGTCATCGGCGGCGGCGTCGCCGGCTGCAGCCTCGTGTACCACCTGACGAGGCTCGGCGTCACCGACGTCGTCCTCCTCGAGGCGGACGAGCTCACGAGCGGGTCGACCTGGCACGCCGCGGGTCTCTGCACGCAGTTCGTGCCGAGCTACAACCTCATGGGGCTCCTCCGCTACAGCCTCGAGCTGTACCGCTCGCTGGAGGCCGAAACGGGGCAGCCGGTGGACTTCCACGAGTGCGGGAGCGTCCGGCTCGCGACGACGCAGGATCGCCTCGACGAGTTCCGACACCGCCGCGCGCTGGCCGAGCTGCTCGGGGTGCAGGTCGAGCTCGTCTCCCCCGAGCGCGCCGTCGAGCTCTTTCCCCTCCTCGACCCGTCGGGGCTGCTCGGGGCGGCCTACCTCCCGTCCGACGGGCACGTCGATCCTACGAGCGTGACCCGGGCGCTCGCGGCGGGCGCCGCGGCGCGCGGGGCCCGCATCGTCAGGCACGCGCCGGTGACGGCGCTCGAGAGCTCGAACGGCGCCTGGACGATCGAGACGGCGAAGGGGAGCCTGCGGGCCGGGACGGTGGTCAACGCGGCCGGGCAATGGGCGCGCGGAGTCGGCCGGCTGGCCGGCGTCGACCTGCCGATCGTGCCCCTCCAGCACCACTACGTCGTGACGGAGCCGCTCCCGGTGGTCGAGTCGCTTGCGGGGGAGCTGCCCGTCCTGCGGGACCCCGACGCCTCCTTCTACGTGCGCCAGGAGGGCGGCGGCCTGCTCGTCGGGCCGTTCGAGCGCAACGCGAAGACGTGGGCCGAGGACGGCGTCCCGGAGGACTTCCACGGGCGCCTGCTCCCGCCCGACTTCGACCAGATCGCCGAGGTGCTGACCGCCGCCGGCGAGCGGGTGCCGCCGTTCGCCGATGCCGGCATCAGGGCAGTCGTCAACGGTCCGGACGGCTACACGCCCGACGGGCGCTGCCTGCTCGGACCCGTGCCGGGCCTGCGCGGCTTCCACGTCCTCGCCGGCTTCAGCATCTTCGGCATCGTCTACGGCGGCGGGGCGGGCCGGTACGCGGCCGAGTGGATCGTCGACGGACAGCCGAGCGACAACATGTGGGAGCTCGACGTTCGCCGCTTCGGCGAGTACGCACAGGGGATGCGGTACGTCGCGAGCCGCGCGCGCGAGGTGTACGAGCGGGAGTATGCGATTCATTACCCCGAGGAGGAGTTGCCGGCGGGGCGCCCGCTCAAGACGAGCCCGCTCTACGACCGCCTGGCGCACCGCGGGGCCGTGTACGGCGTCCGCTTCGGCTGGGAGCGCCCGCTCTGGTTCGCGGGCGCCGGCGGACCCGCGCACGACGCGTACTCCTTCCGGCGCGGCAACTGGTACGAGGCCGTCGGCGAGGAGTGTCGTGCGGTCCGCTCGCAGGTCGGCGTGCTCGACCAGACGAGCTTCGCGAAGTTCGAGCTCTCCGGGCCCGGGGCCGAGACGCTGCTCGACCGGCTCTGTGCAAACGCGCTCCCGCCGGAGCCGGGCACGACGGCGCTGACGCAGATGTGCACGCCTGCGGGCGGCATCGAGTGCGACGTCACGGTCACGCGCCTGGCCGAGGCCCGCTTCTACGTCGTCTCGGCGGCGGCGACCGAGGCGCACGACCTCGCCTGGATCGAGAGCCATCTTCCCGACGACGGCTCCGTCATGCTCGCCAACGTCACCGCCCGCTACGGCGTGCTCACACTCGCCGGTCCGCGCTCGCGGGAGCTGCTCCAGGCCGTCACCGACGCCGACTGCTCGCGGGAGGCGTTCCCCTTCTTCCGCTGCCGCGAGATCGAGGTCGGGAGCGCGCCGGTGCGCGCGCTGCGCATCTCCTACGTCGGCGAGCTCGGCTTCGAGCTCCACCATCCGCTCGAGTACCAGCGCCACCTCGACGAGCAGCTGCGCGAGGCCGGCGAGCCGCTCGGCCTCGTCGACTTCGGCTACCGGGCACTCGACTCGCTGCGCCTCGAGAAGGCCTACCGGCTGTGGGGCGCGGACATGTCCCAAGACTGGACACCGCTCGAGGCCGGGCTGGGGCGGTTCGTCCGGCTCGACAAGGGAGACTTCATCGGCCGCGACGCTCTCTTGCGCCAGCGGGCGAGCGGCCTCGAGCGCGAGCTCGCCTGCCTGGTGGTCGACGTCGACGGCGCCGACCCCCACGGGCTCGAGCCGGTCTTCGCCGGCGACGGGCCGATCGGATACGTCACCTCCGGGGGCTACGGCCACGTCCTCGACACCGCCCTCGCGCTCGCCTACCTCCCGGTCGCCCACACCCGCCCGGGGACCGAGCTCGCGGTGGAGGTCCTCGGCGAGCCGCGGCCCGCCCGCGTCGTCTCGCAGCCGCCCTACGACCCCGACAACGAGCGTCTGCTCAGCTGAGGGCGGAGGCGTCGCGAGCGAGCGCACCGAGCACGAAGTCTCCATAGATCTCGGCGATCTCGTCCGGGCTCAGCCGCCCGCCCTCGCGGTACCACACGTCCACGGCCGTGCACATGGTCGTGATCGCGAATGCCACGACCGGCGTGTCCGGCACCGCCCACCGGTGCGCCGTTCGCCCTGCCTCGATGACGTCCCGCCAGAGCCGCTCGTACGCGTCGCGGACCGCGATGACCTCGGCGCGCTGCCCGGGGTCGAGCGCGTGGAGCTGGTCGTCGGCGACCTTCGCCCGGAAGCGGTGCTCGGCGTGGTAGACAACGTGCGAGCGGATGAGCTCGCGCAGTTGCTCGCGCGGCTCGGCGTGGCTCGCGAGCGCCCGGTGCCCGCCCGCGAGCAACTCCTCCATGACGTCGCGCGCGATGCGGAAGAGGAGCTCGCCCTTGCCCGCGTAGTGGTTGTAGAGGCTTCCGGCCTTGATCCCGACGCCCGCCGCGACCTCGCGCATCGTCGACGCGTGGTAGCCCTTCTCGTAGAAGAGGCGCGTGGCGACCGCGAGGATCTGGGCGTCCCTTCGCTCCGCCGCCCCGGCGGCCGACGCGGGGGTCTCGCTCTCGGGTCCGGTTCGGGTCGACAACGGCAGCAGGATCGACTACGATCGCGCCACCATAGCCAAACAAACGCTAGTTAGCAATGCGAGGCGCGAACGCGCTCGACTTGCGGAAGGCTGACGACCTGGACCGCCCACCTTCCAGCGACCCGTTCGCGCCGGCCACGTGGGACCTCGTCCCCGGGCGCACCGCGCTCGTCCTCATCGACCTGCAGAACGACTTCCTCCACGAGCGGGGCTGGTACGCGGAGAGCGGCGTCGACATCACGCACATGCGGCGCGTCGTCGGGCCGACGCGAAGGCTGGTCGCCGCGGCCAGGGCCGCGGAGGTGCCGGTCATCTGGACCCGGCACGGGTTCCGGGACGCGACCGACGCGGGTCCGTTCTTCCAGCTGCGCCCCTTCCTGCGCGAGGGCGGCCTCCGCCGGGACACGTGGGGCTTCCAGATCTACGACGAGCTCGCGCCGGACGGTGAGGACTGGCTCGTCGAGAAGAACCGGCTGAGCGCCTTCTACAACACGAATCTCGAGCTCATCCTGCGCGGACTCGGCGCGGAGACCGTCCTCATCGCGGGCGTCCTGACGAACCAGTGCATCGCCGCGACCTCGAAGGACGCGATGTTCCGCGACTTCAAGCCGATCGTCGTCGAGGAATGCACGGGAACGACCCTGCCGCACCTGCACGAGCCGGCGCTCGAGATGGTGCGTGTCGGCTGGGGCGAGGTGCGTGGCCTCGAAGCGACGATCGCGGGTCTGCTCGCGCTCCGGGGGCGGCTCGAGAGCATGACGCCGTGAAGCTCGGGGCGCACTTCCTCCCAGAGGACTTGCCCGTGTTCCTCGAGTCGGTGCGAACGGCCGACGAGGTCGGCTACGACCGCGCATGGCTCGTCGACGGCCACATGCTCTGGCAGGACCTCTACGTCTATATGACGCACGGGCTGGCGGCGACTGAGCGGATCGCGTTCGGGCCCGGCGTGACGAACCCGCTCACGCGCCACTTCACGGTCACCGCGAGTGTGACGGCCACGCTGGCCGACCTCCACCCGGGCCGCGTCCTCCTCGGCATCGGACGCGGCGACAACGCCGTCCGGACGCTCGGGCTCCAGCCGGTGCCGACGCGGCGCCTCGCCGACGTCGTCCCGAAAATCCGGCAGCTTGTCGCCGGTCGCTCGATCGACTTCGACGGCACCGATGTCCGGATCCGCTGGGCGGACGAGGATGTGCCGATCATGATGGCGGCGACGGGTCCGAAGAACCTCCGTGTCGCCGGCGCGCTCGCCGACATCGTCATGGTCTACGTCGGGGTCAACCCGGTCTCGGTGCGCTGGGCGATCGAGCACGTGCGCGCCGGGGCGGCGGCAGCGGGCCGCGATCCCGACGGCCTCGAGATCGCGGTCCTCTGTGCGATGTGGGTCTCCGACGACCAGGAGGAGGCGTGGAATGCGTGTCGCTGGGCGCCGGCCGCCTGCGCGAACCACATCGAGGACGTCACGCGCCGTAACCCGGAGCACGGCATGCCGGGCGGCATGACTCGGCTGGTCGAGGCGCGCGACGAGTACGACTACTACGCGGGCCACCTCGACTCGAAAGCAGAGCACACCGCGTACCTGACCGGGGAGCTGATCGACGACTTCGCAATCGCGGGCCCGGTCGAGCGGTGCCTGCAGAAGATCCGGGCGCTCGCCGAGGTCGGCGTCGGGGAGGTTTCGACCGCGTATCTCAACGGCGAGCTCGAGCAGATGCGGCGCATCGGGCGCGATGTCTTGCCCGCCGTCGGCCGCCTGACCGTGGAACCCGCCAATCACCGTGAGGAGACGACATGAAGCGCATCGGGGTCGACGTCGGCGGCACGTTCACGGACCTGATTCTCGTCGACGAGGAGCAGGGCAGGATCACCGTCGACAAGGTCGCCTCCACCCCCGACGACCCGGCGCGGGCCGTCGTCGAGGGCGTCGAGCAGCTGTGCGAGAAGGCGGGGGTGTCTCTGACCGACGTGGACAACCTCCTGCACGGGACGACGATCGCCACGAACATCGTGCTCACGCACACGGGCGCCGAGGTCGGGATGCTGACGACGGAGGGTTTCCGCGACATCCTCCACATCGCCCGGCACAAGAAGCCGTACAACTTCTCGCTCCAACAGGAGCTCCCGTGGCAGTCGCGGCCGCTCGCGAAGCGCCGCCACCGCCTCACGGTGAAGGAGCGCGTCGCCGTCCCGGACGGCGAGGTGCTCGTCCCGCTCGACGAGGGGGAGGTGCGCGAACGCGTCCGGCAGCTGAAGACCGCCGGCGCCGAGGCCGTCGCGATCTGCCTGCTCCACTCCTACCTCAACCCCGCCCACGAGCAGCGGATCAAGGAGATCGTGCTCGAGGAGTTCCCGGAGGCGTACCTGTCGGTTTCGCACGAGGTCCTGCCGCTGTACCGTGAGTACGAGCGGTTCTCGACCGTCGGCCTGAACGCGTACATCGGCCCGAAGGTCTCGCGGTACGTGGCCCGGTTCGACGAGGCGATGCAGCGCTCGGGATTCGCGCGCGGCGTCCAGCTGATGCAGTCGTCGGGCGGCATGGCGACCGTGGAGTCGGCGACGCAGCGGGCGGTCAATCTGCTCATGTCTGGGCCGGTGGCCGGCCTGATCGGCGGAATTTGGGCGGGGAAGGTCGCCGGCTATGGCAACGTCGTCACGCTCGACATCGGCGGGACGTCTGCCGACATCGGCGTCGCCGCGAACGGTCAGCTGCGCATGCGGCACCTGCTGGACACGAAGGTCGGCGACTACCAGGCGATGGTGCCGATGGTCGACATCGACACGATCGGCGCGGGCGGGGGCTCGATCGCATACGTCGACGAGGGCGGCGTCTTCCGCGTCGGCCCGCAGTCCGCGGGCGCCGACCCGGGGCCTGCATGCTACGGCCGCGGAGGAGCCGACCCGACGGCGACCGACGCGCAGCTGCTGCTCGGCCGCCTGCGACCCGACCGCGGGCTGCTCGGCGGCGAGATGCAGCTCGACGTCGAGCTCGCGCGCGCGGCGATGCAGCGGCTGGCCGACACGCTCGGGATGCCGGTTGCGGAGGCCGCGCTCGGGGCGCTGCAGATACAGAAGTTCGGGATGGCGCAGGCGATCGAGGTCAACTCGGTCCGGCGCGGATACGACCCGCGCGAGTTCACGCTCGTCGCGGCCGGCGGCGCGGGCCCGCTCTTCGCGTGCGACATCGCGCTCGAGCTCGAGATCCCGCGCGTGCTCGTACCCCCTCACCCGGGGATCATCGCGGCGACCGGGCTGCTGGCCACGGATCTCCAGCATGAGTTCGTCGCCACCGAGCGCCACGCGCTCAAGACGCTCGACGTCGTGCGGCTACGCGGCCGCTACGACGAGCTGTCGGCGCAGGCGGTCGCGCAGCTCGACGCGGACGGCGTCGCCGAGGACCGGCGCCTGCTGCGGCGGCTCGCGGACTGCCGCTACGCGGGACAGGGATACGAGGTTCGCTTCGACGTCCCCGCCGGGACCATCGGCGACGGGTGGGTCGAGGAGCTCAAGGAGGCGTTCCACCGGGCGCACGAGGCCGAGTACGGCCACCGGTTCGAGGCCGAAATCGAGATAATCAACATCCGCGTCGTCGGGATCGGCCGGATCGCCGAGCTGGAACCCGCGACCGCAGCGGCCGGCGGCGGCGACGCGTCGGCCGCGAGGACGCTCGAGAGCGAGGTCGTCTTCGACGTCGACGGCCGGCCCGAACGTCGGGCGACCGCGTTCTACGACCGCGCGCTGCTCCGAGCTGGCGACCGGGTCGAAGGCCCGGCGATCATCGAGCAGTACGACTCGACCACGGTGGTTCCGCCCGGTCTCGTCGCCGAGATCGACCTCTTCGGCAACATCCTCATCGATTGCACGCAGCGTGTCGCGGAGGTCGCCGAGCGCGAAACGGAGCTGGCGACGCCGATTCTCATGCGCGTCATCGGCGGCGCCTTCTCGGCGATCGCGAAGGAGATGGCGGGCGTGCTGTTCCGGATGAGCTACTCGTCGATCATCCGGGAGTCGGAGGATCTCGGGGCCGGGATCTTCGACGCCGAGGGGAACGTCCTCGCCGAGTCGGACTCGACGCCCATGTTCATGGGCGCGATGCCGAAGATCGTCAAGAACGTCATCAAGCTCCTCGGCGACGACATCCACGAGGGCGACGTGATCTTGCACAACGATCCGTACCTCGGCGCGACGCACTCGCCCGACGTGGCGATCGTGATCCCCATCTTCTTCGACGGCAAGCTCGCCGGGTTCGCCGGCGCCTCGGCGCACCTCCTCGACATCGGGGGCGCCTATCCGGGCCTCGCCATCGACCTCGTCGACAACTGGTCCGAGGGCAACATCTACCGCGCCGTGAAGCTCTCCGACAAGGGGGTGCGGCAGGACCGCCTCTGGAAGCACATCCTCGAGAACACGCGCACGCCGACGCACAACAAGGGCGACATCGAGGCGATGATCGCCGCGTGCGAGCTCGCCCGGCGGCGCTACCTCGAGCTGCTCGGGCGCTACGGGCTCGACACCGTACTCGCCGCGGCCCGGCGGTGGATGGACTACTCCGAGCGGATGCTCCGCCAGGAGATCGCGAAGGTCCCCGACGGGCGCTATGAGACCGAGGTCGGCTGGCTCGACGACGACGGCAAGAACCGAGGCGTGCGGCTGCCGGTCAAGGTGGCGGTCGAGATCGAGGGCGACGAGATCACGTTCGATCTCACCGGATCGAGCCCGGAGGTGCCGACGGGCTACAACTGCCCCTTCGAAGGGACGACCGTCTCGGCGATGACCTTCATCACGCGGATGATCTTTCTCGACGAGGCGAGGTACCCGGTCTTCGTTCCCCAGAACGAGGGGATGCTGCGGCCCGTGAAGGTGGTCGCTCCAAAGGGGTCGATCTTCAACCCGAACTACCCGCGCGCGTGCTTCGCCCGCTTCTGCCAGGTGCAGCGGGCGGTCGACCTCGCCCTGCGGGCGCTCGCTCCTGTCGTGCCCGACAAGGTGACCGCCGGGAACTCCGCACACCTCCACTTCATCTCGTACTCCGGGTTCAACGAGGAGGAGCAGGAATACTGGGTGTACCTCGAGGTCGACGAGGGCTCCTATGGCGGCCGTCCGGGGCACGACGGCCTCGACTCGGTCGACTGTCTCATCGCGAATACCCGCAACAACCCGATCGAGGAGCTCGAGTGGCGCTTCCCCATGCGGACCGAGCGCTACGAGTTGCGCGACGAGCCGTGCGCGGCGGGTGAGTACCGCGGCGGGGTCGGCATGGTGCGCGTGAACCGCTTCCTCGTCGACACGATCGTGACGTGTGAAGGCGAGCGGCACGAGACCGACCCGCCGTGGGGTATCTTCGGCGGGCACGACGGGCTCAACGCATCGCTCGTGAAGAACCCCGGTCGGCCGGACGAGGAGCATTGGCCGTCGAAGGTGACCGCCTTCCGCCTGAAGGCCGGAGAGACGCTCGAGATCACCGTGCCGAACTCCGGCGGCTACGGCGATCCGATCGAGCGGGATCCGGGCCGGGTGCTCGCCGACGTCCTCGACGGCTTCACGAGCGTCGAGCTGGCCGAGCGCGACTACGCGGTCGTCATCGAGGCGGACGCCATGACGGTCGACACAGAAGCCACGCGCCGCGTCCGCACGGAGCGTGCGGCGTCGGCCTTCGCGTCTCGCATGCCGTAACGGGGATCAGCTCGGTTGCCTTCGCGACGCGCCGAGCGTCAGAACGGGTCGGCGTCGAGAAGAACACGACTCTCCACCTGGCGGATCGCGATGGAGCAGTCGGACCCTCTCCGGAGTTTGACACCCCTTCAGGAATGGACTAGAAGGTCGGAAATGGTTCGAAGTTAGACATTCGGAGGCTTCCATGCACAAAGTCCTGATCCTCGTCCCGTTCGCGTTCGACGAGAAGGGCCTCGCGAACCGGCGCGCGCAGCAGGAAGCGGTCGAGCTCGGCCCCGACATCCAGTTCGACTACCGCCCGGTGAAGGCCGGCCCCGCGCTCTACGACAGCTGGCATGACTACATCCTCGCCGACCTGTCGCTCTTCGAGGCCGGGCTGACCGCTCAGGAGGACGGCTACGACGCCGTCTGCATCGACACCATGAGCGATTCCGGAGTAAGCGCCCTGCGCTCCGTGCTCGACATCCCCGTGATCGGGCCGGGGAAGGCCTCGTACCTCATCGCGCTCATGCTCGGCTCCAAGTTCTCGGTGCTCACGCAGTGGGATCCCTGGATGAACCTCTACAAGAAGAGCCTCCAGGAGTACGGGCTCGTCGACAAGTGCGCCTCCATCCGCTCCATCAACGTCCCGCCGGACGTCGAGAACCTCCTCGGCGGGAAGGAGGAAGAGGTATTCCCGAAGCTCCTCGACGCGGGGCGCCAGTGCATCGGCGACGGGGCGGAGGTGATCTGTCTCGGCTCGACGACGATGCACCAGTCCCACGGCTTCCTCGCCGAGAATCTGCCAGTGCCCGTCGTGAATCCCGGACCGCTGACGTACAAGCTCGCCGAGCTCGTACTCGGGCTCCGGCTCACCCACAGCCGTGCCGCGTACCCCAAGCCGAACGTCCCGAAGGACGCGATGATGCACGCGATGCTCGAGGCCGCGGCCGCAGGCGAACCGGCAAGCGCCCACTAGAGTCGGCGTTTCTTGTCAGGCAATTCGGGTCGCATCGAGGCCGGGTCGACCCTGCCGGGATCTAGAACGGACTAGACGGACGGGGGGCCTAGAGGTCGGCGGGCACGGGCACAACCTCGGGATCGGGGGCTCCGGAGGGGGGCCGCCCGATTTCGCGGAGGGGAGTCTGATGAAGGTTCGTTTTGCGAGCCCGAGGGTTGTGGACTTCGGTTCGATCGCGGCGCACACGTTCGCCCGTGCGCAGCTTTCGGGCGCCTGTGTCCCCGATCCCAACCCGAACCAGAACAAGCAGGGGGACTTGCGGATCTGCAAGCTCGACAAGTTCTGCGAGTACTCCTGCCCCTCGTAGGCGGGGGGCGGCCGCGCTGAGCGGGCCGCCTGCCGATAGAGCCCCTCCAGCGAGCCTCGAACCATCCTGGGTCGAGGCTCGTGCTTTTTCTCACGGACTAGCCCGAAGAGGGACGCGTCGGCCGGCGCGCTTCATGTAACACGCATCACAAACAGGATCCGTATGACGCCAGGATGGCCCCGGGAGGAGTCGAACCTCCGCACGCGGATTCGAAGTCCGCCGCTCTGTCCGCTGAGCTACGGGGCCCTGCGGACGAGTGTAGCCGGGCGCGGATCAGGCCTTGGCCGGCGCTTGGAGGTCGATCTCGGCCGGACGGCCCTCGCGGAGCTCGCGGCTCCGCTCGGCCTCGGCGTTGATCTCGGCGCCGAAGAGGAGCGACAGCGCCGAGAGCCAGAGCCAGGTGAGCATGATTATGACCGCGGCCAGCGAGCCCCACGCCTTGTTGTAGGTCGCGAAGAGGCTCACGTAGACGGCGAACAGCCCCGAGGCGACGATCCAGATCGCGACCGCGACGCCGGAGCCGAGCGTGAGGAACCGCCAGCGGGGGTGGTCGACGTTCGGCCCCAGGAAGAGGATGCCGGCGAACGCGAGCAGGAGGCCGCCCACGAGGATCGGCCACTGGAGCGTCCACCAGATCCAGCCGAACGCGCTCTCGAGGCCGAGGAGCCCGCCGAGCCAGTCCGAGATGACGGGGCCGAGCACGAGCAGCCCAAAGGAGAGGGCGAAGGCGAGGAGCATGCAGACGAGCATCCCGAGCGCCGTCACGCGCTGCTTCACGAAGCCGCGCGTCTCGTCGCGGTCGTACACCCTGTTGAGGCCGCGCATGAGGGCGTTCATCGCCCCGGTCGTCGTCCAGAGCGCGAGCAGGAACCCGAGCACGATCATGACGAGTCCGCCGCTCTGGTTCTCGATCGCGCGCGTGAGGCTCTCCTCGAGGAGCTCGATGGTCTCGGCGGGGACGACCGTGCCGAGCTTCTCCAGGAGGCGGTCGATGGTCTCCGGGCCGGCGAGCACGCTGAAGACACCGAGGCTGACGAGGAGGGCGGCCGGGATGGCGAGGAACGCGTAGTAGGCGAGCGCCGCGGCGATGTCCGTCACGTTGTCCGCCTTCGTCTCCTTCGCCGCCCGCAGGAAGACAGCCTTCCAGTCCCGGCGGGAGAGGTCCGAGATCTCAGGGTCGCGCAGCTCCCGCTCGTGGCGCTCGGGCTGCGGCGTCGGCGCCTCTTCGGGGAGGCTCTCGCCGTCCCCGGGACCGTTCGGGCGGGTCTCCGTGTCCGCCCCGTCGCTTCTGCGCAGGAGACGCATGAGGCTCGTGTACCCGGGGGCTATCGTTTCGAACACGCGGGCGTGGCGGAACTGGAAGACGCGACGGGTTTAGGTCCCGTTGGGCGCAAGCCCTTGGAGGTTCGAGTCCTCTCGCCCGCACTGATGGACGCGGAGGCCGCTGCGCTCGGCGCTACTCGATGGTGACCGCGGTGCCGCTCGCGCTCACCATCAGCATGCTTCCGTCGCCGACCGTCTCGTAGTCGAGGTCGATGCCGATGACGGCGTTCGCTCCGAGCTCGGTCGCTCGCTCGATCATCTCCTGCATGGCGATGTCCTTCGCGCGCTGGAGCTCCTTCTCGTAGGCCGCCGCACGGCCGCCGACGATGTCGCGGACGCCGGCGAAGAGGTCGCGGACGATGTTCGCGCCGAGAATCGCCTCCCCGGTGACGATGCCGAGGTAGCGGACGATCGTCTTGTTCTGCAGCGTCGCGGTCGTCGTCAGCAGGACGTCCGCTGTTTGGACAGCCGACATGCTCGAACCTCCTTCGGAGTACCTCACGGCCAGGCTCAGCATGTCAAAGTCGCTCCCGGGCCGGGCGGCGGACGCCGGCGCCGTGGTCTAGGGGGCCGAGCCGGGCCGGGTGAGGCCGCTCTCGTACGCGAAGATCACCGCCTGGACGCGGTCGCGGAGCCGCAGCTTCCCGAGGACGTGCTTCACGTGCGTCTTGACCGTCGTCTCCTCGATCACGAGCGCCGCGGCGATCTCGGCGTTCGAGGAGCCGCGCGCGACGAGCTCGAGCACGTCGCGCTCCCGGGGCGTCAGGCGCTCGAGGCCCTTCGCCGCGGTCGCATCGGGTGCCGGCTGCCGCGCGGCCCGGTCGATGACGGTGCGCGTGACGGACGGGGAGAGGAGGGCGTCGCCGGCGACGACGGTGTGGATCGCGGCGATGAGGTCCTCGGGGCTCGTCCGCTTGAGCAGGAAGCCGGACGCGCCCGCCCTGAGGGCGCCGAAGACGTACTCGTCGTTCTCGAAGGTCGTGAGGATCACGACCTTGACGTCGGGCGCCGTCGAGAGCACCTCGCGCGTCGCCGCGATGCCGTCGAGGTCGGGCATGCGGACGTCCATGAGGACGACGTGCGGCGCGAGCGAGCGCGTCTCGCCGATCGCCGCCCGGCCTCCGCTCGCCTCGCCGACGACCTCGACCCGCGAGTCGCTCGCGAGGATCGACCTGAGGCCCGCCCGCATGAGGTCGTCGTCGTCGACGAGGAGCACGCGCACCGGCGGTCCGCTCATCGCGCCTCCGCGTACGGGAGCTCGGCGCGCACGACGAAGGTGCCGTCCCCGCCGGCGATCTCGAGCTGCCCCCCGAGGAGGGCGGCACGCTCGCGCATGCCGACGAGCCCGTGACCCGGCGGGCCGGCCACCGCATCGCCGCGCGTCGGGTTCGTGACGGCGAGCGTGAGCGCGCGCGGGCTGTAGGCGACCTCCACGCGGGCGCGTCCGTCTCCGTGCTTCGCCGCGTTCGTGAGCGCCTCCTGGAGGATCCGGTAGGCGGCGGCGTCGACGGCGCCGGGGAGCGGACGCACGTCGCCGCGGACGTCGAGCTCGACGTCGAGTCCGCCGGCGCGGTGGCGCTCGACGAGCGCGCCGGCCGCTGCGAGGCTCGCCGGGGCTTCGACGTCCTCGCGGGCGCCGTTCTCGCGCAGGCTGCCGACGAGCCGGTCGATCTCGGCGACGGTCTCGCGCGCGACGTCCTCGATCGTGCTCAGGGCGTCACGGGCCCGTTCCGGGTCGCGGGCGGTGTGGAGCCGTGCGGCGCCCGCCTGCACGAGGATGACGTTGATCGCGTGGCCGGCCGAGTCGTGGAGGTCGCGCGCGATCCGCATGCGCTCCTCCGCGGCGGCCAGGCGCCGCTCGCGCTCGGCCTCGCGCTCGGCCCGCTCGGCGCGCTCGGCGAGCTCCGCCATGCGCTCGCGCCGCAACCGGACGCGGTCGCCGATGACCCAGGCGCCGCCCCAGACGACGATGCCGAAGAGCGGCTCGACGACCGGCGCGTCGCCGTCCTGGCCGAGCGTCACGGCGCCGAAGTGGACCAGGTAGAGAAGCGCGACGACGGCCGCGGCGAGCCTGCGGCCGCCGGGCGTCTCGGCCGGCCGGAGGCCGAGGAAGAAGAGCGCGAGCGTGGGCCCGACGGGCGGGCCCGGCGGGTAGCCGACGGCGTTCAGCACGGAGCTCGCCGTCGCCGTCGCGAGAAAGGCGCCGAGCGGGAAGCGTCGGCTGGCCACGAGCGGGAGCGAGGCGCCGGCGGCGAGCGCGATTCCCAGCGCGTCGAGCGCGCGGTCGCCCTCCTCGCGGAGACCGGACAGGTAGAGAAGCGTGAGCGCGAAGGCGACGAGCGCGATCGTGAGGTCGACGCCCAGTCGCTGTGCCCGCCTCGGGCGGCGGGCGTGACGTCCTTGTCCGACCGCGTACGTGTCCACGTCGAGCGAGCGTAGCGCCCTCGGTCCTGCCCGGCGTCGTCCGCGAGGAGGAAGCGCCTCCTCCCGGGGGAGGAGCGCGAGGATCGCCCCCGGGAGGTGCGCCGGTTCCTCCCCGCGGGCGTTTCGGCGGCGGACGCGCGGACCTAGCGTGGACGGCTCCTGATCACGACCCGGGGAGGAGCACATGACCACCGAGGAGACGAAGCTGGCCGAGGGCGGACGTCTCGCCCGCCTCGCCGATCTCGCCTACCGCCGCCGAGGCCTGATCGTCGTCGCCTGGGTGGCGGTCCTCGTCGGCGTCGTCGCCGGGGTCTCTCGGTTCGCGGCCGACTTCGACGTCGACTTCGGCACGCCGGGGTCCGAGTCGGACGCCGCCCTGGACGTCCTCGAGGAGCACTTCCCGCGGACGTCGGGGGAGAGCGTGAACGTCGTCTGGACGTCCGAGGCCGGCGCCGGCTCGCCGGCGGTCGAGCGGCGCGTCGGGCGCTTCCTCGCCGAAGCGGCCCGCCTGGACGACGTCGGGCGGCCCGGCCCGACGCGGATCTCGCCCGACGGCACGGTCGGGCTGGCCACGCTCGGCCTCGAGGAGCCGGCCTGGGACGTGCCGACCGCGACCGGCGAGCGGCTCATCGAGCTCGCCGAGGACGCGGGCGGAAACGGCCTGCGGCTCGAGGTGGGCGGCAACCTCATCCGCAACGCGCAGGGCGGGACGAGCCCCGAGGCGGCCGGCCTGCTCGCGGCCGCGGTGATCCTGCTCGTCGCGTTCGGATCCGTCGTCGCGGCCGGGCTGCCGCTCCTCATCGCCGTCTTCGGGTTGGGCATCTCGGCGACGCTGATCGGCGTTCTCGCCGGCTTCGTCGACGTGCCCGAGTTCACGCCGGCCGTCGCCGGCCTCATCGGGATCGGCGTCGGGATCGACTACGCGCTCCTCGTCGTGACGCGCTTCCGAACGGCGCTCGCGGGAGGCTCCGACCCGCGTGCCGCGGTCGCCGAGGCGGTCTCCACCGCCGGGCGGAGCGTGCTCGTGGCGGGGGGGACGGTCGTCATCTCCCTGCTCGGGCTCTTCCTCATGGGCATCGGGTACCTCCAGGGTGTCGCCCTCGGCGCGAGCCTGGCCGTCCTCGTCGTCATGGCCGCGTCCGTCACGCTCCTGCCGGCCGTGCTCGCGTTCGCCGGCCGCCGGGTCGACCGGCTCCGGCTGCCGGGCCTCGGCCGGACGCTCCGGTCCGACGAGGGCACCTTCTCGAGCCGCTGGAGCCGCAGCGTCCAGCGGCGCGCGTGGCCCGCGGCCGTGCTCGCCTCCGTCGCGCTCGTGGCCCTCGCCGTCCCGGTCCTCGGCCTCAGGTTCGGCTTCCCGGACGAGGGCACCGATCCGGCGGGGGCGCCGACGAGAGAGGCCTACGAGCTGGCGAGCGAGGGCTTCGGCCCGGGCTCCGCGGGCCCGCTCCTCCTCGTCGCCGAGCTCTCCGGGAGCGACGCCGAGGGGGCGCTCGAGCGCCTCGCCGCGGGCACGCGCGCCGCGCCGGGCGTCGCCTACGTCGGCGCGCCGGTGCGTAGCCCCGACGGCGCGGCGGCGCTCCTGACGGTCGTCCCGGCCGGCTCGCCCCAGAGCGGCGAGACCGAGGAGCTCGTGCGCTCGCTGCGCGACGAGGTCGTGCCGGCCGCGTCGGCCGGGAGCGGCGCCGACGTGCACGTCGGCGGGCTGACGGCCGCGTTCATCGACCAGACCGACTACGTGAGCGGTCGCCTGCCGCTCTTCTTCGCGGGCGTCGTGGGGCTCTCGTTCCTCCTCCTGCTCGTCGCCTTCCGCTCGCCGCTCCTGGCGCTCAAGGCCGGCGTCATGAACCTCCTCTCGATCGGGGCCGCGTACGGGGTCACCGCGCTCGTCGCCGAGGGCGGGGCGGTCGGGAGCCTCGTCGGCGTCGAGGGCGACACGCCCGTCCCGCCGTTCATGCCCGTGATGATGTTCGCGATCCTCTTCGGGCTCTCGATGGACTACGAGGTGTTCCTGCTCTCGCGCGTGCGCGAGGAGTACCTCCGCCACGGCGACACCTCGCGTGCCGTGCGCGACGGCCTCGCCCGGACCGCCCGCGTCATCACCGCCGCGGCGGCGATCATGGTCGCCGTCTTCCTGGCCTTCGTCTTCTCGACCGAGGTCTTCCTGAAGCTGATGGGGATCGGGATGGCGACGGCGATCCTCGTCGACGCGACCCTCGTCCGCATGGTGCTCGCACCGGCGCTCATGCAGCTGATGGGGCGCGCGAACTGGTGGATCCCCTCGTGGCTCGACCGCGTCCTGCCGCGGCTCGACGGGACGGCCGCGGCCCGGCGGGCCTGGGCAGGGGCCCCGGAGTGACCCGGGGCCCCGCCCCCCCGGCGGCGCTCGCCTTGACACCCCGGAGCCCGCCCGCGACCCTGGGCGGATCGAGACCAGGAGGTGGGGTTCATGAGACGCACGCTCGTGCTGCTCGCGGTCACGGCGGCGGCCCTCGCGCTCGCCGGGTCCGCCGTCGCGATCGTGTTCGGCCAGCTCGACGGGAACCGGCATCCGAACGTCGGGGCGCTCGTCTACGAGGACGAGGACGGGGAGCGGGGGATTCTCTGCAGCGGGACGCTGATCGCGCCCGACGTCTTCCTGACCGCCTCGCACTGCACGGCCTTCCTCGAGTCGATCGGCGTCGCCCCGGACAACGTCTGGGTGACGTTCGACCCGACCTTCGACGCGGCCTCGCCGCTCCTGCCGGGGACGTACCACACGCACCCGGAGTTCGGCGCGAGCCCCAGCTTCAAGGACACCCACGACGTCGCCGTCGTCGTCCTCGACGACCCGGCGACGGGCATCGCGCCCGCGGGCCTGCCGACGCTCGACCAGCTCGACGAGATGAGCCTCAGGAGCCAGCGGTTCGTCGCCGTCGGCTACGGCACCGCCCGCGACGACAAGACGAAGGGCCCGCAGTCGCTCTTCTTCGACGGCCAGCGGCGCTTCGCCGAGCAGAGCTTCAACGCGCTGAACAAGCAGTGGCTCCGCCTGAGCATGAACCCGTCGACCGGGAGAGGAGGGGCGTGCTCGGGCGACTCCGGCGGCCCGCACTTCATCGGCAGCTCGAACATCGTCGCCTCGCTCACGATCACGGGCGACCGCTTCTGCCGTGCGATCGACGTCTCGTACCGGCTCGACACGGCCTCCGCGCGGGCGTTCCTGGACGACTTCGTCACTCTGCCGTGATCGCGGCCTCGAGGCGCCGGAGGAGCTCCGGCGCCTCGAGGCTCCGTACCTCGACGACCTTCCGCCGGGAGGCGTGCCCGGC
>DASTQA010000085.1:0-61912 GCA_035762005.1 Gaiellaceae bacterium
GCCCCGCCGAGTAGGGCGGCTCGAGCCACTCGGTCACGAACACCTGAGGCGAGCTCTCGGCCCCGGCGAGCGCCGCCGAGACGCGGTCGAGCCGGTTTCCGAGCCCGGCGGCGAGCTCCTCGGCCTGGCCTTCGGCCCCGAGGCTCCTGCCGAGCTCGACGATGCCGTCGACGATCCCCCCGAGCGTCGTGGGGGAGTAGTCGAGGACGTCCACGTCGAGCCGCCGCGCGCGGGACAGCCCGCTGACCTGGTCGCCGGAGACCGCGCAGACGTCGCAGAGCCCCTGCGTCACGACGACGTCCGGCGCCAGCTCGGCCCAGCGCTCCTCGTCGATCGCGTAGAGCGGGCGGCCGTCGCGGGCGGCCGCGCGCACGAGCTCGTCGACCTCGCCGCTCCCGAGGTCGCCGGTCTCGAGGAGCGCCGCGCTCACCACCGGCCTCGTCGCGGCATCCGGCGGCCAGTCGCACTCGTGCGTCACGCCGACGACGCTGTCCCCGAGCCCGAGCCCGAACAGCACCTCGGTCGCCGCGGGCACGAGGGAGCAGATCCGCACCGGCTCAGCCTAGCGGGGTCAACGAGGGATGAAGCTGATCTTCCCGTTCGACTCGAGCACCGCCCAGCGGACCTGCTCGAGCGTCGGGATCTGCTGCAGGCGCGCCTCCGCGGCCACCTCCGCGGCCGTCATCCGCTCGCGACGCAGGTTGCGGTCGATCAGCGCCCCGTTCTCGACGAGGACGAGCGGCTCCGCCTCGAAGACCGGCCGCAGGCGCCTCACCCGGAAGACGAGGTACGAGACCGCGACCGTGAGCAGCGTGAACGTGCCGCCCGCGAGCAGGAGCCCGGTGAAGGAGTAGTCGCTCTGCGTGACCCCCTGCTGGATGAGGTCGCCGAGGACGATCAGGAGGATGAGGTCGAAGGGCTCGAGCGAGGACAGCTCGCGCCGCCCCATCACGCGCGTGACGACGAGGACGAACACGAACGCGAAGAAGGCTCTCACGACGATGTCCATGCGGACCTCTCAGGGGAAGACGGTCACGGTGCGGTGGGCGAGGGCGAGGAGCTCGTCGCCGTCGTAGAGCTCGACGTCGGCTGAGCGGCGACCGACGTTCGTCGGGTTGACCTGGAACTGCATGTAGACGACGAAGAGGTCTCCGGCGGCGAGCGGGCCGTAGGCGAGCGCGAGCCTGCCGTCGCGGCTCGTCTCCTCGGCGGGCGCGGGCACGATCGTGTTGACGTGGGTGCTCTCGAGCCAGCCCGGTGCGAAGACGAGCACCGCGTTCTCGATCGCCGCCCGGGCGCGGATCGTGAAGCGCCCCTGGTAGAAGAGCCCGCCGCGCAGCCGGGCCGGGGCGGAGACTTCGAGCGACGCGCGCTCCCCGGCGGCGACGGACCGTTGCGGGCTCTGTCCGAAGACGGAGAAGAGCGCGGCCACGGCGAGCCCGGCGAGGAGCGTCATGAGGACGCGGCGCGCGATCAGCTCGGCCCGCAGGGGGGCATCGCGGTGACGTCCGGTGTCGAGATGCTCGGGGAACTCGGCCACGCGCGAGAGTTCGGCGGCGCCGCCCCTCGTCCTCTCGCGGTAGCCTGGGCGCCGTGAGCGCGTTCGACGACCTCGGCGGCATGGAGGTGCTGCGCGTCTGGGACGGCGTCGCGGCCCGGGCCGTCCACGGCGAGCGCGGCACGCTCGCGGTCGTCGAGCTCGAGCCGGGCAGCGTCGTGCCCGAGCACGGCCACGCGAACGAGCAGCTCGGCCTCGTCCTGCGCGGCTCGCTGACGTTCCGCGTCGGCGAGGAGACCCGCGAGCTCGGACCCGGCTCGACGTGGTGCATCCCGGGCGACGTCCCGCACGAGGTGCAGGCGGGCCCGGAGGGCGCCGTCGTCATCGACGTCTTCGCCCCCGTCCGCGACGACTGGGGCGGCCTCGAGCGCGACGGGCCGCGCGCGCCCCGCTGGCCCTAGCCGCCTCGCAGGCGGCGTGGCAGCCTGGCATGCGCCCGGCACGATTCGAACGTGCGACCTCTGCCTCCGCAGGGCAGCGCTCTATCCCCTGAGCTACGGGCGCAAGGGAGAAGCTCAGTCTAGCGGCGCGGCGACGAGGTGGCCGAGGTCGAGCCTGGCCTCGGCGGGGACTTCCCGCCGCACGTAGGCGAGCGCGACGGCGCCGTCCGGCGTGCTGACCGCGCTCGTGACGCGGCCGACGACCTTGCCCTCGTGCCGCAGCTCGGCTCCGGGCTCCGGCAGACCTTCGCCCTCGAGGCGCAGCACGCGCAGGCCGCGGTTGGCATGACCGCGGTAGTGCAGGCGGGCGATCGGCTCCTGCCCCGGGTAGCAGCCCTTCGTGAGGCTCACCGCCCGCTCGACGAGCCCGGCCTCGGCGGGAAGGACGCGATCGTCGATCTCCCTCCCGAAGCGGGGCGTCCCCGCCCGAATGCGCAGCGCCTCGAGCTCGTCCTCGCCCAGGGTCGGCCGGAGCTCGACGTCGAGGACCTCGACCGCGGGCTCGCCGTAGTCGTCGTTCGGGATCCCGTCCGCTCCCTCCCCGAAGACGAGCGTCGAGGTGTGCTCCTCGAGCTCGATCTCCGCCCTGGCGGCGAAGCGCATCCTGAGGAGCGCGGTCCTGAGCGGCTCGCCGAGCTCGGGCTCGGTGAGGAGGAGGAAGTCGTCCGCCCCCCGGCGGAGGACGCGCATGGGCGCGATCACGCGGGCCTTGGGCGTGAGGAGGAGCGCTTGGCACGACTCGCCGGCCGAGAGCGCGGCGACGTCGTTCGAGAGCATCCGCTGGAGGTAGTCCTCGGCGTCGGCGCCGGCGACGCGCACGAAGGCGCGCGGGCGCCTCGCGGCGGTGGTCGAGGTGGCTACCTCCACGACGGAAGTGTAGGCGGAGCGTTCACGTCCGTCGCGAGGCGACCTCAGGAAGCGATCGCTCCTATACTCGCCGCGCCGTCTCATCGACACTAGGGGGTCCGAAGATGGCCAGACGCACTCTGGCGGCGCTCGGCGCCGCTCTCGCCGTGCTCGTGCCGGCGGGGACCGCAGGGGCCGACGTGAAGATCAGCGACCGCGCGTACGTCCGCCACGACGGCGGGAGCGACGTGACGATCGCGGCCTGCTCGGTGAACAACCGACAGCAGAACGAGCCGTCGGCGGCGGTCGCGCCCCACGACCCGGCCTTGATGGTCGCCGGGGCGAACGACTACTGCCCGGTCCCGACGGCCGGCGACAGCTGGGCCGGCTTCTACTACTCGGCGGACGGGGGCGAAACGTGGACGAACAGCCTGCTGCCGGGGTACTCGACGGATACCTCGGCCGAGGGGCAGGCCTCGCCGCTCCACGGCCTCGTCACCGCCGCCGGCGACCCGGTGCAGGAGTGGGACACGGCGGGCCACGTCTACTACGGCGGCATCGCGTTCAACCGCACGCAGCCGGCCAACGGCTCGATCTGGCTCGCCCGCTACAGCTGGCAGGCCGGGCCTGCGCCCGACTACGAGTTCACGACAATCGTCTCGCGCGGCGCCTCGAGCCCGCTCTTCATCGGGAACTTCGAGGACAAGGTGCAGCTCGGCGTCGACCGCGGGGCGACGAGCCCGCATGCCGGCAACGTCTACCTGTGCTGGACGCGCTTCAACGCAAACCAGAACGCCAACTCGGTCTTCCTCGCACGCTCGACCGACGGCGGGCGCTCGTTCTCGCTCCGCCGGATCTCCGGGACCGTCGCGGGAAGCCAGTTCTGCGACATCGCCGTGACGAGGAGCGGCGACGTGTACGTCGCGTGGCGTCAGTTCGAGGGCGTCCGCGGGGGTCGGGTGCAGCCGAACGCCGTCGTCTACGTCAAGTCGACCGACGGCGGCCGCTCGTTCACGCGGCCGGACGTCGCCGCGGAGTTCCTGCCCTGGGACCTCACCGACCACTACGGCGACCCGGTCGCCGCGGGACGCGCGACGTACGAAGCCTGCCTCGCCGCCGACCGGACGCCCGGCCAGTGCCGGAGTCCGGAACCTCGGAACGACGCGCGCGACTGCGGCGACGGGCCGCTCGCCTGCCAGTCGGGCTACGTCTTCTTCCGCCAGGCGAGCCAGGTCCGGATCACGGCCGACCCGCGGGCGACCGGAAACCCAAACGCCGTGTACGTCGTCTACGACGCGACGGTGCCCGGCACGGAGACACCGACGGGAACGAGCTACGGCACGCTCGGCGTCTCCGGGACCGGCAGCCAGGGGGCGATCTACTTCACGAAGACGACGAACGGCGGCGGCGGCTGGACGGCCCCTGCCCGGATCGACGCGCAGGCGAGCGGGCACCAGTTCTTCGCCGACGTCTCCGCGGACTCGGGCGTCCTGCACGCGGTCTGGCAGGACAGCAGGAGCGACTGCGCGAGCGGACCGCCGACGACCCCGTCGGGCGGCGACTTCCGCACGGTCCCGATCGCGAACCGCTGGGTGGCGACGAACCCGCCGGGCGGCGTCAACTGCGAGCCGGGCGGCCCCGGCTCGGACACGGGCGGCGTGGACGCGGTGCACGCGACCTCGTCCGACGACGGCGCGACGTGGGACGCGGAGATCGTCTCGACGGCGATGACCATGCCCCAGTACGAGCAGTTCGGGTTCCGCGACGTCCCGTTCTTCGGCGACTACAACTACGTGTCGGCGTCAGGCGGCACCATCCTCGCGACCTGGACCGACGAGCGGGACACCGTGCCCGGCACGGACCCGCGCTACCCGCTCGACGGGGTGGACGGCTTCGACGTCCTCAACTGCCTCGCCGCGGAGACCGGAGCCGACCCGTGCGCGAACGACGGCGGCCTCGACCAGAACATCTACGGCGTCGTGGTCGATTGAGCCACAAGAAGCTCGAGGGCCGGCGTTGCCGGCCCTCGAGCTGTGCCGTCCACGGGAGAAACCAGGTTCCCCCGTGACGTCTACATCATGTCGGGCATGCCTCCCGGCATCCCGGCCCCGGCCGGCTGCTTCTCGGGCGCCTCCGCGACGACGGCCTCGGTCGTGAGGATGTTCTTCGCGATCGAGGCGGCGTTCTGGAGCGCCGAGCGCGTGACCATGGTCGGGTCGATGATCCCGGCCTTCACGAGGTCCTCGTAGTTGCCCGTGTCGACGTTCAGCCCGTGGCCCTTCGTGCCGGTCCGGATCTTGTCGACGACGATCGAGCCCTCCATGCCCGCGTTGTCGGCGAGCTGGCGGATCGGCTCCTCGAGCGCCCGTACGACGATGGTCGCACCGGTGCGCTCGTCGCCCTCGAGCGAGTCGACCTTGATGGCGGAGACCGCGTTCAGGAGCGCGACGCCGCCGCCGGGCACGATGCCCTCCTCGAGCGCCGCCCGCGTGGCCTGCAGGGCGTCCTCGACGCGGTGCTTCTTCTCCTTCATCTCGGTCTCGGTGGCCGCGCCGACCTTGATCACGGCGACGCCGCCGGCCAGCTTGGCGAGCCGCTCCTGCAGCTTCTCGCGGTCGAAGTCCGAGTCGGTCGTCTCGATCTCCGACTTGAGCTGCTTGATGCGGGCCTTGATCCCCTCCGAGTCGCCGGCGCCGTCGATGATCGTCGTCGTGTCCTTGTCGATCACGACCTTGCGGGCGCGGCCGAGCTGCGAGAGCTTCGTGTTCTCGAGCTTGAGGCCCATCTCCTCGGTGATGACCTCGCCGCCGGTGAGGATGGCGATGTCCTCGAGCATGCGCTTGCGCCGGTCGCCGAAGCCCGGGGCCTTGACGGCGACCGCCGTGAACGTCCCGCGCAGCTTGTTGACGACGACGGTCGCGAGCGACTCGCCCTCGACGTCCTCGGCCACGATGAGCAGCGGCCGGCCTGCCTGGATGACCTGCTCCAGGACCGGGAGGATGTCCTTCACGGCGCCGATCTTCTGGTTCGCGATGAGGACGTACGGGTCGTCGAGCACGGCCTCCATGCGCTCGGCGTCGGTGATCATGTAGGGCGAGAGGTAGCCCTTGTCGAACTGCATGCCCTCGGTGAACTCGAGCTCGAGACCGAAGGTCTGGCCCTCCTCGACGTTCACGACGCCGTCCTTGCCGACCTTCTCGATCGCGTCGGCGATGACGTCGCCGATCTCGCGCTCCCGCGAGGAGATGCTGGCCACGCGGGCGATGTCCTCCTTGCCCGAGATCTCCTTCGACTGCTTCTTCAGGTCCTCGACGACGGAGTCGACGGCCTGCTCGATCCCGCGCTTGAGGCCCATCGGGTTGGCGCCCGCGGCGACGTTCTTCAGGCCCTCGCGCACGATCGCCTGAGCGAGCAGCGTCGCCGTCGTCGTGCCGTCGCCGGCGACGTCGTTCGTCGCCGTGGCGACCTCGCGGACGAGCTGGGCGCCCTGGTTCTCGAAGACGTCCTCGAGCTCGATCTCGCGCGCGATTGTCACGCCGTCGTTCGTGATCGTGGGCGCGCCGAACTTCTTGTCGAGCACGACGTAGCGCCCCTTGGGGCCAAGGGTGACCTTGACCGCGTCGGCGAGGATGTTGACGCCGCGCTCGAGCGCGCGCCGCGCTTCCTCGTCGAAGAGCAGGTCCTTGTGAGCCATCTACTTCCTCCGTTTCACGTTCGGGACGGACTGGCGGCCGCTAGGCGGCGGCGCCGGCCATCTCCTTCTTCTTCGACTTCGACTTCTTGCCGGTCTCGGCGAGGACCTTCGCGAGCACGTCCGACTCCCGCAGGATCAGGTAGTCGTCGGCGCCGAGCTTGATCTCGGTGCCGCCGTACTTCGAGAAGATGATCTCGTCGCCGGGCTCCAGGTCCATGGCGATGTACTCGCCGTCCTCGTCCCGGGGGCCGGGGCCGACCGCGAGGACGCGACCCCGCTGCGGCTTCTCCTTGGCCGTGTCCGGCAGGACGATGCCGCTCGCGGTCGTCTCCTCCTCCTCGAGCGCCTCGACGATCAGGCGATCGCCCAGTGGCTGAAGGTTCATTCAGCACTCCTCCTTGCGCAGTGAGTCCTTTTCGGCTTTGGCACTCCGGTCGTGCGAGTGCCAGGGTCATGCTAGCGGATCGGGCGAGCGCCGATCAAGGGCTCTCTGGCACTCTTGCCACCGGAGTGCCAAGAAGGCGGCGCCCGCGCGTGACTGCGACGAGCGTGAGCGCGCAGACGAGCGACATGAGGGCGAAGGGGAGCGCCTCCCCGGCGACGTCCGCGAGCGCGCCGCCGACGGGCGGGCCCACGGAGTTCCCGCCCCCCCAGGCGGCGTTCATGAGGCCGAACGCGAAGCCCTGCGCGAGGCCGATGCGCTCGGCGGCGTCCGAGAGGAGCGCCATGGCGGGCGCCCAGAAGGCGCCGAAGGCGATCGAAGAGCAGACGACGAGCGGCACGATGAGGAGCGGCCGGTCGGCGAGCGCGAGCGCGGCGGTCACGAGGACGCCGGCGGCGAGCGCGAAGCGGAGCGGCTGCAGGCGGCCCCGGCGGTCCGAGACCCGCCCGAGGAGCGGGGCGACGACCATCTCGATCGCGGCCGCGGCGATGAAGACGGCGGCGATCGCGGCCGCGCCCCAGCCGGCGTCGTCGAGCTCGAGCGGCACGAGCACGGCGACGATCCCGAAGAGGAGCGCCGGCATGACCATGAGCCAGAGGGCGCCGAGGACGACCCGGTGGCGGAGCGCGGCCAGGATCGCGCTCGGATGCTGCACGTGGGCCTCGACGGGCGGCGTGAGCAGCGCCCATGCGACGAGCGCGAGCGCGATGCCGGCGACGCCGACGAAGACGGGCCGGGGGCCGAGCGACTCTGCGAGCGCGCCGACGGCAGGGCCGAGGAGCGCGCCGAAGATGGCGGCCCCGATGGCGGTCCCGAGCATCTCGCCCCGGCGCGACCGCGGCGTGCCGGCGACGAGCCAGGCGAGCGCGCCGGCCCAGGAAAGCGCGCTCCCGACGCCCTGGGCCAGGCGCGCCAGGCCGAGCGTCCACGGATCGCCGGCGAGGCCGAAGGCGACGCTCGCGACCGCCATGAGCAGGAGGCCGGCGACGACGGCGCGGCGCGGGCCGAGGCGCGCGGACGCGATCCCGCCCGGGATCGCGCCGAGGAACGCACCGGCCGCGTAGGCGCCGACGAGCAGGCCGGCGCCGCCCTTGGAGAGGCCGAACTCCTCCTCGTAGTGCGGCAGGAGCGGGACGAGCGCCGCGTAGAGCATCGTGTCGGCGAGCGTGATGGCGCAGACGAGCAGGAGCAGGCGGCGCACGGCGGTGACGATAGCGCCGTGCGCTCGTGCTCCACCCGCACGACCTCGGCCGTGTCCCGCGGGCCCGTGGCCGGCGACCGCAAGGGTGCCGCGGCCCCGCCGAGCGCCTCCGGGCGAGCCGCGCTAGCGTGTGCCCGTGCACCATGAGCTCGTCCACGCGGCGCCGTCGTGAGGCGCGAGTTCTCCGCGGGCGGGGTCGTCGTCCGGCGGCTGCGGGGCGGCTGGTTCCTCGCCGCCATCAAGCCCGGCGGGAAGGACGTCTGGGCGCTGCCGAAGGGGCTGATCGGGCGCGGGGAGGACCCCGCCGCCACGGCCGCGCGGGAGGTCGCAGAGGAGACCGGCGTCGAGGGCCGCCTCGTCGCCAAGCTCGGCGACGTCCGCTACGTCTACACCTGGCGCGGCGAGCGCGTGTTCAAGGTCGTGAGCTTCTTCCTCTTCCGCTACAGGCGGGGGCGCATCGGGAAGATCCCGCCCGAGCTCGCCTTCGAGGTGGACGAGGCCCGCTGGCTGCCGCTCGACGAAGCGCCGGAGCTCCTGGCCTACCGGGGCGAGCGGGCCATGGTGGAGAAGGCGCGCGAGACACTGGCCGCGGAGGCCGTATGATGAGCCGTCTCCTCGGCCCCCCGCCCGGCTCGATGTACGCCCTCAACTTCTACTCCCCGATCGTCGCCGACCAGCTCAGGAGCCGGCGCAAGACCGCGACGATCCGGCTGGGCGACAAGGCCGGGAAGTACAAGAAGGGGATGGTCGTCCAGGTGCTCGTCGGCCTGCGCTACGGCCCGCGGGAGAAGATCTTCGACGCGGTCATCGACAAGGTCGAGGTGAAGCGGCTCGCCGAGTGCTCGCCGCGCGAGCTCGAGAAGGACAACCCGGAGATCAAGCGCACGGAGGACATGGCCGTCTTCCTCGGCCGGCTCTACAACCGCGAGGTGACCGAGGAGAACACGGTCACCGTCATCCACTTCTCCGAGATCCACTCGTAGCAGGCCCGTGGCCTCCGGCCTTGCGGATGGGGATGCCGAAGGCCTCGGCCGGGCGAAGCTCGCCGCCGCAGTCCTCGCACGCGACTGCGAACGCCGAGGCGATCCGGGCGCCGCAGGCCGGGCAGCGGGCGCGCAGCTCGCCGCCGCAGGCGGGGCAGGCGGCGGGCACCTCGGGCTCGCTCTCGGCGAAGTAGCGCTGGACGTGACCGCAGCGGAGGCAGAAGGCGACCCAGTCGCCGAGCGTCCGGCGACGCTCCTCCCGGAGCCAGTCCGAGGCGCGGCCCACCTTCGCACCCTAGCCGCTAGAGTTCGAGCCGCGAATGGCGATCGCGAGGGAAGCAGAACCGGTCGGCTCGCTCACGGAGGTCAGGGAGTTCGGCCTCGACCGCGAGGACCTGCTCGGCATCTATCGCCACCTCCTCACGACGCGCGGTGTGGAGGAGCGCGGCCACATCCTCTACAAGCAGGGAAAGATCCCCGGGAGCTTCTACACGGGGCGCGGGAACGAGGCGGCCTCGGTCGGCGTCGCGACCGCCATGGGACCCGACGACGTCGGCACGCCGCTCCACCGCGACATGGGCGTCCACATCGTCCGCGGCGTCGAGCCGTGGCGCATCTTCGCCCAGTTCATGGGCCGCCTCGACGGGCCGACGAAGGGCAAGGACGGCAACGTCCACATGGCCGACGACCGGCTCGGCCTGATCGCCATGGTCAGCCACCTCCCGGCGATGCTCCCCGTCGCCGTGGGCTGCGCGCTCGCCTTCCGGATCCGCGAGGAGAAGCGCGTCGCGGTCGGGTGGTTCGGCGAGGGCGCCTCGGCGCGCGGCGACACGCACGAGTCGATGAACCTGGCGGGCATCCGGCGGCTGCCGGTCGTCTTCGTCTGCGACAACAACCAGTGGGCGTACTCGACGCCGACGCACCTCGAGTACGCGACCGAGCACGTCGCCGACCGCGCGAAGGCGTACGGCTTCGAGGGAGTCGTCGTCGACGGGACGGACGTCCTCGCGGTCTACCGCGAGGCCCGCCGGGCGATCGAGAAGGCGCGCGCCGGCGGCGGCCCGACGCTGATCGAGTGCCTCACCCTGCGCATGGAGGGCCATGCCGTGCACGACGACGCCTTCTACGTCCCGAAGGAGATGTTCGAGGAGTGGGCGAAGCGCGACCCCCTCGAGCGCTACCGCTCGTGGCTCCGGGAGAACGCCGACTTCGCGGACGAGGAGGAGGACGAGATCCGCGGCGAGGTCAAGAAGCTCCTGAACGACGCGATCAAGCGCGCGGACGAGAGCCCGCTGCCCGACGCGTCCACGCTCCTCGAGGGCGTCTTCGCCACGCCCGAGGACCTCGACACGCCCCACCACAAGTAGGTGGCTGGCTGATGGCCGAGAAGACGTACCTGCAGGCGATCTCGGACGGCCTGCGCCAGGAGATGCGCCGGGACAAGCGCGTCTACGTCATCGGCGAGGACGTCGGCGTCTACGGCGGCGCGTTCAAGGTGACGCAGGGCTTCCAGGAGGAGTTCGGGCCGTGGCGTGTGATCGACGCGCCCCTCGCCGAGACCGCCATCGTCGGGAGCTGCACCGGCGCGGCGATGATGGGCATGCGTCCGGTCGCCGAGATGCAGTTCGCCGACTTCGTCTCCTGCGCCTGGGACCACCTCGTCACCGTCGCCGCGAAGCAGCGCTACCGCGCGGGCACGCCGGTGCCGATCGTCGTGCGCTGCCCGTCGGGCGGCGGCTTCTCGGGCGGCCCGTTCCACTCGCAGAATCCCGAGTCGAGCTTCGCGCACATCCCCGGCCTCAAGGTCGTCTGCCCGGCGACGCCGGAGGACGCCAAGGGCCTCCTCGTCAGCGCGATCGAGGACCCGAACCCGGTCCTCTACTTCGAGCACAAGCACCTCTACCGCCGGATCAAGGCCGACGTCCCGGACGAGCGCTACACGACTCCCTTCGGCGAGGCGCGCATCCATCGCGAGGGCGAGGACGTCACGCTCGTGACGTGGGGCGCGATGGTCTTCACCGCAGCCGAGGCGGCCGAGAAAGTCGCCGAGGAGGACGGTGTCTCGACCGAGATCGTCGACCTGCGCACGATCGTCCCCTGGGATCGCAAGGCCGTGCTCGCCTCGACCGAGAAGACGTCGAAGGCGATCGTGCTCCACGAGGACACCCTCACGGGCGGGTTCGGCGGCGAGATCGCCGCCACCATCGCGGAGGAGGCCTTCGAGCACCTCGACGCGCCCGTGAAGCGGATCGCCGCCCCGGACACGCCGGTGCCGTTCTCGCCGCCCCTCGAGAAGGCGTTCCTCCCGCAGGTCGAAGACGTCGTGGCGGGCCTGAGGGAGATCGCGGCCTACTGATGGCCACCGGCACCGCCGTCGACGTCGTCATGCCGCAGATGGGCGTCTCCGTCTCCGAGGGGACGATCACGAAGTGGGTCAAGTCCGAGGGCGAGCCCATCGAGGCCGACGAGACGCTGCTCGAGATCTCGACCGACAAGGTCGACACGGAGGTGCCGAGCCCGGCCAGCGGCGTCGTCCAGCAGATCATCGTCCCGGAGGGCGAGACGGTCGCCGTGGGCACGAAGCTCGCGGTCATCGCGCCTCCGGGCGCCGAGGCGCCTGCCGCGCCGGTGCCGGCGGAGGCCCCGCCCGAGCCGGCGACGCAGGAGGCCGCCGCCCAGGCCGAGGCCGGCTCGAGCGGCGAGGGCGGGGCGCCCACGGCGCCCGCGTCCGCTCCCGCGCCTGCGCCTGCGGCGGAGGAGGTGCCGGCCGCGCCGCCGTCCCCGGAGCCGGCCGCGGAGGCGCCCGCTCCCGCGGACGGGCAGGCCGAGGGCGCGCGCTTCGTCTCCCCCGTCGTCGCGCGCATCGCCGCCGAGCACGGCGTCGACGTCTCGCAGGTGCCCGGCACCGGACGGGGCGGACGCGTGACGAAGAAGGACATCCTCGGGTTCGTCGAGTCCGGCCAGGCGGCTCCCGCCCCGGCCGCGCCCGAGGCCCCGCCTCGGCCGGCCGAGGCGCCCGCCCAGCCGGCACCCGCCGCGCCCGCGCCGGCGCCCGCGCCGGAGCCCCGGGCGGGCGAGAAGGTGGAGCCGATGTCGGCGATGCGGCGCGGCATCGCCGAGCACATGCGCCGCTCGCTCGACACCGCGGCCCACGTGACGAGCTCGATCGAGGTCGACATGACGAGGGTCGCTGCCATCCGGGCGAAGCTGAAGAAGGAGTACCAGGAGGCGTACGGGGTCAACCCGACCTACCTCGCGTTCGTCGCGCGGGCCGCCGTAGAGACGCTGAAGGACTACCCGTGGGTGAACGGCGAGCTGCGCGGCGACTCGATCGTGACGCGCTCCTTCGTGAACGTCGGGTTCGCCGTCGAGCTCGCCGACGGGAAGGGCCTCATCGTCCCGGTCGTGAAGAACGCGGAGACGCTGAACCTCCTCGGGCTAGCGAAGGCGATCGCCGACGTCGCGCGGCGCGCGCGGGACAAGGAGCTCCTCCCCGACGACGTCCAGGGCGGCACGTTCTCGATCACGAACCCGGGCGGCTACGGCACCTTCCACGGCACGCCGGTCATCAGCCAGCCGCAGGCGGCCATCCTCGGCACGTACGCGGTCGTCAAGCGGCCGTGGGTCGTCCAGGACGAGCTCGGCGAGGACGTGATCGCGATCCGCTCGATCATGAACCTGACGCTCACGTACGACCACCGGCTCGTCGACGGGGCGCTCGCCGGACGCTTCCTCCGCGACCTCCGCGAGCGGCTCCAGACCTGGGGCGAGACGGACTACTGACCGTCACCGACCTGCGGCGGCGTCTCCGCGCCGTCGGCCGCGGGAAGCCGTCTCGGCGGTCGGACCCGGGATGGCGATACGGCCCCTGCCGAGGCGTCGACGGCGTCTAAGCTTCGGACGATGGGCACGCGCGGCTACCTCCTCGACCTCGGCCGGACGCCGTACCTCGAGGCATGGGAGCTCCAGCGCTCACTCGCGGCGGCGGTCTCGCAGGGCGCGATCCCGGACACCGTCGTCCTGCTCGAGCACCCGCCGGTGATCACGCTCGGCCGGCGGACGGACGAGACGGCCGAGCTCCACGTCCCCGAGGGAGCCGAGGTCGAGGTCGTCGAGACCGACCGCGGCGGGAAGTCCACGTACCACGGGCCGGGGCAGCTCGTCTGCTACCCGATCCTCGACCTCAACCGCCACGGCCGCGACGTCAAGCGCTACGTCCGCGACCTCGAGGAGTCCGTCGTCCGCACCGTCGGCGCGCTCGGGCTCGAGGCGACGCGGATCGAGGGGCTGACGGGCGTCTGGCTCGAGCGGCCGCCGCGGAAGATCTGCTCGATCGGCGTCCACATCTCGCGCTGGATCACGACGCACGGCTACGCGCTCAACGTCGACCTCGACCCGGCGCCCTTCACGGAGTGGATCACGGCGTGCGGGCTCGAGGACGCCGCCTTCACGACCCTCGCGCGCGAGCTCGACCGGCCCGTCTCGGTCGACGAGGTCCGCCCCAGCGCGGCGGCGGCGCTCGGGGAGGTCTTCGGGCTCGAGCTCGAGGAGCTTCCCGCCGCCGACGGGCTCGGCGGTCTCTGGCCGCAGCCGGTGCACGCCCGGCTCGGCGCCTAGCGGTCGGGAAGCCAGTCGTCGCGGTAGGGCGCGGGGGCCGCCTCCGAGTACCCGGCGTAGGCCTCCTCCGGTGAGGGGGTCTCCCGCTCGACGCCGGCGCGGCGACGCAGCGCGACCTCGGCCACCGGGTAGACGACGTCCCCACCCGAGCGCGTCCCGATGGCGAGGAGGACGCACTCCCTCTCGCCCGCGCCGACGAAGACGTGCTCCGTCCAGGGCGGGCAGTGGACGAAGTCCCACGCCCGCAGGCGGCGCTCCTCGCCCTCGACGAGCAGGAGGCACTCGCCCGCGAGGACGAGGAAGTCCTCCTGCTCGTCCTCGCGGTGGTACATGCAGCTCGGCTGGCCCGGCTCGAGCACGCCGACGTTGATCCCGACGCGGGGGAAGCGCTCCTCCCCCTCGAACCGGGTGAAGGCACCGAAGGCGTCGTCCGCCCACCAGCGCGCCTCGCGCGCGTTCACGACGAACCAGCCGTCGCCCTCGGGGACGAGGCCGGCGTCGGTCCGGCGCAGGGGCGCTTCGGGGATCACGCGCCCACTAGACTGACCGGCGATGCAGACGTCGCTCCCCGTCGCAGAGCGACCGCGCCGCCCCGAGTGGATGAAGGTGCGCGCGCCGAGCGCGGATTCCCGCTACTTCGAGCTCCGCGAGCTCCTGCACGGCCAGCGCCTCCACACGATCTGCGAGGAGGCGCGTTGCCCCAACATCGCGGAGTGCTGGGGTCGGGGGACAGCCACGTTCCAGATCCTCGGCGACACCTGCACGCGCGCCTGCCGCTACTGCTACGTCCACTCCGGCCGGCCCGACTCGCCGCCCGACCCCCTCGAGCCCCTGCGCCTCGCCCAGGCCGCCGCGCAGATGGGCGTCCGGCACGTCGTCGTCACGTCGGTCGACCGGGACGACCTGCCGGACCGGGGCGCGGCGCACTACGCAGCCACCATCCGCGCGCTCAAGCGACGGCTTCCCGGGGCGTCGGTCGAGGTGCTGACGCCGGACTTCCTCGGCGTCGAGGAGGAGGCACTGCAGACGGTGCTCGCCGAGCGGCCCGAGGTCTTCAACCACAACATCGAGACGGTGGCCCGACTCCACCGGCGCATGCGCGGCGCGAAGGCCTCCTACGAGAAGGCGCTCCGGCTCCTCGCGCGCGCGAAGGCGCTCGCCGACTACCCGGTGCTCACGAAGTCGGGCATCATCGTCGGCCTCGGCGAGACGAACGAGGAGGTCGTGGAGACGATGCGCGACCTGCGCCGCCACGACGTCGACGTCGTCACCATCGGCCAGTACCTCCAGCCCTCCTCGCGGCACGCGGCGATCGACCGCTGGGTCCACCCGGACGAGTTCCGCTGGTTCCGCGAGCAGGGCGAGGCGATGGGCTTCGGCTCCGTCTTCTCGGGCCCCCTCGTACGCTCGTCGTACCGCGCCGACGAGCAGCGTCACGCGGCCGCGAGCGGCCGCGGCGCCGTCGCCTCCTGACGGACGCGGAGGGAGCCGCCTCGCAGGCGGCTCCTCTCACGCGGCTCTTCCCCCCACCCGGCGGCCCGGAAGGCCGCGACGGGGCGTGCGCTGACCTGACGACGCACCTGCCTGAGGATGTGTCCCCTCGCGGCATCCCGGGCGCGCGGGTTCCATGGCAGTAAACGCGCTCGGAGCCTCCGTGTCAAGGAGTTTCGCGTTTGTCTTTAGTCGTGCGGCCGCGCCATCGCGCGGTAGTCGAGCGCCTCGTCGAGCACCGACTCCTCGACGCCCGCGTCCCGGGCGACGTCCCGGAGCGGACGCCCCGTGCGTGCGGCTTCCTTGACGATCTCCGTCGCGCGGTCGTAGCCGATGAACGGGTTGAGCGCGGTGGCCGCGGAGAGCGTCAGCTCGGCGTAGCGCTCGCACGTCTCCCGGTTCGCCTCGATGCCGTCCACGCACTTCTCCGCGAGCAGGCGCGCGGCCGCGGCGAGCAGCCCGACGGAGCCGAGGACGTTGCGGGCGATCAGCGGGACGAACGTGTTCAGCTCGAAGTGCCCCTGCAGCCCGCCCACCGTGACGGCCGCGTCGTTCCCTACCACCTGGGCCGCCACCTGCGTCACGACCTCGGGGATGACCGGGTTCACCTTCCCCGGCATGATCGAGCTGCCCTTCTGGAGCTCGGGGAGCGCGATCTCCGCCAGCCCCGCACGCGGCCCGGAGCCCATGAGGCGGAGGTCGTTGGCGATCTTCGTGAGCGAGACGGCGACGGTCTTGAGCGCTCCGGACGCCTCGACGAGCCCGTCCCGCGCGGCAGTCGCCTCGAACGGGTCGGCGGGCGGCGAGATCGTCAGCCCCGTCTCCTCGGCGAGCCTGCTCCGCACGCGTCCGGCGAACTCCGGGTGCGTGTTGAGACCCGTCCCCGTCGCGGTCCCGCCGAGCGGGATCTGGCCGACGCGCGGAAGCGCGTCCTCGACGCGCGCAACGCCCTGACGGACCTGGGCCGCGTACCCCGCGAACTCCTGGCCGAGCGTCACGGGGACGGCGTCCATGAGGTGCGTGCGGCCCGACTTGAGGACCTCCGCGAACTCCTGCGCCTTGCGCTCGAGCGACTCGGCGAGCACAGCGAGCGCGGGCAGGAGGTCGTGGACGAGCTCGTCGAGCGCGGCCAGGTGGACGGCGGAGGGGAAGACGTCGTTCGAGGACTGCCCCATGTTGACGTCGTCGTTCGGGTGGACGCCCTCGCCGGCGAGCGAGGCGATCACCTCGTTCGCGTTCATGTTCGAGGAGGTGCCCGAGCCGGTCTGGAAGACGTCGATCGGGAACTGGTCGTCGAACTCGCCGGCCGCGACCCGGTCGGCCGCCCGGGCGATCCGCTCGGCCTTCTCGGGGTCGAGGAGGCCGAGGTCCGCGTTCACACGGGCGGAGGCGGCCTTGATCCGCCCGAGCCAGCGCGCGACCGAGACCGGGATCGGCTCGCCGGAGACGGGGAAATTCTCGACGGCCTTGCGCGTCTCCGCGCCCCAGAGCTCGCTCGCTTCCGTGCGGGCCATCGTCCGCAGTCTAGTGCCGCAGGATGCGGCCGGCGCCCTCCGCCGGGGCTTGACCCCCCTGCAGAGGCGTGAGATCGTCGGCGTTCCGAACGGGACGAGGGGAAGGGGAGGAAGACATGTCCGGCTTGACGAGGCGGCAGCTCCTGCAGTACGGGGCCGGCGCAGGCGCAGGCATGGTCGTCGGAGGCCGGCTCGGGCTCGGGGACCTGTTCCTGCCGGTCCCGGCCTACGCCCAACCGACGCTCGACCCGAGCGCGATCCCGAAGTACGTGACGCCGCTCGTCGTGCCACCGGCGATGCCGAGCACTCCCCCTCCGCCGCCGCTGCGTGGGAAGGGCATCGACTACTACGAGATCGCGGTGCGACAGTTCGAGCAGAACATCCTCCCGGCGTCCCTGGGGATGCCGACGACGGTCTGGAGCTACGGCTCGGCCGACCATCCGCAGAGCTTCAACTACCCCGCCTTCACGATCGAGGCGACGTGGCGCCGGCCTGTCCGCGTGAAGTGGATCAACGAGCTCGTGGACGAGAGGGGCGACTACCTGCCGCACCTCCTTCCGGTCGACCAGACGCTGCACTGGGCCAACCCCCCGGCGGGGCCGGCGAGAAAGGATTCCCAAGGGACGGATCAGTCCCCGTACACCGGGCCGGTGCCCATCGTCACTCACCTGCACGGCGGGCACGCCTCCCAGGAGAGCGACGGCTATCCGGAAGCGTGGTACCTGCCGGCGGCCAGGAACATCCCGGCCGGGTTCGCCCGGTCCGGCTCCTTCTACCAGCGCTTCAGAGTCGAGGCGCAGCGGCTGCGCGGGCAGGCCTGGACGCCCGGCAGCGCCGTCTTCGAGTACGACAACGACCAGGCGGCCGCGACTCTCTGGTACCACGACCACACGCTCGGAATGACCCGCTCCAACGTCTACGCGGGGCCCGCCGGGTTCTACGTCCTCAGAGGCGGCCCCGGCGACGAGGTGGTGGGCACGCTCCCGGGTCCGGCTCCGGCGCTCGGCGATCCGCCGGGACTCGGGTACTACGAGATCCCGATCGCGATCCAGGACCGGTCGTTCGCCGACGACGGCTCGCTCTTCTACCCGGACAACCGCGCGTTCTTCGAAGGGCTCGACCCCTCCCAGCTGCAGATCCCGTTCGTCCCGGACCAGGCCTGCGGCGGCGCGAGTGACATCTCACCGATCTGGAACCCGGAGTTCTTCGGCACGACGATGGTCGTGAACGGCAACACCTGGCCGTTCCTCGAGGTCGAGCAGCGCCGCTACCGCTTCCGCTTCTTGAACGGCTGCAACTCGCGGTTCCTGCTCCTCGAGCTGAGCAACGGACTGCCCTTCTGGCAGATCGGGGCCGAGGGCGGCTTCCTGCCGGCTCCCGTCGAGCTCGACCGGCTCCTCCTGAGCCCGGCGGAGCGGGCCGACGTGATCGTCGACTTCACGAACGTCGACGTCGGGACCGAGATCGTCCTCCTCAACCTGGCCCCGGACGAGCCGTTCGGGGGCGGCGTACCCGGGGTCGACTTCGATCCCGCCGACCCCGCCACGACCGGCCAGGTCCTGCAGCTCCGCGTCGTCCCGGCGACGAGCGTCGACACGAGCACGCTGCCGAGCCAGCTCGTCCTCCCGGCGCCTCCGCCGCTGCCGGAGCCCGACGCCGTCCGGCAGGTCTCCCTCAACGAGGCGGACTCCGAGACGGTGCTCGTCGTGACGCAGGACGGAAACGTCGTCCTCGCCTGCGACGATCCGAGCGCCGAGCCCTTCGGCCCGAGGGACGCCCTCCTCGGGACGGTGGCGGGCGGGGCGGGCGTTCCGCTCCGGTGGGACGACGAGATCAGCGAGAACCCGGCCGTGGGCTCCACCGAGGTGTGGGAGATGCACAACTTCACCGAGGACGCGCACCCCATCCACATTCACGAGGTGACCTTCGACGTCGTCGAGCGCGAGAGCCTGAGCAGCGGCGCGACCCGCGGGCCCGATCCCTGGGAGACGGGCCGGAAGGACACCGTGATCGCCTACCCGGACGAGATCACGCGCGTGAAGGCGACGTTCGACCGGGCCGGGCTCTTCGTCTGGCACTGCCACATCGTCGAGCACGAGGACCACGAGATGATGCGGCCGTACCGGATCGGCCCCGCGTCCTGACGTCGTCGCCCTGCGGAAAACCACGCAGGCGCGATCGTGGCCCGCGCCGATGCCGGTTGCCCCTCGGGCCGCAAGGGTAGCGCCCAAGCGACGAAAGGGGGTGCCGCATGAAGGCGCTCACGTACGGAGGGCCGGGGCAGCGGACGTGGGAGACCGTCTCCGACCCGACGATCCACGAGCCCACCGACGTCGTCGTCGAGATCGGCTCCTCGACGATCTGCGGAACCGACCTGCACATCCTCAAGGGCGACGTGCCGGCGGTGGAGCCGGGTCGCGTCCTCGGGCACGAGGCCGTGGGGACGGTCGTCGAGACGGGCGCCGCCGTGACGACGGTCGCCGAGGGCGATCGCGTCCTCGTCTCCTGCATCACCGCCTGCGGGCGGTGCCGCTTCTGCCGCGAGGGTCGCTACGGCCTCTGCGACGGCGGCGGGGGCTGGATTCTCGGCCACCTGATCGACGGGCTCCAGGCCGAGTACGCTCGCGTGCCCTTTGCGGACACGTCCGTGTACAAGGTGCCCGAGGAGCTGACCGACGAGCAGGTGCTCTTCCTCGCCGACATCCTCCCCACCTCGTACGAGGTCGGCGTGCTGAACGGCAACGTCCGGCCCGGCGACACGATCGCAGTCGTCGGGGCCGGGCCGATCGGGCTCGCGGCGATCATGACCGCGCAGCTCTTCACGCCGGGGCGGGTGATCGCGCTCGACCTCGCCGACGCCCGGCTCGACCAGGCCCGGAAGTTCGGCGCCGACGTCACGATCAACAACGGCGACGAGGATCCCGTCGAGAGGGTCATGGAGCTGACGGACGGCCTCGGGGCCGACGTCGCCATCGAGGCGGTGGGCGTCCCGCAGACGTTCGAGCTCTGCACGGAGCTCATCCGCCCCGGTGGGCGCGTCGCGAACGTCGGCGTCCACGGACAGGCGGCGACGCTCCACCTGGAGAAGCTCTGGATCCGGGGCGTGACGATCACCACCGGGCTCGTGGACACGTTCACGACACCCCAGCTGCTCCGGCTCATCCGGGGCGGGCGGCTCGATCCCACCGTCTTCGCGACGCATCGCTTCGCGCTCGGGGAGACGATGCAGGCCTACGACGTCTTCGCCGCCGCGGCGGAGACGCACGCCCTCAAGGTCGTGCTCGAGGGCGAGCGGGCCGTGAAGGAGGCCCCGGCGGCGCTCGCGGGCGCCCACGCCTGACCGCCGGCCGCCCAGCGGGCCGGGCGCCGCGAGCGTCCGGCCCGCGGCGGTCGCTCGGCTAGTCCGTCGAGTACTTCGGCTGGACCTTCTCGCCGCGGATGCGCGCGACCGCCTGGTTGGCGGCGATCGCCGCCTCGCCGAAGCCAACGGAGATGAGCGTGATCTTCCCCTCGTAGCCGGCCACATCCCCGGCCCCGTAGACGGCCGGGATCGTCGTCTCCATCGTCGACGGCTCGACGAGGACCTGGCGCTTGCCGTGGAGCTCGAGACCCCAGTCGACGATCGAGCCGAGGTGCGAGTGGAAGCCGAGGAGCGTGATCAGCGCGTCGCACTCGAGCTCGAGGCGCTCCCCGGTGGTCGTGTTCTCGAGCGTGACGCCCGCGATCTCCCCGTCGCCGTGCACCTCGCGCACCTCGGCCGGCACGCAGATGCGCACGCTGCCCTCGGCCTCGAGCTTCTTCGCCTCCTTGACGGAGGTCTCGAGCGCGCGGAACCGCTCCCGCCGGTGCACGAGCGTGATCGGCAGCCGGGCCGTGTCCTGCAGCCCGAGCGTCCAGTCGAGCGCCGAGTCGCCGCCGCCGATGATGACGCACGTCTTGCCGCGGAAGCTCTCCTTGCGCCTGACGAAGTAGTGGAGCCCGCGCCCCTCCCACGCGTCGATGTCCTCGATCTCGAGCTTGCGCGGCTCGAACGCGCCGTGCCCGGCCGTGACGATGAGCGCCCGCGTGGGGAACGTCTCGCCCTGGTGCGTCGTCAGGAGGAGCACCTCCTCGCCGTTCTGGCCGACCCGCTCGAGCCCCTTCACCTCCTGGTCGAGATGGACGTCGGCGCCGAACTGGAGGCCCTGCTCGACGCAGAGGTCGACGAGCGCCTGTCCCTGGATCTTCGGGTGGCCGGCGACGTCGTACACGTGCTTCTCGGGGTAGACGGCCGCGACCTGTCCGCCGAGCTGGCCGAGGCTCTCGACGATGCGCACGGAGGCGTCCCGATGCCCCGCGTAGTAGGCGGCGGCAAGGCCGACGGGCCCGGCGCCGATGATCGTGATGTCGACGACGTGGTGCTCGCTCACGGCGGCCCTAGGTTACCCCGCGAGCCTGGACAGGTAGCGCGCGCTCAGTGGCCGCAGCCGGAGCCGCAGCCGCCGCCCGCGTGGGCCGCGGCCGGCTCGCCCTCGACGTCGTCCTTCGCCTGGAAGGAGGAGCCGCAGCCGCAGGCCGCGGTGACGTTCGGGTTGTTGATCGCGAACCCGGCGCCCATGAGGGCGTCGACGTAGTCGATCTCCGAGCCGGCGAGGTAGGGCGCGCTGTACGGATCGACGACGACCCGCACGCCGTGCATCTGCACCTCGTTGTCGCCATCCTGGGGGCCGCGGTCGAAGCCGAGCGCGTACTGGAACCCCGAGCAGCCGCCGCCCTGGACGGCGATGCGGAGGACGCTGACCTCGTCCTCGGCCTCCTGCGCGAGGAGCTCCTTGATCTTGGCCGCGGCGGTCTCAGTGACGGTGACCATCGGATCTGAGTGTAGCAACGCCCTCCACGGGCGCGGGATGCAGGACTTTGTGACAGCAGCCGGATCCCCGGAGCCCTGTCTGCAAGCCCGATTCTCTGCATCCGCGCGGTGTGCTTGTGAGCGCTAGGATGCCGGGTGTGACGGGGGTGATCTTCGCCGCGCTCGACGACTGGTTCCCCTTCCTCGTCTACGCGCTCTTCGCGGCGGCGATCCCGGCCTCGATGCTCGTCTTCTCCTTCGTCCTCTCGACGCACCGGAAGGGGCGCCCGCCGAGGGCCCAGCGGCTGCCCTTCGAGTCGGGGGTCTCCACCGGGCCGCCGAGGCAGCAGCGGTTCACGGTGAGCTTCTACCTGACGGCGATGCTCTTCATCGTCTTCGACATCGAGATCGTCTTCCTCTACCCCGTCGCGGTCGTGCTCGACGCGGTCGGCCCGTTCGCGCTCGCCGAGTTCGGCTTCTTCATCGGCATCCTCGTCATCGCCTACGTCTACGTCTGGAAGCGGGGTGCACTCGAGTGGCGGTGAGGAAGAAGCGCCTGGCCGACTACGGCCTCCAGTCGGAGCGGACGCTCATGAAGGGCCGCGGCCCGAGCGTCTTCGAGCGCGAGCTCGGCACCGAGGAGCTCGAGGAGCGGCTCATGCTCACGACCGTCGAGAAGGCCGTCGCCTGGGCGCAGGGCTACTCGATCTGGCCGGACACCTTCGGCCTCGCCTGCTGCGCGATCGAGATGATGTCGATCGTCTCCGCGCGCTACGACGTCTCGCGCTTCGGCGCCGAGGTCTTCCGCTCCTCGCCGCGCCAGGCGGACCTGCTCATCGTCTCGGGCCGCGTGGCGCACAAGATGGCCGAGCCGCTGCGGCAGATCTACGACCAGATGCTCGCGCCCAAGTGGGTCATCGCGATGGGCGCCTGCGCCAGCTCGGGCGGGATGTTCAACAACTACGCCGTGCTCCAGGGCGTCGACAAAATCGTCCCCGTGGACATCCACGTGCCCGGGTGCCCGCCGCGGCCGGAGGCGCTGCTCGAGGGCATCGTCCGGCTGCAGGAGCGCATCCACGCCGGCGTCCCGCCCGCCTACGAAGTCCGCGGGGTCGCCCAGTGAGCTGGGAGGCCGTCCCCGGCTACGTCGAGGAGCGGGAGGCGTACGGCGAGACGACCGTCGTCGTCGAGCGAGAGCGCCTGCTCGAGGCGGCCCTCCACCTGCGCGACGAGGCGGGGTTCAACTTCCTCGCCGACGTCACGCCCACCGACTACCTCGGCTGGGACCGGCCCCGCGTGGCGGGCTACTGGGCCGACCCGCGCGGCCGTGACATCAACACGCCGGGATCGTGGGGGCTGCAGTCGCAGCCCGAGCCCAGGCCCAGGCGCTTCTCGGTCTCCTACCACCTGCTCCGACTCGAGTCCGGGGCCGACACGGCGCCGCGCCTGCGCCTCCAGGTCTGGTGCGAGGACGGCGACCCCGTCCCGAGCGTCGTCTCCGCCTGGCCGACCGCGGACTGGCACGAGCGCGAGGCGTGGGACATGATGGGCATCCCCGTCGAGGGCCACCCGAACCTCCGGCGCATCCTCATGGAGGACGACTGGGAGGGACATCCTTTGCGGAAGGACTACCCGCTCGGCGGCGAGCCGGTGCGGTTCTCGGACGCCGAGTAGAAACCGACGTGGCCGTCGCCGAGCCGAAGAGCGCGATCTACGAGGGCACCCGCGTTCCCGCGCCGATCCCGACCGTCCTCCAGGTCGACCCGGCGCTCCGGGAGACGGGCGACATCCTCGAGGTCAACTTCGGGCCCAACCACCCCTCCACGCACGGGGTCCTGCGCCTCGTCGTCGAGCTGAACGGGGAGACGGTCGTCGGCCTGCAGGCCGTCATCGGCTACCTCCACACCGGCTTCGAGAAGAACATGGAGCACAAGACCTGGTGGAAGGCGATCACCTACCCGGAGCGCATCGACTACGTCTCCTTCCAGAACAACGAGCTCGTCTTCGTCCTCGCGATCGAGAAGCTCCTCGGGATCGAGCCCCCGCCGAAGGCGCAGTGGATGCGGATGCTCCTCTGCGAGCTCAACCGGATCCACTCGCACCTCGTCTGGCTCGGGACCTCCGCCCTCGAGCTGGGGGCGATGTCGATGTTCTGGTACTGCTTCCGCGAGCGGGACGCCATCCTCGACCTCTTCGAGCTCGTCACCGGCGTGCGCATGCACACCCGCTACTTCCAGGCCGGCGGGCTCGCCGAGGACGTCCCCACCGGCTTCGACGACGAGTGCCGCGCCTTCGCGGACACGATGCAGAAGCGCGTCGACGAGTACGAGGCGCTCCTCACCGGGCAGGCGATCTGGCTCGAGCGGACGCGCGGCGTCGGGCTGCTCTCGGCGGCCGACGCGATCGCGCTCGGCCAGTCGGGTCCGGTGCTGCGCGCCTCCGGCGTCGACTGGGACCTGCGCAGGCAGCAGCCCTACCTCCCGTACGACGAGGTCGACTTCGACGTGCCCGTGTATCCGAACGGCGACGTCTACGACCGCTACCGGGTGCACATGGACGAGATGCGGCAGTCGACCCGGATCGTGCAGCAGGCGCTCGAGGGGATGCCGGAGGGCCCCTGGATCGTCGACGACCGCAAGATCGTCCTGCCGCCGCGGCACGAGCTCCACACCTCGATGGAGAGCCTCATCCACCACTTCAAGCTCGTCACCGAGGGCTACCGCGTCCCCGAGGGGGAGGTCTACGTCCCGATCGAGTCGCCGCGCGGCGAGCTCGGCTGCTACCTCGTCTCCGACGGCGGCTCCCGGCCGTGGCGCGTGAAGTTCCGCGCCCCCTCCTTCGTCGCGCTCGAGGCGACGGCGACCCTCATGCGGGACGCGCTCGTCGCCGACCTGATCGCGATCGTGGGCTCGCTCGACACCGTCATGGGCGAGGTCGACCGGTGAGCACCGTCCCGGAGACCCTCTACGACCGCATCCGCGCGGTCGCGGCCCAGTATCCCGACAGCCGCTCGGCGATCCTCCCGGCGCTGCGGCTCGCGCAGGCCGAGCACGGCGGCTGGCTCCCGCCCGAGGCCTTCCGCGAGGTCGCCGAGGCCCTCGAGGTCACCCCCGCCTACTGCCACGCCGTCGCGAGCTTCTACGACATGTTCCACCTGGCGCCCGTCGGGCGGCACATGGTCGAGGTGTGCACGAACGTCTCCTGCGCGCTCGTGGGTGCACAGCAGGTGCTCGAGGCCTTCGAGCGCGAGCTGGGCCTCCGCGCGGGCGAGACGACGGAGGACGGCGAGGTCACGCTGCGCACGGTCGAGTGCTACGGCGGCTGCGGCTGGGGGACGGTCGTCGCCGTCGACCACCGCTACCGCGAGCCGGTGCGGCCCGAGGACGTCCCGGGCATCGTCAGGGGGCTTCGGGATGGCGCCTAGAGCGCTCCTCTTCCAGCACGCGGACACGCGCGACCTGACCGAGCTCGAGGAGTACCAGGCCGTCGGCGGCTACGCGTCGCTCAAGAAGGCCCTCGGCATGGAGCGGGAGGCCGTGCTCGAGGAGCTGCTGACGGCGAACGTGCGCGGCCGCGGAGGCGCCGGGTTCCCGATGGGACGGAAGGCGAGCTTCCTGCCGAAGCCGGGCGACACGCCGAACCCGATCTACCTCGTCGTCAACGCCGACGAGTCGGAGCCGGGCACGTTCAAGGACCGGGAGATCATGCTGCGCGTGCCGCACCTCTTCCTCGAGGGCGTCGCCATCGCCGCGTACACGATCGGCGCCGCCCAGGCGTTCATCTACCTGCGCGGCGAGTACCTGACCGAGTTCGAGGTCGTCGCCGCCGCGCTCGAGCAGGCGCGCGCCGCCGGCTTCGTCGGCCCCGACGTCGCCGGCTCGGGCTGGGACCTCACCGTCGTCGTCCACCGCGGCGCGGGCGCGTACATCTGCGGGGAGGAGACCGCGCTCCTCGAGTCGCTCGAGGGAAGCCGCGGGCAGCCGCGCACGAAGCCTCCCTTCCCCGCCATCTCCGGCCTCTACGCCTCGCCGACCCTCATCAACAACGTCGAGACGCTCGCCACCGTCCCCAAGATCGTCGAGCTGGGCGGGAAGGCCTATGCCGCGATCGGGGTCGAGAACTCGACCGGCACGCGCGTCTTCTCCCTCTCGGGGAACGTCGCCCGCGGCGGGAACTACGAGCTCGAGCTCGGAACGACGCTCCGCGAGCTCATCTACGACATCGGCGGCGGCATCCCGGACGGGCGCGAGCTCAAGGCCGTGATCCCGGGCGGCTCCTCCGTCCCCGTGCTGAGCGCGGCCGACGTCGACACGCCGCTCGACTTCGACGCCATGGCGGAGGCGGGGACGATGCTCGGCTCCGGGGCGGTCATCGTCATCGACGACCGCTGCTGCATGGTGCAGCTCGGGCTGCGGGTGGCGCAGTTCTACATGCACGAGTCCTGCGGCAAGTGCACGCCCTGCCGGGAGGGGACGCGCTGGATGGTGCAGCTCCTGCGCAAGATCGAGGAGGGCGAGGCGACACAGGGCGAGCTCGACGTGCTCCTGAACGTCTGCGACCGCATCCTCGGCAACTGCCTCTGTCCGCTCGGCGACGCGGCGGCGATGCCCGTGGCGAGCTACGTGGCGCGGTTCCGCGACGAGTACCAGCGCCACATCGACGAGGGCGGCTGTCCGTTCGGCGGCGAGTCCTCGCTCGCCGGCGTCGTCGCGCCCGTCGACCAGCACCACGCGCACATGCGCGGCCAGATCGAGGTGCCGATCCACGCATGAGACGCCTGCGCCTGCCTGTCTCCGTGGGGCACCCCGGCCCACCACCCGCTTCCGAGCGTACAGCCGAAGTTCGCGCCCGTGGCGCGCGGACCGTGACGGGAGTGGGCCGATGAGCGCGCCCGAGCTCGTGACCGTCACCGTCGACGGGCGCGAGCTGCAGGTGCCGAAGGGCCAGGGGATGGTCGAGACGGCCCTGGCCGCCGGGATCGAGATCCCCGTCTTCTGCTACGAGCCGCGCCTCGGCCCGCCGATCGGGGCCTGCCGCATGTGCCTCTGCGAGGTCGAGGGCATGCCGAAGCTCCAGGCGGCCTGCACGCTGACCGCCCAGGACGGCCTCGCCCTCATGACGGCGCGCACGAGCGAGAAGGCGGCCGAGGGCCAGGACGCGATCCTCGAGTTCATCCTCCTGAACCACCCGCTCGACTGCCCCGACTGCGACAAGGGCGGCGAGTGCCCGCTCCAGGACCTGACCTTCCGCTTCGGGCCGGGGACGACCCGCATGCAGTTCCCGAAGCGCACGTTCGACAAGCCGATCCCGATCTCGCCCCTGATCGCGCTCGACCGCGAGCGCTGCATCCTCTGCTACCGCTGCACGCGCTTCTCGGAGAACGTCGCCGAGGACGGCCAGCTCGTCGCGGTCAACCGGGGCGCCCAGTCGGTCATCGCGACGTTCGCGGACGAGCCGTACCGGGCCCACTTCTCGGGCAACGTCCTCGAGCTCTGCCCGGTCGGCGCGCTCACCTCGACGACGTACCGCTTTCGCGCCCGCCCCTGGGAGGTGCAGAACGTGCCCACGGTCTGCGGGCTCTGCCCCGTCGGCTGCAACACGTGGGCGACGACCCGCGAGGGCAGGGTGGCGCGCATCCTCTCCCGCAACCACCCGGAGGTGCACGAGGGCTGGCTCTGCGACAAGGGCCGCTTCGCCTACGACCACCTGCGCGCCCCGGACCGGATCCGCGAGCCGCTCGTCCGCGTGCGCCGGCGCGGCTTCGAGGAGGTTGCGCCGGAGGCGGCGCTCGACGCGGCCGTCGACGGGCTCCGGGCGGCCGGCGGCCCGGTCGTCCTCGCCCTCTCGGGCGGGGAGACCGTGGAGCAGGCGACCGCGCTCGGCCGCATCGTCCGCGAGGGGCTCGGCGGAGGCGCCGTCCTCCTCCCCGACGACTGGGATCCCGCCCTCGCCGCCTTCCGCTCGCCCCTGGCCGCGATCCGGGCCGCCGACGTCTGCCTCGTCCTCGGCGACCAGCCGGTCGTCGAGCGCGCGCCGATCGTCGACCTCTGGCTCCGCTCGGCCCGCCGGGAGGGGGCCGAGGTCATCACGGTCGGCCCGGACGGGAGCGTCCCCGTCGGCCCGGGGGCGGCGCCGCAGGTCGCCGCCGCCCTCCGCGAGGGCGGCGACGTGCCCGCCGAGCTTCGCGCCACCTCCGAGCGCCTGCGGGCGGCGAAGCGCATCGCCCTCGTCTGGTCGGACGACGATCCCACAGGCGGCCGCCACGTCGGCTCGCTCGCGAACGAGCTGCACGAGACGGGCGGCGCGGAGGTCGCGGTCTACGTCGTTCCCCGCACGCCGAACGGCCGCGGCGTGGCCGGCGCCTGGCACGCGCTCGGAGGCGAGAGCCAGGAGGTGCCCGCGGAGGGGGAGATCGGGGCGCTCGTCGTCTCCGGCGACGAGGCCGCCTACGACCCGCGCGTGCGCGAGCTCGCCGGGCGCGCGCGCTTCGTCCTCGTGACGGCGATGTTCCAGAGCGACCTCACGGCCTGGGCCCACGTCGTCCTGCCCGGCACGAGCTACCTCGAGCGCGAGGGGACGTTCGTGAACCTCGAGGGCCGCCCGCAGCGCCTGCGCCGCGCCGTCGTCCCGGCCGGCCCCGACGAGCTCGAGCTGCTCGCCGGCCTGGGCGAGCGCCTGGGGGTCGAGATCGCTCCCTGGGCCGCGCCGACAGCGGCCGAGCACGCCGAGCTGCCGCCGGGCGACGAGTTCGCCTGGTCGCTGCCGGACCCGCAGCCGCCGACGGGCCGACCGGCAGGGCCGGGGCTCGAGCTCGTCCGTGTCCGCGCCCTCTTCAGCGGCCAGGCCGTGGAGCGGGTCGAGCAGCTGCAGTTCCAGCGCCCCGCCGGCGAGGTCGAGCTCGCCCGGGACGACGCCTTGACGCGCGGCATCGCCGCGGGCGAGACCGTCCGGGTGACGGCGAACGGGAGCCGCCGCGAGCTGCGGGCGCGGCTCAGCCGTCGGCTGCGCACGGGCGTCGTCCGCATCGCGGCCGAGCACGCGGAGGGCTTCGAGAACCGCGTTCAGGTGGAGCGCGTCGATGCCTGAGGCGCTGAACGAGCCCTGGTGGATCCAGGTCGCGAAGGCCTTCGTCGTCGTGAACCTCGTCCTGCTCGGGTTCGCGTGGGCCACCTGGCTCGAGCGCAAGGTGCTCGGCCGGATGCAGCTGCGCTACGGGCCCAACCGCGCCGGGCCGTTCGGGCTCCTCCAGCCCCTGGCCGACCTCGTGAAGTTCATCCGCAAGGAGAGCTTCTCGCCGACGAGCGCCATTCCGCTCCTCTACTTCGCCTCTCCCGTCGTCGCCGCCTTCACAGCCCTCGCCGCCTTCTCCGTCATCCCCTTCGGCCCCGGCTGGGAGGTCGGCGGCTACGACGTCAGCGGCAGCGTCGTGGACGTCTCGATCGGCATCCTCCTCCTCTTCTCCCTCGGCGCCGTCGGCATCTACGCCTTCCTCGTCGGCGGGTGGGCGAGCACCTCGAAGTACTCGCTCCTAGGCTCCATGCGCACCGCCGCCCAGCTCGTCTCCTACGAGGTCTCGCTCGCGCTCTCGGTGCTGGGGGTCGTGATCATGGCCGAGAGCCTCTCGCTCGTCGAGATCGTCGAGCGCCAGCGGGACACCGTCTGGTACGCGGCTCCGCAGGTCGTCGGGCTGCTCGTCTTCTTCGTCGCGGGGGTCGCCGAGACGAACCGCCCGCCCTTCGACCTCCCGGAGGCCGAGACGGAGCTCGTCGCGGGCTACCAGACGGAGTACAGCGGCATGCGCTACGCGCTCTTCGCGATGGCCGAGTACATCAACGTGATCACGCTCTCCGGCCTCGCCGTCACGCTCTTCCTCGGAGGCTGGAGCGGGCCGGTGCTGCCCGGACCGCTCTGGTTCTTCGTCAAGCTGCTCGCCGTCGTGTTCCTCTTCATGTGGCTCCGCGCGACGCTCCCCCGCCTGCGCTACGACCAGCTCATGCAGGTGGGCTGGAAGGTCCTGCTCCCGGTCGCCACGCTCAATGCCGTCGTCACCGCCGTCGTCGTCGCCTACGCGTGACCCTCGCCGCATGAGCCCCCAGCCGTTCGACTCCCTCAAGGGCTTCGCCGTCACGTTCCGGCAGATGTTCCGCAAGCCGATCACACAGCAGTACCCGGACTACAAGCGGCCGGTGTACCCGCGCTTCCGCGGCCGGCACCGGCTCTGGCGGCACGAGAACGGCCTCGAGAAGTGCGTCGGCTGCTCGCTCTGCGCCGCCGCCTGCCCGGCCGACTGCATCCGGGTCGTCGCGGCCGAGAACACGCCCGAGAACCGGGTCTCGCCCGGCGAGCGCTACGCCCGGATCTACGAGATCAACCTCTCGCGCTGCATCTTCTGCGGCTACTGCGAGCTCGCCTGCCCGTTCGACGCGATCACCCTCGAGGCCGAGTACGAGCTCTCGGAGTACTCGCGCGACGACCTCATCTACACGAAGGACATGCTCCTCGCGGCGCCGGTGAAGCGGATGCCCGTCGCCGACCGCGAGGCCTACGACACGCCCGTCCCCGTCTGGAAGTCGGAGAGCTGAGCCCTGGACGCCGGCGACATCCTCGTCTGGATCGTCTGGGTCCTCGCGGCCCTCGCGCTCCTCTCCTCGGGGCTGGCAGTCGTCCTCTTCGCGAACCCGTTCTACAGCGCGCTCGCGCTGATCGGGAACCTCGCCTCGCTCGCGGTCCTCTACCTCCTGCTCGAGGCGGAGTTCGTGGCGGCGGCGCAGGTGCTCGTGTACGCGGGCGCGGTCGTCGTCATGTTCCTCTTCGTCATCGCCTACCTCGGCGGCCAAGCGGACACGCCGTGGGCGGGCGGGCCGTCGCTCCAGTCGTTCGCGGCGGTCGTGGCCGCCGGGGCGATCGCGGTCGAGGTCGTCGTCGTCATCGCCCTCAAGGCAGGCGAGCGCCTGAGCGACACGGCCGACGTCGGCGGCTCCTTCGGCTCGCCCGCAGAGATCGGGCGGCTCTTCCTCGCCGACCACCTCCTCGCCTTCGAGGTGACCTCGATCGTGCTCCTCGTCGCCGCCGTCGGCGGGGTCATCCTCGGCGGCGCGCTGCCGGAGGGCGAGCGGCAAAACCGGGGCGGCGCCTGATGCTCGGCCCCGGGATCGCGGCCTACCTCATCCTCTCGGTCGTCCTCTTCGCGACCGGCGCGCTCGGGGTCCTCCTCCGCCGCAGCCCCCTCATCATCCTGCTCGCGCTCGAGATCATGCTCAACGCGGGCAACCTCGCGCTCATCGCCTTCGCGCGTCAGCTCGGCGACGGCGACGGGCAGATCTTCGCGCTCACCGTCATGGTCGTCGCCGCCGCCGAGGCGGTTCTCGGCCTCGGCCTCATCGTCGCCGTCTCGCGCCTGCGCGGGGACCTCGACGTCGACCGCCTGACCTCGCTGCGGGGCTGAGCCGTGGCCGCCCTCGCCTGGATCGCGCTCTTCTCCCCTGCGGCGGCGGTCGTCGCGATCGCCCTCGCCGGCGACCGCATCAGCCGTTTCGCCGCCGGCCTCCTCGCGGCCGGCTCGACCGGCGTCTCCTTCCTCTGCTCGGTCGCGATCTTCCTCGAGCTCCTGGGCCGCGAGCCGGAGGACCGCTCGGAGCTCTCGACGCTCTGGACGTGGCTCTCGGCGGGCGACCTCGAGTTCGCGGCCGAGATCCTCGTCGACCCGCTCTCGGTGTTCATGATGCTCGTCGTCTCCGGCGTGGGCTTCCTCATCCTCTCCTACGCCGTCGGCTACATGCGGGGCGACGAGGAGGAGCGGCGCTACCACGCCTACAAGGCGCTCTTCGTCTTCTCCATGCTCCTGCTCGTCCAGTCCGGCAACCTGCTCCTGCTCCTGGCCGGGTGGGGGCTCGTCGGCCTCTCCTCCTACCTCCTCATCAACTTCTGGCACGTCCGGCGCACGGCGGTCGCCGCCGGTAAGAAGGCCTTCGTCATGAACGCGGTCGGCGACGCGACCTTCGTGCTCGCCCTCTTCCTCCTCGTCCAGCGCGTCGGGGGCCTCGACTTCGACACCGTCTTCTCGCGCGCGCCCGCCGCGCTCGGGGAGGGGAGCGCCGCGGCCGTCCTCGTCGCGCTCGGCCTGCTCGGCGGCGCCCTCGCCAAGTCGGCGCAGGTGCCCCTCCACACGTGGCTCCCGGACGCGATGGAGGGGCCGACGCCGGTCAGCGCGCTCATCCACGCGGCGACGATGGTGACGGCGGGCGTCTACCTGATCGCGCGCACGAGCCCGCTCTTCGAGCTCGCCGTGGACGTGCAGGACCTCGCCGCCGTCCTCGGCGCGGTGACCCTTCTCGTGGCGGGCCTCGTCGCCCTCGTCCAGACGGACATCAAGCGCGTGATCGCCTACTCGACGATGAGCCAGATCGGCTACATGTTCGTCGGGGTGGGCCTCGGGGCCTACGGCGCGGGGCTCTTCCACCTGCTGACGCACGCCTTCTTCAAGGCGCTCCTCTTCATGGCCGCAGGCGTCGTCATCCACGCGCTCGCGGACGAGCAGGACATCCGGCGGATGGGCGGTCTCGCACGCGAGCTCCCCTGGACGTTCCGCGCCTTCCTCGTCGGCGCGCTCGCGCTCGCCGCGATCCCACCCTTCGCCGGCTTCTTCTCGAAGGACGCCATCCTCGCGAGCGCCGCCGAGGCGGGAACGCTCGGCTGGATCCTCTGGGCAGCGGGCGTCGCCGGGGCGTTCCTGACGGCGCTCTACACGTTCCGCCTCCTCTTCGTCGTCTTCTTCGGGGAGGTGTCGGCGTTCGCGCGCGAGCACCTCCACCGGGAGCGGTTCGAGGGCCCACGCGCGATGATGTGGCCCGTCGCCGTCCTCGCCGTCCTCGCGGTCGTCGGCGGCCTCCTCCAGATCCCGGGCGTCTGGCACGCGGTCGACACCTGGATCGAGCCGACCGTCGAGTCGATCGAGGAGGCGGGCGGCCTCACGGCCGCCGCGTCCGTCCTCGCCTCGCTCCTCGCGGCGCTCGCCGGCATCGCCGTCGCGTGGGCGCTCTACCGCCGGCCCGGCGACCGGCCGGCGGCGATCCGGAGACGCTTCCCGTGGGCGGCCCGGACGCTCGAGCAGAAGCTCTACTTCGACGAGGCCTACGACGCCGTCTTCTACCGGCCCGCCGCGGCACTCGCCGTCCGGCTCGGCCGCCTCGTCGAGGAGCCGCTCGTCCTCCGCTCGCTCGGCGGCCTCGCCACCGGCGTCCGCGACGTCTCCGACCGCGTCGCCGCGACCCAGACGGGCCGCGTCCGCGGCTACGTCCTCGCGCTCGCGATGGGCCTCGCCGTCCTCGCCGTCGTCTTCCTCCTGGTGGCCTGAGCGGGATGGAGACGACGATCCTCATCCTGCTCCCGATCGCCGGCGCCGTCGCGCTCTGGTTCGCGCCCCGGCTGTCGGCCCGGGCGGCCGGGGGCTTCGCGCTCCTCGTCGCGCTCGCCGAGCTCGCGTACTGGATCGGGACGGCGCTCAACTTCGACTTCGACGCGGCCGGGCCGCAGGGCGGCGCCGACCGCGTCTGGTTCGCCGACCTCGACGTCGCCTACCGGGTCGGGCTCCACGACTACTCGCTCTGGCTCGTCGGGCTGACCGCGGTCGTGACGGCCGCCGCCGTCGGCTACGGCTTCTGGGTCGGCCGGGAGCGGGCGGGCGTCTACCTGAGCCTGCTCCTCTTCCTCGAGGGCGCCACGATCGGCGTCTTCACGGCTCAGGATCTCATCCTCTTCTACCTCTTCTGGGAAGCGATGCTGATCCCGCTCTACGTCCTCATCGGCGTCTGGGGCGGGCCGGGGCGGCTCGGCGCGACGGTGAAGTTCGTCGTCTACACGATGGCGGGCTCGCTCCTCATGCTCGTCGCGATCATCGCGGCCGGCCTCGAGGCGGGCACCTTCGACATGACGACCGCGGTCGGCGACGGGTCGAGCACCTGGATCTTCCTCGGCTTCGCGGCCGCCTTCGCGGTCAAGGCGCCGCTCTGGCCCTTCCACGGCTGGCTGCCGGACGCCTACCGCGAGTCGCCGCCCGAGGTCGCCGGCGTCCTCTCGGGGGTGATCTCGAAGACGGCCGCCTACGGCTTCCTGGCGATCGCCGTCCCCTTCTACCCCGGCCCCGCCGAGGACTGGCGCGTCCCCGTGCTCGTCCTCGCCTCCATCGGGCTCGTCTACGGGTCGCTCCTCGCGTTCCGCGCCCCCGACGTGCGCGGCGTCGTCGCGTACTCGAGCCTCGCCCAGATGAACCTGATCGTGATCGGGATCTTCGCCGCCAACGCCTCCGGCTCCACGGGCGCGCTCCTCCAGGCCGTGAACCACGGCCTCATCTCCGCGGCCCTCTTCCTGCTCGCGGGAGCGATCGAGCGGCGGACGAGCACCGGGCAACTCGCCCTCCTCGGCGGCATGGCGCGCGGACGCCCGGCCCTGGCGACGCTCCTCGTCGCGACCGGAGTCATCGCGCTCGCCGTCCCCGGCTCGGGCGCGTTCGCGGCCGAGTTCCTCGTCTTGAACGGCGTCTTCGCCGTCGGCTGGGGCTGGGCGGTCGTCGGGGCGGCCGCGATCGTCCTCGCGGCCATGTACATGCTCCGGCTCGTCTCGGCGGTCCTGCACGAGGGGGTCGGCAGCGCCGTGCCCGCCGAGGCGCTCGACCTGCGCCCGGCCGAGATCGGCGTCATCGCGCCGCTCCTCGTCGTCCTGCTCGCGCTCTCCTTCTGGCCGGCCGCCATCACCGACCGCCTCTCCGGAGCGCTCTTCTAGTGGAGTTCACCGCCCCGACGATCGACTGGGCGGCGCTCTCGCCGGTCCTGATCACGCTCGGCGGCGCGAGCGTCGTCCTCCTCGTGAGCCTCTTCCTCCCGCTCGAGGCGCGGCGGGCGTTCGGCGCGGCGGTGGCGGCCGTCTGCTTCGCCGCCGCCGGGGCCGCGGCGATCGCGCTCTTCGTCGCCGACGAGACCGGCCGCGACATCGTCTCGGAGGCGATCCGCCGCGACCGGCTCGCCGAGCTGGCGCAGATCCTCGTCATGGGCGCCGGGCTCCTCACCGTCGGGGTCTCCTACCGGGAGCCGGGCCGGGCGGACCGCGCCGGCGAGTACTGGGCGCTCCTCCTCGCAGCCGCAGGGGGCATGGCCTTCTTCGTTGCGGCGAACAACCTCATGACGCTCTTCCTCGGCCTCGAGTGGTTCTCCATCTGCCTCTACGTGCTGACGGCGATCGCCGTCGAGCGGCTGCCCGGGCTCGAGGCCGGGCTCAAGTACCTGATCGTCGGCTCCTTCGGCTCGGCGATCCTCCTCTTCGGGAGCGCGCTCGTCTACGGCGCGAGCGGGGCGATCGGGTTCGAGCAGATCGCGGCGGGGAGCGAGGGAGGCGAGCGGCTCTTCGTCGTCACGGGCCTCGCCATGATCCTCGTCGGGCTCGGCTTCAAGGCCTCGGCCGCCCCCTTCCACATGTGGACGCCGGACGTCTACGAGGGCGCCCCGACGCCGGTCACGGGCTTCATGGCCGCGGCGACGAAGGTGGCGGCGCTCGTCGTCACGCTCAGGGTGCTCGTGACGGCGTTTCCGGGCGAGGAGGAGCTCTGGACGGTGGCGCTCGCCGTCATCGTCTGCTTCTCGCTCGCCTGGGGCAACCTCGCCGCGCTCGTGCAGACGAGCGTCAAGCGCATGCTCGCCTACTCGAGCGTCTCGCACGCGGGCTTCCTCCTCATGCCGGTCGCCGCCGGGAACGCCCTCGGCGGCCGCGCGCTCCTCTACTACCTCGTCGCGTACGCGGCGATGAGCGTCGGCGCGTTCGCCGTCGTCGCCGTCCGGGAGCGGGAGATGGCCGCGCCGGTCACGCTGGGGACCCTCGCGGGCTTCGGCTGGGAGCGTCCGTTCCTCGGCGGCTCGATGGCGCTCTTCATGTTCGGCTTCATCGGCCTCCCCCCCGCCGGCATCTTCCTGGGCAAGCTCTACGCGTTCGCCGCCGTCATCGACCGGGGCTGGACCTGGCTCGCGGTCGTCGGCGTCGTCGCGACGGCCGTCTCGATCTACTACTACGTCGGCGTCATCCGCGCGATGTTCATGCAGCCGCGCGAGCTCGCCGTCGCCCCCGCCGGCGGCTCGCCGCCGCCCGACCGCCTGCTCGTCGCGGCGGTCGCCGCGTCCGTCGTCGTCGCCGTCGGCAGCCTCCTCGCCGCCGATCCGCTCATCGACGTCGCCCGCGACGCCGTCGCCTTCCTTCCCTTCCCCGTCGGCTGAGTGGAGCGCTAGTGGCAAGTCGCATCGTCGTGCTGGGCGCCGGGGCGAGCGGGGAGGCCTTCCTCGCGACGCTGCGCCGTCTCGACCCGGAAGCACAGGTCACGGTCGTCGAGCAGGAGCTCGTCGGCGGCGAGTGCTCCTACTGGGCCTGCATCCCCTCGAAGACGATGCTGCGCCCGCTCGAGGTCGTCCACCGCGCCCTCCTCGCCCCGGGCGCCGCGGAGGCCGTCCGGGACGTCGACGCGGCCCGGGTCTTCGGCTGGCGCGACGAGGTGGCGGAGAAGGACGACTCGAGCCAGGTGAGGTGGGTGGAGAGGCAGGGAGCCGAGGTCGTCCGCGGCAACGGCGTCGTCGCCGAGCCGGGGCTCGTGCGGGTGGGCGCCCGGGAGCTTCCCTACGACCACCTCGTGGTCGCGACGGGCTCGCTCCCCGTCGCGCCGCCGGTGGCGGGACTGCAGGAGCTTCCGCACTGGACGAGTCGCGAGGGCACGAGCGCGACCGCCGTCCCGCGCAGCCTCGCGGTCGTCGGCGGCGGGGCCGTCGGCTGCGAGCTGGCGCAGTGCTACGCGCGGCTCGGCTCGCGCGTGACGCTCGTCCAGAGCGGCGACCACCTCCTCCCGCGCAACGACCCCGAGGCGGCCGCCATCCTCGAGCAGGCGTTCACGGAGGAGGGGATCGAGCTCCGCCTGGGGGCGAAGGCGTCCCGGGTCGAGGCCGACGCCGGGGGCTTCCGCCTGGAGCTCGAAGGCGAGGAGCCGGTGGAGTCCGAGCGGCTGCTCGTCGCGACGGGGAGGAAGCCGAACGTCGAGGGCTTCGGCCTCGAGCGCCTCGGTCTCACGGTCGAGCGAGCGGGCATCGTCGTCGACGACCGGCTCTCCGCGGGAGACCGCGTCTGGGCCGCGGGGGACGTGACCGGCGTCGCGCTCTTCACGCACGTGGGCAAGTACCAGGGCCGCGTGGCGGCGGCGAACGTCGCGGGCGGCGACGCCCGCGCCGACTACCGGGCGATCCCCGCCGCGATCTTCACCGACCCCCAGGTGGCGTCCGTGGGCGACACCTCCGGCCGGGGGGCGATCACGGCCTCGTGGCCGCTCGAGTCGGTCTCCCGGTCGTCGACGTTCCAGCGCCCCAAGAAGCCCGGGCTCCTCAAGCTCTACGCCGACCCGGAGCGCGGCGTCCTCGTCGGCGCGACCGCCGTCGGCCCCGAGGCGGGCGAGTGGATCGGCCAGCTGACCCTCGCCGTCCGCGCCGAGGTGCCGGTCGACGTGATCCGGGACACGATCCAGCCGTTTCCGACCTTCTCCGAGGCCGTCCACTTCGCGGCGCGGGACCTGGAGCTGTAACGTCGTGGCGATGACGGAACGCGACGAGCTCGTCCGCAGCCTCAGCGGTCTGGCGCTCTTCGCGGACCTGGGCGACCCGGACCTCGAGGCCATCGCCGATCCGGAGTGGGAGCGCAGCTTCGCCGCGGGGGAGCGCGTCCTCCGGCGCGGCCTCTCGGGCGGCGGCCTCTTCGTCATCCTCGACGGCGAGGCGGCGGTCGAGATCCCGGACGAGCGCGAGCCGCGGCGGCTGCGCCGGGGCGACTTCTTCGGCGAGGTCTCGACGCTCCTCGTCTGCAAGCCGACGGCGGACGTGGTCGCGCGGACAGAGCTCCACTGCCTCGAGATCCCGGGCCCCCAACTCGAGGGCTTCCTCCTGCAGTACCCGCACGTGACGTTCCGGATGCTGCAGACCGTCACGCGCAGGCTCCGGGACCTGCTCGAGTAGTGGCGCCCGGAGGCGACGAGCGCCCGTTCCCGCCCGGGGACTACCCGGTCGTCGTCGTCGGGAGCGGCCCCGGCGGCCTGCAGGCGAGCTACTGCCTCTCCCGCCTCGGGGTCGAGCACGCGGTCGTCTCCGCCGACGAGGCGCCCGGCGGCATGTTCCGCCTCTACCCCATCTTCGAGCGGCTGCTCTCGTGGTCGAAGCCCGACGCGCCGGCCGAGAAGGGCACGCGCGCCTACGAGTGGTTCGACCACAACAGCCTGCTCGCCGAGGAGCCCGGGTGCAGCGCGCTCGTGCCCCAGCTCATGGACCGGTCGTTCATGGTCCCCTCGCGGGACGAGATGGAGCGGGGGATGGCCGCCTTCGCCGCGCGCGCCGGCGTCTCCGTGCGCTACGGGTGCCGCTGGGAGGGAACCGCGCGGGCCGACGACGGCCGGCTCGTGCTCACGACCTCGGACGGCGAGTATCGCTGCCGGGCCGCCGTCTTCGCCCTCGGCGTGACGACGCCCTGGAAGTCGCCCATCCCGGGCATCGAGGAGGTCCCCCACTACGTCGAGACGCGAAGCCCGCCCGACTACCGCGGCCGGCGCGTGTTCGTCGTCGGGAAGCGGAACTCCGGCTTCGAGATCGCGGACGGGCTGCTCCCGTGGGCGAGGCAGGTGATCCTCGGCTCGCCGCGGCCCGTGCAGACGTCCGTGATCGCGCTCGCGACCGTCCGCGTCCGCTACCTCCAGCCGTACGAGGACCACGCCCTGGGCGGCGGGACGTTCGCGCTCGACCTCGCGGTGGAGCGGATCGAGCGCACGGGCGAGGGCTGGCGGGTCGTCGGGCAGGGGACGACCCGGTCCGGGGCCGTCGACCTCGCGGTGGACGACGTCATCGCCGCCACCGGCTTCTCGACGCCCCTCGGCGACCTGCCCGCGCTCGGCGTCCGCACGGTCGCCCAGGGCCGGATCCCCGCGCTCACGCCCTTCTGGGAGAGCGCGCCCGGGTCGGGCATCTACTTCGCGGGCAACGCCACCCAGGGGGCGCCCGGCCTCCGCAAGCACGGGGTCGGTGCGGCCTCGGCGGCCGTGCACGGCTTCCGCTACAACGCCAGGGTGATGGCCGGGCACCTCGCCGCCACCCACCTGGGGATGCAGACGCGGCGCGAGCGGGTCCCCTCCGACCGGCTCGTTCCCTTCCTGCTCGAGGAAGCGACGAGCGCGCCCGAGCTCTGGACGCAGAAGTCCTACCTCGCCCGCGCGGTCTCCGCGGACGGGGAGACCGGGATCGTCCCGCTCGCGGCCTGGCTCGACGACCCCGGCGGCCTGTCGACGGCGGTCGCGGTCGAGATGGACGCGGGCGGGACCGTCTACCCGGCCGTCTACGTCGCCTCGGGCGGCGACTTCCGCGAGCACCTCCTGCCGCCGCAGCACCTGAACGACTTCCGCGGGCCCGAGTACGAGCGCGAGCTCCGCGCGGCGCTGTGACCCGGCCGGCCCTGTGGGTGGCGGCGCTCGTCGGCCCGCTCGTCGGGCTCTTCCTCCTCCTCGGCGCCCGCGATCTCGACGTCGTCTGGGAGCACCAGCCCGGACACTTCTGGCTCGTCCTCGTCTCCGCGCTCCTGAGCTTCGGGCTCGGCTTCCTCATGGCCGAGGCGGCCGGCCGGCGCGGGGACGCGCGGGTGCTCCTGATCGCGCTCGCGTTCCTCGCGAGCTCGGGGTTCCTCGCGCTCCACGCGCTCGCCACGCCCGGCGTGCTGCTCGCGGGCAAGAACGCCGGCTTCCAGATCGCCTCGTCCGTCGGCCTCTTCGTCGCGAGCCTCTTCGCGGCGGCCGCCGCGCTCCCGTTCCGGTCGCCGCAGGCCGAGGCGATCGTCCGCCTCCGTCCGCTCCTCTTCGGCGTCCTCGCGGCCGCGCTCCTCGCCTGGGCCGTGATCGCGCTCGGCACGCTGCCGCCGCTCGACGAGGAGATCACGCCCGAGGCCGCGCGCGACCCGCTCCTCGGCCTGTGGCTCGCGGGCGCGCTCTTCTACGGCTACGCGGCCTACCGCTTCCTCCGCCTCTACGCCGCGCGGCGGAGGCCGGTGGCGCTGGCGGCCGGAGTCGCATGGGTCCTCCTCGCGGAGGCGATGCTCGCGGTCGCCATCTCCCGCAACTGGCACGCGACGTGGTGGGAATGGCACCTGCTCATGCTCGTCGCCTTCGCCCTCGTCGCGCGCAGCGTCTGGCGCGAGTGGAAGCGGGAGGGCGGCGAGATCTTCGCCGACCTCTACGAGGAGCGCACGCTCGGCCGGCGGGAGGACGTGACCGTCCTCTTCGCCGATCTCCAGGGCTTCACGAGCTTCAGCGAGCGGACGCCGCCGGACGCGGTGCGCGCGATGCTCGACGCGTACTTCGCCGAGATCGCTCCCGTCATCGAGCGGCACGGAGGCGAGCTGGTGCAGACGATCGGCGACGCCGTCTTCGCCGTCTTCCGCGGCGACGCGCACGAGACGAGCGCGGCGCGGGCCGGGCTCGAGCTCCAGGCCGCGGCCGGCACGGTCGCCTCCACCCGGCCGGGGTGGCCCCGCTTCCGGGTCGGCATCGACTCAGGCGAGGCGCACGTCGGGCTCGTGCGGGCGCCCGGGGCGCGCACGTTCTCGCCCACCGGCGACGTCGTCAACACGGGCGCGCGGCTCGAGGCGCAGGCCCGGGCGGGCGAGGTCGTCGTCTCCGGCCGGACGCGCGCCGCCCTCGGCCCGGCAGCCCGCGTCGACGACCTCGGCGACCTGCCCGTCAAGGGCAAGGAGCGACCGGTGCGAGCCTTCGTGCTCCGCGCGCTGCCCGCGCACGGGGACGAGCGCGACGAGCGCCTGGACGACGAGCACGACGAACGCGAGCCCTAGCGCCGCTGTCGCCGCGGGCGGCACGACTCCCTCGGCGATCGTCGGCGCGCGCACGGCGGCGCCGGCCACGATCGCGACGACGAGCAGCGTCGCGAGCCCGCTCTGGAGCCGGCCGAGCGCGTCGCTCCCGCCTTCTTGCACCGTGTCGACCACGTGCCCGAAGCAGACGAGGCCGGCGATGGCGGCGACGGGGACGCCGAGCACGAGGAGGTAGAAGGAGACGCTCGCGAGGCCGAGCGCGTCCGAGAGCGCCGTCGCGATGAGGAGCGCGCCCGCGGCCTCCACCGCCATGGCGCCCGCTCCGCTGCGCGACTGCATGGCTCCCGGTTCGCCTCCCGCCGCCGTTGTCCTCCGTTACGCTGGCCGCAGGCGAGGGAGAGGAGGTCACATGGCGGACACGGCGGTCACCTGGCTCGGCCACGCGGCGTTCCGGATCGACACCCCGGGCGGCAAGCGGATCTACCTCGATCCGTGGCTCGAGAACCCGAAGTGCCCCGAGGGCGAGCGCGAGCCGGAGCGCGTCGACGTGATCGCGCTCACGCATGGCCACGACGACCACGTCGGCCAGACGGTCGAGCTCGCCAAGCGCTTCGGATGTCCGGTCGTCGCCCAGGTGGAGCTGCGCGGGTGGCTCGCCGGCCAGGGGCTCGAGTCCGACTCGACACAGGCCTTCAACAAGGGCGGGACGGTGGAGCGGGAGGGCGTCCGCTTCACGCTCACCGACGCCAAGCACTCGAGCGCGTGCCCGGACGGGACGTACGCCGGCGAGGCCGCCGGCTTCGTCGTCGAGGTCGAGAACGGGACGACGCTCTACGTCGCGGGCGACACGTGCGTCTTCGGCGACATGCAGCTGATCGGACGGATCTACGGCCCGGACGTGGCCGTCCTCCCCATCGGCGGTCACTACACGATGGACCCGCGCGAGGCCGCGGTCGCACTCGAGCTCCTGGGCGTGAAGCGGTGCATCCCCTGCCACTACGGGACGTTCGAGCTCCTGGCCGGGACCCCGGCCGAGCTGCGGCGGCTCGCGCCGGACGTCGAGGTCATCGCGCCCGAGCCCGGGGAGACGGTCACCGTCTAGTGCGCGAGCGCTGGTTCGGGGCGACGGGACGGAAGGTCCCCGAGATCGCCGTCGAGGGGGAGGACGAGCTCCCGCTCGAGGAGGCGCTCGTCCTCGACGACATCGGCGACGAGGCGGCGCTCCGCCAGGCGCACGCGGCCGGGAGGCCGGTCGTCGTGCGCGCCGCCGACGAGGAGACCGTGGCGCGCGCCCTCGCGCGGCCCGAGGTGGCCTGCGTCCTCGTCCCCGCCGAGCGCCGCGACCTGCGCGACCTCGACCTCCGTCGGATCACGTACGGCTAGCGGTCGCCCGGGAGGCGGACGCCGGCGGCTCTCCTGCGGAAGGACGGCACGGGATCGGCCTCGGGGCGGGCGACGAGGAGCACGGCGCCGTGCCCCTCCCCCGCGAGGGCGCCCACGAGGAGCTCGAGGCCGACGGCGAGCGCGAAGGCCTTGTGCGCCTGCGCGCCGCCGAAGGGCACGAGGTCGTCGGGGGCGGCGTCGCCGGCGAGAACGTCGCCGTGCGTGACCTTGCCCATGGAGACGTCGGCGACGACCGGGTCGCCGGCGGAGCTCGGGATCCCCAGCGCGAGCGGGTTCGTGCCCGTGAGGGGCGACCCGCCGCCCGGCGGCGGCAGGCGCGCCGGCGAGGTCGCGGTGAGAGCGGCGACGAGGCCGCCCTCGGCGAGCCGGCGCACCCAGTAGCCGAGCACGCCGGTCGGGAAGCACTCCTGCGCGACGACGAGCCGCGCGCGTGCCGGCGGGGAGGCGAGCTGGGCCTCGACGATCGCCGCGAGCGTGAGGTAGCCGAGGGCGCCGCGGCCGTGCCAGCGCTCGTACGCCTCCTCGGCGAGCATCCGCTCGGGCCGGGCGGCGGGGTCGAGCCCCGGGAGCGTCGCCAGCCAGTCGATGCGGACGACGCCGTGGCCGGGGCGACCGTGCGCGTCCGCTGCGAGGAAGTGGTCGGCGAGGACGCCCGCCTCGCGCTCGCCCAGCCCGAGGGCCCGGAGCCGCTCCAGGGCCTCCGGCCGGCTCAGGTGCCGACGAGCGGGAGCGGCTTCACGATGCCGACGCCCTGCTCGCGCCGCGTGGCCGCGAGCGCCTCGGCCAGGTCGACGAGGGCGCGTGACACGTCGGCCTCCGGCTCCGCGAGGACGATCGGCTCGCCCGCGTCGGCGAGGACGCCGAGGCGCGGGTCGAACGGGATGCGCCCGAGCAGCGGCGCCTCAACCTCGGCGGCGAGCGCCTCGCCTCCGCCGGAGCCGAAGAGCTCCTCCCGCGACCCGTCCTCCCGCACGAGGTAGGACATGTTCTCGACGACGCCGAGGAGGCGCATGTTCGTCTTCCTGGCCATCTGGGCGGCGCGGACTGCGACCTGCTGCGAGGCGCGGTGCGGCGTCGTCACGACGACCGCCTCGGCCCGCGGCAGGAGCTGCCCGAGCGAGATGGCGACGTCGCCCGTCCCGGGCGGCATGTCGACGACGAGGACGTCGAGCTCGCCCCAGTGCACGTCGGAGAGGAACTGCTCGAGCGCCCGGTGGAGCATCGGCCCGCGCCACATGACCGGCGTGTTCTCGTCGAGGAAGAAGCCGATGGACATCACCTTCAGGTCGCCGCGCACGGGCGGGACGATCATGGCGCGGTCATCCCCGTCCCCCCCGCCGACCGCGACCGGCCGCTGGTGGATCCCGAGCATGTGCGGGATGGAGTAGCCGTAGACGTCGGCGTCGAGGATCCCCGCCCGCTGGCCGAGCGAGGAGAAGGCGGCCGCGAGGTTGGCGGCGAGGGAGGACTTCCCGACCCCGCCCTTGCCGCTCGCGACGGCGAGGATGCGCGTCGACGCGTCGACGGAGATCCCCGGCGTGCGCTCGGCGACGCCGCCGCGCAGGCGGGTCGTGAGGGCGGCCTTCTCCTCCGGGGACATGACGTCGAAGTGGAGCGCCACCTCGTCCACGCCCTCGAGCGGGAGGAGCGCGCGGTCGACCTGCTCCTGGAAGCTCGCCCGCAGAGGGCAGCCGGGCACCGTGAGGGCGATCGTGACGTCGACGCGCCCGCCCTCGACCCCGACCTCGCGGACCATGTCGAGCTCGACGACGGAGCGTCCGAGCTCCGGGTCCATGACATCCTGGAGGGCGGTGAGGACTGCGTCCTGCGAGACGGCCACGGACCCAGGCTACCAGCGGCGAGCGGGCCACTTCTCCGCCGCGGGAACGAGGATTTCGCCGGCCGCGCGCGTAGGGGAGCGGGTGACCGCGAGGCCGAGAGTCGTAGCCGCCGTCCGCCGGGCGGGGAGCCTGCGCGTCCGGCCGCGGCGCCGTCGCTGATGGACGCCCGCGTGCTCCTCGTCGAGGACGACCCGTCGATCCGCGAGACGACGGCGCTGCGGCTGGCGGGCGCCGGCCTGCGGGTGACGACCGCGGCAGACGGCCGCGAGGCGCTCCTCCGCTTCCGGCAGGAGCCGTTCGACCTCGTCCTCCTCGACCTCATGCTCCCCGAGCTGGACGGCTACGAGGTGTGCCGGGAGATCCGGCGCACGAGCAGGGTGCCGATCGTGATGCTCTCCGCCCGGAGCGACACGGTCGACGTCGTCGTCGGCCTCGAGCTGGGAGCGGACGACTACGTCACGAAGCCGTTCGAGCCGGCGGAGCTCGTCGCCCGCGTGCGCGCGGCTCTTCGACGCGCCTCGGCCGAGGCCGGGGACGCGAGCATCGTCGCCGGCGACCTCGTCATCGACCCGGCCGGCTTCCGCGCGACGAAGGCGGGGCGAGAGCTCGAGCTGACCGCGACCGAGTTCCGGCTCCTCCACGAGCTCGCCCGGCGCCCCGGCCAGGTCTTCACGAGGGAGCTCCTGCTCGAACGGGTCTGGAACTACGAGTACCTCGGCGACTCCCGCCTCGTCGACGTCGCCGTCCAGCGCCTGCGCGCGAAGATCGAGGACGACCCGCACCGCCCCGCCCTCGTGAGGACGGTCCGAGGCGTCGGCTACCGCTTCGAGCGGCCGTGAGCGAGCGCCCGCGCCCGATCCAGGCAGGACGCCTGCGCCGCCGGCTCACGCTCGCCTTCGCGCTCGCCGCGGGCCTGGCGGCCGCCGCGCTCGCGGCGGGCTCCTTCCTGCTCGTCCGCGAGGCCCGGCTCGACGACTCCGTCGAGCGGGGGCTCGACCAGTCGCGCTTCAACCTCGTGCTCGCCGGCGAGGTGCTGCCGGCCGAGGGCCCGGAGGGCCTCCTCGACGCGCTCCGCCGGCGCGGCGGCTTCGACACCGTCCTCGTCGACGACGGCCGGGCCTTCCCCTCGAGCCTCTCGCTCGGCGAGGAGCAGGTTCCGGGAGACCTGCGGGAGCTCGTGGCCACCGGCCAGCTCGGCTACGAGCGCGAGGAGAGCGGGGGCGTCCACTACCTCGTCACGGGCGGGCGCGTCCCGGGCGTCGACGGCGCCGAGGCGTACTTCTTCTTCTCCGAGCAGGAGCTCCGCGACGACCTCAGGGAGCTGGGCACGATCCTCCTCGGCGGGCTCGGCGTCGTCGTCGCGCTCGCCGCCCTCGCGGGGGCGCTCCTCGCACGCCGCACGCTCGCGCCGGTCGCGCGCGCCAGCGCGGCCGCCCGCTCCCTGGCGGAGGGCCTGCTCGAGACCCGCCTCCCCGTCGAGCGCGAGGACGAGTTCGGCGCCTGGGCGGCCTCGTTCAACGAGATGGCCGACGCGCTCGAGTCGAAGATCACCGCCCTCTCCGAGGCCCAGACGCGCGAGCGCCGCTTCAGCGCCGACGTCGCCCACGAGCTGCGCACGCCGCTGACCGCGATCGTGAACGAGGCGTCGCTCCTCGCCGACCAGATGGAGCGTCTCCCGCCCGAGTCGCGGCGCGCCGCCGAGCTCCTCGTCGCGGACGTGGCCCGCCTCCGCGACCTCGTCGAGGACCTGCTGGAGATCTCCCGCCTCGACGCGGGAACGCAGCCCGTCCGCCCGGAGCGCACGGACCTCGCCTCGCTCGTCCGCGCGGCCGTGCGCGCGCGCGGATGGGAGGAGCGCCTCCGGCTCGACGCCGACGAGGTCGTCCTCACCTCTGACCCCCGCCGGCTCGAGCGCGTCGTCGCGAACCTCGTCGGGAACGCGCTCGAGCACGGCGGCCGCGACGTCGCCGTCCGCGTCGGCCGGGACGGCGTCGGCGCGTTCGTCGAGGTCTCCGACCACGGCCCCGGCATCCCGCGCGAGGAGCTGCCGCACCTCTTCGACCGCTTCTACAAGGCCGACCGGGCCCGCGCGGGCGCGGGGAGCGGCCTCGGCCTCGCCATCGCGCTCGAGAACGCCCGCCTGCTCGGTGGGGACATCGACGTCACGAGCGACCCGGGCGTGGGCACCCGCTTCACGCTCCGGCTACCGGTTACGTAACCGTTACGCGGCGGTGAGGGCCCTGTTGCCCCGCGGCGGCACGCTTGGAGTGCACCCGCTCCCAAGGAGGCAACCATGAAGCAGCTTCTGCTCGTTCCCGCCCTCGTCCTCGCAGGCGCCCTCGGCCTCCTCGCCGCGAGCTGCGGCGGGGACGGCGAGGCGACGCCCGCGGGACCCGTGCCGTCGGCGCCCACGAGCGAGACGGTCACCGGCTCCGCGACGGAGGAGGTGCCGCCGCCCACGACCGAGGAGGGCGAGACGGAGCCCGCGGCAGGCACGGTGACGTACCAGGTCTGGTGGCACACGACCGACGGCCTCTTCGTCAGCTACCGCACGGAGGGGAGGACGCCCCGCATCGGCACGGCCGCGCTCGAGGCGCTCCTCGAGGGCCCCGAGAGCTTCGAGAACGAGTACGGGCTCGGGACGTCCGTGCCCGACGGCACGCAGCTCCTCGGCCTCACGATCGAGGACGGCATCGCGCGCGTCGACCTGACCTCGGAGTACGAGTCGGGCGGGGGCAGCGCGTCCATGCAGATGCGCCTCGCGCAGGTCGTCTACACGATCACGCAGTTCCCGACCGTCGAGGGAGTCGTCTTCAGCCTCGACGGCCGCCCGATCGAGGTCCTCGGCGGTGAGGGAGTCGTCCTCGACCACCCGCTGACCCGGAAGGACTACGCCGACCTCCTCCCGCCCATCCTCGTCCTCCGCCCGACCTTCGGCGAGCCGGTCTCGAGCCCGGTCGAGATCCGCGGCAGCGCGAACGTCTTCGAGGCGAACGTGAGCGTCGAGGTCCTGAGCGCGAAGGGCAAGGTCCTCGCCAGGACGTTCACGACCGCGACCTGCGGCACCGGCTGCCGCGGGACCTACCGCGTGGCCGTCCCCTTCGAGGTCGCGCGCGAGCAGGACGGCTGGATCGTCGTCCACGACGACGACGCGGCAGGCGTCGGACGGCCGCCGCACGAGGTCCGCATCCCCGTCCGCCTGGTGCCCTGACGCGAAGGAATCCGGCCCCGCGAACGTCTGAAGAGCGAATGAGCACCACGAGCGCGCCGGGCCCGGCCGCCGACGTCGACGCCGCCGTCGTCGAACGGGCCCGGCGCGGCGACCAGGAGGCGTTCGCGGCCGTGATCCGCCACTACGACGCAGGGCTTCGGGCTCTCGCCTTCCGGCTCCTCGGCGACCGGGAGCGGATGGACGACGCCCTCCAGGAGGCGTACGTCAAGGCATTCCGTGGTCTGCCGCGCTTCCGCGGCCGCGCGCGGGTCGGCACGTGGCTCTACCGGATCGTCTACAACGCGTGCCTCGACGAGCTCAGGCGGCCGGCGCACCGGCGGGAGGTCCCCCTCGAGGACGAGCTCGCGCCGTCGGCGCCGGGCGGCGATCCTGCGAGCGTCGTCGCACGCCGTGGCGATCTCGCCGCCGCGCTCGCCGCGCTCGCCCCCGAGGAGCGGGCCGCCGTCCTGCTCGTCGACGCCCAGGGCTTCGACTACGCGGAGGCGGCCCGGATCCTCGCCGTCCCGCAGGGCACGATCGCCTCGCGCCTGAACCGCGCCCGCGCGGCGCTCCGGCGGGAGCTGGGAGGCGAGGCGGCATGAGGACCCTGCGCGACGAGGAGCTCGGCGCCGCCCTGCGGGCCCTCGAGACCCCGGAGCACGCGCCGGGCTTCCACGCCGACCTCCACCGCCGCCTCGCGCAGGAGCGCCCCGCGCGGCGCGTCGATCAGCACGGGCGCCGGGCCGCCGGGCGCGGCGGCCTGCGCTGGGGCCTCCGCGTGGCCGTCGCCGCGGCCGTCGCCGCGGCGGTGTGGCTCGCCGCCGGCCTCTTCGAGGACGAGCGGCTGCCCGACGTGGTCGAGAAGGCGACGGCGGCGGAGATCCAGGCGAAGGTGCGCACGGCGCTCGCGGCCGCCGAGACGCTGACCGGCGAGCTCGTCCTCCGCGGTCGCGGCTACGAGAACGCGTTCGGGTGGGAGGAGGCGCGCTGGCGCTTCGCCCTGACGGCACGCGGAGACCTTCGCCTCACGGGCCTGACGCTCGAGGACGACCTGAGTTACGACGCCCGGCGGGGGGTGCAGCGCACGCTCAACACGAGCGCGAGCAGCGGGGAGGGCCTCTTCGCCGCCGAGCGCAGGGGCGTCGCGCCCGGGCCCCCGGACCCGGGCCCGACGGACAACCTGCTCGAGCGGCACTTCGGCGCCCTCGTCCGCGCGCTGCTCGCCGCCGACGACCCCGCCGTCGTCGAGACGACGTACGAGGGCAGGCCCGCGTGGCGTCTGGACGTCCGCGCGGCCGTCAACCGGATCGTCCCCGAGTTCTCCGGCGACAACTTCGCCATCTGGGTCGACCGGGAGACCGGGATCCCGGTCCGGGTCGTCGAGCGGAAGGGCGAGCGGACGCTCGACGAGCTGCGGATCGAGGAGCTCGCCGTCGACGAGGCGCTCCCGCGGCGGACGTTCTCGCTGCGCTTCCCGGCGGGGATGGAGGTCGCCCGGAGCGACGACGGCTTCCGGCGCGTCCAGCTCGGCGAGGCCGCCCGCGCAGTGGGCTACGCGCCGCTCGTCCCGGCATGGCTCCCGGAGGGCTACGCGCTCGCCGAGGTGGCCGTCGCTCCCGGCCCCGGAGTCCCGACGGGGGTCGAGGGAGGCAACCCGCCCTCGACCGGCGTCGTCTCGCTCGCCTACCGGCGCGGCCTCGAGCGGATCCTCGTCACGATGCGCCTCCGGCACGTCCCCGGCTGGGCCGACGCGTGGAGCGACCCGCTCGCGACCGGGGAGGGCTACGTCGACCGCCCGGAGACCGTGCGCCTGCGCAGGGGCGCGCTGTCCGACGTCGAAGCAAAGGTGCTCGTCGTGCCGCGGAACACCCCCCATCTCTGGGCCCTGAGCGACGACCTGGTGGTCACGGTGAGCGGCGATCTCTCCCGCTCGGGACTCGTCCGCGTGGCCGAGTCGTTGCGGGTGTCACCATGACCGCCCGCCGCTACCGCAGCAGACGCGCGGGGCCCATCCTCGGCGTCGCGCTCGTGCTCGTCACGCTCGCCTTCGTCGCCGTCGGCGCGGCGGCGCGGGCCCAGGAGGTCGGCGAGGCGCCGCGGAAGGCCGTGGTCGCCGACGGCGTCTCGGTCGCCGGCGTCCAGCTCGGCGGCCTCACGAGGGCGCGGGCCCTCGAGCGGCTCCGCCGCTCGTTCAACCGGCCGGTGGCGCTCTCCTTCAGGGGGACGAGCTGGCGCTTCGCGCCCGCGACGCTCGGCGCGTCGGCAGACCTGGACGCGGCCGTCCGCGCGGCGCTCGCCGCGCCGGAGGGCTCCTCCGTCCGCCTCGACGTGGCCGTGGGCCAGAAGCGGCTGCAGCGCTGGGCGAACCGCCTGGCGCGCGACTTCGACCGCAACCCGGTGAACGCCCGCATCGTGCTCGAGCGCACGCGGCCGCAGGCGACCCCTGCAAGCCTCGGCCGAAAGCTCTACACCTCCTCGCTGCGGACGGCCGTCACGAGCGAGCTGCGGGCGAACGACCGCGGCCCTCTCACCCTCCCGGTGAGGATCGTGAAGCCGCGAGTGACGAGGGCGAAGCTCGGCCCGGCGGTCGTCATCCTCCGCACCTCCAACCGGCTCGTCTACTACCGCGGCGTCGGCAAGAAGGGGATGCGCGTGCGCAAGCGCTTCGGCGTCGCGACCGGACAGGCCGCCTATCCGACGCCGCTCGGGAGCTTCACGATCGTCGACAAGCAGCTGAATCCCTGGTGGTACCCGCCCGACTCGGACTGGGCGGCCGGCGCCCAGCCCGTGCCCCCCGGGCCCGGGAACCCGCTCGGGACGCGCTGGATGGGGCTCTCCGAGCCGCTGATCGGCATCCACGGGACGCCGGACGCGGCCTCGATCGGCTACTCCGCCTCGCACGGCTGCGTCCGCATGCTCGTCCCGGAGGCCGAGTGGCTCTTCGAGCGGGTCACGGAGGGTACGCCGGTCTTCATCCTCGACGCGTAACGGTCCCCGGCGCGGCACCGCCGGCGAGCGAGCCGGGGCGGCGGAGAGGCATAGTTCGTGCTCATGCCGCACGAGGGGACCGGGGACGACGGAGCCGCGATGGCCGAGCGGGCGCCGCCCGTGTGGGGCGGGCGCCTCGCCGAGCGGCTCGAGGGGCGCCTGGTGGTCGTGGAGCCGCTCGCACGCTCGCACGCCGAGGGCCTTCGCCTCGCGGCGGCCGATGCCGAGATCTGGCGCTGGACGACCGTCCCCGCGAACGAGCCCGACGCGTTCGCGCGCTGGCTCGACGACGCCCTCGCCGCCGCAGAGGAGGGCACCGAGGCGCCCTTCGCGATCCTCCTGCGTCAGACGGGGAGGCCCGTCGGCAGCACGCGGTACCTGACGCTGCGCCCCGAGCACCGCGGGCTCGAGATCGGCCACACCTGGCACGCGCGGAGCGTCTGGGGAACGGGCGTCAACGTCGAGGCGAAGCTCCTCCTCCTCGGGCACGCGTTCGAGACGCTCGGCTGCATGCGGGTCGAGTTCAAGACCGAGGCGCGGAACGAGCGCTCGCGCGGCGCCCTCGAGGCGCTGCCCGCCCGCTTCGAGGGCGTCTTCCGCAAGCACATGCTCGTCCGCGGCGGCGAGGTCCGCGACTCGGCGTACTACGCGATCACGGACGACGAGTGGCCCGCCGTCCGGGAGACGCTCGAGAGGCGCCTCGCGGGCAAGTAACACGGTGTCACTTGGTCAGGCGGGCGTGGAGCTCGGCGCAGAGCGCCGGGGTGGCGGCCGCGACGACGCGGGAGCGGGCGGCGAGGTCGAGCGGGGCGCGAGCGAAGGGCGGGTCGTCCGGCAGGTCGACCGCGAGCCCCCGCTCGCGCACGAGGAGCTGCGCGGCGGCGATGTCGACGCTGCGCGCGGGCTTGAGGGAGACGACCCCGTCCACGCGCCCGGCGGCGAGGTGGCAGAGCGAGAGGGCGAGGGAGCCCATGATCCTCGTGCGGTGGGCGAGCCCGACCATCTCCGCCACCCGCTCGGCGACGAGGTCCGTCCTCGTGGCCTCGAAGGAGAGGATCTCGATCCGCTCCTTCGGGCCGGGGCCGTCGAGCGGCCGCCCGTCGAGGAACGCGCCCCCGCCACGACGGGCCACCCACTCCTCGCCGCTCCCGAAGTCGTGGACGAAGCCCAGCTCGACGTCCTCCATCCGCGTGCCGGCGGCGACGGCGAGCGAGAGGGCGAAGAACGGGATCCCGCGCTTGGCGTTCAGGCTGCCGTCGATCGGGTCGCAGACGACGAGGACGCCGTCGCCGCCGTCGCCGAAGACGCGCTCGCCGAGCTCCTCGGAGACGAGCGTGAATTCGGCTCCCGCGGCCGCGACCTCCTCCAGCCGCCGCACCACCGCGCGCTCGGCGGCCGCATCGACCGCGGTCGTGTCGTCCCCGCCCTCCCCCCGGCCGACGAACGGCTCCCGCTCGACCCGGGTCGGCAGGCCGGCGAGCTCGTCCTCGACGGCCCGCGCCGCGTCGCGGCAGACGGCGAGCCAGTCGGTCACTCGTCGAAGGGCGAGAAGAGGAGCCCGCTCGTGAGCTTCGGGAAGAAGTACGTGCTCTTCGGCGGCATGCGCTCCCCCGCCCGTGCGAACGACTCCACCTGCTCGACGGTGGGCGCGCGCACGAGGAAGGCCGCCGTCGCCGCGCCGCTCGCGACGGCCCGGCGCGCGTCGGCGGCGCTCGGCGTGTAGCGGACCTCCTCGAGCGGGAGGGCGTCCACGAACGCGGTGTCGAGGCCGGGCTCCTCCGCCTCGACGAGCGCGGCGCCGTCCGGGCGGACGAGGACGAACGCGGCGAGGTCGCGCGGGACCGACGCGAGCGCGGCAGAGGCCTCCTCCGGGTCGCCCAGCGGCGTCCGCCGGAAGTCCCCGTCCAGCTCCGGCACCGCTCCCGCGGTGACGCGATGGGTGGGAAAGATCTCGAGCCCCGCGTCGTCCTTGCCGACGAGCACGGCGAGGACGTGCGCCGTCTCCTCGCTCCGCTCCTCCGCGTGGAAGCGGAGCGCGGTCTCGTAGCGGTGGTGCCCGTCGGCGACGAGCAGCGGGCCCTCGACCCCGGCCGTGACCGCCGAGATCGTCGCCGGGTCGTCGAGACGCCAGAGCCGGCTGACGACCCCGTCGAGCTCGGCCGCGAGCGCCGGCCCGCCCTCCGGCGCGGGCGCGGAGCCGTGGTGGAGGACGAAGATCGGCGACGGCTTCATCCGCGTCGCGCGCAGGAGGCGCAGCCGCGCCTCCTTCGGCGCGGTGAACGTGTGCTCGTGGGGCAGGACGAGCCCGGACTCGTACGGCTCCAGGCGAACGCGCCCCACGATTCCCCGCCGCCTCCGCGCGATCCCGTCCGGGCCCGTGAACTCCTCCTCGAGGAGCCAGAGCGCGGGCCGCTCCTCGCGCACGAGGACGCCCCGGCGGAGCCAGTCCGCGAGCGTGCGCGCCGCCTCGTCCGGGCTCCCGGGGCGGACGAGGCGCACGGCGTTCCACGGGCTGCGGTCCTCGAGCCGCGCGTGCGCCTCCGGCGTGACGACGTCGTAGGGAGGTGCGACCAGGTCGTCGAGCGGCCCCGCCGCCCCGGCGTCGTAGCGCAGGGCGCGAAACGGCTTCAGCAGGGGCACCGCGGGCCAGCTTACCATCCGTCCCCGGACCTAGAATCGCCGCGTGCCGATTGCGGAGCTGGCCGAGGATCGCGTCGTCGAGGGCCTCTTCGCGGTGGCCTCGAAGCGGCGTCTCCGCACCCGTTCCGGCAGCCCGTACCTCGCGCTCGAGCTCGTCGACCCGACCGGGAAGATCGAGGCGCGCGTCTGGAACGACGTCGAGCTCCTCGACAAGCGCTTCGGCGAGGGCGACGCCGTGCGTGTGCTCGGGCGCGTGGAGCGCTTCCGCGACCGGCTCCAGCTCGAGGTGCGAACGCTCGAGCCGGCCGAGGAGGACCCCGCGGCCCTCGTTCCGACCCCGCGCAGGGACATGGACGAGCTGGACGGCTTCTTCGAGTTCCTCGCCGCCGAGATCGCGCACCCGGGGCTGCGGGCGCTGGTCGGTCGCTTCGTCGGCGACACGGACTTCCGAGCCCGCCTCCGCACCCTGCCCGCGACGCCCGAGGCGCACCACTCCTGGGCCGGCGGCCTCCTCGAGCACACGGTCGCCGTCGCCTCGCTCTGCCGCGAGGCGGCGCAGCTCCACCCCCGCCTGCGCGCCGACATCCTCCTCGCGGCCGCGCTCCTCCACGACGCCGGCCGGACGCGCGAGCTCGACCGCGGCCCGCTCCACCTGCCGACCGCCGAGGGAAGGCTCCTCGGGCACGTCCACCTGGGCGTCCGCCTGGTCGAGGAGCGGGCGGGCGGACTCGAGCCCACCGTCCTCGCCGAGCTCGTGCACGCGGTCGCGGCCCACCACGACGCCCGGGCGGCGCGCACGGCGGAGGCGTCGGTCCTCCACCACGCCAACGCCCTCGACGCCGCGGCGGCCGTCCGGCCGGTCACGACGGAGGCCTGAGCGCGGGCGGCACGACGCCCGTGACCGCCGCGTCCGCGAGCAGGCGCCCGAGCGTGGGCGCGAGCTTGAAGAGGTTGTGGCCCGCGAAGACGAGCACGGGCCCCGCCTCCCAGAGGGCGAAGGCGTCCCCATGCCAGGGCAGGATCGTGAGCACGCACGGCCGCAGGGCGAGCGGCTCGGGCTGGAGCCCCGGCAGCGCCCGCTCGACGTAGGCGCGGACGCGCGCGAGCGAGCGGGCGAGGTCGCCCGCAGCGTCGGCCTCCTCGGTCGCGAGTCCGACGGCGAAGCCGTCCAGCTCGACGACCGGGCCCGAGTACACGGTGGCGCCGTGCCGGCCGGTGCGGTCGAGCCAGCACGCGAGCGGGCGCTCGCGGTGCGCCGGGGCGACCCGGAAGGTCACGCGGAGGTGGAGCCGCTCCTCGAGCGGCAGCTCGACGCCGACGCCGCGCGCCAGCGGGGCGGTTCCGGCGCCGGCGCAGACGAGGACGCGAGCCGCGCGCCACACGCCGGCCGGCGTCGCGACGAGGGCCCCGCCGCGGTCCGCCTGCACGGCGAGCGCCTCCTCGCGGACGAGCCGCTCGCCGAGCCTTGAGACGAGCGCCGCGATCGCCGGCCGGACGCGGATCGGGCCGCCGCGGAGGTCGACGAGCGCGCGCCCCGAGGGCGGGGCGAGGACGGGCAGGAGCTCCCGCTGCTCCTCCTCGTCGGCGAAGCGGTGCTCGACGCCCGCCGCCGCGAGGAGCACGGCCACCTCGTCCTGCTCGGGCCCGGCGAAGAGGACGCCCCCGGGCCCGACGAGCGGCGTGCCCGCGCGCTCGCTCCACGCGTCCCACTCGCCGCGCGCGGTTCGGGCGAGCTCCACGAGGTCGGCGCGGTCGTGGGCGTGCCGGAAGACGCGCATGAACCCGGCCGACTGGCCGCTCCCCGCCTCCGCACGCTCGAGGCAGCGGACGTCCACGCCACGCGCGGCGAGCGCGTCCGCGGCCGCGAGGCCGACGATGCCCCCGCCGACGACGACGACCTCCGCCGCGCGCTCGCTCACGGGCGGAGGCTACTGGCGGCGGCACCGTCCGGGGAGGCCTCCACGATGGGCGAGTGCAGCACGACCCCTGGCAGCGCTGGTCGCCGCTCGCCGGCATCGCCTTCGCCGTCCTCTTCCTCGTGGCGCTCGGCGTCAGCGGCGGCGGCGCCGGCGACACGCCCGCCGAGGTCACGCGCTACTACGCGGACAGCGGCAACCGCTCGACCGAGTTCTTCGTCTTCTTCCTCCTCGTCGCCGCCGCGCTCGCGTTCCTCTGGTTCCTGGGCGCCCTGCGAGGCGTGCTCGTGCGCGGCGAGGGGGAGCCGGCACGCTGGAGCGCCCTCGGCTTCGGCGCAGGCGTCGCGAGCGCGACGCTCCTCCTCGCCTCCGCCTCGCTCTTCCTCGCCCCGGCCGGCGCGGCGTCCCAGGACGAGTTCGCCTTCGACCCCGCGACGGCCAACGCCTTCTCGAACGCCGGCTACGCGCTCCTCGTCTGCTCCGTCATGACTGCCGCGCTGCTCGTGCTCGCGACCTCCATCGTCGCCCTGCGGACCGGGATCCTGCCGCGCTGGACGGGGCTGGCCGGCTTCGTCGTCGCCGCCGTCATGCTCTTCGCGGTCTTCTTCTTCCCGCTCTTCGCCTGGCTCGCCTGGGTGCTCGCCGTCAGCCTGCTGCTCCTGTTGCGGACGGCCCGCGTGGCCGACTGGCGCCGCTAGCGCGGCGGGCTGAAGCGCACGTTGAGCACGTCGCCGTCGGTGACGACGTAGCCCTTGCCCTCGAGGCGCTGCAGACCGCGCCGCGCCGCCTCGGCGTGGCTCCCGCAGGCGACGAGATCGTCCCAGCGGACAACCTCGCAGCGGATGAAGCCGCGGGCGATGTCGGTGTGGATCGCGGCCGCGGCGTCGAGCGCCGTGCGGCCGCGGCGGAGCGTCCACGCCCGCGTCTCCCTGTCGCCCGCGGTGAAGAAGCTCACGAGGTCGAGGACGGCGAAGAGGCGCCGCACGACCTCGTCGAGCGCGGACTCGCCCTCCCGGAAGGCGGCCGCCTCCTCCTCGGACAGCTCCGCGAGCTCGCCCTCGAGCTGGAGGTCGATGCCGCCCGGCCCGTTCACGATCTCGAGGAGCGGCTTCGTCGTCAACGGCACGAGCTCGGGAGGCAGCTCCCCCGGGAACGTCCGCACCGGCTCGCCGGCGTCGAGGTGGGCGAGCAGCCGCTCGAGCCGCTCGGCCTCGGCGCGGAGGGCCGGGTCGCCGGACTTCGCCCCCTTGGCGACGCGCTCGTGCCGCCGCTCCACGTGCTCGCGGTCGGCGAGCAGGAGCTCGAGCTCGAGCTCCGTCCGCTGGCCGCCCGGGTCGGCGCCCGGCGAGAAGCCGTCGAGGACGGCGAGGAGCGCGTCCACGGTGCGAAGGGAGCCGAGGAGCTGCCGCCCGCTGCCGGGGACGTCGACGACCCGGATCGCGGCGGGCGTGACCTTGCGCGCGCCCACCACCGCGGCGACGGGCGCGAGACGGTCGTCGGCGATGGGCGCCATGCCGACGTTCGGCTTCTCGGCCACGCTCGCGTAGGCCGTGATCTCGGCCCCGGCCCGCGTGAGGGCGTTGAAGAGGGTCGTCTTCCCCGCGTTGGGAGGGCCGACGATCCCGACCTCGAGCGCCACTGCTCGGTCCGGCTAGGCGGCGCCGGCGAGCTGGCGCTGGAGCGAGGCGAGCGCCCGGTGCTGCAGCGACTTGACGGCGCCCTCGGTCTTGCCGAGGATCGTCGCCGCCTCGCCGTTCGAGAAGTTGAAGACGAACTTGAGCGTGAGCACCTGCTGCTGGTCGTCGGAGAGGTCCTCGATCATCGCGAGCATGCTGCGGCGCCCGATCGAGTGGAGGGCCTCGTCCTCGGCCGAGCGCTGCTCGCGGCCGGGCGGCTCCGGCGGCTCCTCCTCGGGCTGCCAGCGGCGGCGGGAGCGGAAGTGGTCGACGGCGAGATTGTGCGCGATCCGGAAGAGCCACGCCGAGAACGGCACCTTGCGCCACTGGAAGCGCTCGATCGACTCGAGCATCTTCACGAAGGTCTGGTTCGTCAGGTCCTCCGCGTCGTGGCGGTTCCCGACGGTCAGCTGGAGGTAGGCGTAGATGCGGTCGAAGTGGAGCAGGTAGAGCTCCTCGAGCGCCTCGCGGTCGCCCCCCTGGGCGCGCGCGACGAGCTCCTTGACGTCGGCCGCAGCGGGCTCCGTGCCGGTTGGCGCCGTCTCGCTCACGCGTCTCGGGGGGCGGCGTCGCCGGCCTAGGCGCTGGCCGCGAAGCCGATCCGGGTCTCCCGCGCCGACCGCCGCACGTAGACGACCTTCGCGAGCGCGACGACGTACGTCTCGCCCTCGGTCTCGAGCGCGTACACGGGCTCGGAGGCCGAGAGCGCGGCGACGAGCGCGTCGGCCGTCTCCTCGGAGACGTCGGCCCCGACCGACTGCCCGCCCTCGAACGCGATCTGGATCTTCACCGGATTCTCAGCCACCGATCACCTCCGCGAGGACGCCGTGGAGCGAGTGCGGATGGACGAACGAGACGAGGTGCCCGCCGAGCCCGGGCCGCGGCTCGCGGTCGATGACCTCGGCGCCGCGGGAGGCGAGCTCGTCGACGGTCGCGTGGACGTCGTCGACGGCGAAGCCGACGTGGTGCATGCCGGGCCCCCGGCGGATGAGGAAGCGGCCGACGGGGCTGTCCTCGGCGAGGGGGCAGACGAGCTCGATCCTCCCGCCGCCCAGCCGCAGGTACGCCGCCTCGACGCCCTGGCTCTCGACCGTGTCGCGCAGCTCGACCTCGGCGCCGAAGAGCGAGCGGTAGGTCTCGACGGCCTCGTCGAGGTCCTCGACGGCGAAGGCGACGTGGTGCACGAAGCGCACGTCCACGCGGCCGATCCTATCGGCTGGGCCCGCGGCCCCGGAGCTACTCGGCGGCCGAGACGGCCCGCGGGGTGCCCACGCGCTCGGAGGCGTTCGACTCCTGCACGACGTCCGTGAGGAGCGTCTCGAGCTCGTGCCGGTTGAGCGTCTCCTTCGCGAGCAGCTCGACGGCGATCCGGTCGAGCGAGCGGCGGTGCTTGGACACGAGCCGCACCGCCTCCGCGAAGGCCTGGTCGGTGAGGCGCGCCTGCTCCTCGTCCCGGAGCCGCTTCGTCTCCTCGGAGAGCGCGTAGTTGTCGGCGCGCAGCGTGCGCGAGGAGACCTCGTCGCCCATCCCGAACTCGAAGATCATCGCCCGGGCGATCGCCGTCACGCGCTCGAGGTCGTTGGCCGCCCCGTTCGTCACCGCGCCGAAGACGATCTGCTCGGCGGCCCGGCCGCCCAGGAGGACCTTCATGCGGTCGACGAGCTCCTCCTTCGTGTTCAGGAAGCGGTCCTCCTGCGGCGTGTGCAGCGTGTAGCCGAGGGCGAGACCGCGGGAGACGATCGTCACCTTCTGCACCGGCTGCGGCTCGCCGACGAGGTGGGACATGAGGGCGTGCCCCGCCTCGTGGTAGGCGACGACACGCTTCTCCTTCTCGGTCATGGTCTTGCGCTGCTGGAGGCCGGCGATGACGCGCTCGAAGGCGGCGTCGAAGTCGTCCTGGCGGATCTGCGTCTGCTCGGCGCGGCCCGCGAAGATGGCCGCCTCGTTGCAGACGTTCGCGAGGTCGGCTCCGGTGAGGCCGGCGGTCTGGCGCGCGATCAGGCTCAGGTCGACGTCGGGCGCGAGCGGCTTCCCGCGCGTGTGCACGCCGAGGATGGCCTCGCGCCCGGCGAGGTCGGGCGGGCCGACGAGCACCTGGCGGTCGAAGCGGCCGGGCCGGAGCAGCGCAGGGTCGAGGTCCTCGAGCCGGTTGGAGGCGGCGATGATGACGACCTGGTCGTGGTGGTTGAAGCCGTCGAGCTCCACGAGCAGCTGGTTCAGCGTCTGGTCGTGCTCGCGGTTGAAGCCGGAGCCCGTGCGCCTCGTGCCGACGGCGTCGAGCTCGTCGATGAAGACGATCGCGGGCGCGTGCTTCCGGGCGCGGTCGAAGAGCTTGCGGATGCGCGCGGCGCCGAGGCCGGCGAACATCTCCACGAAGGCGGAGGCGCTCTGCGAGTAGAACGTCGAGCCGGACGCGTGCGCGACCGCCTTCGCGAGGAGCGTCTTCCCGGTCCCCGGCGGTCCGTAGAGGAGGATGCCCTTGGGCACGCGGGCGCCCAGCTGGGAGAAGCGGCGCGGGTCCTTGAGGAAGTCGACGACCTCCTGCAGCTCGGCGGCGGCCTCGTCGACGCCGGCGATGTCGTCCCAGGTCACGGACGACTTCGACGACGGCTCGACCTCCGTCGGCCGGACCCGCGGCATGAGCGAGAGCGACTTCCAGATCAGGAAGACGATCAGCCCCAGGAAGACGAGGGGCAGCCACGTCAGTGCGATCTCCGGAAGCCGGTCCACGAAGTCGAGTACAGCGTCCACCCGCCGTTCCCATCGGCACCGGCCGCGGAAACCTGAAGGACGAGCCCGTCCGGCCTTACCGGACGAGCTCGAGCCGCGGGTTCGGGCGGTACGAGCGCCCGACCTTCGCCGAGGGCAGCCCGTCCGTGAGGACGACGTCGGCGGTGAAGTCGTTGTCGCCGCGGATGAGCGAGGAGCCGACGCCGTAGGAGTCGACCGGCACGTCCCGCGCCTCGAACTCGCGGATCCGCTCCGCGTCGAACCCGCCCGAGGCGACGATCTTCACCCGCTCGAAGCCGTTCTCGTCGAGCGCGTCCCGCACCTTGCGCACGAGCCGCTCGTTCACGCCCCGGGGATCGAAGTCGCCCATCTCGCCCCAGAGCGAGCGGTCGACGAGCGTCCGGGACGTGTCGAGCCGGACGCCCCAGAGCCGGTCGCCGAGCGCCCGCGCCACCTCGAGCGAGGTGCGCACCGAGTCGTTCTCGAAGTCGACGAGCACGACGATGTTCACGTCCTCGGGCGCCCACTCGTCGAACTTCGAGGCGGCGAGGACGGTGTTCCCCCCGTAGGCGGCGATGAGCGCGTGCGGGACGGTCCCGATCCCGCGGCCGCCCCACCAGGACGCCTGCGCGTCCGTCGAGACCCCGATGGCGCCCGCGACGTGCGCGGCGTAGCCGTCGCCCGTCTGGACGCGGTGGTGGTCGTGACGGGCCGGGAAGAAGAGGATGGGCTTTCCGTGCGCGGCCTGGACGACGCGCCGGACGTTCGTCGAGACGAGCGTTCGCCGGCCGAGGACTCCGAGGTACACGGTCTCGAGGTGCGCGAAGAGCGTGTAGTCGCCCTCGATCGTCATCACGGTCTCCCACGGCGAGATCTCGTCGCCGTCGTAGAGCGCGTGCACCGTCAGCGCGTCCCAGTCGAGAGAGCAGAGCCTGAGGACGGCGATCGCCTCGTCCATCCCGCCGAGGACCGCCTGCTTCTTCTGGAACACCTGCATGACCACGCGCGGGTGGCGACCGTCCGCGACGAGCGTGTCGCGGGCGTGGTTGAAGTAGACGTCCGTGTAGTAGCCCTCCCGCATCTTCTCGAGCGGAAGCTCGAAGATCTCAGGCGGGAGGCGCTTCCTCCGGGGCTTGATCTCCACCGCCATCGACACCCGATTCTAGGCGGAGGCACTCGGTGACGGCCGCGCCCGCCACCTCGAGCTGCTCCTCCGAGGGCTCGGCGGTGACCACGCGCTGCTGGAGCTCGTGCCCGGGCCGGGCGAGCGCGCGCGCGACCGGATGCCGCTCGTTGGCGACCATCCAGGTGAAGACCTCCACCGAGGCGGCGACGGCGCCGAGGCCGGCGGCCATGCGGGCGGCCGGCCGTAGCCGCTGCGGCGCCCGGGCCGCGAGCGCGCTCCCGACGGCGGTCGTGGCGAGCAGGGGGCCGACGAGGTGCGAGCCGCAGCGCTCGTGCTCGCGCGTGCGGGGCTCGCCGTGCTCGTAGCTCCCGATGGAGATGTGCTCGGCACCGTGGTACTCGGCGAGCGACGAGCCGCGGAGGGCGACGAGCGCGGGGCCGAGGGAGAGCAGGGCCCCGAGCGACTCGCGCGCGAGCGGCGAGAGGCGGGTGCGCCGGAGCGCGCGCAGGGCGACCACGCTCCCGGCCATCGCCCCGGCGACGGCCGGGCGCTGGAACGGGAGCACCGCCTCGGGCAGGCGGCGGCGCACCTCCGCGAGCAGGGGGAAGATCTCGGCGATGCGGAGCGGCGCCCTCGCGAACCGGTTGCCGGCGTCGGCCGCCTTCAGGGGCTTCTCCCCGGAGGCGACCTTCAGCTCGCCCTCCGCCGTGCGCACGGCGCAGGCCCAGTGGCGCGGCCCGTGGACGAGGACGCCGTTCGGGAGCGCCATGCCGCCGAGCGGGATGTGCGTCGTGCTCACGCTCCCAGTGTACGGGCCACGTGGAGGAGGAACTCGGTCCCGAGCTCGAGGTCCCCGACGGCGATGCGCTCGTCCGCCGAGTGGACGAGCCGGGCGGCGAGCTCGGCATCCATGGTGCGCATGGGGAAGAAGCCGTAGGCGGTCGTGCCGAAGGCCGCCCGCAGGAAGTGGCTGTCGGTGAAGCCCGGCGAGACGACCGGGAGCACGCGCGCGTCCGGCTCGTCCGCCCGCACGAACGCAGCGATCGTGTCCCAGAGCGGGGTCGCGAGCTCGGAGCGTGTGCCGCCGACGGCCTCGAGCCACTCGAGCTCGTAGGAGTCCTCGCCGAGGGCGGCGCGGACGAGCGGCTCGACGTCCGCCGGCGTCTCGCCCGGGAGCAGGCGGCAGTCGCAGACGACCTCGCAGAGCCCGGGCACGACGTTGACGCGGCGCGAGGCCGAGATCATCGTCGGCGAGACCGCGGCGCCGAGCATGGGCTCGACCATCATGCGGACCTCGGGGGGCAGCGCCTCGAGGCTCCGGTCGAGAGCGCCCGGCTCGGAGGGGAGGCCGACCGCCGCGAAGAGCGCCTCCGTCTCCGGGAGCAGGCGCGGGCGCTGGGCGAAGCCGCCCAGGCGCTCGACGAGCCGCGCGGCGCGGACGAGGGCGTTGTCCGCGATGCCCGGCATGGAGGCGTGGCCGCTCCGGCCGTGGACGCGCAGCCGGAAGGGCGCGGACATCTTCTCGGCCGTCGAGCAGAGGTAGACGGGCCGCCCGTCCACGAGCGCGCGGTCGCCCCCGCCCTCGTTGACGCAGTAGTCCGTGCGCACGGCGTCCGGATGCTCCCGGCAGAGCCAGGAGAGCCCGACGTCCACCCCGACCTCCTCGTCGGCCGTCGCCGCGAAGACGAGGTCGCCGCGCGGCCGAAACCCCTCCCGGGCGAGCGTCGCCACGGCCACCGCCGCCGCCGCGACGTGGCCCTTCATGTCGAGGGCGCCGCGGCCCCAGACGCAGCCGTCGCGGAGCTCGCCCGACCAGGGGTCCACGGACCACTCCTCCGGGTCGGCGACCACCGTGTCGGTGTGCGAGAGGAGCAGGAGGCTCGGACCCTCCCCTCG
>DASTQA010000086.1:0-2917 GCA_035762005.1 Gaiellaceae bacterium
CGGGTGCGGAAGCCGGCGGAAGCTGCCTAGCCCGGGGGCCTTGACGACATGCGCTGGCTCCGGACCTTGGCGAGAAGATCGAAGCCGACTCCCAGTTGATCTCGAACTGGGAGCGCGGCCGGAATCTCCCACAGCGGGAGACGATGATTCCGCTCGCCCGCGAGCTGGACACGACGGTTGCGTTTCTCTTCACCGGGGAGCCAGGCCCCGAAGACGCAGGGGCCGAGGTTCAAGCGGAACTGCTGGTCGCGCTGGCCCGCAGCGCGCGAGGCGCCCCTAGACTGGCGGCTTGCCACGCGCACCGCTTCCGGCCGAGCTCGTCGAGTTCCTGCGGGCGCCGCACGCAGCCGTCATCGCGACCGTGCGCTCCGACGGCGCGCCGTACACGGCCGCGACCTGGTACGACTGGGACGACGGGCGCATCCTCGTCAACATGGACTTCGAGCGGCTGCGCCTGAGCCACATCCGGCGCGACCCGCGCGTCTCCCTCACCGTGCTCGACCTGGGGGACTGGTACCGCGCCGTCACCGTGCTCGGCAGCGTGGTCGAGCTCCGGGAGGACGAGGGGTTCGCCGACATCGACCGGCTTTCGCAGCGGTACCGGGGCACGCCGTACTGGAACCGCGAGCGCGAGCGCGTCACGGCCCTGATCGAGCCGGAGCGCTGGCACGAGCACTCGTAGACGTCAGCCGGGGACCCTGCTTCTCACACGTCTCTGAGCGCGTCGACAGCGAGCGCCGCTCCGACGACGATCTCGAAGGCGCCGAGGAGGCGGCCTCCCGCCGTGAAGAGCGCCTCCGCGCGCGGGCCGCTCGGCAGGGAGCCGGTGCCGACGGCGAGGAGGAGAGCCACCGCGAGCGCTCCTGCGGCCAGGCCCGAGACCTCGTCACCCCCGGCCGCCAGGGCGAGCACGACGACACCCGGCTGGAGGAGGAGCGGGAAGGCGACCGGTACGAGCGCGGCCCGGAGGCCGGGAAGCGCCGGTGCCGTCGGCGGCCGGCCGGCCAGGAGGGCGCGCGCGCCCTCGAGGGTCAGCACCGCGGCCGCCGCGAGGCGGAAGCTCTCCGGGCTGATCTCGAGCGCAGCGAGGACCGCTCCGCCCGCTCCCGCGAGCGCGGCTCCTGCTCCCAGCGCGAGCACCGAGCCGAGCGCGAGCGTCGCAGGCTGCCCGGGGAAGGCGAGCCGGAAGCGGCACGGGTTCAGGGACGCCGTGAAGGCGAGGAGGAGGAACCAGAAGCTCACTCCGGCGGCTGTGCCTCGAGCACGGGTAGCGTCGCGAGCAGGGCGACGAGCGGGTGGCGCACGTGATCCATCTGCGTGTAGCCGTCCTCCGTGAACCACGCCCCGCGGACGAGCTCCGGCCGTGGGAAGCGCGCCGACTCGGCGGCGCCGGCCTGCCGCTCGACCGTGCGCCCGGCCGTGCACCTGAGCCGCTCGGCGAGGTCGTCGGAGAGATCACCGAGGCGGGGGTCGGTCCGGCTCAGTCGCCAGAGCGCGGCCAGCGCCTCTCCGATCGTGCCGAGGCCCGCGCCGTTGGCCGGCTCCCCACGCAGGAGCCGCCTCAGGCCTTCCTCGCCGCTCTGCGCTTCCAGCCGTGAGTTCAGCCCGAAGATGCCGGCCAGCCGGCGCGCGTAGTCGAGCTCGGCGTCCCCGAGCGAGCCGGCCGGAAGCTCCGCGAGCCCGTAGGCCGCCCAGTGGTCGGGATACGTGAGGACGTAGCCCTCGACGTCGTCGCGGCGCGTGGCGATCCAGCGGGCGAGGCGGCGCGCGGGCCGGTCGAAGCCCTCGCGCGGAAAGAGCCGGTGGACGAGGGCGAGCGCCCACAGCGCCTCGCCGGTGCCGAACTCCGCGTACTCGCCCGGCACGGGGCGCTGCGTCTGCGCGCTCCAGGACCCCAGCACGCTCCCGTCGGGCAACTGCTGGGCGACGAGGAAGCGGGCGAGCTCGCGGATGAGGCCGTCGTAGAGCGGCTCGCCGGTGGCCAGCCGCCGGTGGACGAGGGCGGCCACGGCGAGCGAGCCGGCCCCGATGCGCGCGTCCCCGTTCGGCTCCGCGAGCGCGGTCCAGCCGGGCCGCCGGACGAGGTTCGCCCGCACGAAGGGAAGACCGTGGTCGGCCGCGGCCAGCGCCTCGCGGTCTCCGGTTTCGGCGGCGAGCCGGTAGAGGCTCATTATCACGCCGGCGTGGCGGGTGACGTTGTAGTCGGCCGAGACGAGGTCCGCCTCCCGGTCGTAGCCGTACGTGTACATCCCGTTCGGCCTGAGCCCGCGCTCGAGCCAGGCCGCCGCCTCCGCTATCGACGCACGTGCCTGCGCCTCGGTCAGCGGCGGGCACGCCTCCGCCGGAACCACGGCCGCTCGGAGCACGGCGGCCCCGACGACGATGACCGCGACCGGCGGCAGGAGGAGGCGCAGCACGCCCGGAGGCTACGCCAACGGCCGGGCCCGGGGCCCCGAGGTCGCCCGGCCTCGCGAACGACTCGTCGTGGGCGAGCGCGCGGCGACGACGCACGTCGCCGCCTGGAGCGTCCGAGAGAGAGCCTCGGAGCGGCAACGCCATGGATCGCCGTCGAGGCGTGCATATGCAGGCAGTTTTCGAACGGAGCGGCGCAGGAGTCGAACCTACCCAGCGACGGGTTACGCCGCCTCACCGGTTTTGAAGACCGGCTGGGCCACCGGGCCCGGGCCGCTCCGAAGTCAGGGTAACAACCGGGATTCAAGAGCTTGGGCCGCTCGGGGGTCCTCTGCGGGCGCAAGAACCGCTGCGCCGCGACCTGCGTCGTCCCGCGCAGAGCGCACGCCGTCGCTCGACAGCGCCGGCAACGTCTCGGCGTCCGGCAGCTCGTTCCAGATCGCCCTGGGACGACTGCACCGAGGGAGCTCCTCGCTCAGCCCGTCCTGGCCTTGCGGCGCAGGAC
>DASTQA010000087.1:0-84753 GCA_035762005.1 Gaiellaceae bacterium
GAGCTCCCGCGCGACCTCAACAACCTCTGGACGGAGGGTGGCCTCCACCAGGCGCCGCCGTATCGCTAGAGCCCGAACGCGGGGCGGCGGCGCGCGCCGCCGCCCCGCGTCTCGCCGCCGGTGAGCGCCGTGACCACGACAACGCGCCGGCCGCCGCCATGGCGGAATGTCCGCGTGCTCCGCCTGGTCGGCCAGGCCGTCTTCCTGGCGGCGGTCGCGGCGCTCCTCCTCTTCCTCCTCGACAACGTCGTCTACAACCTGCGCCGGCTCGGGATCCCGACCGGCTTCGACTACCTCGACCAGTCGGCCGGCTTCGCCATCCCGGAGTCCGACTTCCGCTCCTCGCAGAGCCTCCTGGACGCGCTCCTCGTCGGCGTCGAGAACACGGCCAAGGTCTCGCTGCTCGGGATCGCCCTCGCGACCGTTCTCGGCGTCGCCGTCGGCGTCGCCCGCCTGTCGACGAACTGGCTCGTGCGCCGCGCGGCGGCTGCCTACGTCGAGGCGTTCCGGAACGTCCCCGTCCTCATCATCATCATCTTCCTCTGGCTCGGGGTCTTCCTGCGGTTGCCGCCGATCGGCCGGGCGGTCGAGATCCTCGACGTCGTCGTCCTCTCGAACCGCGGGCTCGTCGTGGCCTGGTTCGACAAGACCGGAAGCGGAGCGGCGTTCGGCGTCGTCGCGCTCGTCGGGCTCCTGCTCGCGGCGGCCGTCTGGGTCTGGCGCACGCGCCGGTTCGACCGCACGGGCCAGCCGCACCGGCGGGTCCTGTGGGCGTGCGGCGTGCTCCTCGCCGTCCTCGCGGCCGGGTTCTTCGCCACCGGCCGGCCGTGGACGGTCGCCACGCCCGAGCGCGGGGCGCTCGCGACCACGGGCGGGTTCCGCCTCAGCCCCGAGTACGCGGCCCTCCTCCTCGGTCTCACGCTCTACACGGCGAGCCACATCGCCGAGATCGTCCGCGGGAGCATCCTCGGGGTCCCCCGCGGGCAGTCGGAGGCCGCGAACGCCGTCGGGCTCTCCGGCATCCAGCGACTCCGGCACGTGGTCCTCCCGCAGGCCTTCCGCATCTCGATCCCGCCGGTGGCCAACCAGTACCTGAACCTCGTCAAGAACTCGTCGCTCGGCGTCGCCGTGAGCTACTACGAGGTGACGAAGATCACGCAGGTCTCGATCTCGCAGCGGGCGCCCGCCGTCCAGGCGATCCTCCTCCTCATGGGGATCTACCTCGTCTTCTCGCTCTCGATCGCGTTCGTGACCAACCTCGTGAACCGGCGGCTGGCCCTCAGGGAGCGGTGATGGCTACGCGGATCGACACGCTCGAGCCCGTCCCCGCTCCCGAGCGCCCGCCCGAGCGGCGCCTCTCCCCGAGGGAGTGGGCGCGCGAGAACCTCGTCGGGACCCCCTTCGACACCGTCCTGACGATCGTCTTCGCGCTCGTCGTCGCCTGGCTCGTCTACCGCCTCGGCAAGTTCGTCCTCGTCGACGCGCGCTGGGAGATCATCGAGCGCAACATCACGAACCTCATGGTCTCCCGCTTCCCGCGCGACGAGCTGTGGCGGGTCTGGGCGGCGCTCCTCGTGCTCGCGCCCTCGCTCGGGTTCGGTGCGGGCTCGGCCGCGGCGGCGCGGCGGCGCGAGGTCGCGGAGGGACGGGCGGCGGCGCCGCCCGAGCGGGCCTCCGCGCTCCGCCGCGCAGGCCCGGGGCTCCTTCTCGCCGCCGTCCTCCTCTGGTTCGCCCAGTCGCTCCAGGCGACGTTCCTCACCCTGGTCGTCGGAATCCTCGGAGCCGGCGGGTACCTCCTCGGCCGGCGGCTCTCGCTCGCCGGGACGAGGGCCGCGCTCGTCGTGCTCGCCGGCATCGTCGTCGCGTACGGGCTCGTGACCGCGTTCGGCGGAGTCGGCTGGGAGGACTGGGGCGGCTTCATGCTCACCGTCTTCCTCGCCGTCGGCGGCATCCTCCTCGCCTTCCCCTTCGGCGTCCTCCTCGCGCTCGGGCGCCGCTCGTCGCTCCCGGCCGTGCGCGCTGTGTGCGTCGCCTACATCGAGCTGTTCCGCGGCGTGCCGCTGATCGCCGTCCTCTTCATGGGGGCGTTCATGATCGGGTTCCTCCTGCCCGAGGGCGTCGACCGGCCGAGCCTGGTGACGCGCGCCCTGATCGCGCTCGTCCTCTTCACCGCCGCCTACGTGGCCGAGATCGTTCGGGGAGGGCTGCAGGGCGTTCCCGCCGGCCAGGTCGAGGCCGCGCAGGCCCTCGGGCTCTCGCCCGTCCGGATCACGACCCGGATCGTCCTGCCGCAGGCGCTCCGCAACGTGATCCCGGGCCTCGTCGGCCAGTTCATCAGCCTCTTCAAGGACACGTCGCTCGTGGCCATCATCGGGCTGACCGAGCTCCTGAACGTCTCTCGGAACATCACGGCGCAGCCGGACTTTCTCGCCCAGGGGCTCATCGTCGAGACGCTCGTCTTCGCGGCCTTCGTCTACTGGACGGGGGCATACTGGATGTCGCGCGAGAGCCAGCGGCTCGAGCGGCGGCTCGGACTGGGGGAGCGATGAGCGCGGAGAACGGCCAGAGCATGATCCGGCTGGAGGGCGTCTCGAAGTGGTTCGGCGACTTCCAGGCGCTGAAGGGAGTCGACCTCGGCGTCGAGCGCCGGGAGGTCGTCGTCGTCTGCGGCCCCTCGGGGTCCGGAAAGTCGACGATGATCCGCTGCATCAACCGGCTCGAGAAGCACGACCGGGGGCGCATCGTCGTCGACGGGATCGAGCTCTCGGACGACCTGCGGAACATTCAGGAGGTCCGCCGGGAGGTCGGCATGGTTTTCCAGCAGTTCAACCTCTTCCCGCACCTGACGGTGCTCGAGAACGTGACCCTCGCGCCGCGCCAGGTGCGGCGCTGGAACAAGGCGAAGGCGAAGGAGAAGGCGATGGAGCACCTCCACCGCGTGCGCATTCCCGAGCAGGCGCACAAGTACCCGCTCCAGCTCTCGGGCGGTCAGCAGCAGCGCGTGGCGATCGCCCGGGCGCTCGCCATGGAGCCGAAGATCATGCTCTTCGACGAGCCGACGTCGGCGCTCGACCCGGAGATGATCAAGGAGGTGCTCGACGTCATTGCGGAGCTGGCCGAGTCCGGTATGACGATGATCGTCGTCACGCACGAGATGGGCTTCGCCCGCGCGGTCGCGAACCGCATGGTCTTCATGGCCGACGGCGAGATCGTCGAAGTGGGCACGCCCGAGCACTTCTTCGAGAACCCGCAGGAGGAGCGGACGAAGCAGTTCCTCGCCCAGATCCTGTAGCCCGCCGCTAGAGCAGCTCGGCGATCCGGGCGGCGGCGCGGGCGGCGCCGTCCGTCTCGACCGGCAGGTACTCGACCTCGCGGCCGATCTCCTCGGCGATTGCGGTCGCGATCACCTCGGGCGTCGACTCGTCGAAGTCCATGCGGCGACCGGCGCCGTAGCGCTCCAGCCGGTGGCGCACGTGGTGGTTCTGCTCGAAGTGGTGGCGGAGCGGGAAGTAGAGGAACGGACGCCCGTTCGCGGTCAGCTCCATCGCCGTCGTCAGGCCGCCCTGGACGACCGCGAGGTCGCACGCTCCGAGCTGGAGATAGAGGTCGTGCACGTACCCGTGGATCTCGAGCCCCTCGTCCTGGGGTAGCGAGCCCGGGTCGATGCGCGGGCCGGCGACCACGACCATCCGGAGCTCGGGCACCTCGCGCTTGGCCTGCGGGAAGGCGGCGATCACGCGCCTGAGGAGTTGGCCCCCCACGCCCGAGCCGCCCACGGTGACGATGCAGACCTGCTCGCGGGGGCCCCAGCCGAGCTCGGCACGGAGCTTCTCCCGGTCGGCGACGGGCTCGAACCCGGTCACGTAGCCGGCGAAGTCGTAGTGCTGCTCGGTCCAGTCGCGGATCGCGGGCAGCTCGGGCCCGAACGAGTCGGGCACGACGTCCTCCGGGTTGCCGACGAAGATCGCCCGGTCGCGGATGCGGGGGAAGCGCGCGATGTGCTCGATCATCTCGGCGTTGTAGTCGGCCGTCAGGAACGCCTCGCGCTCGCCGCCGTCCTGCATCGGCAGCCAGCCGACGAAGTCCGTGAGCCAGACGTAGGCCGCCGACTTGAGCTCCGGGTTCTCGTGCAGGAAGTAGTCGAGCTCCCACGACTCGTCCCCGATCCAGAGGTCGTAGTCCTCGTCGCGGACGACGTCGTGGAAGAGCATGAAGTTGGCCACGAGGATCTCGTCCATGCGCCGGATCGCCTGGAAGGCGTGCAGGTCGTGCTCGGCCGACTCGCTCTCGATGTGCGTCGACTCGCTCGCGAGCTCGGCGCTCGCGGGATGGATGCGCTCGCCCTCCGCCTCGAGCATGGTCGTGACGGGGTGCTGCGCCAGCCAGTCGATCTCGAGGTCGGGCACGAGCGTGCGCAGCTCCTGCGCGATCGCGACGTCGCGCCGGGCATGCCCGAGTCCGATGGGCGACGAGACGTAGAGCGCTCGTCTGCGGCGCGCGAGCGAGCGGGTCCAGCGTTGCACCCGCGGCTCCGGCGGGGCGACCGAATCGCCCAGCTCCCGCAGCAGGCCGTTGACCTTCACGGGATGGCGGGCCTGCGGCAGATGGCCGGCGCCCTCGAGCGTGACGAGCGTGCCCCCCGTGAGCTCGGCGACGGCGGCCGCCCGCTCGCGCGTCTGGCACGCGTCCAGGTCCCCGTGGACGACGAGCACGGGGCAGCGTACGCCCTCGCAGAGCGCGCGCGCCTCCTCCGCGCTCGTCCACGGCGGCGGCGCCTCCTCGTCGGCCAGGGCGAGCGTCTCGGGGTCGGTGCCGAGGCCCCACTCGACGCAGTCCTCGATCGCCTTCGTCGAGTGCGGCTCGGGAAGCTGCTGCGAGAAGAAGAACTCGAGGAAGCCCCGGAAGTCGCGGCGCCAGTAGTGGATGTTGCACTTCGCCCAGCCCTCGTCGGTGTCGAGCGGCCGGTCGAACGGGAACCGCGTGTAGTTCTCGTGCGCCGGCGTGAGCCCCGGCACGCACGGCGCGAGGGCCGCGAGCCCGCGAACCCGCTCCGGGTGCGTCGCGGCGAGCATCAGCGCCCAGCCGCCCCCGTCGCAGAGGCCGGCGACGACGGCCGTCTCGGCGCCGGTCGCGTCGAGGACGGCGCGCCCGTCCTCGACGAACTCCCAGTAGCCGTACGCGGCTGCGGTCTGGGGCCGGTCCGAGCGGCCGTTGCCGCGCGGGTCGAACGTGACGACGCGGAACCTGCGCGCGAGGTACGGGACCTGGGCCTTCCAGAGCCGCGAGTGGGAGATCGGCGACGTCGGGAAGAGGAGGAACGTCGTCTCGTTGCCCCGGCCGTAGACCTCGTAGAAGACGCGGACGCCCTCGCGCTCCACGAAGCCGTCCTCGCACGGGGCGCGCGCGCGGGTCTGCTCCCGGGCGGGGGCGATCGTCTGCGCGACGCTCACGGGAGCGACTCGACGAACTCGCGGAGGAGGAGGTTGACCTTCACCGGGTCGCGGGCGAGCGGGATGTGGCCGGAGCCCTCGAGCACGACGAGCTGCCCACCCGTCGCCTCCGCGAGCGCCGCCCCGTGCGCGAGCGGCCGGATCGCGTCCTGCTCGCCGTGGAGGACGAGCACCGGGCAGCGCACGCGCGCGCAGAGCGCGAGGGTCTCCTCCCGCGTCGCGAGCCCGGGAGCGACGTGCGTCAGCGCGAGCGTCTCCGGTTCCGTCTCGAGCCCCCAGCCGACGCAGTCCTCGATCTGCTTCGTCGAGTGCGCCTCGGTGAAGCACTGCGCGAAGAAGAACTCGAGGAACCCGCGGTAGTCGCGCAGCCAGTAGGGGCGGTTGTACTTCGCCCAGCCCTCGTCCGTGTCGAGCTCCTCGTCGAAGGACCGGAGCGCCGCCCGCTCGGGGTGAGGCTCGCCGATCGGGAGGGCCGGCCCGATGAAGGCCGCCGCCGCCACGCGCTCCGCGTGCCCGGCGGCGAGGCGGAGCGCGCGGTCCGCCCCGAGCGAGAGGGAGACGAGGACCGCGCGACCTGTCCCCGTCGCGTCCATGACCGCGAGCGCGTCGGCGGCGAACTCGGTCTCCGCGTAGGCCTCGGCCGTCTGCGGACGGTCCGACATGCCGTTCCCGCGCCCGTCGAAGGCCAGGACGCGGAAGTGGCGGGCGAAGTACGGGATCTGCAGCTTCCAGACGCGGGAGTGCACGATCGACCAGGTCGGGAGGAGGAGCACGGTCGGCTCGCCTGTCCCGTACGCCTCGTAGAAGACCCTGACGCCGTCGCGCTCGACGTAGCCCTCCTCGTCGGGGTAGCGCGCCCGCGACTGCTCACGCGTCGTCACCGCCTCCGCCGTCGTCATCGCTTCTCCCGCGCCGCCAGCCACCCGTCGATCCAGGCGAGGAGCTCGCCGTGGCCCGTCGTGATCCCCTGCGCCCGCTCGAGGATGATGCCCTCGTTGAAGGTCATGACGAGCGAGACGAGGGCGTCGAGCGGCATCTCGATCCCGTAGCGCTCGTGGGGCGCCGCGAAGGCCTCCGTCAGCACGGCCCGCCACTCACCGTTCACGCGGGCGATCTCGTCCCGGAGCTCCGGGCGGTTCCAGGAGAGCGCCTGGAGCTCGAGCCAGATCTTCTCGTACTCGACGTCGTCGCCCACGAGGTAGCGCATCGCCTGCCTCCACTTCTCGAGGAAGGGGATCTCCGGATCGGCGTACATCGCGCGCTGGCGCTCCGTCAGCCGCTCGGTGAACCGCTCGAGCACGTGGACGAGCAGGTTCTCCATCGAGCCGAAGTAGTAGTGGACGAGGCCGTGGTTGACGCCCGCCTCCTCGGCCACGCGGCGGGTCGTGATCCCGGCGTGTCCGACCTGGACGAGCAGCCGCTCGGCCGCGTCGAGGAGCGCCCCCTCCGCGGCCGAGCGTGCCACCGTCGCCGCATCCGTCAACGCGGCCTCCGCCGGCGGAGCCGCCTGCCGAGGCGGTCGAGCCGGGCGCGGAGGACGAGGAGGGCCATCGGCAGCGCGGCGCCGCCGCTCACGAGCGCCGCGGCGAGCGCCTCCTCGCCCATGTGGTGACCGAACAGCATTGCTGCCCCCATTTCTACTCCTTGCCCGGGCGCGAGGCCGGCGCCACGGTCACTGGAAGATCTCCGTCGTGCAGTCCCCGCCCTGCAGGCGCACCTCGTGCGCCCGGGCGGGACCGCCGGGACGATCGTGGAAGTCGACGAAGAAGCTCGGGTCGACCGCCATGGAGCCGTCGTCGGCGACGTCGACCTTCAGCAGCCAGGAGCGGAGCTCCGGGTAGAACTGGTTGTCCCAGGTGGAGTAGAGCGAGTTCGTCACGTAGAGCCGCCTCCCGTCGAGGGAGAGCTGGAGCATCTGCGGCCCGCCGTTCACGTCCCGGCCTGCGTCGCTCGGCTTCCCGAGCACGCCGCCGAGCCACAGCCGGCCCGTCAGCTTCGGGCTTGCCGGGTCGGAGACGTCGTAGCGGCGCAGGTCGCCGTGCAGCCAGTTCGAGAGGTAGAGCGCCTTGTCGTCCATCGAGAGCACGAGGTCGGTGATGAGGGCCGGGACCGGGAACGGCCAGCCCTCGAGCTCGACCGGATCCGTCGTGATCACCGGCTCGGCCGACCAGGTGCCGTTGCCGCGCGAGAAGTGCCAGACGTTGCTCGAGAGAGCGACGCCGACGAACCCCTCCTCGGCGTCGGGGTCGTGCAGGAACCTGATCTCGAGGGGGACGAGGCCCGCGTCGCCGAGATCGACCGTCTGCGCCAGCGTGCGGTCGTCGAGATTCCAGAAGTTCAGATGGCGACCGTACCGCCCGGCCGCGACGTGCGCGGGGTCGAAGCCCGGCTCGAAGGCGTTCGGCTCGCCGAACTCCGAGGAGACGAGCGTGTTCCGGCGCGGCTGGTACCAGAAGTCGTAGTTCATCGCCGGGTGCGGGCCGCCGTTCTCCCAGCGGCCCTTCACCTCGAACGTCTTCGCGTCGAGGACGGCGAAGCCGCCGGCCGCGTTGCCGTCGCCGTCGCCGAGCATGCTCATGACGACGTTGTCGCCCGGCATGCAGTGGACGGTGTGAGGGCGCGTGTAGCCGGTCTTCGCGAGGAGCTCCTCGGGCTCGATCACCTTCTCGATCGTCGGCCGGCGCGGGTCGGCGGCGACGTCGAGGACGTGGACTCGGGAGGAGCGAAAGCCCGGCATGATGAGGTGCGAGCGGTCCGGGCCGTGGCAGGCCGACGAGCAGCGGTTCCAGCCGTAGTGGTGCAGCTCGTCGCCGACGTTCGGCATCGGCGTCTCGTGGATCACCCGCCCGTCCTCGGCATCGACCACGGCGAGGAAGTCGGGTGCCTCGACGCCGGTGCCCTCGTGCAGGCACGCGACGTAGAGGAGCTCTTCCGGAGTGGCTCGCATCGCCTCCTGCGGCGAGGCGTGGAACGACGCTGGAGTGGTCATGTGCGCCTCCTTAGTCAAGTGACTTAGACATTTGACTAAACAGAGACGTCCTTGTCAAGGGCAGCGGCGAGCGGGTCCGCGCGACCCGGGGGCGGGACGTCGCTAACGCGGGCGGGCGAGGAGCTCGTGCACCGTCTCGTGGGCCGCCTCGTCGTGCGAGCGCCAGAGGCGCTCGGCGAGCGCCCCGAGCACGTCCCGGATGCCGACGATGCCGAGCACGTTCTCCCCCTGGACGACGGGGAGGTGCCGGATCCGGCGCTCGCCCATCAGCCGCGCGGCGGCGACGATGTCCTCGTCGGGAGACACGATGACGACGTCGCGCGTCATCGCGTCCGCCACGCGCACGCGATCGAGGTCGACGTGCTCCCCGGCGAGCCGGAGGACGTCCCGCTCCGTGAAGATGCCCGCGAGTCGGGAGCCCTCGCACACCGCCACCGAGCCGACCCCGGCCTCGGACATGCGGCGGACGGCCTCCCGCACGGTCACCCCGGGCTCGACGTGCACGAGGCGTGTGCTCATCACATCGGCGATCGGCACGACCGCCGGGCATTCTAGTCGCGATCAGGCGCTCGCGAGACGGGGGGCGCCGGGAGCGAGGCCCGCCCGGGCCGCGCTCAGCTCTCCTTCGCGCGCCGCCGCTCCGGGTCGTAGACCGGATGGCGCACGACCTCGCCCGCGATCTGCTCGTCCCCGACCTGGGCGAGCACCTCGCGTCCGGGCTCGTTCAGCTCCTTGCGGACCTTCGCCAGGCCGAGCGTCTTGCCGCCGAGGTAGGGAGAGACGATCGCCTGCGTGAGGAGCCCGACCTCCTCGCCGTCAACCCAGAGCGGCGCGCCGCTCGCCTCGTCGCCGCCCCGCTCGAGGACGACGCTCGTGAGGCGGAGCTGGGTCGCCTCCCGGTCGCGGGCGAGGGCCTCCTTCCCCTGGAAGTCTCCCTTGTCGAGCTCGACCGACCAGCCGAGGCCGCACTCGTAGGGCGAGACCGTCGAGTCGTACTCGACCCCGCCGATGATGAACCCGCCCTCGATGCGGAAGAGGTCGAGCGCGACCATGCCGATGATCTTCATCCCCTGCGGCCCGCCCGCCTCGAGGAGGGCGTCCCAGAGCTCGAGCGCCCGGTCGCGGTCGACCCAGAGCTCGTAGCCGAGCTCGGCCGTGTAGCCGAGTCGCGTCATGAAGACCGGGATGCCCGCGATCGCGACGTCCTCGCGGAACGTGTAGTACGGGAACCGCTCGTTCGCGAGGTCGGCGTCCGTCAGTCCCTGGAGGATCTCGCGGCTCCTCGGGCCCTGGAGGCAGACGTGCGGCATGTCGTCGGTGAACTCGCGCACGCGGACGTCGCTTCCCTCGGCGGCGGCCGAGAAGATCTCGTAGTCGCGGTCGTTCGCGCCGCAGAAGCGCACCCGGCCGGCCGCCCGCATCATCGTCGTGCAGTCGTCGACCATCTTGCCCCGCTCGTCGGTGAGCGCGCCGTAGGCGATCCGGCCGGGCGTGAGGCTCGAGACGTCCCGCGTGACGATCGAGTTGACGAGGTCGAGCGCTCCCGGGCCCTCGAGGTCGACCTTGCGGAGCATCGTGAAGTCCATGAGCCCGGCGGTCTCGCGGACGGCCCGGTACTCCTCCTCCGTCCCGGTCACGACGGTGGGCGCCCAGTAGCCGAAGAGGTCCATCCACTCGTCGGTCTCGGCCTTCAGGCGCGAGTAGAAGGCGGTCTCCTTGCTCACGAGGTCTCCTTTCCGTTGCGGCCGAGCCCGAGCGACTCCGCAAGGAGCTCGGAGAGCTCGCGCAGCTCGATCTCGCCCTGGTGGCCGGACGTCTTGATCGCGTCCTCGTACATCGTCACGTCCTTGGGGCAGGCGACGACGAAGTAGTCCATGCCGCCGAGCGCGACCGCCTCGTCGATGCGGCTCTCGCTCGGGCGCGGCGCGCCCTCGGCGCGAAGCTCCTTCATCCAGATCCGCCCGCCGCCGGCGCCGCAGCAGAAGGAGTTGTCGCGGTTGCGCGGCATCTCGACGAGCTCGCACCCGACCGCCTCGAGCAAGCGGCGGGGCTCCTCGTAGACGCCGTTGTAGCGGCCGAGCGCGCACGGATCGTGGTACGTCACGCGGTAGCCCAGGCCCTTGCGCGGGCGCAGGCTTCCCGCCCGGAGCAGCTCGAGGAGCAGCTCCGAGTGGTGCAGCACCGTCCAGCTCCCTCCGAGCTGCGGGTACTCGTTCTTGAGGGTGTTGTACGTGTGGGGGTCCGACGTGAGGATGCGGTCGAAGCGGCAGCCGGCGATCGTGGCGACGTTCTCCTCGGCGAGCGACGTCCACAGGCCCTCCTCGCCGGCCCGGCGGACATCGTTGCCGGCCGTCCGCTCGCCGTCGTGGAGGATTCCGAAGTCGACGCCCGCCTCGCGGAGGAGGCGGGCGAGCGCCCGGGTCGCCCGCTGGTTGCGCGGGTCGAAGGAGGCGTAGTCGCCGACGAACCAGAGGAGCTCGGCGCCCTGCTTGCGCGCGTCCTTCACCTCGAAGTCGAGCTCGCGCGCCCAGCGGGCGCGCTTGCGCTTCGCCTCCCCGAACGAGTTCCCCGAGGTGTAGATCGTCTCGAGCGTCTGCTGGAGCTGGCCGTCCATCTCACCGCGCTCGATCAGGGCCCGCCGCATCTGGTTGATGATCGGCACGTGCTCGATGCCGACCGGGCAGATCTCGACGCAGGCCATGCACTGCATGCAGGACCAGAGCGTCTCGGGCTTGATCGGCCCGAGGATCTCGGCCCGCTCGGGGAAGCGGGGCGGGATGCCGAGCGCGGCCCGGTTCCCCATCGACCCCTCCGCGACCTCCCGCAGGTCGAGGACGAGGTCGCGCGGTGAGAGCGGGTAGCCGGTCGCAGTCGCCGGGCACGCGGCGTGGCACTTCCCGCACTTCGTGCAGGCGTCGAGGTCGAGCAGGTGCTTCGGCGAGAGCGCGTCGATGGTCGCATAGCCGACCTCCTCCGGCTTCGCGTCCTGCGGGAGCGGCTGGAGCGCGCTGCCCGCCCGGCGGTCGGTCACGGCGACCCCGGCCGGCCCGGTCAGCATGTGGACCGCCTTCGTGAACGGGATCGAGGAGACCCAGAAGAGCGCGACGACCCCGTGCACCCACCAGGTCGTCAGGCGGGCGTCGTCGGCGCCGGCGCCCTCGAAGCCGAGCGCCATGAACCCGTTCCCGACGAGCCAGCCGACCGGCGCCCACACCTCGAAGTCCGGGTCGTCGGCGGCGATGCGGAAGGCCTCGAGGAGGAAGCCGCTGAGCGCCAGGAAGAAGAGGCTGCCGAGGAACACCCAGTCGCCGACGCGGTAGACCCTCGGCTCGCCCGCGAGCGACGGCGCCGGCTCGGCCGGGCGCCAGTAGGAGAGGCGGAACGGCCGCAGGAGCCCGCGCTTGACGGCGAAGATCGTCAGGCCGAGGACGAGCGCGGCCCCGAAGAGGTCGAGGAAGAGCGAGTAGCCGAGGTAGAACCAGCCGCGCCAGAAGTCGAAGCCGAGCACGGGCCTCGCGAAGTCGTCCTGGAAGGCGAGGATCGCGGTCCCGATGAAGAGGACGACGAAGCCGTAGAAGACGAGCAGGTGCGCGAGGCCCGAGAGCGGCTCACGCCGTCGGATCCAGGCGTGCGTGGCGACGATGCGCGCGGTCGCCACCGCCCGCTCGAGCGGGCGTCCGACGGGCTGGCTCGTCCGTCCGCGCCCGTACTTGAGCCCGAGCCGGCCGACGCCGTAGACGAAGATGGACACCGAGAGCGCGATGAGGCCGTACCAGAGGGCGAGCTGCCAGGTCTCGAGCCCCGCGAACGTCTCGCGGGTCTCCTCGGCCCCCAGGACGAGCGCCGTCAAAAGAGCTTCTCGAGCTCCTCGGCGACGTCGAAGAGATCGGCGACGGCCCCGTAGTGGGCGACGTTGAAGATGGCCGCCTCGGGATCGGAGTTGACGGCGACGATCGTGCCGCTCGTCTTCATCCCGGCCAGGTGCTGGACGGCGCCCGAGATGCCGAGGGCGAGGTAGACCTTCGGCTTGACCGTCTTCCCCGACTGCCCCACCTGGCGCGCGGTCGGCATCCAGCCGGCGTCGACGAGCGGGCGGGACGAGGAGAGGGTCGCCCCCATCCGCGCCGCGAGCTCCTGGAACCGCTCGAGGTTCTCCTTGTCGCCGATCCCGCGCCCGACGGAGAGGAGGAAGTCCGCGGTCGTGATGTCGACGTCGCCGACCTGCGCCTCGACCCAGTCGCGGTGGCGTGCGCGGGACTCGACCGCCGGGGCTGTGACCTCCGTGACCGTCGCCCCGCCGGTGCCCTCCGCGGGCGGCCACGAGGTGGGCCTGAGCAGGAGGACGACGCGGTCGTGCCCCGGGAACTCGACCTCCGCGCTCACCTTCGCGCCGTAGAAGGACCGCTGCGCGACGATCGCCTCGCCCTCGTCCCGGAGGGCGAAGACGTCGGAGGCGAAGCCGAGATCGTGCTTCGCGGCGAGCGCCGGGCCGTAGCCCATCGAGTCGACCGTGAAGCCCAGGAGGACGGCGCGCGGGCCGCGCTCGGCCACGAGCGACTCGACCGCCGCCTGGACGACGTCGTTCTCGAAGGCGTCCTGCTCGACGGTCACGGTCAGGATCTCGTCGACGCCCTCGACGTCCACGGCCTCCACGAGCGCGGACGGGTCCTTCGCGACGAGGGCGACCGCGACGGGGCCGCCCAGCTCCCGGGCGGCGGAGACGAGCTCGAGCGTGACCGGACGCAGCTCGCCGCGGACGTGCTCGGCGACGACGAGGACGCTCATTCTCGGCACCCCGGCGCGGTCTCGGCACGTTCCCTCACACACTCGCGCGGCCGCGCGCGAGACGCTCGCAGCGGGTGGTGGGCCGGGGTGCCCCACACGCGGGCGCGGGCGGCGCGACCGGTCGCCGTCACGCGAGCCGCTCCTCGACGATCTCCTTGATCCGCCGGGCGATCTCGCCGGGGTCCCCGTCCATCATCTCCGCGCCTTCGCCCTTCGCGGGCACGAACATCCTGCGGACACGCGCCGCAGGCCTGCCGAGGTCGCCGGGCTCGCGCTCCTCGATCGGCTTCTGCTCGGCCTGCTTGATCGCCCGCAGGGTGGCGTAGCGCGGCTCGTTGATGCCGGTCTGGATCGTGAGCACGCAGGGCGTGTCCACCTCGACGACGTCGATGAGCCCACCCTCGAGCTCGCGGTGGACGGTCGCCGCCCCGTCTCCCGGCTCGACCTTCGTGACGACGGCGACGCGCGGGAGCCCGAGCAGCTCGGCGAGCGCCGTGCCCGTGGCCGCCTGGACCGCGTCGCTCGACTGGACACCGGCGAGGACGAGGTCGGGCGCCTCGGCGCGGACGACCTCGGCGAGCGCCCGGGCGATCGTGATCGGGTCGGCGCCGGTCAGGCCGTCGCTCCAGACGCGGATGCCGCGGTCGGCTCCCATCGCGAGCGCGCGCCGCATCGCCTCCTCGGCGTCCTCGTCGCCCACCGAGAGGACGACGACCTCACCGTCCCCGGCGGCCTCGCGCAGGCGGAGCGCTTCCTCCGTCGCGTACGAGTCCCACTCGTTCAGCGCGTAGTCGACGAAGTCGGGGTCGACGTCCCGCTCGTCCGCGGTGAACTCGACCTCGTCGCCGAGGGCGGCGACCTGCTTGACACAGACGACGATCTTCATCGCACGATGGGGACCGGCGGAGGGGGCGGCCCGGCCGCCCCCGGCCGTCGGCAGGATGTCAGACGGCGATCGCCTCCCGCTCGACGACCCGCCGCTCGCGCTTGAACGGGAGCGGGTTCGCCGGGTCGTCGGAGTCGATCTCGCGGGCGAGCCGGTGCCCCGAGAAGATGCAGTCCGCGACGAGGCGGGGCGCCTCGCAGTCGCCGATCCGGTAGAAGCCCGAGACGCCCTCGTCCTCGAGCGCGTCGATCCCGACGCCGTCCTTCAGCTCGCGGTAGAGCGCCTCGTTCGAGCGCCGCTGCGTCACGAGCACGACGGCGTCGGCCTCGAAGTCGTGCTCGGCGCCGTGCTCGTCGTAGACGTGGCTCGCCACGACGCGGCCCTCCTCGAAGCGGGTGGGCATGTGGTAGGTGACGATCTCGACCCCGAGCCGGTGCAGGATGCGGTGCTGGTTCGGCGCCTCGAGCGTGAAGTGCATGTACGGGGCGACGTGACCCAGGTGCGTCATGAGCGTCACCTTCTTGCCCTCGCTCGCGAGCTTCTCCGCGAGCGAGACGCCCATGAAGTAGCCGTCGTTGTCGAGGATGAGGACGCGCTCCCCGGGAACCTCCTTGCCCTCGTGCATGATCTGCTCGGGCGTCAGCTGCCAGGGGAGGCTCGCGTCCGCCCCCGGGATCGTGTCGTGCGTGCAGCCGTTGAGGCCGTCGGTGGCCCAGTAGCCGCCGGTCGCGACGACGACGATCTCGGCGCCGTAGTCCTTGACCCCGCTCGCGTCCAAGGTCGTGCTCGGGATGAACTCGACGTTCTTGAGCTTGTCGATCTGGATCTTGCGGTAGTTGACGACGCGGGCCCACTCGCCGAGACCGGGAAGCTGCGGGATCCAGCGCATGATCCCGCCCATGTCGTCCTGCGCCTCGACGAGGTGGACGCGCCGCATGCCGCGCTTGCCGAGCACCATGGCGCACTCCATCCCGGCCGGGCCGGCGCCGACGACGAGCACGTCGTTGTCCGCGTTCTTCGCGGGCTCGAACTTCTCCGGGTGCCAGCCGCGCCGGTACTCCTCGCCGGCGGTCGCGTTCTGCGTGCAGATGAGCGGCGGGCCGCCGATCTCCCAGCGCGAGATGCAGATGTTGCAGCCGATGCACTCGCGGATGTCGTCGAGCCGCCCCTCGTCGATCTTCTGCGGCAGGAACGGGTCCGAGATGGACGGGCGGCAGGTGGCGATGATGTCGAGGGAGCCGGACTCGATCGCCTCCACCATCAGGTCGGGATTCGTGAAGCGCCCGACGCCGAGGACGGGCTTCTTCGAGACGTCCTTGACCGCCTTCTGCCAGGGGAGCAGGCGGCCCGACTCGTAGAAGCGCGACGGCGTTGCGTCCTCGCCCCACTCGGAGATGCCGGAGACGTTGATGTCCCAGACGTCGACGATCTCGTCGCAGAGCTCGACGAAGGGGAGGCAGTCCCGCTCGAGCTGCGTGCCGGCCTCGCCCATGAACATGTCGGTCGACATGCGGACGCAGATCGCGCAGTCCCCGCCCACGGCGTCGCGCACCTGCTCGATCGTCTCCCGCCAGAAGCGGGCGCGGTTCTCGAACGAGCCGCCGTACTCGTCGGTGCGCCGGTTGTAGTAGGGGGTCAGAAACTGCTGCGGCAGGTACGAGTGCGAGCCGTAGACGTAGACGATGTCGAAGCCCGCCTCGCGCGCGCGCTTCGCCGCCTCGACGTAGAAGCCCTGGACCGTCCGGATGTCGTCCTTGTCCATCTCCTTCGGGTAGGTCAGGTGCTCGAAGTCGCTCGGGATCTGCGAGGGCGCGCGCGGGACGCAGCGCGACTCCATGCAGGGAGCGTGGGGCCCGCCGTACCAGAGCTCGGCGGCGGCGAGCGCGCCGTGCTCGTGGAGCATGTCGCACATGAGCGCGAGGTTCTTGATGTCGTCGTCGTCCCAGAGGCGCGCGGAGACGCGGTGCGTGTCGTCGCTCTCCGGGTGGATCGAGCAGTACTCCGTGCAGACGGCGGCGTAGCCGCCCTCCGCCTTCATCGCCCGGAAGTGCGCCTGGCTCAGGGGCTTCTCCGAGCCGAACCCGTTGCAGTGGGGGATCTGGTAGAAGCGGTTCTTCATCGTCTTCGGGCCGATCTCGATCGGCTCGAAGAGGATGTCGTGCCTCGGATCACGCGCCATTCGCTGGGCCTCCTTCTACGGGTAGACGAGGATTCTCCAACCGCCGCGCGCCCGGCGCAAGCCGGTAGGGAGAGGGGGAGGGCGAGCGCCGGCGCCCGCCCTCCCCGAGGTTTGCTAGGCGACGGTGCCGCTCGTCGGCGTCGTGGACGCGTGCGGCGTGCCGGGGTCGTCGTCCCGCAGCCGGACGGGCTGCTTGTCCTGCACCGACCGGCGGAAGATGTACAGGAGGACGGAGAAGAGGAGGACGCCGATGCCGATCCAGGTCTCCTTGCTCCCGCCGTACCCGGTGAGGCTCGGGTTGGAGGCGCCGACGATGATGAAGAACGCGTTGATCGCGGCGAGGAGCCCGGCGACCACGACCCAGGGAGCCGCCAGGCGAATCGGCCGCGGCCAGCCGGGGCGATCCTTGCGCAGGAGCAGGAACCCGGTCAGCGCGAAGAAGTGCGCGGACATGTAGCCGAGGTTGCCCGCCACGAGGATGGCGAGGATGTTCCCGACGAAGAGGACGAGGAGCACGTTGATGAGCATGTCGAGCGTCATCGCCCGCGCCGGGACGTGGAACCGGTTCAGGTGGTAGAGCTCGCGGATCGTGACGCCGTCCCGCGCGATCCCGTAGAGGGCCCGGGAGCCGTCCGCCGTCGCAGTGTTCATCGAGATGAACAGGCTCGCGATCAGGAGCGCGACCATGATGTCGCCGCCGCCGCCGAGGATCGTGCTGAACCCGTCGACGAGGTAGACGATGCCGCTCGCGTCGTTCGCGATCGTCTCCTGGCCCACCGTTCCGGCGACGCCGAGCGGCAGGAGGATGTAGACGGCGAGCGAGAAGAGCGCGGAGGAGCGGAGCGCCAGCGCCGTGTCCCGCACCGTGTCCTTGTACTCGGGCGCGAACGCGGCGCACGTCTCGACCCCGTAGGCGGACCAGCCCATGATGTAGAGCCAGACGACCGCCGTCTTCCAGTCGGTGATGTTCCACTCCATGTTCCCGCTCGACCAGTCCCCCGTCAGGTACGTGAGGAAGATGAAGACGAAGAGCGGGATCATGAGGAGCGCGCCCGTCGCGTAGGCCATCCAGACCGCCGGGCGGATGCCGAAGATGTTGATCGCCCAGACGATCGCGATCACGACGATCGCGATCACGTGCGGGAAGCCGACGCCGTCGGCGAGGGGGCCCCACGACGTCGACCAGGTCTCGCCGCTCGCCCACTCCGCCTGGATGAGCGAGCCGATGACGATGCCGAAGAGGGCGAGGACGCTCGACCAGGCGAACCAGTAGCCGAACGTCGCGACCGGCCCGATGAAGGTGAAGTACCTCCGCCAGCCCTCGTTCGCGTAGAGCGAGATGCCTCCGGGCTTGTCCGGGAACATCGCCGCGCTCTCCGAGTAGATCCAGTTGGAGAGCACGCCGATGAACATCGAGACTCCCCAGAGGAACATGGCGCCCCAGCCGCCGAGCACGCCGATCGAGAAACCGAGCGAGCCGATGAGAAAGCCGGGGTTCGCCAGCGCGACGACGAAGCCGTCGTACCAGCGCATCGCCTTCAGAAGTTGACGTTCCTCGACGACTGCTTCTGCCACGGAGACCCTCCTGTGACGGGGACGGATGCGCGGCTCGCGGCCGGGCCGCGGGCCGAACGTAACAACCTCGGCGGACGAGTTCAACGGTGTTGGGCAGCGGGCAACGTCGTGATCGGTGACAATGCCCCCGTGCGAGGGGCGCCCGTCACGATCAAGTGCGAGTGCGGCGAGTTCCGCGATATCCCCTACGGCGAGGCGTGGCTGTGCGAGACGTGCGGGCGACGGTGGAACACGAACCAGATCCCCGCCGACGAGTACTGGGCGCTCATGCGGGACATGCGCCGCTACCGCCTCTCCGTCATCGCCATCGCGCTCGGGCTCGCGGTCGTCTTCGGCCTGCTCGCCCTCTTCGTCTCCGAGTCGCTCGTCCTCCTCCTGCCGGTCGTCCTGGCGGGCTGGTTCCTCTTCTACATGCCGTTCTGGCGCCGGAAGGTGCGCCGGCGGGCCCGGAGCGCCCCGACATGGAGCTTGCGACCCGAGTAGGCGCGCGGTCGGGCCCGCGCGCCCACCGGCCGGTCATCCTGGCGACGCTCGGCGTGCCGTTCGAGCCGGCGGCGGCGGCCTTCGCGGTCGACAGCGCCGTCGAGAGCGGCCAGGCGCTCGTCGTCGTCAACGTCGTCGAGCTGCCGCCGCTCGGCATGTCGGTCGTCATGGGCTACGACCAGCTTCCCGACTCGGCGGAGGACGCGGAGACGCTGCGCGCCCCGGCCGACCTCGCGCGCTCCCTCGGCGTCGAGGTCGAGCGCCTGCGGGTGAGGAGCCCCCGGCCGGTGGTGGCGCTCCTCGAGGTGGTCGCCGAGCGCAGCCCGGGCGTCCTCGTCTTCGGCCCGGAGCGCGGGCGGCTCGGCCGCCGGGCCTACCGGAAGGCGGCGAAGGCGGTGCGCGAGCGCGCGCCCTGCCTCGTCTGGCTCCCCGAGGACGCCGCGTGACGCCCTAGGAGCCGGCGAGGAAGCGGCCGAGCTCGGCGGCGGTGTCCTCCGGCGCCTCCTCGGGGAGGTAGTGCCCGCAGTCGAGCGCGCGGCCCCGGACGTCGTCGGCCCAGTCGCCCCAGATCGCGAGCGGGTCGCCGAAGAGCTCCTCGAGGTCTCCCCGCCCGGCCCAGAGGACGAGCACGGGACAGGAGATGCGCCGGCCCGCGGCGCGGTCGGCCTCGTCGAGCTCGAAGTCGTAGGTCGCGCCGGCACGGTAGTCCTCGCACATCGCGTGGATCGTCCGCGGGTCGCGGACGCAGGCGAGGTAGTCGGCGAGCGCGTCCGGGTGGAAACGCGAGCGGTCGCCGCCGAAGTAGTACCCCTCCGGGTCGGCGCCGATGAGGCGCTCGGGGAGGGGCGTGTCCTGGGCGAGGAAGGCCCAGTGCCACCACGAGAGCATGAACCGCCGGTCGGCCCGGCGCCACGTCTCGCCCGTCGGGACCACGTCGAGGACGGCGAGCCGCTCGACGCGCGCCGGCTCGTCGAGCGCGAGCCGGTACGCGCAGCGGGCGCCCCGGTCGTGCCCGGCCACCGAGAACCGCTCGAAGCCGAGCCGCCGCATCAGCTCGACCGCGTCGCGCGCCATCGCCCGCTTGGAGTACGGCTCGTGGTCCGGCCCCGTCGGCGGCTTCGAGCTCTCCCCGTAGCCGCGCAGGTCGGGCGCGACGACGCTGAACTCGGCGGCGAGCCGCGGTGCGACGAGGTGCCACATGACGTGCGTCTGCGGGTGCCCGTGCAGGAGGAGGAGCGGCGGGCCCGAGCCGCCGTGCCGCACGCGAAGCGCGGCCTCGCCGACGTCGATGCGGTCGAGCTCGAAGCCCTCGAACATCGTCTCGCGCGAGGTCGCGCCGGCGGTGCCGTCGCCGGCGCCGTCGCTACGCGAAGGCCGGCATGACCTCGTCGTGGATGAGCCGGAGCTGGCCCTTGACGTCCGGCACGCTCACGTCCTTCCCCGTGAACGCCTTGACGATCGCCGGGTCGGTGATGCAGAGGATCATGTGGTTCACGCCCGTCGAGGCGATCTCCTGGATCTTCGCCAGGCACTCCTCCGGGCTGCCGGCGATCGAGAGCTTCTCCGCCACCTCGGGCGAGGTGAGCTCGAAGGCGCGGTCGAGCTCGCCCTTCCCGAGCGCCTCGACGATCGGCGCCATCTCGGCCGGGTCGATGCCGTGCCGCTCGAGCTGCTCGTGCGGCATCGAGGAGATGTAGAAGGCGACCATCGTCCGCGCCGTCCGCTTCGCCTCGTCGGAGTCGGGGGCGCAGACGATCACGCACCAGGCGCCGATGTCGAGCGTCTTCCAGTCGCGCCCGGCCTTCTCCGCGCCGGCTCGCACGTTCTCGACGAGGTACTGGTAGGCGTCCTTCGAGTAGCTGAGCGCGTGGTGGCAGCCGTCCGAGAGCTCCCCGGCCGCCTGGAACGACTTCGGCCCGCGCATGGCGCCGATGATGAGCGGGACGCGCTCCTGCACGGGCCGCGCGAACGTGAAGAGGCCGCTGTACGTGTAGAACTCCCCGTCGTACGTGATCGTCCCCTCGTCGAGGAACGTGCGCATGACGTGGTGCGCCTCCTTGACGCGGGAGAGCGGCTTCATGTGCGACCAGTCCTTGCCGTACTGGCTCAGGAGGCCGAAGTTCCCGATCGAGAAAACGCACTCGGTCCGCCCGCCCGTCACCTCGTCGAGCGTGGCGAGCGCCTGGACGACGAGCGTCGGCTCGCGCAGGCCGATCGGCGTCAGGTTGGGCCCGAAGCGGATCCGCGTCGTCTTGTCGGCCGCGTGGGCGAAGAGGATCCACATGTCCTTGTGCCACGTCTCGTCGACGGAGTAGACGGCGTGGTACCCGAGCTCGTCCGCCGTCCGGATCATCTCGACCGAGTCCTCGATGGGGTAGTCCGGAAGCGTCACGTAGCTGAACTTCATCGCTGCTCGCCCTCCTCCGCCTCGATTTCCTCCAGGAGCTCCTCGCCCGACAGGACGCTGTCGGCGAAGTGGTCGTGCATCCACGCGAGGTGCTCCCAGCGGCTGTCGACGATCCGCAGCGTGTCCCACGCCGGGATGTCCTGCTGGGGCGTGTGCTCGCGCATGAGCGCCGGGTCGACCTCGTAGACGTGCTCGAAGCGCATGACGACGGTGTCGTTGACGCGCCGGGCCTCCGGCGGCCGTTGGGCCGCGAGCCTGAAGCCGATCATGCGCCCACCTCCTCTCCGTAGGCCTCGTCGAGGAGGTACTTGCCCGGGTTCATGATGTTGTTCGGGTCGAGCGCGCGTTTGATCGTCTTCATCACCTCGAAGCCGCCCCCGAGCTCCTCGGGCACGAGGTCGACCTCGCCCTCGCGGCAGGAGCCGTGGCAGGCGGAGATGGAGCCGCCGTGCTCGAGCGCGATCCGGGCGATCTCACGCTTCGCGTCCACCCACGCGGACCAGCTCTCGTCGTCCCACTTCATCTCCCAGATGCCGATGTCGATCTCGGTGAGGTAGTCGCCCCACGGCTTGTAGGCCCCGTTCGTGTACGCGAACATGCCCCAGTCGTCGAACATGTCGAAGCGCTCGCGCAGGCCGGCGGCGACCGCGTGCCACTTCTCCCTGACGGCGGGGAGCTGCGAGTAGAGGATCGACGCGTCCTCGCAGTGCCAGCTCATGAGCGCGACCTGGCCGTCGCGGGTGCGCCCGTGCTGCGGCGTGGCGTAGCGGTCGTGGCGCGAGGCCCAGTCGCCCTGGGAGATCTCGTCGCCGAGGTACGTGCCCCCGGAGGCCTTGCCGATCCGGAGCATGCGCTTCGCCGAGGCCCTCACCTCGTCGGCGTTTCCGTACATGGCCACGGCGACGACGCCCTTCACCCAGTCGGGCTGCGGGATGTAGGCCTCGTCGTCCCGGCGGAGGTAGGCGATCTTCCACTCGTCGAAGAGGACGACCCCGGCGAGGGTGGCCGCGCCGGAGCGCGCGAACTCGCCGGTCGCCCTCCAGGCATCGAGGTACGACGGGTAGGCGTAGAAGGCCGAGAACTCGGCCTCGGGGCGCTTGACGAGCTCGAGCGTCGCCTCGGTGACGATGCCGAGCGTCCCCTGGTGGCCCATGAAGAGGTGCTTCAGCTGGTAGCCGCTCGACGACTTGCGCACCTTCTTGCCGCCGCCGTCGCCGACGCGGATCCGCTCGCCGGTCGGGAGCACGATCTCGAAGCTGATCACGAGGTCGCGCGTGTGGCCGTAGCGGCCGCCGATGAGCGACCACCCGCTCGTCCCGATGCGTCCGCCGACGAGCGAGCAGGGGTACGACGCGGGGTTGTCGGGATAGATGAACCCGAGCGGCTTGAGCTCCTCGGAGAGCTTCAGCATGTTGATGCCCGGCTGGACGGTGACCGTCCTGTCCTCGCCGTCGACCTCGAGGATCCGGTCCATGAGCTTGACGTCGACGACGATCCCGTGCCGGAGCGGCACCGCGCCGTCCGTGAGCCCCGTCGCCCCCGCGCGCGGCACGACCGGGACACGGTGGCGGTTCGCGAGCTTCACGACCTCGGAGACCTGCTCCGCCGCCGTCGGCAGGACGACCGCCTGGGGGATGTAGTCCTCCCAGCGGTGCTTCGGGAAGGGCGCCGGGACGCGCGCGCGGTTGAAGAGCGCCGAGCGGCCGGTGAAGACGTGCTCCTCGCCGCAGACGGCGACGAGCTCGTCGATCAGGGTGTCGGGAAGCGCTGCGACCGCCATCTCACACCTCGAAGCCGGCCGCTTCGGCCACGAGCTCGAAGATGTCGAAGACCTCGATCCCCTGCGCCTTCCCCTGCTCCGTCAGGGGTCGCTCCGACCAGGGGCAGGCGGAGACGATCGTGTCGACGCCGTCGAGCGTCGCCGCCTTCGCCACCCGGCGGCGGCTGATCTCCGCCGTCAGCTCGGGCTTCTCGGTCGCGAGGTTCGAGCCGGCGCCGGAGCAGTACGACCACTGGGTGACGTGGTCGACGTCGACGAGCGTCAGCCCCGGGATCGCCCGCAGGATCTCGCGCGGGGACTTCCAGACGCCGAGGCGCTTGTTCAGGCGGCACGGGTCGTGGTACGTGACCGTGAGGTCCACGGGCGTCGTGAGCTCGAGCTTCCCGTCCCGGATGAGCTCGGCGACGAGGTCGACGCCGAGGACGATCTCGAACTCGTCGAAGCCCTCGTCCAGCGGCGGGTAGTGCTCGATCATCGTGATGTAGTCGTGCGGGTCGAGGCAGATGACCCGCTTCGTGCCCGTCTTGCGCCAGTCGAGCATGTTGTGCTCGGCCATCTTGCGGCCGATGTCGGCGTACCCCGTCTCCCACATCGGCCCGCCGCAGCACCACTGCTGGCCCATGAGGCCGAACTCGACGCCGGCCGCTCGCAGGACGAGCGCGACCGCGCGGGGGACCGACGGCCGGTAGAACGCCGCCTCGCAGTCCGCGAAGAGGACCGTCTCGCCGCCCGTCGGGATGTCGAGGCCGACCGCCCAGGCGCGCACCTTGTCGGCGGACGTCTCGGTGCGCCAGCCGAGGACGGGCTCGTTGCCCCAGCGGTCCGTGAGCTCGGCCCAGCGCTTCCAGTTCTCCTGGTGGACCCCTTCCTCGACCGCGAGCGTCCGCATCGCCCTGACGACGTCGATCGTGCGCTGGCGGAAGCGGTAGAAGTCGCCGGTGAAGAGGGTGTTCGGGCAGCGGAGCTCGCAGGCCCCGCACATCGTGCAGTGGACGTAGTCCTCGGCGACGTCCTCGATCGTCAGGTGGCCCTCGTCCATCGCGACGACGTTCGCGTGGAACGCGGTCGGCGTGTGCCGCTCGTCCCGCGTGACCTGCATCACCGGGCAGACCTCGCGACAGAACTTGTGGCCCGAGCTGAAGCAGTTGTAGGCCGCGTTCCGCCACTCCTCCACGAGCCCGGCGGCGCGCCCGTCGGCCTGTCCGGAGCCGCTTGCCTTCTCGGTCGCCATTCGCCTCCTCTCTCCGGGTGGCGCCCGACTCTAGGCCGACTCCGGTAGAAATGTCCAGCGGTGACCTCCTCCTCCAAGCCCGTGGTCGGCCTCTCCGTCGGGCTCCACGATTTCGGCGACTACGCCGGCGTCGGCTTCCAGCGCCCGGTCGCCCTCGCGGGCGGCGTGCCGCTCGTCCTCCCGCGCATGGACGGTGACTTCCTCGACGACGCGCTCGCGGCCTGCGACGCCGTCCTCGTCGGCGGCGGCCGCGACATCGACCCCGCGCGCTACGGCCAGGAGCCGACCGAGCACCTCGCCCCGACGGAGCCCCTCCGCGACGCCTTCGAGCTCGAGCTCGTCGAGCGCACGCTCGACCGCGGCCTGCCGCTGCTCGGGATGTGCCGCGGGATCCAGATCCTCAACGTCGCGCTCGGCGGCACGCTCGTCCAGGACGTCTCCCTCAAGCCGGAGTGGGCCGACCACCCGAGCGACCGCGGCTGGAAGGCGTGGAAGGAGGTCGAGCGCGCGTCGCTCGCCGGGGAGGACGAGGTGCCGCCGCACCCGCGCCACCCGATCGCGATCGAGCCGGGGAGCCGGCTCCACGCCGCGCTCGGCGCCGAGGAGGCCGAGGTGGACAGCTTCCACCACCAGGCCGTCGACGAGGTCGCGCCGGGCCTGACCGTCGTCGCCCGCGCGCCCGACGGGGTCGTCGAGGCCGTCGAGGTGGACGGCGAGCCCTACGTCCTCGCCGTGCAGTGGGAGCTGCAGGAGGAGTGGCGGGTCGACCGCCGCTTCCTCGAGCCGTTCGCGCAGCTCGTGGCGGCGGCCGCCCGGCGCCGCCGGCGCGCCTAGCTGCGCGGGCGGCGCTTCTCCGGGTCGTAGATGGGGAAGTCCTCGACCGTCGCCGGCGCGGTCCCGCCTCCGGCGAGGGCGACCTCGACGGTCTCGCCCTTGTCCGCGAAGCGGGTCTCGAGGACGGCCATGCCGATGACCCGCCCGAGCGTCGGGCTCTCGCACGGGCTCGTGAGCGTGCCGGCCGGCTCCCCGTCCCTCGTCACCGCAGCGCCGTACTCGGGCACCTCGTCCCCGGCGACGGCGAGCGACACGAGCCGGCGCGGCGGGCTCTTCGCCGTCTCCGCGAGCGCCGAGCGGCCGTGGAAGTCGCCCGTGTCGAGCCGGATGACCTTGTCGAGCGACATGTCGAAGGGGTTCGTCTCGTGCTGGAAGTAGTCGTACCCGATGAAGATGAGGCCCGACTCGATCCTCAGCGTCTCGACCGCGGCGAGCCCGTAGGGGGTCGCGCCGGCGCCGGTGAGCGCCTCCCAGAGCTCCTCGGCGTGGTCGGGGTCGCAGAAGATCTCGTAGCCGAGCTCGCCCGAGTACCCGGTGCGCGAGACCCAGCACGGGACCCGGCCGACGTGCACCCGGTGGGGGAAGAAGCGGAAGTACCCGAGCTTCTCGACCTCCTCGTCCACGAGGCCGGCGAGGAGCTCGCGCGCCTGCGGGCCCTGGAGCTGGAGGTGGGGCAGCTCCTCCGTGATCGGCCGGATCTCGACGTCCATGCCGGCGACGACGTCCTTCATGTGGTCGAGGTCCGAGTCGAGCGCCGTGATCGCCCAGCAGCTCGCGTCCGTGAACTTGAAGACCGTCCCGTCTCCGACCATCTTCCCCTCCGCGTCGCAGAAGGGCGCGTAGCGGACCTGGCCGATCTCGAGGCCGAGCATGTCGTTCGTGAAGATGCGGTCCGCGGCCGCGAGCGCGTCCGGGCCCGTGAAGTCCCACTTGCGCAGGGGGGACTCGTCCCAGACGCCCACGTGCTGCCGCACGGCGTTGTGCTCGGCGACCGCGTCGCCGAAGTGGCTGGGCCAGTACCAGCCCTCCCAGTCCATGAACTCGGCGCCGAGCTTGCGCTGGACGCCGTCGAACGCCGTGCGGATGATGCTCGTCTCGCTGCTCACGATCCCTCCTCGTCCGGTCGGCGCCAGCCTAAAGCGTTCGAGACGGCCGCTGCACGGGCGAGGAGCGGCTCCACGGCACGCGCCATCGCCGCCTCGCCGAAGCGCGGCGCCGGCCCCTGCAGCCCGAGGATCGCCGTCAGCTCGCCGCGGCTGCCCCACACCGGCGCCGCGAGCGCGTTCAGCTCCTCCTCGCGCTCGCCGAGCGCGCGGGCCCACCCCTGGGCGCGGACGCGCTCGACCTCGGCCGCGAGCGTCTCGCGGGCGACGATCGTCCGTCCCGTGAACCGCTCGAGCCGCCCGGAGGGGAGCGCGACGCCGCCGAACGCGAGCGCCACCTTCCCCGTCGCGGTCGCGTGGGCGACGCTCGGCCGTCCCAGCCGGGCGACGCTCTGGACGGACGAGCCGCTCTGGACGAAGTCGACGGTGACGGCGTCGGGGTCGCCCGGCGCCGAGAGCGTCGCCGTCTCCCCGGTCTCGGCGACGAGGGCCGCCAGCTGCGGGCGGGCGATCGCGCGGAGGTCGAGACGCGCGAGGAGCGCGTTCCCGAGCTCGAGGAGCCGCAGGCCGAGGCGGTAGCGGCCGCTCGCCTCGACGTGCTCGACGAGCCCGGCCGCGACGAGCGTGGCGAGGAGGCGCGAGACCGAGCTCGGGTGGAGCGCCGTCCTGCGGGCGAGCTCGTTCGTGCCGAGCTCCTCGCCGGCGTCGGCGAGGGCGTCGAGGAGGGCGACGGCCCGCTCGACGGCGGCGACGTGGCGGGACGCTGGCTTTCCGGTCGGAGGCATGGTACCGTCAGGAGGACGCTCTGGAAATGCCGTTGGCCAGAAGGCAATAGCACGTGAGTACCGTCCCCACCTCCTCTCCGTACGTCGTCGTCGGCGCCGGCATCCACGGCCTCTCGACGGCTTACCACCTCGCCCGGCAGCTTCGCACGCGCGGCCTCGGAGCGGGGAGCGACGTCGTCGTCCTCGACAAGTCCTCGCCCGGGTCCGGCGCGTCCGGGATTGCGTGCGGGGTCGTCCGCAACAACTACTACCAGCCCGCCATGAGCGAGCTCATGCAGGCCTGCGTCGAGGTCTGGGAGTCCGATCCCGGGGCGTTCCACTACAACCCGGTCGGCTACATCGCGCTCGGAGCGGCGGTGCAGGAGCCGGACCTCGTGACGACGTACGAGCGGCAGGAGAAGATCGGCTACGACTCACGCCTGATCACCGGCGAGGCCGAGGTGGACGGGTACATGAAGAGGCTCTTCCCGGACTGGCGCGCGAAGGGCGTGACGGCCTGCCTGCACGAGCTCCGGGGCGGCTTCGCCTTCAACATGGCCTCGGTGATCGGGCTCGTGGAGAAGTGCGAGTCCGAGGGCGTCGTCGTCCGCTCGGGCGTCGAGGTGACCGGGCTCGAGCTCGGCCCGGACGACGCCGTCCGCGCGGTCGAGACGAACCGCGGCCGCGTCGAGGTGGGCGAGCAGCTCGTCATCGCCCCGGGGCCCTGGGCGAAGGACTTCTGGGCCATGCTCGACCTGCCGATGACGATCGACGTCCGCACGCCGTCGGGCGAGGTCGTCCGCGACAGGCCCATGTGGACGTACTGGAACCTCCAGGAGGGCGAGATCGAGGTCGATCCCCTCGACTTCGCCACGGCCGACGGGAGCGCGCCGCCCGTCATCCACCTGGACACGGACGCCCCCCTCTACACCGACGAGGGCGCGCTCGTCACGGACGAGCTCTGGGGCATCTACTACAAGCGCGACCGCCACGGAGTGCAGGGCGGGGCCTCGCCGCTCGTCGTCGAGGGCGACGTCGAGCTCGACCCGTACCCCGCCACGACGGACGTCGACCCGTCCTTCCCCGACATGTGGTGCGCTGCGCTCTCCCACGCGATGAGCCGTTTCGAAGGCTGCCGCCCGCTCTACAAGCGGGCCCGCTCCGGCGGCGTGGGGGCGTTCACCGCGGACAACTTCCCCGTTTTCGACTACCTGCGGCCGAACGTCTACGCGATCCTCGACTCGAACCACGGCTACAAGATGATCGGCGTCGGCCGCGAGGTGGCGAAGGTGCTCCTCGGCGAGCACTCGAGCCTGCTCTACCCGTTCCGCTTCGAGCGCTTCGCGGTCGGCGACCTCCATCCGGTCTCGCACTCGCCCTACCCCTGGTCGTAGAGCGGCGCCCTACCGACCGGGCGGGGCGGCGTCGAGGCCCAGCCGGCGGGCGAGCCACGGCTTCGTCGTCGGCTGCACGACGAGGGTGACGAGGATCGCCCGAGAGCGCTGACGAGCACCCCGGGCACCGCGAGCAGCCCCAGCCCGACGGCGACGGGCCGGAGGACGCCGAGGGAGAGGCCCAGGCCACCGTGGAAGAGGATGAAGGAGACGCCGAGGGTCAGGAGCACCTCGACGCCCACCGAGTCGAGCGGCACGTCGAGCACGTCGAGCACGCTCGGGCCGAGCAGGGCTCCGGCGCCGAGGAGGACGAGCATGCGAGGCACCCGCAGGATCCCGGCAACGAGCTCCGAGAGGAGCCCGGCCGCCAGGAGCAGGGCGAGGGTCTCGATCGCCTCGCGCGCCGGCACCGAGCGATTCTCGCTCGGACGGCAGACGGTTGCGCCGCGGGACCCGGTAGCGCACGATGCCTTCGGTGCTGCTCGTCTGGCTCATCCCCCCGGGCACGATCATCCTGCTCCTCACGCTGGCGATCGCGCTCTACCTGACGTACGTCGAGCTGCGGGAGCTCGAGCCCCCGCCGAGCAAGCGGTGGTGGGCGTGGTGGTTCAGCCTCGTCTTCTTCACGCACTTCGTCGGCTACCTCGTCCTCCGTGGCTACACCGCCTACCGACGCTCCCAGCAGGCGCGGGCTTAGAGACTCCGGCTGGGGCAAGGCGCTGCTCCTGCTCCTCGTCCTCGGGGTCGCGTTCCTCGTCGCGCGCACGTGCGGGAGCTCCAGGCCGGACGAGGTCACGCAGGAGGAGGCGATCGAGATCGCGCGCGAGGAGATCGACTACGAGGCCGACCGCGTCCTCGTGCGCGTCGTCCGGCGTGGCATCCCGCCGCGGTCCTACTGGGCCGTCTCCCTCCAGGACCTGGAAGGGGGCAACATCGAGCAGGTCACTGTCGTCGTCGTGGACGGAACGACGGGGGACGTGACCGAGATTCGCGAGGAATAGCGGCACCTGCAGCTCCCCGGCAGAGCGGAGAGCGTGTGTCCACTCTCTACACCTTTGCCGCCAAATCGTGGCTTGCCGCTACCTGGGAGCCGTCCGACGGGTTTTCTAGGTTTGTCCGGCTGAAGGTGGAAGCACCGCTGCAAGCGTTTCCGGCGTGCGTACCTAGGAGGGCTTGAGTGATGGCGTCCGTGTTCGCGCAGACCGTCGAGGAGCTGGGCGGGAGCCTGACGCTCGACTCGCAGATCCTCGCCGAGACCTTCTACTTCTGGACGGTCGTGTTCATGTGGCTGATCCACGTCGGCTTCATGGCGTACGAGACCGGCGCCGCCCGCCGGAAGAACGTCCTCTCGACGGCGTTGAAGAACATCCTCACGATCGCCGTCGTGACGCCCAGCTTCTACTACTTCGGCTGGTGGATCTACGGGTGCTTCCAAAACGGCGGCCCCGCGGGCGCCGAGGCGCCGCCGCAGCTCGAGGGCTTCTGCGGGACGACGTACCCGTGGAGCGAGAACATGGGGCCGAACCTCCAGGACCACATCACCGCCGTCTTCTTCCTGGCGTTCCTCCTCTTCTCGTGGACGACGGGCTCGATCATCTCCGGCGCGCTCATCGAGCGCATCCGGATCTCCGCCTTCCTCGTGTGCGCCGTCCTCCTCGGCTCGGCCGTCTGGATCATGGACGCCGCCTGGGGCTGGAGCGCCGGCGGCTGGCTGACCACGAAGTACGGCTACCACGACTCGATCGCCTCGGGCGTCGTGCACGGGATTGCCGGCGCGTTCGCGCTGGGCGTGCTCTTCAACCTGGGGCCGCGGATCGGCAAGTACGACCGAGCGGGCCTGGCGAGGACGTTCAGACCCCACAACACGCACATGACGTTGATGGGGCTGATGATGATCTTCACCGGGTTCTACGGCTTCTACGCCGCCTGCCTGGCGATCCAGTCGACGCTCTTCCCCGGCTGGCTCAACATCTACCTCTCGCCGACGACCCTCGGCGCGATCGCCTTCGTGATCACGATCGGCTTCGCCGGCGGGTTCACGGGCGGGTACTTCGCGAGCAAGGGCGACCCGTTCTGGACCCTCTCGGGCGGCCTCGCGGGCGTCATCTCCGTGTCGGCCGGCGCCGACGTCTACCACCCGTCGCTCGCCTGGCTCCTGTCCATCTCGGGCGGCATGGTCGCCGTCTGGTTCGGCGGCTGGCTCGAGAAGGGGATGCGGGTGGACGACGCGGTCGGCGCGATCGCGGTCCACGGCGCCGCCGGCTTCTACGGCGTGCTCCTCGTCGGGGTCTTCGCGGGCGGCTTCCCGACCGGCGTCAACAACGTCGAGACGTCCTTCGGCGGCCAGCTCATGGGCGTCCTCACGTTCATCCCGCTCGGGTTCCTCCCGGGCTACGCGCTGTCCTGGGCGCTCAAGAAGCTGAACCTCCTGCGCGTGCCGCCCGAGGTCGAGCTCGAGGGCCTCGACATCGCCGAGTTCCAGTTCGACAACTACCCCGAGTTCGAGCGCGTGCCGGAGACGATCGTCCTCCCGACGGGCGAGGAGGTCGAGTCCGCGGCGGTGCTGCTCGAGTCGTACGCACAGACGAACGGGCATCCCCCGGAGACGACCCGTGTCCCCTGACCCTGACGGCCTCGAGGAAAGGCGCGAGCGATGATCGACAGCTTTCCCTTCGACGAGTGGAGCGAGGACATCGCCGGGTTCTGGACGTTCGGCCCCGGCAACTCGACCGGGACGTACATCATGACCGCGCTCGGCATCATCGTGATGGTCGGCGCCTGGATCGCGTGGTTCTGGGTCGAGCACCGGAAGCTGACCCGGCAGGCCGAGCACCTGCGGGCGGCGGGCCTCCTGCCCGCCCCCGGCGGCGGCTACCCGGGAACGGGCCCCACCCAGCCCCCGATGGCCGGTCCGTCCACGGACCCCGGGCCATAGAGAGGAGGAGACGTGTTCGGAGGACGTCGCCAGATCGAGTTTCCGCCAGAGCAGACGCACGTCCGCGCCTTCGAGCTCGGCACGCTGCTCTTCTGCATCGTCGCGACCGTCGTCGTGATCATCATCGTCGTGAGCCACGAGGGACCGTTCATCGGGCCCTGGTAGCTCCGCGCGTGCGGGGTCGGGACGCCTGATATAAGAAGACGATGGGAGTCTTCCTCCACTGCTACCTCTGCGGCCGCAAGCAGGCCGACGGGCTGCTCTCGCGCAACACCTGGGGGCATCTCCGCCTGGAGTCAGGTCAGACGCTGACCGCCTGCCCGATGTGCAAGGAAGGCAACGACGACTGGGAGCAGCGCCTTCGCGCGACGTTGAACGGCTCCGGTCTCGGGCACCTGCCCGGGTCGGGGCGGGCCGCTCCCTGGCTCGGCCGGACCGGGGCCTAGCGCGCGCGCCCGGCGGCGAGGGCGGCGGCCTCGACCGTGTTGCGGAGGAGCCAGACGTCGGTGACCGGGCCGACGCCGCCCGGCACGGGCGTGATCGCCTCCGCCTTCGCGGCGACGCTCTCGAAGTCGAGGTCGCCGACGAGGCGCACCTTCCCCGTCTCGGGGTCCTCGACCGGGTTGATGCCGACGTCGACGGCGATGACGCCGTCCTTCACCATCGCGCCGCTCACGAGCCGCGGGACGCCGGCGGCGACGACGAGCACGTCGGCGCGACGCGTGTGCTCGTCGAGTCGGCCGGCGGCAGAGGTGAAGTGGTGGCACGAGACGACCGTGGCCCCGCGCGCGAGCCCGAGCCAGAGGGCGGGCTTGCCGACGTTGTTGGACCGGCCCACGAGGACGAGGTCGAGGCCGTTGTAGAAGGTGGCGGGGTCGCGGCCCGACTCCTCGACGTAGCGGTCGAGGAGGTGGAAGACGGACGCGGGCGTCGAGGGCGTGAAGCGCGGCTCCCCGAGCGCGAGCAGGCCCGCGTTCTCCGGATGGACGGCCTCGACGTCCTTGAGCGGGTCGAGCATGCGGTAGAGGTGCTCCTCGGAGACCTGTTCCGGCAGCGGGCGGAGGATGAGGATGCCGGAGACCCGCGGGTCGGCGTTCAGCTTGCCGACGACGGCGAGCGCCTCCGCCTCCTCGACGTCGGGGGCGAGGAGCTCGGAGACGTAGCGGCAGCCGATCTCCTCGGCGAGCCGCCGCACGCGCCGCTCGTAGGCCGCAGCCGCGTAGTCGTCGCCGGCGAGGACGGTCGCGAGCCCGGGCCGCAGGCCCGCTGCCGCGAGCCGCCGTGCCTCCTCCCCCACGTCCGCGCGCAGCCGCGCCGCGACCGCGTTCCCGTCGATCACGTGCGCGCTCACCGCGGCCGCCGGGAACCGAGCTCGTGTTTCACGGGCGCGAGCTCACGGACGTGTCCTCTTCCGGCGCGCGCCCCGCTGGAGACCCGGTCGAGAGCGCGGCCGGACTTCGTGCGCGTGGACCACGAGCTCAGTGGGCGAGCGCGCGCCGGGCGGCTTCGTCGGCGCCGCGGACGACGCCCGCGACGCGCGCACGGCGGTCGTCCGCCTCGGTCGTGCCGAGGTTGATCTCGACGAGGTTCGCGGCGACGCGCGCGGCTCCCGCGGCGAGCACCGCCGCCGCGGCCGCGTCGCCGCGGAGGTTCGGATTCCCGCTCACGGCGATCTCGGAGGCGAGGTCGGCGACGTCGGCCGCGCAGTGGGCGATGGCGAGGGGGACGTCGGCCGCCCGCGAGAGGGTCTCCCCGATGAGCGTGTTGCGCACCTCGGCCTCGAGCTCGCGCGGCATCCGCATGGCCGTGAGGACGTTCTCGTAGGCGACCGCGTCCTCGACCGCGAGCGGCGCCGCGCGGTGGCGGAGCGCCTCGGCCTGCGCGACCGCGCCGGCCCACCCGTCCCAGTGGTCGCGGGCGAAGCGAGCGGCCATGGCGGCGAGCGACGCGGCCATCTCGGTCACGAACGCCGCCACCGAGCCGCCGCCCGGCGCGGGAGTCTCGGCTGCGATCGTGTCGAGCAGCTCCTCGAACGGCATGTCCGTGAACGCCACGGGGCGATTCTCGTCCATAGGCGCCGCGCGCGCCACGCCGGGCGCTCGGGCGCTAGAAGAGCCCGACCGTCCGGCCGCTCTCGTCGATGTCGACGTCGAAGGCCGCCGGCTTCACGCCGAGGCCCGGCATCGTCTGCATGTCGCCGAGGAGCGGCACGAGCCAGCCGGCGCCCGTGTAGGCGCGGATGTCGCGCACGGTGACGGTGAACCCCGTCGGCGCGCCCAGGAGCCCGGGGTCGTGCGAGAGGGAGAGGTGGGTCTTCGCCATGCAGACGGGCAGCCTGTCGAAGCCCTGCTCGGTGAAGACGCGGATCTTCTCCTGCGCCGGGGGGAGGAAGACGACGCCGTCGGCGCCGTAGACGCGCCTGCAGATGGCCTCCACCTTCGCCTCGATCGGCGCGTCGAGCGGGTAGACGAAGTCGAACTCGCTCGGCTGCTCGGCGGCGTCGACGACCGCCTCGGCGAGCGCCGCCGCGCCCTCCCCGCCCCGCTCGAAGGCCTCGTTCAGCTCCGCGGCGTGGGCGCCGTACTCGAGCGCCAGGCGCCGAAGGGTCCCGACCTCGTCGTCCGTGTCGCCCGGGAAGCGGTTGACCGCGACGACGGCCTTCAGCCCGAACTGCCGCACGATGCCGAGGTGGCGCTTGAGGTTCGCCGCGCCGCGCTCGATCGCCTCGACGCCCCCGTCGGGGTCGCCGCCGTGGTGCTTGAGCGCCCGCGCCGTCGCGACGAGCACGACGGCGCTCGGGGAGAGGCCGCCGATGCGGCAGACGATGTCGAGGAACTTCTCCATGCCCATGTCCGAGCCGAAGCCGCTCTCCGTGACGACGAAGTCGCCGAGCTTGAGCGCGACGAGGTCGGCGACGAGCGAGTTGTTCCCGTGCGCGATGTTGGCGAAGGGCCCGCAGTGGACGAAGGCCGCCTGGCCCTCGAGGGTCTGCACGAGGTTCGGCTTGATGGCGTCCTTCAGCAGCACGGTCATGGAGCCGGCCGCCTGCAGCTGCTCGGCCGTCACCGGCTCGCCCTCCCACGTGTAGGCGACCGTGATCGCGCCGAGCCGGCGGCGGAGGTCCTGGAGGTCGCGCGCGACCGCGAGGATGGCCATCACCTCGGAGGCCGCCGTGATGTCGAAGCCCGTCTCGCGTGGGTAGCCGTTCGTCCGCCCGCCGAGACCGACGACGATCTGACGGAGCGCGCGGTCGTTGATGTCGACGCAGCGCCGCCAGCTCACGGTCAGCGGATCGATGCCGAGCGCGTTCCCGTGGAGGAGGTGCGCCTCGAGCATGGCCGCCAGGAGGTTGTTCGCCGCCGTGATCGCGTGGATGTCGCCGGTGAAGTGGAGGTTCAGGTCCTCCATCGGGACGACCTGGGCGTAGCCCCCGCCCGCGGCGCCGCCCTTGATCCCGAACACGGGCCCGAGCGAGGCCTCGCGCAGGCAGAGCGCGACCTGGCGACCGATGTGCCCGAGGCCCTGCGTGAGCGAGACGGAGGTCGTCGTCTTGCCCTCGCCGGCCTTCGTGGGCGTGATGGCCGTGACGCAGACGAGCTTGCCGTCCGGGCGATCGGACAGCCGCTCGACGACCGAGAGGTCGACCTTCGCCTTGTACGACCCGTAGAGGTCGTACTCGTCGGGCTCGAGGCCGAGCCCGTCGGCGATCTCGGCGATCGGCCGGAGCGTCGCCTCCTGCGCGATCTCCAGGCTGCTCGGCATCTGCGTCGCCATGTCCCTCCTCCGTCGGTGGATCAGTGTGAGACGGCCGCCGCCGCCAGCTCGGACACGAGCGTGTCCGTCGCGAACCGCTCGAGCGCGAACGGCGCGATGAGCCGCGGAGTCTCGCCGGTGGCGACGAGCTCCGCAAGCGTCGTGCCCACGATCGGGGCGGCCTTGAAGCCGTACGTGCCCCACCCCGTGGAGACGAGGAAGCCCTCGAGCTCGGTCTTCCCCAGGATGGGGCTGTAGTCGGGCGAGAGGTCGCAAAGCCCGGTCCACTGGCGCAGCACCTTCACGCGCTCGAGCTGCGGGAAGAGCTCGAGGGCGTGGCGTGCGGAGTACTCGAGGAACGAGAACGTCCCCTTCGAGCTGTACGTCGTGTACGGCTCGATCTCCGCGCCGATGAGGAACTCGCCCCGGTCGGTCTGCGAGATGTAGACGTGCATCTGCGACGAGACGATGATGACGTCGAGGAACGGCTTCACCGGCTCGGTCACGAAGGCCTGGAGGATGTGGGTCGTGATCGGGAGCGGCACGCCGGCGAGGTCGGCGACGAGGGTCGACCACCCGGCGGTGGCGCTCACGACGGTGTCCGTCTGCACGCGACCGCGGGTCGTCTCGACGGCGGTCACGCGCCCGTTCGAGCGCTCGATCCCCGTCACCTCGGTGTAGGGGTGGATCTCCACGCCCTGCCGGTCGGCGCCGCGCGCGTAGCCCCAGACGACCGCGTCGTGGCGGATGATTCCCCCCGGCGGGTGGTAGAGCGCGCCCATGACCGGCCAGGTGACGTCCTGCGAGAGGTCCATCTCCGGGCAGAGCCTCGCGATCTCGTCCGGGCCGATGACGCGCGAGTCGATGCCGAGGAGCTGATTCACCTCGGCGCGCTCGGTCGCCGTGATGATCCCGCGGTCGGAGTGCGCGAGCGTCAGGTGGCCCTGCTGGGAGAAGAGGAGGTTGAAGTCGAGGTCGGCGCCGAGCCCCTCGTAGAGCTTCACGCTCCGCCGGTAGAACTCGGCCCCCTCGGGCGTGCGGTAGTTCGCGCGGATGATCGTCGTGTTGCGCCCCGCGGCGCCCGAGCCGATGTAGCTCTTCTCGAGAATCGCGACGTCGGTGATGCCGTGGTTCTTGGCCAGGTAGTAGGCGGTGGCGAGGCCGTGGGAGCCGCCGCCGACGATGACGACGTCGTAGCGGTCCTTGAGCGCGGCGCGGGGGCGCCACATGCGGCGGACCCGGAAGACGTCCTTCACGCCGCCTCGACTCCCGCGAGGGCGTCGAGGACGACCTCGGCGACGTAGTGCCCGTACTCCTGCGGGACGAAGACGCGGAAGGCCCCGGCGTCGTCGTGCAGGACGAGCGCCCGCACGTGGGCGAGCGGGCCCACCGCGGGGAGCCCGTCGAGGTCGAGGTCGGTGACCCGCCGCAGGGCGGCCTCGTTGCGCAGGCGGAGCCCCGCCCAGCCGGCCGAGACGTCGACGACGAGCCGCCGGGCGTCCGCGAGGCGCTCGCGCAAGGCGCCGGCGTCCTCGAACGTGCAGAGGACGAGGGCCCGCTCCGGCGTCAGGCGAACGACCTCGGCGCCGGGCGCCTCGAGCCCGTCGAGGTCGCCGCGGACGTCGAGGACGCCGGTGCGCGAGACGTCCTCGATCCCGTCGGGCGCACGTGCGAGGGCCCGCTCGAGCGGCGAGCGCCAGAGCGCCTCGGGCGAGGCGAGAGCGGGGCTGAGGAAGTCGAGGTGGCTCATGTCGACACCGTCTCGGCACGGTTTGCGTACCACGCGCGCGTTCTTGCGCGGTACGCTCGAAAGCGGGTGGTGGGCCGGGGTGCCCCGAAGGAGAAGGGGTGGCGTGCGGAGGCCGTCACGTCCGGAGCCGCTCCCCGTCCGGGTCGAAGAACGGGCGCAGGCGCACGCGGGCTTTCTCCACCCGCCCGTCGACCTTGATCGCGATCTCCGCGTCCTCCTCGGCGAGCGCCGGCGGCACCCAGCCCATGCCGATCGCCTTGCCGAGGTGCTCGCTCCAGCGCGCGCTCGTCACGCGGCCGCCGGGCCGGCCGTCGACGACGATCTGGCCGCCCTCGGGCGGCACGACGCCGTTCGCCATCTCGAAGCCGACGAGCTGCTCGCGGAACCCGCGCTCGAGCACCCGCTCGAGCGACCACTTGCCGACGAAGTCGTCCTTGTCCATCTTCGCGATCCAGGGCATCGAGGCCTCGAAGACGTTCGACTCCGAGTCGGTGTCCTGGCCGACGAGGATGTGCATCTTCTCGAGGCGCAGGATCCGCTGCGGCTCGAGCCCGAACGGGCGGACGCCGAGGTCGGCCCCCTGCTCGAGGATCGCGTCCCAGACGTGCTCGCCGAACGGGCTCGGGAAGTGGATCTCGTAGCCGAGCTCCCCGACGAAGCCGATGCGGAGGACGAGGCTCGGGGCCCCGGCGACGTGGGCGTGCTTCGCGTCGAGGTACGTGAACGCGTCGTTGCCGACGTCGAGGTCCGTCAGGCGCGTCATGAGCTCGCGGGCGTTGGGCCCGGCGACGTTCACGGCCGCGAGGGCGCCGGTGACGTCGACGACGCGAACGTCGAGGCCCCAGACGGCGTTCCACCACTCGAACCACTCGACGACGGCGCCGGCGCCCGTGGACGTCGTCGTCACGTAGTAGTCCTCCTCGGCGAGACGCGCGATCGTGCCGTCGTCCATGATCCGGCCGGCGTCGCTTCCGAGCACGCCGTAGCGGATGCGGCCGGTCTTCATGTCCCCGAAGCGGTTGGGGTAGAGGCGCTCGAGGAACGCGGCCGCGTCGGGGCCGCTGACGAGGAGCTTCCCGAGCGTCGAGACGTCGATGGCGCCGAGCGCCTCGTGGACGTTGCGCGCCTCGCCTCCCGGGTCGCCGTACGAGTGCGGGCGCCGCCAGGTGCCCGTCCACATCATCGTCGCCCCGAGCTCCTTGTGGCGATGGTGGATGGCGGTCCGCTGCGCGGGCTCGTGGGGGCGCCCGGCGAGGAGGCCGAGCTCGACGGGCTGCCACGGGGGCCGAGCCGTCGTCGTGCCGATGGACGCCTCGTCGGTCTCGTTCTCGCGCGCGAAGAGGCGGATGGAGGGCAGGTGGCAGAGCTTCCCCTGGCAGGGGCCCATCGTGACGGTCGTGTACCGCTTGGCCAGCTCGATCGAGTCGAAGCCCTCCGCGATCGCGCGCTTGACGTCCTTGTCTGTCACGTCCTCGCAGATGCAGACGAAGCACTTGCCCGCCTTCGCGGCGCCGTCGTACGTGGCCGCCGGGACGGCCGCCTCGCCGACGTCGCCGGCGGCCGCGCCCACGGCCTCGACGCCGTCCGGGAGGTCGGTCGGGACGAAGATGCCCCGCCGGTCGTCGTAGGCCACCCGCGCGCCGCCGTGGGCGAGGAGCGCGTAGGCGGGCTGACGCCCGCCGGAGACGACCAGCAGGTCGCAGGGGAGCTTGCGGTCGTCGATCGCGACCGAGTCGAGCCGGCCGCCGCGGCCCTTGGCGGCGATCTGCCGCACGCGCGCCGCCCGCAGGTCGACGACCTCCACGACCTCCGTGCCGGCGCGTTCGAGGAACGGCAGCGTCTCGAGGCCGCGCTCGTCGGCCGAGACGACGACGGCGCGCGAGCCCGGCTTCAGCGACCAGCGGCCGACGAGCTGCCGGACCGCGTTCGGGAGGACGACGCCCACGAGGTCGTTGCCCGGGAACACGAGCGGCTGCTCGATGCCGCCGGCGGCGACGACGACCCGCCGGGCGCGGTAGCGGTAGAGGACCGCGCCGGCGTCGACGGGGACGAGGCCGCCCTCGTAGACGCCGATCGCCGTGCCGCGCACGGTCTCGACGCCGGCCACCGCCGGCGGGTCGTCCAGGCCCCCGTCGACGAGCACGACGCTTCCGCCGGCCGCGGCGGCGTCCCGCGCGGTCTCGACGCCGGCCTCGCTCGCGCCGACGACGAGGACGTCGGCCCGCCGGTGCTCGACGTCGTAGCGCTGGGTCCGCCCGCGATGCTCGTCGACCTTGCCCAGCCCGGCGACGCTCCGCAGGAACTTCTCGTAGAGCGGCCAGGCGCGCCGGGGGCGGATCATCGTCCGGTAGTAGAACCCGACCGGGGTGAACGGCCCGCCGAGCTTGTCCGTGACCGCGAGGAGGTCGTGGTCGAGCGAGCCCCAGACGTTCTGCGCCTCGACCTCCATGCCCTCGCGGAGCGGCGTGACGCACGTGCGGACGTTCGGCACGCCGTCGACCCGCATCATGCAGTTCGGGCAGGTGCCCGAGCAGCAGAGGAGGCCCCGCGGGCGGTGGTACTTGAAGCTCCGGGAGAAGACACGCTGGCCCTCGCCGAAGAGCGCCGAGCCGACCGTGTCGCCCTCCAAGCCCCGCGCGGCGGCGCCGTGGAGCGTGAAGCCGAGCTCGCGCCCGCGGTCGATGCGCTCTCCGGCCTGCGGCGGGAGCCTCATGCGGCCGGCGTGTCCGGGGCGGGAGGGACAGCAGGGGCGGGCTCCCCGGAGGGGCCGGGCACGGAGGTCCGGAGGACCTCGTTCGTCCGCGTGTCGCGCTCGGCGGTGAACCAGGCCTCGCACCCGAGACGGTGACACCACCACTCGCGCTGTACGCCGGCGACGTTGCGCTTGAGGTAGAGGTACGACGTCAGCTCGCGGAGCGAGGGCGAGGTCTTGGGCCGGACGGTCACCTCGCCGGCGCACGTGAACTCGTCCACCGGTCGCGCGCCGCAGTGCGGGCAGGGGAGGAGGAACGACATCAGTCCCGCCCCTCGGCGACCTCGGAGGCGTCGAGCATGCGCCGCAGCTGCTCCAGCACCCAGGCGAGCGCGTCGCGGGTCGCGGTCTCGGCGGCCTCGCCGTCGTGCGAGCGGCAGGCCTCGAGGAGCGTGTCGGGCCCGCGCCGCAGGGCGGCGAAGGCCTCGGGGTCCCGGCAGAGGAAGAGGACGTAGCGCTCGACGCGGATCCGCTGGTCCTCGAGCGTGCGCAGGAGCCGTGGCCGCTCGGCGCAGCGGTAGCAGGCGTCGCGGAGCGACCAGAAGGAGGCGAGGTACGCGTCGAGGTCCCCGCCCCGGAAGGCTCGCTCCATCTCGCCTCGCGCCGCCGTCATCTCCGCGAGCGCCTCGGCCGTGCAGCGCTCCGCGCCGTGACGGGCGAGAAAGGTCTCGAGCCCGAGCCGGAGCGCCTGGATCTCCTCGAGCTCCTCGACCGAGAGCGGCGCGACGAGCGAGCCCCGGCGCGGCCGGCTGACGACGAGGCCCTCGCTCTCGAGGCGCCGCAGCGCGTGACGGACCGGCGTCAGGCTCACCTGGAACCGGCCGGCGAGCTCCTCGAGCCGCAGCCGGGCGCCGGGCGCGAGCTCGAGCTGCCCGATCTCGCGGCGCAAGGCGCGGTAGACGGCGTCTTCGACGGAGGGGACGGCGAGCGGAGTCGGGACGGGCGGCGCGGCGGACACTCTTGACCTTTGATCAAACATGACCGGTAGCGCAGGTGTCAAGTCGGTCCTCCGCGGGCCGGGCACCGAGACGACGACGGCCGTCGCCCCCGGGGCCACCCCGTGCCTCCACCCGCTTCGAGCGTAACCCCGAGAAGCGCGCCCGTGGCGCGCGGACCGTGCCGGAAGCGTGCCGCTTCGTCCCGCGACCGCGCTAGTCGGACGAGTCTGCTCCGGGAACCCAGCTCGTCCCGGCGAGCGGCACGCGGGCCATCGCCGCCGCCTCGACCGTCAGCGCGACGAGGTCCTCGGGCTCGAGGTTGTGGACGTGCGACTTGCCGCAGGCGCGGGCGAGCGTCTGCGTCTCGAGCGTCAGTACGCGCAGGTAGTTCGCGATCCGTCGCCCGCCGAGCACCGGGTCGAAGCGCGCGGCGAGCTCGTCGTCCTGCGTCGAGATCCCCACCGGGTCGCGGCCCGCCTGCCAATCGTCGTAGTAGCCGGCCGCGCTCCCGATCTTCGCGTACTCCTCCTCGTAGTCGGGGCTGTTGTCGCCCATGGCGATGAGCGCCGCCGTGCCGATCGAGACGGCGTCCGCCCCGAGGGCGAGCGCCTTGGCGACGTCGGCGCCCGTCCGGATCCCGCCCGAGACGACGAGCTGGACCTTCCGGTGCATGTCGAGCTCCTGGAGGGCGTCGACAGCGAGGCGCACGGCGGGGAGCGTGGGGATGCCGACGTGCTCGATGAAGACGTCCTGCGTCGCCGCCGTGCCGCCCTGCATCCCGTCGACGACGATGGCGTCGGCACCCGCCTTCACGGCGAGCTGGACGTCGTAGTACGTCCGCGTCGCCCCGACCTTCACGAACACGGGCTTCTCCCAGTCGGTGATCTCGCGGAGCTCGCCGATCTTGATCTCGAGGTCGTCCGGCCCGGTCCAGTCGGGATGGCGCGAGGCGCTCCGCTGGTCGATGCCCTTCGGGAGGTTCCGCATCTCGGCGACCCGGTCGGAGATCTTGTGGCCGAGGAGCATCCCGCCGCCGCCCGGCTTCGCGCCTTGGCCGACGACGACCTCGACCGCGTCCGCGCGGCGCAGGTCGTCGGGGCTCATGCCGTAGCGGGAGGGGAGGAGCTGGTAGACGAGGATCCTCGAGTGCTCCCGCTCCTCGGGCGTCATGCCGCCGTCGCCCGTCGTCGTCGAGGTCCCGACCTCGGTCGCCCCGCGGCCGAGCGCCTCCTTCGCCGGCGCCGAGAGGGCGCCGAAGCTCATCCCGGCGATCGTGATCGGGATCTTCAGCTCGAGCGGCGTCCGCGCGAAGCGCGTCCCGAGCGTGACGGTCGTGTCGCAGCGCTCGCGGTAGCCCTCGAGCGGGTAGCGCGAGACGCTCGCGCCGAGGAAGAGGAGGTCGTCGAAGTGCGGGACGTACCGCTTGGCCCCGAAGCCGCGGATGTCATAGATCCCCTCGCGGGCGGCGCGCTGGATCTCGGCGATGACCGTGTGGTCGTAGAGGTAGGACTCGCGCAGGCCCCAGCGGCTGCCGTTCCGGCCGCCCATCAGTAGGCGCCCGCGTTGTCGACCTTGAAGGTGTAGAGCTGCCGCGCGGAGCCGTAGCGGCGGAACTCGGAGGCGTCGACGTCGTCCAGGCCGGCGGTCGCGAGGAGCTCCGCCAGCTCGGCGGCGTGCTCGTCGCGAAGCTCCTTCTCGACGCAGTCGGCGCCGAGGCCTTCGACCTCGCCGCGGACGTAGATTCGCGCCTCGTAGATCGAGTCGCCCAGGGCCTCGCCCGCGTCCCCGCAGACGACGAGGCGCCCCGTCTGGGCCATGAACCCGCTCAGGTGGCCGACGGAGCCGCGGACGACGATGTCGACGCCCTTCATCGAGATCCCGCAGCGGGCGGCCGCGTCCCCGTGCACGACGACGAGCCCACCGCGGCCGGTCGCCGCCGCCGACTGGCTCGCGTTGCCGTCGACGACGACCCGCCCGGACATGATGTTCTCGGCCAGGCCGGGCCCCGCGTTCCCGCGCACGTGCACCGAGCCGAGCTTGTTCATCCCGGCGCAGTAGTAGCCGACGTGGCCTTCGACCTCGACCTCGACCCCGGCGTCGATCCCGCAGGCGATCGCGTGCGCGCCGTTCGGGTTGAGGACGCGCCAGCGCCGCGGGCCGGCGGCGTCCCCGGCGAGGTCATGGAGGCGCTGGTTCAGCTCGCGGAGCGGCGTGACGGCGAGATCGACGACCTCGACCGCGGTCGTCTGTGCCGTCTGGGTGCTCAAACCTTCGCCCGCTCCCACGCGTAGACGACGCCCGGGACAGGCTCCCACGAGCGGGCCTCGGCCGCGCCGGGGAGGACGGAGATCGCCCGCCACTCCGAGCCCATCGCCACCCACTCGTCGGTCTCCGCGAGCACGGCGGGCTTGCAGGCGATCGGGTCGCGCAGGACGGCGAAGCCGTCGAGCGTGCCGACGAGGAACGTGTAGAAGCCGTCGAGCTCGCGGAGCGAGCCCTCGAGCGCCTCCTCGAGCGAGGCTCCCTCGCGGATGCGCCAGGCGAGGTAGCCGGCGGCGACCTCGGTGTCGTTCTCGGTCTGGAAGTCGATGCCCTCGCGGCGCAGCCGCTCGCGCAGGCGATTGTGGTTCGAGAGCGAGCCGTTGTGGACGAGGCAGAGGTCGAGGCCGGTGGAGAAGGGGTGCGAGCCCTCCGTCGTCACCCTGCTCTCGGTCGCCATGCGGGTGTGCCCGAGCGCGTGGGTCCCGCGGAAGTCGGCGAGCGAGAAGCGGCGCACGAACTCCTCGGGGCGGCCGGTCTCCTTGTAGATCTCGATCGCCTGGCCGGCGCTCATGACGCGGAGGCGCGAATGGGTCTCGCGCACCCACGCCTCCGCCTCGGGCGCCTCGGCCTCGACGACGACGACCGCGTGGCTCGAGCGCACGCTCGCCTCCGGGGAGCCGCCGAAGGCGTTCGCGAGCTCGGCGCAGAGGGCGTCCCAGTCCTCGAGCGGGTCCGGGGAGAAGAGCGTCAGCTTGCTCGCGCCCGCCGGCGCCGGGTCGCGGTACACGGCCACGCCCGCGCTGTCGGGGCCGCGGTCGCTCATCTGCTCGAGCATCGCGGCCAGGTGCACGCCGAGCGATCCCTCGATCTCGGCGGACTTGGCGAAGAGTCCGACGATCCCACACATATGTTCCAAATCTACACGTGTCGCTCGGCCGAAAAGCCGGTGTTTTGGACGATCTTGGCGGCGAACGTATGGAGCATTCCTCCATAACCCGCTAGAAGCGGGTCAGGTACTCCCTCACCTCCCACGGCGTCACCTGCTCGTGGTAGCGGTCCCACTCCTCCCGCTTGACGCGGATGAAGTAGTCGGCGTAGTCCTCGTCGCGGCCGCGGCCGAGGGAGTCGCGGACGACCTCGTCGTTCTTGAGCTCGTGCGTCGCCTCGAGGAGGTTCGCGGGCAGGGTCGAGAGCCCCCGCCCCCGCAGGTCGTCGTACGGGATCGTGTAGAGGTTCTCAGCATTCGGCTCGCCCGGGTCGAGGCCCTGCTCGATCCCGTCGAGGCCGGCGGCGAGGATCACCGTCGCCGCCAGGTACGGGTTGGACGAGCCGTCGATCGTGCGGTCCTCGACCCGCCCCGGGCCGGGGACGCGCAGCATCTGGGTGCGGTTGTTGTAGCCGTAGCTGATCCAGACGGGCGACCAGGTGGCGCCGCTCGCGGTCGTCCCCACCTTGAGGCGCTTGTAGGAGTTGACCGTCGGCGCGGTCACGGCGCTGTACGCGCGGGCGTGGCGCATGAGGCCGGCGATGAACCCGTACGCCGTCTCCGAGAGCCCGAGCCCGCGCGGGTCGTTCTCGTCCAGGAAGAGGTTCGTCTCGCCGTCCCAGAGCGACATGTGGAAGTGGCAGCCGTTGCCGGTCAGGTGCGAGAACGGCTTCGGCATGAACGTCGCGAGGATCGTGCGTCCTTCCTCGCGGCCCTTGCGCTCGGCCAGCTGGTGCACCATGTAGCGGAAGAAGATCGCCCGGTCGCAGCTCGTGAGGGCGTCGGCGTAGGTGAAGTTCTGCTCGAACTGCCCGTTCGCGTCCTCGTGGTCGTTCGCGTAGTTGCCCCAGCCGAGCTCGTTGACGTAGCGCGAGATCGTCGTCAGGAAGTCGTAGTGGCGCGAGAGCCCGTTGAGGTCGTAGCAGGGCTTCTCGAGCGTGTCGAGCGCGTCCGCGAGCCGGATGGAGCCGTCGTCCAGGAGCTCGACGAGGAAGTACTCGAGCTCGAGCCCGATCCGGAACTCGAAGCCCTTCGCGCGGGCGCGGGCGAGCTGTCGCCGGAGGATCGTCCGCGGGTCGTACGGCCACTCCTCTCCGTCCACCGTGATGTCGCACGCGAAGCGGGCGACGGTCGGCTCCCAGGGGACGGGCGTGAAGCTCGCCAGGTCGGGGATCGCCGCGATGTCCGGGTCGCTCGGGACCTGGCCGATCTCACCCGCGGCGAAGCCGGCGAAGCCGGCCCCGTCCGTCAGGAGGTCGTCGAGGTTCTGGGCCGGGACGAGCTTCGCGCTCGGCCGCCCGTACATGTCGACGAACTGGGCGAAGAAGAACTCGATGCCGCGCTTCTCGACCTCCTTGCGGATGTCCTCGGCTGTCGCCGCGGCGCCGGTCGCTGTGGCCATGCAGCTCCTCCTTTGGGAATGCCCCGGACGATAACCGGCGTCCGGGCGGAAGCCGATGGCTGCGACTCACACCCCTGCGCCGTCGTTATGTCCGCGGCTTCCAACCCAGCCGCCGCGAGGAGCGGCTCAGGCCCCCGGCGGCCGGCCGGGCCCGAGCGCCTCCTGGAGGCGCACCATCTTCACGGCGATCTCGACCATGAGCCAGTCGTCCTTGCGGAGGTCGAGCCCGGAGAGCTCGCCGATGCGGCGGAGACGCTGCCGCAGCGTGTTCGGGTGGACGTAGAGGGCCTCCGCCGTGGCGCTGATGTTGCCCCGGCGGCGGAGGAACTCCTCAAGCGTCCGCAGGAGCGCGGTCGACCGCAACCGGTCGTACTCCGCCACGCGGGCGACCGCGTCGCGGTGCTCGTCCCGCACGCCGGCGTCGAGCGGCATGCGCAGGAGGTACTTGTACGGGCCCAAATCCTCGTAGGTCATGACCCCGGGCTTGCCCTGGAGGACTGTCGTCCCGAGGAGCGCGTGCCGCGCCTCCTCGAAGCCGGCCGCGAAGGTGTCCGCCCCGCGGCAGACGTTCGAGAGGCCGATCGAGACCGGCGTCTCCAGGCGCTCCTGGATCGCGCGCACCTCGTCGACGAGGCGCTCGTGGCCCCCCGTCGGGAGGCGGAGGAGCGCCCGCGTGGAGTCGTCGCGGCGGTCGAAGAGCGAGCCGGGGGCGACGGAGGCCACCGCCCGGTCGAGCTCGTCGGAGGGCGGCGACGTCGCGAGGACGACGTAGCGCCCGTCGAGGTCGGCGCCGAGGCGGGCGGCGCGGCCCTCGAGCCCGGCGACCGCCTCGCCGCCCGCGAGCTGCTCGAAGAAGTCCTTGATGAGGTTCTTCTCGGTGAGCCGCTCGATCAGCTCGATCTTCTTGATCGCCACCGCCGTCTGGTTCGCGACGGCGCGGGCGAGGTCGACCTCGGACGTGCCCGCGGCGGCGAGGAGCCCGAGAAGCTCGTCGTTCGCGACCAGGGGGACGGCGACGGACGCCGAGCGGCCGCTCCGCGCCACCTCCGGCCCGAGCTCCGCGAGCCCGATCTGCGGCCGCGCCTGCGCGCCCCTCGGGGCGGAGGCCCGCAGGTGGAGCTGCTCGGTCGCGGGGTCGAGGAGGTACACGTGGCAGTCCTCCGCCCGCAGGAGCCGCGCGGCGCGCTCGACCACGGCCGGGAGCACCTCGGCGAGCGTCTCCGCCCGGGCGAGGATCTCGCCCAGCTCCGTCAGGTGCTCGAGCTCGTCCACGCGCCGGCGCATCTCCTCGTAGAGCCGCGCGTTCTCGATCGCGCCGGCAACGAGCGAGGCGCTCGAGACGAGGACGTCCACCTCCGCCTCCGTGAACTCGCGGGGGGCCTGCGTGTGGCTCGAGATGACGCCGATGACGTTGCCGTCCTTGCCGACGATCGGCACCGAGACGAGCGACTGGAAGCGCTCCTCCTCGAGCTCGGGCACGTACTTCACCCTCGGGTCGTCGAGGAGTCCCTCCCGGATCCAGGCGGGCTCCTTGCGCTCGGCCGCCCACCAGGCGAGCCCCTCGCCGCGCTCGAGGGCGATCTCCCCGACGAGCTCCGCGTACGGCTCGGACGCCGCGGCGAGGACGAGCCGGTCTCCCTGGATCAGGTAGACGAAGCACGCGTGGACCGAGGTCGCGTCTGTCAGGAGCCGGACGACCGCGCGCAGCACCTCGTCGAGATCGAGCGACGACGAGATCGTCGAGATGATCGCGTAGAGGAACGGGCTCTCGCCCGTCTGCGCCGCAGGCGTTGCCATAGAGCCCATCGTAGGCGGAAATCCCCCGCTCTTCCCGGGGAACTCGGCGAGGGGGCCCCTGGCGGAGCCCCCTCGCCTCCTCCACCCGGGTTCGCCGGCGCGGCTCACGACCCCGTGCGCGCTGGGCGCCGTGGACCGCGAGCAGGGGCGAGCGCCGGCGCCGCGGCGACCTTACACGGCCCGCGCGAAACGATCAACTCGTTTTCAGTTAGAGGGGGACGCGCGCCTCGAGGTCCGGACGGAGGACGACGCTCTCCTCGTCGTTCGGGTCCGTCCGCGCGACGATCGCCTCGCAGGCCTCGACGGCGCTGCGGTTCGCGGGCAGGTGGGGGACGTCGGCCGGGATGTAGACGAAGTCGCCGGCCCGGCAGACGAGGTGGTGCTCGAGCCGCTCGCCCCACCACATCTCCGCCTGGCCGGCGAGGACGACGATCGCCGACTCGTGGCCCTCGTGCAGGTGTGCGCGGCCCCGCACGCCGGGCGGGATCGTGAGGCGGTGGAGGCAGAGGCCGCGACTGCCCGCGCTCTCGGCTGAGATCCCCGCGAAGGACGTCAGCCCCTGCCTCCCCGCCGACCCTTCTCCGGCGCGGACGACTCTGCACTCGGCCACGGCGGGAGGGTAGCGGCGGCCGGGCGCCGGAGCCCTACGCGGTCGCGCCCGGCTCGCGGGCGATCCCGGCGCCGACCCGCTTCACGATCTCGGGGACGGCTCGGATGTCGGCGCGGCCCGTCCGGAAGTTGACGACGCAGGCGCGCAGGAGGTACGTGCCGCGGACGACGGCGTTCGAGAGGAAGACCTCGCCCCCGCGCTCCAGCCGGTCGAGCAGCTCCGCGTTGAGTCGGTTGAGGAGCTCCTCGCCCGCCGGAGTGCCGGGCTCGACGCCGGCGGGGACGTAGCGGAACGTCGTGATGCTGAGGCTCGTCGTCCAGGCCTCGAGCTCCGGATCGGCCTCCGCCAGCCGGTGGAGCTCCCGCGCCAGCTCGATGTCGTCCGAGATCATCCGCACGTACCCGCTCCGGCCGGCCTGGCGGAGGGCGAGCCAGACCTTGAGCGCCCGGAAGCCGCGGGAGTTCTGCGGGCCGAGGTCGACGTAGTGGATCGGAGCCGCCTCGCCCTCCGGGAGCTTGTAGTACGGGGGCCGGTAGGAGAACGTGTCGCGGAGCGCCTGCGGGTCGCGGACGAGCGCGCAGCCGGCCTCGAGGGGCGCGTAGAGCCACTTGTGCGGGTCGACGGCGAGCGAGTCGGCGCGACCCAGGGCCGCGAGCGCCGCCGGGGCGCCGGGAAGGGCGGCTGCGGGCGCGCCGTAGGCGCCGTCGACGTGGAACCACAGCCCTTCCTCGCGGCAGACGTCGGCGATCTCGGGCAGCGGGTCGATCGCGCCGGTGCTGACGGTGCCCGCCGTCCCGACGGCGAGGAACGGCAGCGCGCCGTCGGCGCGGTCCGCGGCGATGCGCTCACGGAGCGCCGGGACGAGGAGCCGCTGCTCCGAGTCGGTCTCGATCCAGCGGATCGCGTCCGTGCCGAGGCCGAAGAGGTCGGTCGCCTTCTCGATCCACGTGTGCGTCTCGGCCGAGACGTAGACGCGGAGCGGGAGGCTTCCGGGCGCCGAGATCCCACCGGCCCGAACGTCCCAGCGTGCCTGCGCGGTGCGCGCCGCGAGGAACCCGACGAAGTTGGCCATGTTCCCGCCGCTCACGAGGAGGCCGCCGCAGCCGGCCCGGTACCCGAGGAGCTCGGCGATCCACCCGATGGTCTGGGCCTCGAGCTCCGTCGCGAGGGGCGCCAGCGGCGAGCCGGCGACGTTCGGGTTCACGGCGGCGGCCAGGAGGTCCCCGAGCGCGCCGATCGGCGCGGCGGACGCCGTGATGTAGGCGAGGAAGCGAGGGTGGCCGTTGAAGGTCGAGTGCGCGAAGAGGAGGCGGGCCGCCTCCGCGAGGAGCTCGCCCGCCGGCGCACCGGCCTCCGGCAGGCCGGCGCCGCCGAGCGCCGCCCGCACCTCGCCGGCGCTCTCGCCGGGCGCGACGGGGCGCTCGGGCAGGGAGCGGAGGAAGTCGGCGACGGCGTCGACGGCCTCGTGACCCAGCCGCCGGAACTCGTCGGGGTCGAGCTCGAGCGGTGCAGCGCGGGGGTCGAGCCGCTCGTCCGTCCCCATGCCGCCGACTCTAGCGCCTGCCGCCGCGGCGGGGTCGTTACCGGGCGGCCGGCCGCAGCGCGCCGCCGACCGGCTCGACGCGGACGGCGCTCGTCTTGTACTCGGGCGTCCCGATCAGCGGGTCGCCGACGTCGTGCGTCAGCCAGTTCACCTTCGCCTCGGCGAAGTGGAGCGCCATCCAGACGAGACCCGGGTAGACGCGGTCGCCGAGCCGCGCGCGCGCCTCGAGCTCGCCGCGCCGGGAGACGAGCCTGACCCAGTCGCCGTCCGCGACGCCCATGGCCTGCGCGTCCTCGGGGTGCATCTCGACGAAGGGGTCCTCCTGCTTCTGCACGACCCCGTCCTCGCGCATGGTCATCGTCGCCGAGTTGTAGTGGTAGAGCGTCCGGCCCGTCGAGAGCACGAACGGGTACTCCGAGTCGGGCTGCTCGATCGGGGGCTGGTACTCGACCGGGTAGAACTTCCCGCGCCCGTTCGGCCGCGAGGGATGCGGCGCGTGGAGGTACGGGGAGCCCGGGTGGTCGCGATCGGTGCACGGCCACTGGAGCCCGACCTCCTCGATCCGGTCGTAGCGGATCCCCGTCCAGAGCGGGGCGAGGTCGGCGAACTCGTTCCAGGCGTCCTCGGGCGTGCGGTACTCGGGCCAGCCCGCGCCGAGCGCCTCCGCCATGTCGACGATGATCCGGAAGTCCTCGCGCGCCTCGCCGGGGCAGGGAACCGCCTTGCGCACCCGGTTCACGCGCCGCTCGGTGTTCGTGAACGTGCCGTCCTTCTCGGCGAAGCTCGACGCCGGGAGGATGACGTCCGCGTACCTGCGGTTCGTGTCGTTCAGGAAGAGGTCCTGGGCGACGACGAAGTCGAGGTGCTCCATGCCCTCCTCGACGTGGTGCGCGTTGGGCTCGGTCTGCACCGGGTTCTCGCCGATCAGGTAGAGCGCCCTGATGCGGCCGTCGTGGAGCCCGGACATCATCTGGTCGAGCCGGTAGCCGGGCTTCGCGGGCACCTCGACGCCCCAGCGCTCGTGGAACTTCTGCCGCAGCTCGGGGTCCTCGACCGGCTGGTAGCCCGGCAGGTAGGACGGGTTCGCGCCCGCGTCGTTCAGCCCCTGGACGTTGTTCTGGCCGCGGAGGGCATTCAGCCCCGTCGACTCGTAGCCGAGGTGCCCGGTCATGAGCACGAGGTTCGAGAGCGACCAGATGTTGTCGACGCCGCACGCGTGCTCGGTGATCCCGAGCGTGTAGAAGATGGCCGCGTGTCGCTCGCGGGCGTACTCGCGGGCCGTCGCGACGATGTCGGCCGCGGGCACGCCCGTGACCTTCTCGGCCTCCTCGGGCGTGTAGCGACCGACGACCTCGGCGAGGGACTCGATGCCCTCCGTCTGCTCGGCGATGTAGGCGTCGTCCTGCAGGCCCTCGCGGAGGATGACGTGCATCATCGCGTTCAGGAGCCAGACGTCCGAGCCGGGACGGAGCTGCAGGTGCCGCCGGGCGAGCTTCGTCAGCCAGATCTTGCGCGGGTCGGCGACGACGAGCGTGGCGCCGTTTCGCACCGCCTTCTTCATCCGCAGCGCGAGCACCGGGTGCGCCTCGGTCGTGTTCGAGCCGATGACGAAGATGAAGCGGGCGTTCTCGATCTCGGGGATCGAGTTGGTTGTCGCGCCTCTGCCCAACGACCTGACCAGGCCGTAGAGGGTCGGAGCGTGTCAGGTGGCTTCGCAGGAGTGGACGGAGTTCGTCCCGATCGCCGTCCGCGCGAGCTTCTGGATGAGGAAGTTCTCCTCCATGGTCAGCCGCGCGGAGGCGAGGAAGCCGACCGCCTGCGGCCCGTGCTCCTCCTTCACGCGGAGGAGGCCGTCCGCGGCGACCCGGTAGGCGTGCTCCCACGTCGTCGGGTGGAGCTCGCCGTCCTCGCCGCGGACGAGCGGCTCCGTCAGCCGGTCGGGGTGGTGCACGAAGTTGAAGGCGAAGCGGCCCTTGACGCAGAGGTTGCCCTCGTTCGAGACGTAGCTCGGGTCGGACGTCACCTTGACGATCCTCTTCGTCTCCGGGTCGACGTTCAGGTCGAGCTGGCACCCGACCCCGCAGAAGGTGCAGGTCGTCTTCACCGTCTCGAGCGCGCGCTCGGGGCGCTCGGTGCCCTCCTCGAACTTCTCGTAGATCGCGCCCGTCGGGCAGACGGAGAGGCACCCGCCGCAGAGCTCGCACTCGGTGTCGAGCCACGAGTAGCCGTGCGTCGGGACGATGCGCGCGTGCGGGCCGCGGCCCTCGAGCGAGAGCGCCGAGCACTGCATCACCTCCTGCGTGTAGCGCACGCAGCGGTTGCAGAGGATGCAGGCGTCCGGGTCGTAGCCCATGAGCTTGTTGCGGTCCTCGTAGGGCTCCCGCCTCGCGTCGGGGAGGACGAACGGCGCCTCGGCGTCGAGCTCCGCGGCGAGGTCGACGAGCTCGTTCGGCCGCCCGCCCGGATCGGGGTTCAGGTGCTCGGCGAGGAGCATCTCGGTGAGCGTCCGCCGGTACTGCGGGACGGCGCTGTTCGTCGAGACGACCATCCCCTCGGCGACGCCCGTCGCGCAGGCCGGCAGCGGCCTCGGCGAGCCCTCGACCCCGACGACGCACATGCGGCAGCCGCCGTAGGGCTCGAGCTTGTCGTCGTGGCAGAGCGTCGGGACGAAGACGCCGTGGCGCGCCGCCGCGTGGACGAGCAGCTCGCCCTCGGGCGCGCTGACGGAGCGTCCGTCGAGCGTGAACGTGACCGTCCCGGCCATCGCGCCCATCGTATCGCCCGCCTGCCTCACGTCACGCGGGTGAGGGATGCGTCGACCTCGAGGTGCTCGCCGCGCTCGAGGACGCGGCGCAGCCGCTCGATCGCCTCGCGGACGTCGGCGAAGCGCGTGTAGAGAGGCGGGAAGCCGAAGCGAACGGTGTCCGGCCCGCGGAAGTCGGGCACGACCGCCGCACGCTCGATCAGCGCGCGGCAGAGGCGCCACCCGTCGGCGTGGCGAAGGGCGACGTGGGCGCCCCGGCGGGCCGGATCCCGCGGAGTCCCGAGCCCGACGTCGAGCGCCGCGAGCCGGGCGTCGTGGAGCTCGATCGCGAAGGCGGTGAGGGAGCGGCCCTTGGCAGCGATCGCGTCGATGCCCGCTTCGGCGACGAGCTCCGCGCCCGCGCGCACGGCGACGAGCCCGGGGACGGACGGGGTCCCCGCGAGGAAGCGGGCGACCCCCTCGGCCGGCTCGTAGGGGCGCTCCATCGCGAACTGGTCACGCTGCCCGAACCAGCCCTGGATGGGCGTGCGCAGCTCTTCCTGGAGCTCCGAGCGGACGTAGAGGAACGCGGGCGCCCCGGGGCCGGCGTTCAGGTACTTGTACGTGCAGCCGACGGCGAGGTCGACGCCGTGCTCCTCGAGGCCGACGGTCACGGCGCCGGCGGAGTGGCTGAGGTCCCAGAGCGCGAGCGCCCCGGCGGCGTGCGCGGCCTCGGTCACGGCCGGGAGGTCGGCGAGCGCGCCCGAGCGGTACGCGACGTGGGAGAGCGCGACGAGCGCCACGTCGCCGGGGGCGCACGCGGCCTCGACGCCGGCAGCGTCCGGCCCCTCGACCGGGTCGGCCTCGACGAGGCGCAGCTCGCACCCGAGGCCCTCGAGGACGTAGCGGTCGGTCGGGAAGTTGCCGGCGTCGGTGACGACGGCGCGCCGGCCCGGGCGGACCCCGAGGGCCGCCCGCGCGAGCTTGTAGAGGTTGACGGTGACGGAGTCGGTGACGACGACCTCGCCCGGCCGGGCGCCGAGGACCGTCTCGGCGAGCAGGTCGCCGACCTCGACCGGGAGGTCGATCCACCGCTGCCAGCCGCGCACGAGGGCGGTGGCCCACTCGTCCACGAGCGCGGCCAGCCGCTCGGGCGTCCTCGCCGGCAGGCGCCCGAGCGAGTTGCCGTCGACGTAGAGCGGGCCGCCCTCCTCGAAGACGAACTCCTCCCGGAAGCGGGCGAGGGGGTCGTCGCGGTCGAGCGCCTCGGCGTCGCCCGCCCCGGCGCTCACGCCACGCGGGACGGCTCGCCGAGCGGCGCGAAGAGCTCGGGCCAGTAGCGGAACGCCGCCCGCATCGGGAACGGCGCGCCCTGGCCGAGGCCGCAGATCGAGGTGGCGGCCAGCGCGTCGAGCCACTCCTCGGCCTGCTCCCTCGACATGGCGACGCGGCCGCGGTCGAGCTCCTCGAGCAGGTGGTGCATGCCGCGGTTGCCGATCCGGCAGGGGGTGCACTTCTGGCAGGACTCCTCGGCGAAGAAGCGCATCGTCTCGGCGAGGAGCCGAAGCGGCGAGTAGCGCTTCGGGTAGACCTGCACGCCCGCCGAGCCGGCGCCGACGCCCCAGTCGCGGAGCGCCTCGCGCGTGAGCGGGACGTCGAGGGCCTCCGGCGGCAGGATGCCGCTCGCGGCGCCGCCGGGCACGATCGCGCCGACGGGCTCCGTCGCGCCGCCCGCGTGGCCGTCGATCAGCTCGCGGAGGGTCACGTCGACGGGCGCCTCGTAGCAGCCGGGCTCGCGCACGGCGCCGGAGAGGGACCAGAGGCGGACGTGCGGCCAGGCCTCGCCGCCGAGGCGCAGGATCGCCGGGACGTGCGCGAGCGTCTCGACGTTGTTGATGAGCGTGGGGCGGCCGAGGTAGCCGACCTGGCTCGGGAAGGGAGGCTTGAGCCGCGGCATCCCGCGGCGCCCTTCCATCGACTCGAGCATCGCCGTCTCCTCGCCGCAGATGTATGCGCCGGCGCCGACCACGAGCTCGACCGAGAGGCCGTCGAGGAGCCCCGCGAGGCGAAGCTCGTCGAGCGCCCGCGTCAGGCGCGCCCTGGCCGTCGCGTACTCCTCGCGCAGGTAGACGAACCCCTCGGTCGCCCCGGCGAAGCGCATCGCGATGAGCATCCCCTCGAGCATCAGGTGCGGCCGCAGCTCCATGACGTAGCGGTCCTTGATCGTCCCGGGCTCGCCCTCGTCCGCGTTGACGACGACGTAGCGCGGGTGCGGCTCGCGGGCGACCGCCTCCCACTTGAGCCCGGTCGGGAAGCCCGCGCCGCCGTAGCCCGTGAGGCCGCTCGCCTTCAGCTCGGCGACGATCCGCTCGGGTCCCGGCAGGTCGCGGAGCACCTCGTAGCCGCCGCGCGCCTCGTAGTCGGCGAGCGTCTCGTCCGCGCGCGCGAGGCCGGTGGAGGCGCCGTCGTTCGTCCGGTACGCGACCGCGGGCTCGACCGCGTCGCCGCGCAGGAGCACGGGCGCGAGGTCGCAGTGGCCCAGGCACTCGACGCCGAGGACGGGCACGCCGTTCGCCGTCTCCTGCTCCCGCGCGAGCAGGTCCTTCGCGCCGAGGCAGTCGCACACGGGACCGATGCAGACGCGCACGGCGTCGGTGGGCACGCGGAGGAACGAGTAGAAGGAGACCACCTCGTGCACCTCGCCGCGGCGGATGTTCATGTGGTCCGCGACGGCGTCCGAGAGCTCCGCGGTCAGTGGGCCCACCTCACGGCGGACGCGGCCGAGGTTGTCCAGGAGCCTTGTCCGCTCCCGCGGCAGGACCGGCAGGAGCTCGGTGAGTCTGAGGACGTCTATGGTGTCGATCATAGTGAACGCCCTGCCGCCCTACTCCGCGGCCCGCACGGAGGTGGTACGGCTCCCCGGCGGCGGCGCGGAGCAGGACGAGCTGGCCGTCGAGGAGCCGCTCGAGATCCGGGTGAACGGCCACGCGCTGGCCGTGACGATGCGGACGCCGGGGCACGACGAGGAGCTCGCGATCGGGTTCCTGCGCTCGGAGGGGATCCGGGCGGTCTCGGCGCACCCTCCGGCCGACCTCGCGGCGAACGCGATCGATGTCGTGGTCGAGGGCCCGTTCGACCCGGACCGGCTGCAGCGGAACTTCTACACCTCGTCCTCCTGCGGCGTCTGCGGGAAGGGCGCGCTCGAGGCGGTCGCCGTCGAGGCGCCGCGGGTCGAGAGCGGGCTGCGGGTGCCCGCGGGGCTCGTCTCGGCCCTCCCGGGCCGGCTGCGCGAGGCCCAGCCGGCCTTCGCGGCCACCGGCGGCCTGCATGCGACGGGCCTCTTCACCGCGGACGGCGCGACGGTCGTCGTGCGGGAGGACGTCGGCCGCCACAACGCGATGGACAAGGTGATCGGCCGGGCCTTCCTCGACGGTCTCCTGCCGCTCTCGGGGCAGATCCTCTGCGTCAGCGGGCGCCTCTCCTTCGAGCTCGTCCAGAAGGCGGCCGTCGCCGGCTGCCCGGTCGTCGCGGCCGTCGGCGCTCCCTCGACCCTCGCCGTCGAGCTCGCCCGGGATCGCGGCGTCACGCTCTGCGGCTTCATCCGCGGAGGCACCCTGAACGTCTACTCGCAGCCGGAGCGAATCGCGTGACGTTCGCCGTCGCGGCCGAGGCGTACGACCGCTTCGTCGGGCGCTACGGGGAGGGGCTCGCCCGCGGGCTCGTCGCCGCGGCGGGTCTGCAGACCGGCCGCGCGCTCGACGTCGGCAGCGGCCCGGGCGCCCTCACACGGGTGCTCGCCGACCGGCTCGGGCCCGAGCACGTCTGCGCGGTCGACCCCTCCGAGCCGTTCGTGTCGGCGTTGCGCGAGCGCCTTCCGGGCGTCGACGCGCGGGTGGCTTCGGCGGAGGCGCTGCCGTTCGCCGACGGCGAGTTCGACGCCGCGCTCTCCCAGCTCGCCGTCAACTTCATGGCCGATCCCGAGGCGGGCGTCGCGGAGATGCGCCGGGTCGTGCGGCCCGGCGGAGCCGTCGGCGCCTCCGTCTGGGACTACCCGGGCGAGATGACGCTCCTGCGCGCGTTCTGGGAGGCCGCAGCGGCGCTCGAGCCCGAGCTCGTCGCCGCCAGGGACGAGCGCGCCGTCATGTCCTTCGACGACGAGGGCGAGCTCGCCGGCCTCTGGCGGCGGGCGGGCCTCGAGGACGTGGAGGAGGGCGAGCTCCTCGTCGCCGCCTCCTACGAGAGCTTCGACGACCTCTGGGCCCCGCTCGAGCTCGGCGTCGGGCCCGCCGGCGCGTACGTCGTCTCGCTCGACCCCGCGCGCCGCGAGGCGCTGCAGACGGAGCTCCATCGCCGCCTCGGCGCCCCCGAGGGGCCGTTCGAGCTGAGCGCGCGCGCGTGGTACGCGGTCGGGACGACGTAGCCGGCGTCCTCCTCGTCGGCGGCGCGAGCCTGCGCTTCGGGTCGCCGAAGGCGCTCGCCGTCCACGAGGGCGAGACGCTCGCCGAGCGGGCCCACCGGACGCTCGCCGAGGCCTTCGACAGCGTCCTCGTCGTGGGCAAGGCGGCCGACGGCCTCGCGCTCCCGTTCCCGCTCGTGGACGACGGCAGCGACGTCCGCGCTCCGATCGTCGGCGTCGCCGCGGGGCTGCGGGCCGCCGCGGCGGAGCTCTGCGTCGTCCTCCCGACCGACATGCCGCGGGTGACGCCCGCGCTCCTGCGCTCGCTCGCTGCCGCGGCCGCCGGCGCGGACGCCGCCGTGCCCCGGACGGGGCCGCTCCCCGGCGCCTACCGTCGGTCGGCGCTGCCCGTGCTCGAGCGGCGGATCGCCGCGGGCGACCTCGCGCTCCACCGCGCGCTCGCCGAGCTCGACGCACGCGTCGTCGCGTGCGACGAGGCGCTCCTCGTGAACGTCAACGAGCCGGCGGACCTGCCGGGCTGACCGCGCTCAGCGCGCGCCGCCGCGGAGTGCGGCAGCCAGCTGGGCCAGGAGGCGCGGGACGTCTTCGCGCACCCGCATCTCCGCCTCGATCGACTCGGGCGTCAGGAGCTCCCTCATGTCGTGGAGCATCTGCTCCCGGTGGCTGAGCCAGTGCTCGGTCTGCCAGCCGATCGCAGAGGGCGACGACCCCGCCGAGGCGACGGCGTCGCGCAGGTGCTCGAGCGCGTCCTCCGTGTCGCCGCGCTGCTCAGGCTCGAAGGGATCGTGGGCCATGGTCTCCGATGCTTCCCCGGTTCGCGGTTTCTCTCACCTGTATAACGGCACGGTCGGTCGACGCCTTGAGCGTGGGCCGTCGGCAGACTCGGTCGCGCCGGCGCTACGGATAGAGCTCGGGCGGCTGGGGGAGGACGATCCCGGCGACGAGCTCGGCAAGCTCCGCCGGGACCGCGACCGGGTCGGTGCCGCTGCCGAAGAGCCGCTCGAAGACCTCTCGCTCGGCCGAGACGGTCATCCCGGTCGGGCCCCTTGCGACGATGTCCAGGCCGAGCTCCTCGAGCCGCTCCGCGACGGCCGCGAGCGCCTCCTCGCTCGCGCGGTACCGCCCGATCGTCTCCTCCGACAACGGGCCGGCCGCGTCGAGGATCGAGGAGCCGTCCGGCGCGCGCACCACGACCTCGGCGACGACCGCCTCACTCACGCCGTCTCACGTCCTCCGGGACGAGGGCGCGCCGGGGCCGGACCGAGAGGCCCGGCCCCTGCGCCGGATCGAGGTGCGCCGCAACCGCTCACCGAGAGCGGAGGATCTCGATCACGTCCTGGGTGAACTCACGCGTGAGCTGCGGCATCTGCGCGTTCTGGAGCATCTCCGCCTGGAGCTCGGGCGGTGCCTCGAAGAACTGGGCGGCGACGTCGCCCATCGTGATGATCCAGGCCCACTTCGCGTCGACGAGCCCGGCTCCGGTGGCGGCGTCCCATCCCGGGCCGGCCGTGTCGCCGCTGAACGTCGTCCCCGTCGTCACGTCCATCGCGGACATGATGAGGATGCTCTTGATCTCGGCCGGAGTCCGGGTCGGGTCCTTCTCGAGCAGCAGCGCCACGACGCCCGCCACGAGCGGCGAGGCCGCAGACGTGCCGCTGAAGAGCCCCCAGCCGTCGTTCGACGCGCCCGTGCTCGGGCTGATCCCGTCGAGCGTGCTACTCGGTTGCACGGGCAGCATGTGGCTGGGCGCCGCACCCCCACCGATGGGGACGCTTCGTCCCGTGACGCCGCAGACGTCCGGCACGTGCCGGCTCGGGTAGAGGCTCGAGTCGAAGCTGCTCGCGTAGCTCGACGCCTCGAGGTCGAGGTCCGGGTAGTTGACGTGGACGCCGCCGACCGAGATCACCCCCGGCATCGAGCCGGGGAACCCGTGCTGGCCGTTCCCGGCGGAGAAGCAGACGACGATGCCGTTCGCGACCGCATTCGCGACGGCCGCCTCGAGGGTCTTGAGGTACGGGTTCAGCGTCATGCCCGGGTAATCGATGTCGTAGCCCCAGCTGTTCGTGAGGACCCGGGGCTGCGGGCTCGACGAGACGGCGACGTTGAAGTCGCCGGTCGGGTCGATCAAGCCCTTGATCGGCCGCAGGCGCGCGTCGGGCGCCGCGGCGAAGATGTTGGCGGACTCGCCCGTGCCGTGCCCGAACAGGTCGTCGGCCGGGTCGGAGGCGCCCGGGCCGAGCAGCACCGGCAGCACGCGGTAGCCGCGCCGGTTGAAGAACGGGTGCGCGTAGTGGCCGGTGTCGATCATCCCGACGACGATGTTCCGCCCGGTCGTTCCCAGCCGATGCGTTCGCGCCGCCCGGACGACGACGGCGAGCTCGTCGGGAAGGAAGAGGTAGCGGTACGCCGCCGGGTCCGGTGGCGCGAGCGGCGGGAGGGGAGACTCGTAGACTTCGGGCGGACGGGCGATCGCGACACCCTCGACGAGGTCGGCGAGGTCGCCGGGCGCCTGGAAGACCTCCCGATCGGGCTCGTCGACGGAAGGGGAGAAGAACTCCACCTTCATCCCCTCCGCCACGTCGCGCTTCTCCTTGCGGAGCCGGGTCGAGAAGACGTCCTGGAAGAGCTTCTGCGGCCCGGCGATGGAGATCGTCGTCTCGCCCTGGTGCAGGACCTCGAATCCGAGGCGCCGGAGCTCTCTACTCGCCTCCGAGATGTCGCGTGGGTCCGATCTGAACTCCTCGACGTTCTCGGGCGTGATCGGCTCCTCCGCCTCGAAGAGCGACGTCCCCCCGAGCGAGCGCAGCGAGACCTCGGCCGTGACGGCCTCGGCGGCGACGACCGTGGTCTCCGACCGTTCCTTCGTGCTCATGGTCTGTCACTTCCTTCCCGGTGGTGTCTGGAGACGCCGGCGGCCGGGAGCCACCGGCTCACGGGCGTGGTCGGCGGTGCGCATCACCTCCCTCGCAGGCCGCACGAGCCACACGGCGGAGACCCGCCTGCGGGCGTCCATCCGGCGACGTCGAGGATCGGCGTTCGAGGCCGCAGCAACGATGTCTCGGGAGGCCGGGAGAGGCCAACGGCGCCCTCTCGTTGCTTTCGCTACTTGCCGCCGACGCTACGCCTGCGGCCGGGCGAAGTCAAGTCCGGAAGGTCGGAGTGCCGGCGCGGAAGAAAGGCCGGCGGAGACGACCCCAGGGTTCCAATCCAGGGAGGCGAACCGCCGGCCGCTTCTCACTGTAATGGACCCGTATGGCAGGAATTGGAGACACTTGACACTAGGTGGGCAGGTCCTTAGTGTGCGCGGCCGGTTCCAATCCATGCCGTCGGGAGGCAGCCGTTGTTTGCGGCGACAGGCGCCGAGGCGTTTCAGCGTCGTGGCTGTCCGGAGTGTGCTAGGTCGACCGTCCCTCGGGACGAGCGGCCCGTCCGGGCCCAGCGAGGAGTAGCCCAACGACAGGGCGACCGCCCCGCGCAGGCCCGCCGCCTCCTGCCTCTCGCGCCGAAAGGAGGCTGGCCGTGAGGAGAGACGCGAAGGCGAGCAGGGAGCCGGCAACCGCCGGGAGTCCCATGACTACGGCTCCAGGAGGTGCCCGCGGCCGCGTCGGGCTCGTGGGCGCGCTTGCGTTGCTGGTGTTCTTCGTCCAACTCGCACTGGCGGCACCGGCAGCGGCCGGTCCGCTGGACGGCGGCTTCGCTCCGACCATCATCGGCGAGAGAGCCGATCTCAACGGAAGCGGCGGCGTCAACGGACGCGACGACGCGAACGCGTTCTACGGCGACACCCATATCATCGACGGGAGGCTCGACTGCGACGCGTGGGGTGCGATCGCCAACGCCGGCGACCCGGGTGACGGGGCCATCGACGGCGATGACGACTGCTCGCTCGTCGGCTACGACGGAACGCCGGACGGCGTCACGATCGAGGTCGTCGACGGCGAGTTCCAGGTCAGCAACGGGCGGCTTCCGACGGTGTTCAACGCAGCCGAGCCCAACAACTCCGACGTCGGCGACTCGGACTTCGCATGGTCGGCCATCGACGGCCGTGTCGACTCGAACGGCGACGAGGCGATCAACGGCGAGGAGTGCCATTTCGGGCTCGTCGGCGAGACGATCGACATCGGTCTCGGGGACGCAACCGACGGGGCGGACGTCCTCGGGAACCCGGGCGCGAACGAGTGCGGGTTCGCGACCCCGCCGAACACGGCCGACAACGGGCTCGTCGACCTGAGCGACGACGCCGACATCACGGCGGCCGACTCGTGCACGAACGGCTGCTTCTTCGGGCACGACGTCCTCCGGGGCAAGGTGCAAGAGCTGGAGTGCCCTGGCTTCGAAGGCGATCCGCGGAACGACGTGATCGGGACCCCGGGGCGCGACGTCCTCAGAGGAACCGGGGGTAGGGACATCATCTGCGGGTTGGGCGGAAACGACCTGCTCATCGGACGCGGCGGGAACGACCTGCTGCTTGGCGGCTCGGGCGCGGACGAGGCGCGTGGCGGCGGCGGCAACGACACCGCCCGCGGCGGCGGCGGTCGTGACGAGCTGCGTGGCGGCCCCGGCGACGACCGGCTCTTCGGTCAGGGCGACAGAGACAGCCTGTTCGGTGACGCCGGGAAGGACCGCCTGGACGGCGGGCCCGGCAGCGATCGCTGCGCCGGTGGGCCCGGGAGGGACACCTTCCGCAGCTGTGAACGCGGCTAGCGCAAGCCTCGCATTCCGCTGACACGAAGAACCGGCCTCCTAAGGGGGCCGGTTCTCGTCTGCCGTCGTTGATCGGTCGCGAGAGAGGCTGGCTCGCTTGCGCGTCCCCGGCGTCCGTCGCTTTGCGTTGCGTCCTGGGCCGCTGCCGTGACAACGTGTGTCGCCGTGCGACCGGTGAGGACGATCCTCGACCGCTTCCGTCGCGGGGCGGCCGTTCCCGCCGACCTCGGTGTCGAGCTCGCCGCCGAGCTGGTGCCTCTCTTCGCCGCGCTCGACTCGCTCGAGGTGGACGGCGAGCGCGTGCGCGAGGACGCCCGCGTGCGTGCGGCCCGGAGGCTGGCGGCCGCCCGCGACGAGGCGGAGGGCCGGGCCGCCGGCTTCCGGGAACGGGCCGAGGCCGAGCGGGAGGAAGTGGCCAACGAGCGCCGGCACGCCGGCGCGACGGAAGCGCACGAGCTGCGTGCGGCGGCGGACGAGGAGGCGCGGCGGATCGCCGGGGCCGCGCGCGCCCGCATGCCCGGTCTCGTCGCCGAGGTCGTCGACTGCGTGAAGGGCGGGCCGCGCTGAGCGTCGCGTGGGTCGCGGGCAGCGTCCGGGCGCGCCTGCTCCTCGGCCGCCGGGTCGGGCCGAAGCGCGCGCTCGACCTCGCGAGGGCAGGATCGCTCCGCGACGCGGCGGCCGCCCTCGCCGCGACCGAGTACGGCCGTCACGCCGAGCTCGCCGCCGACCTCGAGGAGCTCCAGCGCGCCGTCGCCGGAACGACGCTCCTCCACCTGCGCATCCTGGCCGGCTGGCTCCCGCCCGGGGCGATCGAGCTCATGCGGGCCCTCGCGGGCTGGTTCGAGCTCGTGAACGTCGAGGACCGGCTCGCCTATCTCGCCGGCCACGAGCCGCGACGGCCGTTCGAGCTGGGGAGCCTCGCGCTCGCCTGGTCGGGCGTCGCCCGGGCGCAGAGCGTCTCCGACCTCAGGGCCGCGCTCGCGTCGTCCTCCTGGGGCGATCCGGGCAGCGAGGAGCCGGCCGACGTGGGGCTCGCGCTCCGCGCGGCGTGGGGCCGCAGGCTCCTCGCGGAGGTCCCCGAGGCGGGGGCCTGGGCGGGGGGCGCGCTCGCCCTGCTCGTCGCGCGCGAGCTGCTCCTGGCGGGCCGCGCCCCCGAGGCGACCCGGAGGCTCGGGCTCGGTCCGCCGGAGGGACGTGTCGCGACGGTGACCGCGCTCGCCGACTCGCTCCCCCGCGAGGCCGCCTGGTCGCTGGCCGGCGTCGGCGAGCCCGAGGATCTGTGGCGGGCCGAGTCGCGCTGGTGGGAGAGGGTCGAGCGGGACGCCGAGGCGATGGTGCGCGCCCACCGCGAGGGCCGGGCGACGGTCGTCGGGGCGCTGGCGCTCCTCGCCGCGGACGCCCGGCGTGTCAGCGCCGCCCTCGCCGCAGCCTCGCTGGCCGCGGTCGGGGACTTCGAGGAGGTGCTCGGTGTCGCGGGCTGAGCGCGCGGTGACCGCGCGTATGAGCCGGGTCGCGGTCGTGGTGCCGCTCGACCGGCTGCGCGCCGCGCTCGTGACCCTCGCCGACACCGGCTCGGTCGAGCTCGCCGGCCCGCTTCCGGGCCCCGAGGGAGCCGAGCTCGAGGCGTTGCGCCGTCTCGAGCGGCAGCCGGCGGTGGACGGCCGGGTCGAGCCCCGCCTCGCGCCCGAGCCCGTCGAGCCGGGCGAGCTCGAGAGCCTCGGGCGGGGAGACCTCCTCGCCGGCGAGGTCGAGCTCAGACGGCGGGCCGAGGCCGCCGTCCGCCACGGGCGCTACGCGGCGGTCGTGGGCTGGACGCCGTCGGACGAGCTGGAGCGAGTCGGCTCACTCCTCGCGGAGGCCGGCGCGGCCGTCGTCGAGCTGCCGCGGCCGTCGTGGGCGGAGCCGCCGACGCTCCTCCACGACGCGCGCGGGGCGCGCCCCTTCCGGCCCCTCGTGGACACGTACGGAGCTCCCCGCTACGCCGACGTCGACCCGACGCCGTTCGCCGCGGTCGCGTTCGTCGTCATGTTCGGGATGATGTTCGGCGACGTGGGCCACGGCCTCCTCCTCGCGCTCCTCGGCGTGCTCCTCTCCCGGGTGCGGACCGGCCGCCTCGCGTCGTTGCGCCGGCTCTGGCCCTTCGCCGTCGCGGGCGGGCTCGCGGCGGCCGTCTTCGGCGTCCTCTACGGCGAGGCCTTCGGCCCGACGGGGCTCGTCCCGGCGGTCTGGCTCGAGCCCACCGAGGACCCCGAGGCGCTCCTCCTCGCGGCGATCGGCGTCGGCGCCGTGCTCCTCGCCGTGAGCTACGGGATCGGCATCGTCAACCGCTGGCGCGAGCACGGCCGGCTGGCGGCGCTCGTGGCGCCGTCGGGGATCGCCGGCTTCATGGTCTTCCTCGGGCTCGGCCTCGCCGCGGCCGGCTGGTACCGCGAGTCGATCCCGCTCGGCCTGCTCGCGGCCGGGCTCGCGCTCGGCGGCGTGCTCCTGCTCGGAGCGGGGTTCCACGCCGAGGCTGGGCGTGGGGCGACGGCCGTGACGCAGGCGACCGTCGAGGTCGTCGACGCCGGCGTCCGCGTCGTCGCCAACGTCATCTCGTTCACCCGCCTGGCGGCGTTCGGGCTCATGCACGCCGCGCTCGCCGCCGTCGTCTGGGACGCGACGCAGGCGCTCTGGGGCGGGGCGGTCGCCTCGGCGCTCGCTGTCCTCGTCTTCGTGCTCGGGAACGTCCTCACGTTCTCGCTCGAGGCGCTCGTCGCCGGCGTGCAGGCGCTGCGGCTCGAGTACTACGAGCTCTTCTCCCGGATCTTCGCGGGCGAGGGGAGGCCCTTCTCGCCCTGGCATATCCCGCTCGACTCCCCGAAGGAGGCACCATGGAGACCGTGATGTGGACGGCGCCGGTCATCGCCGTCGTCACCCTCGCCGTCGTCGCAGGCCTCAGGCGCGCCCCCCGGCGCGGCCTCAGGCGGCTCGTCGCGCTGAACGTCGCCGTCGCCCTCGGCGCGCTCGTCGTCATCGCGGTCCTCCTGGTCGGCGCCGTCGAGCCGGCGCAGGCGCAGGCGGCCGAGACGACGCCGCGGGAGGAAGCCGTCTGGGCCGCGTGGCTCGGGGCGGCGATCGCGGTCGCCGGGTCGGCGATCGGAGCGGCGATCGCCGTCGCCTACACGGGCGCGGCGGCGCTCGCCGCCATCAGCGAGAAGCCCGAGATCTTCGGCCGGGCGATGGTGATCGTCGGGCTCGCCGAGGGCATTGCGATCTACGGGCTCGTGATCGCGATCATCCTGATCGGCTCCACGTGAGACGCGTGGCCGCCATCGGCGAGGGCGCCGTGCTGGCGGGCTACGGGCTGGCGGGCGTCGAGGTGGTGCCGGCGGAGGACGCCGCCGCCGTCCTCCGCGCGTGGGCGGCCCTGGAGGCGGAGGTCGGCCTCCTGCTCCTGACGCCGGCCGCCGAGGCGGCCCTCGCCTCCGAGCTGGCCGAGAGGGACGAGCTCGTCTGGGCGGTGGTCCCCGCGTGAACGTCGAGCCCCTCCGCCGGCTCGTGCTCGAGCGCGCTCACGCCGAGGCCGCGGCGGTCATCGCCGAGGCCGAGACCCGCGCGGCCGCCGAGCTCGAGCGCTCGCGCGGCGAGTCCGCCGAGGTGCTCGAGCGCGCGCGGGCCGAGGGAGCCGTCGCGGGCGAGCTCGAGGCCGGGCGCCTGCGGGCGTCCGCGCGCAGGGAGGCGCGCCGGCGCGTGCTCGAGGCCGAGCAGGCCGCGTACGAGGAGTTCCGGCGGAGCGCGCACGACGCCGCGCTCGCTCTCCGCGAGGACGGGGCGTACGCGGCGCTGCTCGCCGAGCTCGCGGCGGCTGCCCGGAGGACGCTCGGCGAGTCGGCCGAGGTCGAGATCGACCCGGACGGCCGGGGCGGCGTCCGCGCCCGCGCCGGCGCGCGGAGCGTCGAGCTGACGCTCCCGGAGCTCGTCGACGCCTGCATCGAGGCCCTGGGGGCGCGCGTCGGGGAGCTGTGGCGCTGACGCCGGGCACCGTCGTCCGCGTGAACGGCCCCGTCGTCGAGGCGACGGGCATGGAGGGGGCCACCATGCTCGAGCTCGTGGAGGTCGGCGCCGCGCGCCTGCCGGGGGAGGTGATCGCCCTCGAAGGCGGCGTCGCCACGATGCAGGTCTACGAGTACACGGGGGGCCTGAGGCCGGGGGAGAGCGTCCGCACGAGCGGGCAGCCGCTCGCGGCGGAGCTCGGCCCGGGCCTCCTGGGCGGCGTGTTCGACGGGATGCTCCGCCGCCTGCGCGGGGCCGAGGACTTCCTCGCCCCGGGCGCGCGGCCGCCCACGCTCGCGCGCGACCGGCGCTTCGCGTTCGCCCCGGCGGCCGCGCCCGGCGACGACGTCGTGCCCGGGACCGTGCTCGGCACCGTGCCGGAGACGCGGGCCCTCGAGCACCGCGTGCTCGTGCCGCCCGGTGCCGCGGGGCGTCTCGAGTGGCTGGCCGGCGCGGGCGAGTACGGCGTCGAGGACCGGATCGCGGTCGTCGGCGGCGAGGACGTCGCCCTCGCCCACCGGTGGCCCGTCCGGCGGCCGCGCCCGTTCGGGCAGCGGCTCCCGGCCACGGCTCCGCTCGTCACCGGACAGCGGGTGCTCGACCTCTTCTACCCGATCGGCCGCGGGAGCTCGGGTGCCGTGCCCGGCGGCTTCGGCACCGGCAAGACGGTGCTCCTGCAGCAGATCGCGAAATGGTGCGACGCGGACGTCATCGTCTACGTCGGCTGCGGCGAGCGCGGGAACGAGATGGCCGACGTGCTCGCGGAGCTGACCGAGATCGAGGACCCCGCGACCGGGGAGTCGCTCCTCGCGCGCACGGTGCTCGTCGCGAACACGTCGAACATGCCCGTCCTCGCTCGCGAGGCGAGCATCCACACGGGCGTGACCGTGGCCGAGTTCTTCCGGGACATGGGCTACGACGTCGTCCTCATCGCCGACTCGACCTCGCGCTGGGCCGAGGCGCTGCGCGAGGTCGCCTCGCGCACCGGCCAACTTCCGGCCGAGGAGGGGTATCCGGCCGGCCTCGCGTCCGAGCTCGCGGCCTTCTACGAGCGGGCGGCGGCCGTGCAGACCCTGGGCGGGAGCGAGGGCTCGGTGACGATCCTCGGGGCGGTGTCGCCCCCCGGCGGGGACATGTCCGAGCCGGTAAGCGCCCACACCCGCCGGTTCGTCCGCTGCAGCTGGGCGCTCGACCGCGATCTCGCCTACGCGCGCCACTACCCGGCGGTGAGCTGGCGCGAGTCCTGGTCGCGGGACGCCGAGGTGGTCGCCGAGTGGCACTTCCTCCAGCGCGACACCGGCTGGCAGGAGCGGCGCGAGCGCGCCCTGGGCCTCCTCGCGGAGGCGGACCGGCTCGAGTCCGTCGCCCAGCTGATCGGGGCCGCCTCGCTCCCCGCCCCCGAGCGGCTCGTCCTCCTGACGGCGCGCCTGCTCCGCGAGGGCGTCCTCCAGCAGAGCGCGCTCAGCGCGAACGACGCGTACTCCCCGCCGGCGAAGCAGTCCGCGCTCCTCGCCCTCGTGCTCGCGATCCACGACCGCTGCCGCCGGCTGCTCGACCGGGGCGTGCCCGTGGAGCGGATCGAGGCGGCCGACCTCGCCGACGTCGTGCACGCGCGCGACGGGACGCCCGTGGACGGCGCGGACGAGGTGGACGCCGTCCGCGAGCGCGTCCTCGCGCGCCTCGAGGAGCTCGGGTGAGGGCGGGCGCGCGGATCCATTACTCCTCGCTCGCCTCGATCCGCGGGCCGCTCGTCCTCGTCGAGGGCGTCGAGGGCGTCGGCTGGGACGAGGTGGCCGAGATCCGGGGCGACTCGGGACCGCCCCGCCACGGCGTCGTCCTCGAGGTCCGCGGCGACGTCGCCGTCCTGCAGGTGTTCGAGGGCACCGGCGGGCTCGGCCTCGACGAGACCCGCGTCACCTTCGCCGGAGAGCTCCTGCGCACGCCGGTCGGCGAGGCCTGGCTCGGACGTGTCTGCAACGGGCTCGGGGAGCCGATCGACGGCGGCCCGCCCGTCCTCGGCGAGGACGTCCGCGACGTCGGCGGCCGGCCGATCAACCCGGCCAGGAGGATCGCGCCCAGCGAGGCGATCCTCACGGGCGTGTCCGCGATCGACGGGCTCGCGACGCTCGTCCGCGGCCAGAAGCTCCCGATCTTCTCGGTCGGCGGCCTTCCCCACCTCGAGCTCGCCGCGCAGGTCGCCGCGCAGGCCCGCGCCGGGGACGAGCCCTTCGCCGTCGTCTTCGCCGCCATGGGGATCACGCACGCGGACGCCGCGATGGTGCGGCGGGCGCTCGAGGAGCGAACGGCCTCGGGCGAGCTCGTGCTGATCCTGAACGCCGCGGACGACCCGCTCGTCGAGCGGATCGCGGCGCCGCGGATCGCCCTCACGATCGCCGAGCACCTCGCCTTCGACCTCGGGCGCCAGGTCCTCGTCGTCATGGCCGACCTCACGAGCTACTGCGAGGCCGTCCGCGAGGTCTCGGCCGCCCGCGGCGAGGTCCCGAGCCGGCGCGGCTACCCGGGGTACCTCTACAGCGACCTCGCCTCGCTCTACGAGCGCGCCGGCCGCATCGAGGGACGCAGCGGCTCGCTCACGCAGCTCCCCGTGCTGACGATGCCCGGCGGCGACATCACGCACCCCGTGCCAGACCTCACGGGCTACATCACGGAGGGCCAGCTCGTCCTCACCGAGGAGCTGCACGTGCGCGGCATCTACCCGCCGTTCGATCCGCTCGCCTCGCTCTCGCGCCTGATGCGGCTCGGCGCCGGCCCTGGCCGGACGCGGGACGACCACCTCGCGGTCGCCGCCCAGCTCTACGCGGCGCTCGCGAGCGCACGCCGCTTCGCCGACCTGGCCGAGGTCGTCGGCGAGGACGCCCTCTCGGAGGACGAGCGGCGCTACCTCGCGTTCGCGGAGCGGTTCCGCCTCGGCTTCGTGCGCCAGTCCCGCACGGAGGCGCGGACGCTCGAGGAGACGCTCCGGCGCGCGTGGGAGGTCGTCTCGACGCTGCCCCGCCGGGAGCTCACGATGATCCCGCCCGCGTCGCTCGCGCGCTACTACCGGGGAGGAGGCGATGGCGCTTCGGATCCCTCCGGGTAGGGCAGGCCGCCCGTGGCTCATCGGCCACATCGAGATCGCCCAGCGCGGCGCCGACGTGCTCGAGCAGAAGCGCCAGGCGCTCCTGCGCGAGGAGCTCCGCTTGCGGGAGGAGCTCGCGGAGGCGGAGCGACGCTGGGTCGAGTGCTCGGGGACGGCGGCCGCGTGGCTCCGGCGGGCGGCGCTCCTCGGCGGCGAGCGCCCGCTCCGCCTCGCGCGCTTCTACGCGGGAGGCTCGGCGCGGGTGGAGCTCGCGTGGCGCAACTCGCTGGGCGTCGTCCATCCGGGCGAGCCGAGGCTCGAGCTCCCGGCGCGGCTCGTCGCCGGGGCGGCGGGCGGCACGGCGGCGCTCGTCCCCGCGGAGGAGGCGCACCGGCGCGCCGTCGAGGCGGCGGCGCGCTTCGCGGCGGCCCGGACGAGCCACGACCGGATCGCCTCCGAGCTCTCGCGCACGGTCAGACGGCTGCGGGCCGTCGAGCGGCGCTGGCTTCCCGCGCAGGAGCGCGCGCTCGCCGCGCTCGAGCTTCGCCTCGACGAGGAGGAGCGCGAGGACGCGGCGCGGATCCGCTGGGCCGCCGGCCTCACGGCGGGAGGCGGCGCGCGGCCGCCGTCCCGCTAGTCGCGCTTCGGCGCGACCGCCCTCGAGAAGAGCGCGGGGGGCCGAAGCCCGCCGCCGTCCGCTGCCGCAGCTACGGCCGGAAGATGGAGAGGCCGAAGTGCGGGCCCGCTCACCCCGCGACGCCGGCGAGGCCGCGCGGGGCGACGACGCGCTCCCGCTCGGCCCCGACGGAGATGAGGCAGACCTCGACGCCGAGGCGCTCCTCGAGGAAGCGGACGTACGCGCGGGCCGCGGGCGGCAGGTCCGCGAGCGACTCGGCCTCGTCGAGCGGCTCCCGCCAGCCGGGCAGGGTCTCGTAGACCGGCTCGGCGTGGTGGAAGTCGCTCTGGTGGGCGGGGAACTCCTCGGTCTCGGTGCCGTCGGGCAGGCGGTAGCGGACGCAGACCGGGATCTCGGCGAACGCCGAGAGGACGTCGAGCTTCGTGAGGACCAGGCTCGTCATCCCGTTCAGGCGGACGGCGAAGCGCAGCGCGACGAGGTCGAGCCAGCCGCAGCGCCGCTCGCGGCCCGTCGTCGTCCCGAACTCGGCCCCGAGCTCGCGGACGCGCGCCTGGTCGTCTCCCTCGATCTCGGTCGGGAAGGGCCCCTCGCCGACGCGGGTGACGTAGGCCTTGGCCACGCCGAGGACGCGATCGATGCGGGTCGGGCCGATGCCGACGCCCGTCGCGGCCGCGCCCGCGACCGGGTTCGACGACGTCACGAACGGATACGTTCCGTGATCGAGGTCGAGGAGCGTCCCCTGCGCGCCCTCGAGGAGGACGCGCCGCCCGTCCCGGAGCGCGCGGTCGACGAGCAGGGAGGTGTCGGCGACGTAGGGGCGCAGGCGCGCGGCGAAGGCCTCCATCCGCTCGGCGAGATCCTCGAGCCCGAGCGGCTCGAGGCCGTGCATCCGCTCGAGCAGGACGTTCTTCTCCGCGAGCGCCGTCTCGAACTTCTGGCGGAGGATCTTCGCGTCGAGGATGTCCTGGACGCGGATGCCGATCCGCGCGGCCTTGTCCGCGTAGGCCGGGCCGATACCCCGGCGGGTGGTGCCGATCTGCAGTCGGCCGAGCCGGCGTTCGCTCGCCGAGTCGATCGCGACGTGCCACGGCATGATCATGTGCGCGTTGCCGGAGACGCGCACGCCTTCGGTCGAGACGCCGCGCCCCCCGAGCTCGTCGAGCTCGGCGACGAGGAGGCCCGGGTCGACGACGCAACCGGCGCCGACGACGCAGAGCTTGCCGCTCAGGATCCCCGAGGGGACGTGATGGAGCTTGAACGTCTCGCCGTCGCGGACGATCGTGTGCCCCGCGTTCGGCCCGCCTTGGTAGCGGCAGACGAGGTCGGAGTCCTGCGCGAGCAGGTCGACGATCTTCCCCTTGCCCTCGTCGCCCCACTGGGCGCCCACGATGACGGTGGCCGGCATCGCCAGGAGCTTAGTGGGGGAGACCGTCGGAGGAGCCGCGGCCGGGACCCACACGCCGTCCACAGGCGGTTGGCGGGCGGACGAATCTCGCGCAAAGAGCGCGGAGGGGCTGGGGAAATCGCCGGCCGTAGCCCGCTCGCGCCTGTGGACAGCCTGTGGAAGTCGTCCGGCGGTGTCGGCAGACTACGACGAACACGTGTTCCCTTTCCCCTGCATGAGCGCCGCCGCCCGACTCGGCCGTCCACGCGCGAGCGCCTCGCGGGGTCTGTGCGGAACGGATTTATCAAGCCCTGGACGGACCGTCTGAGGCGTGGACGAATACGGCAATGGCCCAGGTCGCCACCCCGCTCCGCGAGCCGCAGGTCCCCCCGCAGAACCTCGACGCGGAGGAGTCCGTCCTCGGCGCGATGATGCTCTCCGCCGGCGCGATCGCCGCGGTCAGCGACGTCCTCTCCGGAGACGGGCGGGAGTTCTACCGCGAGAGCCATGCGAAGGTCTACCGCGCCGCCCTCGCGCTCTACGCGAAAGGCGAGCCGGTCGACGCGATCACGCTCGTCGACGAGCTCGACGAGCGGGGCGAGCTCGAGGACGTCGGCGGCAAGGTCCGCGTCCACGAGCTGGCCGCCCTCGTCCCCGCGAGCGCGAACGCCGGCCACTACGCGCGCATCGTCAAGGAGAGCGCGACGCTGCGCGGGCTCATCCGGGTCGGCGGCGAGATCGCCCGTCTGGGCTGGGAGCGGCCGGGGGAGACGACGGAGCTCGTCGACCGCGCCGAGCAGATCCTCTTCGACCTCTCGCAGGAGAAGGCGACCTCCGAGTTCAGCCACATCGAGGCGCTCCTGAAGGAGAGCTTCGAGCGGATCACCCAGCTCTACGAGTCGGGCGCGGACGTCACCGGCGTCCCCTCCGGCTTCCGCGACCTCGACCGCATCACCTCCGGCTTCCAGGAGGGCAACCTCGTCGTCGTGGCGGCGCGGCCGAGCATGGGCAAGTCCGCGCTCGGCCTCGGCATCGCCGCGAACCTCGCCGTTCGGCGCGGCATCCCGGTCGCGCTCTTCACGCTCGAGATGTCGAAGGCGGAGGTGACCCAGCGCCTCATGTGCAGCGAGGCGAAGGTCGAGTCCCAGCGCCTGCGCACCGGCAAGCTCTCCGCCGACGACTGGCCGCGCCTGACGGCCGCCTGCGACAAGCTCGCGAAGGCGCCCGTCTACGTCGACGACACCGGCTCGATCACGATGATGGAGATCCGGTCGAAGGCCCGCCGCCTGAAGGGCAAGCACCCGGACCTCGGCCTCATCATCGTCGACTACATGCAGCTCATGACCTCGGGCATGTCCGCCGAGAACCGCGTGCAGGAGGTCTCGCAGATCTCGCGCTCGCTCAAGGTGCTCGCCCGCGACCTCGACGTCCCCATCGTCGCGCTCTCCCAGCTCTCGCGGGCCGTCGAGCAGCGCCACGACAAGCGCCCGATCCTCTCCGACCTGCGCGAGAGCGGCTCGATCGAGCAGGACGCCGACATCGTCATGTTCATCTACCGGGACGAGTACTACAACGCCGAGGAATCCGACCAGCAGGGCCTCGCGGAGGTCATCGTCGCGAAGCACCGCAACGGCCCGACCGACACGGTCAAGCTCTCGTTCCTCAAGCGCTACGCGAAGTTCTCCGACCTGGCCGCCGCGTAGCGGCCAGGCGCCGGGGCCGCTCCCGGAGAGGTTGCGGGGCGCCGCGCCGCATTCGGCGCCCCGCGTCCGAGGAGGGCCCTTGGGGGGCGATTCGCTCGCCCCCTGCTGCCGCTGCTCACGAGACGGTGGGCGTCCGCGGTTTCTTCCGTCGGGAAGGAAATCGTCGGTGGGCGCGTTCTCCAGGGACGTGATCGCGCGCTGGTGGCGAGGCTGGACGGACACGCGGGAGAACGGCGACCGCTACCAGGAGCTGCTGCGCAGCACGATCTTCCCCGACGTCCGCGGTCACGAGGGCTGCCGCGGGGCCTCGCTCTTCCGCCGCGACCTCGACGACGGCGTCGAGTTCGCGACGCTGACGCTCTGGGACTCGTGGGACGCCGTCCGGGCGTTCGCCGGCGACGACCACGAGGTCGCCGTCGTGCCGGAGCCCGCCCGCGCCGTGCTCTCGCGCTGGGACGAGCGGTCGGCGCACTACGAGGTCGTCGAGACCCCGGAGGGCTAGGCCGCTCGGCTAGCGCTCGTCCGCGGGCGGCTCGTCCGCCTGCGGCTCGGGCCCGGCGAGCGCGCCTGCCTCGTCGCCGGTCGCTCCGGCGGGCTCGGGCCCGAGGGCCTGCTCTCCCGCCGCCTCCGGCTCGGGCTCGACCTCGTCGAGGTACTCCGGCGCGGCCGGTGTCTCCTCCTCGGCCGGCTCGCCCGCGGCGGCGGCGGCCTCGGCGGCCTCCTCGGCCGCCATCTGCTCGAGCTCCTCCTCGGGCGGAAGCTCGCCTCCCACGGGCACGACGAGCGTCTTCACCTCGACGCGGACGTCCTCGAAGACGGCGATCGGCACCTCGTAGCGGCCGATGCGCTTGATCGGCTCGCCGAGATCGATCTTCCGCCGGTCGACCCGGATCTTGCGCGTGCGCCAGATCTCGTCGGCGACGTCCGTGGGCGTCACCGAGCCGAAGAGCCTGCCGCGCTCGCCGGCGTTCACCTCGAAGCGGAGGACGGTCTTGCGGAGCGTCTCGGCGATCGCCTCGGCCTGCTCGACGCTCCTCGCCTCGTGCCGGGCCCGCTCGGCCTCCCGGCGCTCGAGCTCCGCCACCCGCGCGGGTGTCGCCTCCTCGGCCAGCCGGCGCGGGCGAAGGTAGTTGCGCATGTACCCGCGCGAGACGGAGACGACCTCGCCGCGCAGGCCGACCTTGTCGACGTCCGCGAGGAGGATGACGTCCATCAGCGGCCCCCGTGGTGGGAGTCGACGTACGGAAGCAGGGCGACCTCGCGGGCGCGCTTCACCGCGACGGCGATCTGGTCCTGGTGCTTGCGGCAGGCGCCCGTGATCCGGCGCGAGCGGATCTTCCCCTTCTCGGAGATGTAGCGCCTGAGCTGGTTAACGTTCTTGTAGTCGACCTCTTCGATCTTCTCGCGGCAGAAGTAGCAGCTCTTCCGCCGCCCCGGACCGGGCGAGGGCGACGTGCGGCGTCGCTTGCCCTGTGGCGGCATGACGTCTCTGAACCTCTTTCTCTTCTAGAAGGGGATGTCGTCGTCGGCCGCGGTCGCCGCCCCCGCAGGGGCGAAGTCGCTCCGGTCGGCGGCGACGTCGCCGCTCGGGATGTACTCCCTCTGCTCGCCGTCGCTGCGGCTGTCCAGGAACTGCACCTGGAAGGCGACGACCTCGACCTTCGAGCGCTTCGAGCCGTCCTGCGCCTCCCAGGAGGACCAGTCCAGCCGCCCGTCGATGCCCACGCGGCGGCCCTTGGCCAGATGCTGCGAGAGCATCTCGGCCTGGTTCCCGAACACCTTGACGTCGAAGAAGTTCGGCTTGTCCGTCCAGTTGCCGGCGTCGTCGCGCTGGCGCCCGTTGACCGCCAGGCCCAGCTGCAGCACGGGCTGGCCGGACGGCAGGTGGCGAAGCTCGGGGTCGCGGGTGAGGCGGCCGACGAGCGTGACGCGGTTGATGTCTCCAGCCATGGCTTCAGAGCTCCTCAGTCGAACGTCTGTTCCATCCTACTCGCGGGCGGGGACGGCGTCCCTCGCCGGCCCGTGGCGCGGCGGACCCTCCCGCTGCGGCGCCTCGCGGACCGGCCGCTCGCGCTGCGAGGTCGTCGCGGACTCCTCGATCCGCCGCACGGCCATGTGGCGGAGGACGCCGTCCGTGATCTTCAGCACCCGGGTGAGCTCGTCGAGCGTCTCCGGATCGCAGTCGAGCTGGAGGAGGTGGTAGACGGCCTCGCCCTTGTGGTCGATCTCGAACGCGAGCTTGCGCCGGCCCCAGACGTCCTCCCGCCGCCAGGTGCCGCCTCGTCCTTCGACGAGCTCGCGGGCGCGCGTGAGGATCTCGCTCTGACGCTCGTCGGCGAGCTCGGGATCGAGCAGCAGCATGATCTCGTATGGGTTCATCGTTCCCGTGTCTCCTTCCCTCGGTCTAGCGGCCCCGCCTTGCGCGCGCCGCTCGGGAATCAGCGGCGCCCGGCGAAGCAGGAAGCGCGTCGAGTATAGCGGCCCCTCCGCGCTTGCCCGCCGGGCGACGGTCGTGAGAGAGTGCCGGGCGTGAGACGAAACGCCGTCATCGCGCTCGCGGCGGCCGCCGGCGCGGCCGTCGGGGCGCTGCTCGCCCGCCGCCGCCCGGTCCCCGAGGTCCCCTGGGCCCGCGAGGACGAGCGCGCCGAGGAGCTGCGCCGGAAGCTCGCCGAGGCGCGGGCGGCGGAGGCGGACGAGGACGACTTCGAGGCGGCCGGGATGGGCGCCGAGACGGTCGTCGAGGAGTCGCCGCCGCCGGCCCCCGAGGCCGCGCCCCCCGCGGCGCCGGAGCCCGCGAAGGAGCCGCCGCCGGCCGACGAGTTCGAGGCGATGCGCCGCCGCATCCACCAGGAGGCCCGTGCGGCCGCCGAGGAGATGAGGCGCTCCGCCGATCCGCCGCCCTCGTAGTGCACCGAAACGAGCACGCGGTCGAGATCGCCGCGCCGCCGACGGCCGTGTTCCCCTGGCTCGCCGACTCGGAGCGCCGCCTCCGCTGGATGGGGGCTCTCGTCGAGAGCGAGGCCCTCGGCGAGGAGCCGCCCGCGGTCGGCAGCCGCTACCGGGACGTCTTCGAGGACCACGGCCAGCGCCTGGAGGTGCAGGCGGAGCTCGTCACCTTCGAGCCGCCCCGGCGGCTCGTGACGAGGATCGTCTCCAGGGGGTTCGAGTCGACGAGCGCCCAGGAGCTCGAGGAGAGGGAGGGCGGGACGCGGCTCGCGACCACGATCGAGACGACCTACACGTCGCGGGCGGCCCGGATCTTCGCCCCGCTCGTGACACGGCACGCGCAGAAGCGCCTGGAGGCCGACCTCGCCGCCCTGAAGGAGCTCGTGGAGGCCGGCGCCCGCTGAGCGCGGGCGTCCCGGGCGCGCGTCAGCGGAGGGGGGCGAAGGCGGCCGCGCCGGCGGCCAGCCCGCGGGCGACGCGCCGCTGGTAGGCAGCCGAGCGAAGACGCCGCCGCTCGGTGGGGTTCGTCATGAACCCGGTCTCGACGAGGATGACCGGGACGTCGGCCCAGTTGAACCCCGTGAGGTCGCGCCTGGCGACGAGGCCCCGGTCGGTCGCACGCGTCCGTAGCACGACCCGGCGGTGGACGATGCGCGCCGCCCGGCGGCTCGGCCGGTAGACGTCGCTCGTCCAGCCGCGCCGGCGGGCCGGGTAGAGCGTGGAGACGCCGTGCGCGCGGGAGTCCGTCGACCCGTCGGCGTGGATACGCAGCATGAGGGCCGCCCGCCGCCGGTTGCAGAACTTCGCCCGGGCGACGTTGCCGCCGTTGCCGTAGTCGAAGTCCGGCCCGGTCCGCGTCATCGCCACCCGGTAGCCGCGCCTGAGGAGGCGCACGCGCGTCTTCCGCGCGATCCGCAGGACGACGACGGCCTCGCCAGCCGTCCCGCCGCCGTCCTTGATCTTCCGGATCGAGGAGCCGGGGCCGATCGGCTCGGTCGAGAGATCGGGCCGGCGCTCGTGCCCGGGGTCGAGGCACACGAGCGGCGCCGCCTCCGCGGTGGGCGCGAGGAGGAGCGCCGCGAGCGCGCCGAGGAGCGTCCGGCGGAGCACGGACGCATTGTGCCGCAGCCGGCGAGGAGCTTCCCCCGACCACGTGTGGGCCGCTTTCCCGCTCGTGTAAGGTTGGCCTGACATGACGCCGACGATGATCCGGCTCGAGCGGGTCTCGAAGCGCTTCGGCCCCGTGCGCGCGGTCGAGGCGGCGAGCCTCCAGGTCGGGACCGGCGAGTTCGTCGCGCTCCTCGGGCCGAGCGGCTGCGGCAAGACGACGCTCCTGCGCCTGATCGCCGGCTTCGAGGTCCCGGACGCGGGGGTCGTGCGGATCGGGGACGAGGTCGTCGCCGGCGGCGCCTGGGTGCCGCCCGAGCGCCGCCACGTCGGGATGGTCTTCCAGGACTACGCGCTCTTCCCGCACCTGACCGTCGCGCGGAACACCGGCTACGGCCTGGCGCGCCGCGGCCGCGAGGCGCGCGTGCGGGAGGCGCTCGAGCTGGTCGGCCTCGCCGGGCTCGCCGACCGCTACCCGCACGAGCTCTCCGGCGGCCAGCAGCAGCGCGTCGCGCTCGCCCGGGCACTCGCGCCGGAGCCGGCGGTCGTCCTCCTCGACGAGCCGTGGAGCAACATCGACCCGCTGCTGCGCGCGTCCATGCGCGACGAGCTCGCGGCCATCCTCCGGGCCACCGGCGTGACCGTCCTGCTCGTGACGCACGAGCAGGAGGAGGCCTTCTCGCTCGCCGACCGGGTCGCTCTCATGCGCGAGGGGGAGATCGTCCAGGCAGGCGCGCCGGAGGACGTCTACTACCGCCCGGCGACCCGCTGGGCGGCGGAGTTCGTCGGCGCGGCGAACGTCCTCCCCGGCCGGCTCGCCGACGGGCTCGTCGAGACGCTCGTGGGCCGCTTCCCGGCTCCGAACGGCGACGCGCCCGGCGACGTCGAGGTGCTCGTCCGCCCGGAGCTGCTCGAGCTCGCGGTCGACCCCGGGGGAGCGGGCGAGGTCGTCTGCCGCGAGTTTCGCGGCCACGACGTCTTCTACCGCGTCAGGCTCGACGACGGGACGACGATCTGCTCGCAGCGACCCTCGAACGAGTCGATCCCGCTCGGCGCCCGCGTCGTCCTGCGGCCGCACGCCGGCCGGGTCGCGCTCTTCCGCTAGCTCCCAAGCGGGCCGACAGACCGGCCTTGACGCCCGCTTCCGCACGTCTGTAAGGTCGCCCGGCACCCAGTTGTAAGGCCATCCTTACAAGGAGGACGAGATGCCAGGGAGAGCGCTCCTGCTCGGAGCCGCGTCGCTCGTGCTCGGGCTCGCCGCCTGCGGCGGGGGGGACTCGGGCGCGGGAGACGGCGGGTCGCTCGTCGTCTACTCGGGCCGGGAGGAGGAGATCGTCGAGCCGCTCTTCGAGCTCTTCGAGGAGCGAAGCGGGGTCGACGTCGAGGTCCGCTACGGCGACAGCGCCGAGCTCGCCGCGACGATCGCGGAGGAGGGCGACAGCTCGCCGGCCGACGTCTTCTTCGCCCAGGATCCGGGCGCTCTCGGGGCGATCGAGGAGCAGGGCCTCGCCGCCGAGCTGCCCGACGACGTGCTCGGGCGCGTCGACGAGCGCTTCCGCGACCCGGACGGCCACTGGGTCGGAACCTCCGGCCGCGCCCGCGTCCTCGTCTACAACACCGACATGGTCGCGGAGGGCGAGCTGCCGGCGTCGGTCTTCGACCTCACCGGTCCCAGATGGGAGGGCAAGATCGGGATCGCGCCGACGAACGGCTCCTTCCAGGCCTTCGTGACGGTCATGCGCCTGACCGAGGGGGAGGACGCGACCCGCGAGTGGCTCGAGGGCATCGAGGCGAACGAGCCGAGGTTCTACGAGTCCAACACGCCCATCGTCGAGGCAGCCGCGGCCGGCGAGATCGAGGTCGGTCTCGTGAACCACTACTACCTCTACATCGTCCGCGAGGAGCAGCCGGACGCGCCGGTCGCCAACCACTTCTTCCCCGGCGACGACCCGGGCGCGCTCGTGAGCGCGGCCGGCGTGACGATCCTCGCGGGCGCCGACCACGGCGCCGAGGCGGAGGAGCTCGTCGGCTTCCTGCTCTCGGAGCGGGGCCAGCGCTTCTACGTCGACGAGGCGGAGGAGGCGGAGTACCCGCTCGTCGAGGGCGTCGAGCCGCGCGAGGGCCTCCCCGCCCTCGAGGACCTCCAGGGCCCGGAGGTCGAGCTCGACCGGCTCGGCCCGGAGCTCGAGCGGACCCTCAGGCTCCTGAACGAGGTGGGCCTGACGACGTGATCCGGCACGCGGTCGCGAAGGCCGGCGCCTTCCGCGCCGGGCGCCGTCCGCCGCTCCTCCTCGTGGCGGCGGGCCTCGTGGCCGTGGCGCTCGTCTGCCTGCCGCTCGCCTACCTCGTCCTCCGCGTCGTCGAGGGAGGAGGCGAGGCCTGGAGCGTCCTCGGCCGGCACCGGATCCTCGAGCTCGTCGGCCAGACGGCCCTCCTCGTCGGCCTCGTGACCGGCGCGGCGCTCCTCGTCGGCGTCCCGCTCGCCTGGCTCGTGGTCCGCACGGACCTCCCGGGCCGCCGGTTCTGGGCCGTGGCCGCGGCGCTCCCCCTCGTGATCCCGAGCTACGTGGCGGCGCTCGTCCTCCTCGCCGCGTTCGGGCCGCGCGGGTTCCTCCAGCAGGTCCTCGAGGGGCCGTTCGGCGTCGAGCGCGTGCCCGACATCTACGGCCTGCTCGGCGCCGTGCTGGCGCTCACGATCGCCACCTACCCCTACGTCTACCTCCTCACCGCGGCCGCCTTCCGCGACCTCGACCCGGCGCTCGAGGAGGCGTCGCGGAGCCTCGGCCGCTCCCGCGCGGAGACGTTCCGGCGCGTGACGCTGCCGGTGCTCAGGCCCTCGCTCGGCGCCGGAGCCCTGCTCGTCGCGCTCTACACGCTCTCGGACTTCGGCGCCGTCTCGCTCATGCAGTACAGCTCGCTCACCCGGGCGATCTTCGTGCAGTACCGCTCGCTCTTCGACCGGACGCCCGCCGCGGTCCTCGGGCTCGTGCTCGTGGCCCTGACCGCCGTCGTCCTCGTCCTCGAGGCCTACTCGCGCGGGCGCGCCCGCTACCACCGGCCCTCGCCCGGCGCCGCCCGGGCGCCGCAGGGCGTCCGGCTCGGCGGCTGGCGCTGGCCGGCCCTCGCCTTCTGCACCGCCGTCGTCGGCTTCGCGCTCGCGCTGCCGCTCGCCGTCATCGGCTACTGGCTCGAGCGGGCGCTGTCGCTCGAGCGGGACCTCGGCGACGTCTGGGGCGCGGCGCTCAACTCGGTGCTCGTGTCCGCGCTCGCCGCGGGCGTCGCGGTCGCCGCGGCGCTGCCCGTCGCCCTGCTCTCGGTCCGCTACCCGGCCCGCTGGACGCGCGCGCTCGAGCGCCTGTCGTACTCCTCGAACGCCCTTCCCGGGATCGTGGTCGCGCTCTCGCTCGTCTTCTTCGCGGCGAACTACGCGGGAGTCGTCTACCAGACGCTCGCGCTGCTCGTCTTCGCCTACGTCGTCCGCTTCTTCCCGCAGGCCGTGGCCGGGACGCACTCGGCCCTCCTGCGCGTCGACCCTCGGCTCGAGGAGGCGGCCCGCGGGCTGGGCAAGACGCCGCGGCGCGCGTTCGCCACGGTGACGGCGCCGCTCGTCGCGCCGGGGCTCCTCGCCGGCGCGGCCCTCGTCTTCCTCTCGACGATGAAGGAGCTGCCCGCGACGCTCCTGCTCGCGCCGATCGGGTTCAAGACGCTCGCGACGGAGGTGTGGACGGCGACGACGGTCGCCTCGTACTCGCGCGCCGCGTTCCCGGCGCTCCTCCTCGTCCTCTTCTCGGCCCCGTTCGTCTACCTCCTCACGCTGCGGCGGCGACCGGAGGTGGACGCTCCCGGGTAGGAGAAGGCGTGCGCTCCGTCCGCATCGGCTGCTCCGGGTGGGTCTACCCACACTGGCGCGGCCGCGTCTACCCGGAGGGCCTCCCGCAGCGGCGCTGGCTCGAGCACTACGCGACGCTGTTCGACACGGTCGAGGTGAACGCGACCTTCTACCGCCTCCCGCGGCGCGCGACGGTCGCCGCCTGGGTGGAGGGGACGCCTGGGGGCTTCGTCTTCGCCGTGAAGGCGAGCCGGTACCTCACGCACGTCAAGCGCCTCACCGATCTCGGCCCGGGGCTCGAGCGCTTCTACGCCTGCATCGAGCCGCTCGTCGGCTCCCCGAAGCTCGGCCCGGTCCTCTGGCAGCTCCCCGAGCGCTTCCACCGCGACGACGAGCGGCTCGCCTCGGCGCTCGAGCGGCTCCCTGCGGGCCGCCACTGCTTCGAGTTCCGTCATCAGAGCTGGTTCGTCCCCGAGGTCTCCGACCTCCTGCGCGCCCACGGCGTCGCGCTCGTCGTCGGGGACAGCCCCCGGCGGCCGTTCCAGACGCACGAGCTCACGGCGGACTGGACGTTCGTCCGCTTCCACCACGGCCGGCGCGGGCGGCGCGGCAACTACTCGGAGCGCGAGCTGGAGACGTGGGCGGACCGCGTCGCGGGCTGGCGGCGGCGGGCGGACGTCTACGCGTACTTCAACAACGACTGGGAGGGCTTCGCCGTCCGAAACGCGCTCCGGCTCATGGCGCGGGTCGAGCAGGATGCCCGGGACTAGCGTCCAGGAGGGCCACTGCCAAGCCGCCGGCGAGCGGGCCGTACAGGTCGTCGGCGGCCGACGCTCCGGGTCAGCAGCCGCCGGCGGCCTCGTAGGCCGCCCACCGGCTCGCCGTCTCGCCCCAGATCGGGTCGTCGAGGATCCGCGCGAGCTGGCGCAGGAGCCTGACGTGGTAGGCGTGGTAGTGGGCGCCGGCGGGCGCGCCGTCGAGCGAGTAGCGCGACCAGCAGCCGGTGTCGAAGCGGTGGAGGAGGCTCCGTGCGGCGGCGGCCATGCTCTCGACGAGCACGCGCGCCTGCTCGTCCTCGGTGATGCGGACGTACTCCGTCAGCGAGACGATGGACTGCAGGTGCGCGTTCAGGATCGGCATCTCCGAGTAGCCGTACTCCTGGATCCAGGCGCCGTAGGGGAGGTCGAGCGTGAGGTCCCTGGGGACGAGGCGGAAGGACGCGCGGGCGCGCGCGAGGAGGGCGGGGTCGTCCAGGAGCTCGCCCGCGCGGGCAAGGGCCTGGGCGCCGATCGCCTGGGCGAAGCCCGAGCTCCAGCGCGAGGGGCCGCCGAAGGGGAAGAAGTACTCCCAGGCGAGCGCGTTCCCGACCGGGATGCCGCGGGCGACCAGCGCCTCCGCGAGCGCGCCCGCCTCGGTCCGCAGGCCACGCCGGGCGAGGCCGTTCAGGCTCGAGAAGCTCGCGAGCGGGTGGAACTGGAAGCCGTGGCCCGCGAAGAAGCGGTAGACGACGCCGTCGCCGTCCCTCATGTCGCGCGGGCTCGGCGGCAGCGCGTTCGCGCGGAGGTGGTCGACGTTCGCCTCGAGCATCCCGAAGAGCGTGAGGCTGCGGGGGCCGTCGTAGGCGTCCGCGTGCACGGCGACGCTGCGAAGGACGGCCGCGACGACGGCGCTCCGGCCCGGGGGCAATTCGGCGAGCGCGGCCCGCGCGCCCGCCAGCGTCCGGCGGTGGCGCCCGGCCGCCTCCGCGCCCAGGCGGCCGGCGGCGACCGCCTCTTCCAGCCCCTCCTCCGCCGTGCCCGCGTCGATCGCGGCACGGGCGGCGACCGCGTCGCGAAGCGCCGCCGTCGTGGTGGCGCCGACGACGCCGTCGGCGAGGAGGCCGCTCGCCGACTGGAAGGCGCCGACCGCGGCCGCCGTGCCGTCCCCGAACGCCCCGTCCGCCGGCTGCTCGTAGTAGCCGAGCGCGGCGAGCGCGTGCTGGAGGTCGCGGACCGCGGCTCCGCGGTGCCCTTCGCGCAGGAGCCGCGGCGACCTCGGGGGGGACGGCGCCCGCGCCTCGTTCCCGGGCCTGGCCGGGGAGGCCGCGGTCTCCCGCCCGACGGGCGGCCCGGCGCCGTCCGCCACCCGGAGGACGACGACGATCGCGACGAGCGCGGCCAGGGCGAGGAGCGAGGCGGCGGCCAGAGCGGCGCCGTGCGGGGCGAGGCCGGAGCGCAGGCGTGCGAGGTCCCCGGCGAGCGTCCGTGGAGCCGCCCGGGGACGGACGGGGTGCGCACTGCGGACGGCACGCGGCGGCTGCTCGCTCCACGCCGGCCGGTCCCACCAGACGAGGGCCTCGTCGTCGAAGTCGAGGAACGGTTCCGGCGGGGGTGACATCCGGCACGAAGATAGGGCTCGGAGCGGACGCGCCCGGGGCTTGCACGGCGGGTGCGAGCGGTACGGTCGCCGCGCTGCGGTGCGGACCGCCGCAGACGCCGGCCGTGGTCGTGGACACTGGCGCCATGGGCCGCGCCCTCCTGCTCGTCGACGTGCTCAAGGACTTCGACCACGAGGACGGCGAGCGCCTGCTCGCGAGCTTCCGCGAGCGGCACGCCGCGCTCGCGCTCGCCCTCGAGGAGGCCCGCAGCGCCGGCACGCCCGTCGTCTACGCGAACGACGACGCGGGCGGCTGGGACTCGGACGCGCCCGCGCTCCTCCGCCGCGCTCGCGCCGGGCCGGGCGGCGACCTCGTCGCCGCGATCGCCCCGCGCCCCGGCGATCGCGTCGTGCTCAAGCCTCGCTACTCGGCCTTCGACGAGACGCCGCTCGGGACGATCCTCGCCGAGCTCGACGTCGACGAGCTCGTGCTCGCCGGGACGGCCACGGAGATGTGCGTCTTCCAGACGGCGACCGACGCCCTCCGCCGCGGCCACCGGGTGACGGTGCTCGCGGACGCCTGCGCCACCGTCGACGAGGAGAACGAGGCGCTCGCGCTCGCCTACCTCGAGCGCATCGCCGGCGTGCGCGTCGGGCGGCGCGGCTAGCCGGCGCGCTCGCGGAGCCAGTCCGCGAGGTTGCGCGCCTGCGCGGCCGGGTCCTCGGCGGCGGGCACGGGGCTCGCCGGCGCCGGGCCGGGCTCGGGGGCGCCGTCTTCCCCGCCGCCTCCGCGGGCGGCCCAGAGCCCGAGGACAGCCGCGACGGCGCAGAGCGCGACGAGGGCGAGCACCGCGCCCGCGCGCCTGCGGCCGCGCCGGACGGGCGGCTCGGCGGCGGGCGGGGCGAGGGGGGCCGTCGCGACGTCGGCGGCGCCCACGCCGCCCGCCTGCGGGAGGGGCACCGTCGGGGGCTCGGGCGAGGCGTCCGCCAGCTCGTGCGCGAGGGCCGCCGCTGACGGCGGCCGGTAGGCGGGGTTGCGGGCGAGGCAGCGCATGACCGCCTCCTCGAGCGCCTCCGGCACGCCGGGCTCGAGCTCGCGGACCGGCACCGGCCCGTCGCCCTGCTGGAGGGCGACGAGGTCGGCGAGCGACTCGAATGCGAACGGCGTCCGCCCCGTGAGCGCCTCGTAGACGACGACGCCGAGCGAGTAGATGTCGGCCGCCGCGGTGACCCTCTCCCCGGCCGCCTGCTCGGGTGCGAGGTACGCGGCCGTGCCGAGCACGCTGCCGGCCTGTGTCAGCTGCGTCGACTCGACCGCCCGCGCGATCCCGAAGTCGGCGATCTTGAGGACCCCGTCCTCACGAAGGAGGAGGTTCCCCGGCTTCACGTCGCGGTGGACGAGGCCGGCGTCGTGGGCGTGCGCGAGGCCGCCGCAGGCCTGGAGCGCGAGGTCGACGGCCTCCGCGGGCGCCAGCCTGCCCCTCCCCTCGAGCTCCTGCGCCAGCGTGACGCCCGAGACGCACTCCATGACGATGAACGGGCGTCCGTCCTCCTCGCCCGTGTCGAAGACCTGGACGACGTTCGGATGCGAGAGGCGGGCCGCGAGACGCGCCTCACGGAGGAAGCGCTCCCGAAACGCGTCGTCCCCGGCCAGGTGCCCCGCGAGCAGCTTGAGCGCCACCGGCCGGCCGAGCTCCGTGTCCCGGGCGAGATGCACGGTCGACATGCCGCCGTGGCCGAGCTCGCGCTCGAGGACGTAGCGTCCCGCGAACGCCGTCGCGCTCACCCGTCCGCCTCGGTCGTCGTCGTCACCGTCCCGTCGTCCTCGTCGTCCTCGTCGTCCTTCGCCTCGTCCTCGTCGTGGCCCTTCGCCTTCCCCTGGGCCTTCCCCTTGTCGTGACCCTTCGCCTTCCCGGGCGGGCCGCCGTCCTCCTCGTCGTCCCCGGCCTCGTCGTCGTCGCCCGCCGTCGGCACGGGCTCGCAGGCGATCCCTGCCGTGAGGCGGTCGACCGCCCGCAGGAGCGGGCGCTCGAGCTCTGCGGGGATCCGGCCGCGCTCGACCGCCGCCAGGGAGGCGCTCCGCAGCTCGTCGGCCTGCGCGGCGGCGGTGCAGGCGTCGCCCGCCTCGAGGCTCTCGGCGATCGCGTCGCTCGCGCGCGCCAGCTCCTCCGAGACGCGGGCGGGGATGACGGCGGCGGATGGCGTCTCCCTCTCGCCGGAGTCGTCGCCGCCACAGCCGGCGAGCGCGACGGCCGCTGCCAGCGCCCCCGCCAGCGCGAGGCGGGAGCGGTGCTCGCGCGCATCCATCTCCTGGGAACTTCCACGGCCGCCCGCGGGTCAAACCGCGAAACGAGATCGGAGGAGCGATGAAGCGAAGCGTGGTCGTGGTCACGGCGGTCGTCCTCGGCGCCCTCGCGGTCGTGGGCTGTTCCGGGGAGGACGAGCCGTCGGAGGTCTCGGCCCTCGGCGGTCTCGACGGCGGTGCCCTGGCCGCGTCCGCCTCGGCCGAGTCACTCGGAGTCGGGGCTGCGGCGGCCGAAGGGATCACCGTCGTCGGCACGGGCACGGCGCGTGCGGTCCCCGACGTCGCGGAGTGGTCGTTCGGCGTGCAGACGACCGGGGAGGCCGCCGCCGGCGCGCTCGCCGACAACTCGCAGGCCATGGAGCGTGTCGTCGCCGCGCTCCGCGACGCAGGCATCGCCGACGACGACCTCCGCACGGAGCAGGTCGCCGTCTACCCGCGCACGAGCGACGACGGTCGTACCATCGCCGGCTACGACGCCTCGAACACGGTTCGCGCGACGATCCGCTCGCTCGACCGCGCCGGCGCGATCGTCGACGCGGCCGTCGCCGCCGGCGCGAACCAGGTCTACGGGCCGACGCTCACGCTCTCGGACGGAAAGGCGCAGTACGCGGCCGCGGTCGAGGCCGCCTTCGACGACGCCCGCGCGCGGGCGGAGGCGATCGCGGCGAAGGCGGGCCTCACGCTCGGGGCGCCCGTCGCGATCGTCGAGGGCGCGGGCGGCGGCGCGCCTGCGCTCGACCGGCTCGCGGCCGTCGAGGCGGCGGCCGCCGACGTGGCCGTGCAGCCCGGCACGCAGGAGGTGGCCGCCACGCTCGCCGTCACGTTCGCCGTCGACTAGTCCCGGCCGCGGGCGGGCCCCGATCTCCCGCTTTCCGGGGCCCGCCCGTCAGCACCGGGCGTCGGGGTACCCGTACGCGCGGACGCG
>DASTQA010000088.1:0-33420 GCA_035762005.1 Gaiellaceae bacterium
CGAGGGCTGCGCCCCGACGCGCGAGGCGGCGAGCGCGCCGGCGGCGCAGGCGCGCCGGAGCGCCTCCTCGCGGTCCCGGCCTTCGAGGAGCGAGACGACGAGGCAGGCGGTGAAGGCGTCTCCCGCCGCGGTGCCGTCGACGGCGTCGACGCGCGGCGGGGCCGCCCGGACGACCTCCGCGCCGCGTTCGAGGAGCACGGCGCCCTCGGCGCCCAGGGTCAGCGCGACGAGCCGCGGCGTCTGGGCGAGGGCCTCGAGCTCGTGCCGGTTGACGACGACGAGCTCGCAGCGGGCGGTGACCTCGGGCGGGATCGGCCTCGCCGGCGCGGCGTTGAGGAAGAAGCGGTCGGCTCCCGCCGCCGCGCTCTCGACGACCTCGAGCGGGATCTCGAGCTGGCAGAGGACGGGGCCTGCGACCTCGACTGGCTCGAGGTCCGAGTTGGCGCCGGGCGCGACGACGATGACGTTCTCGCCCTCCGCGTCGACGAGGACGAGCGCGACGCCGGTGGGCCCGTGCGACCGTCGCACCTCGAGCTCGACGCGCGCCTCGACGAGGCCCGCGAGCGCATCCGCGGCGAAGGCGTCGTCGCCGGCGCAGCCGACGAAGCGGGCGGCCGCCCCGAGCCGGGCCGCGGCGACTGCCTGGTTCGCCCCCTTTCCGCCGGGAATCCGCGCGAAGGTGGCCCCCGTGACGGTCTCGCCGGGCTCGGGGAGCCGCTCGCAGCGCGCGACGAGGTCGAGGTTGACGCTGCCGACGACCGTGAGGCTAGGCGGCAAGCGCGCGCAGGTCGTCGAGACAGCCGTCGAGGAGGTTCTCGCGGAGGTCGAAGAGCCCCGCCCAGAGCGAGTCGCGGTCGGGCACCGCGGCGATTCGCGCGGAGTCGGCCAGCCCCTGGAGCGCCCGGACGAGGACGGCGAGCTCGAGGTAGGCGTGCGCCACCCGGTGCGGCGCGGCGACGACGCCTGCGCGCCTGAGCACGGCGTCCCACTCGAGGACCTCCCCCGCGCCCGGCTCGCCGTACCAGGAGCGTCCCTCCGCGCCCTGCGGCTCCAGCTCGAGGAGGAAGCGGCCGAGCGGGGCGTCGAGCCCCGCGAGCGCCGTCTCGGCCCTCTCGGCGGCGCGGCGGAAGGCGGCCTGCCGCCGCTCGGGCGTGCACGGGTCGGGCTCCCCGCGCGCCCAGCGCTCGAGCAGCCGGCAGAAGGCGAGCGCGGCGACCTCGCTCGCGCTCAAGGAGCGGATGAGGCGGGCCGTCGTCCCCTCCGAGACCCCGTAGGAGCCGACGAGGCCCCGCCAGCCGTCGTGCTGCGGATCGCTCATGCCTCTAACTAGTACACGAAGTCCGGCCGAACACGTACCGTTCGCGCGCATGGCGACGTACGAGGCCGTCCGCGACCTGCCCCTGGAGATCGAGTCCTACTCGCTCGAGGGACGCGAGGTGCCCGTGTCGAGCGAGTTCACGCGGCGGACGACCGTCGTCCACCTCATGGGGGGCGGGCACGAAGGCGTCGGCGAGGACGTGACGTACAGCCCCGAGGACCAGGAGGCGCTCCAGGCCGAGGGGCCGACGCTGCCGCTCGCCGGCGCGCACACGCTCGACTCGTTCTCGCACCTCCTGGCCGGGCTCTCGCTCTTCCCCTCCGGCCCGGGCATGGAGGCCTTCCTCGACTACCGTCGCTGGGCGTACGAGAGCGCGGCGCTCGACCTCGCGCTCCGCCAGGCGGGCACGTCGCTCGCGGAGGCGGTCGGGCGCGAGGCGCGTCCCGTCCACTTCGTCGTCTCCCTCCGCCTCGAGGCGCCGCCGGCGATCGACCCCGTCCCCGTTCTGCTCGGGCGCTACCCGGCGCTTCGCTTCAAGCTCGATCCGACGAGCGAGTGGACGGAGGCGGTCGTCGCCGAGCTCTCCGCCCTCGACGCCGTCGCCACCGTCGACCTCAAGGGCGCCTACAAGGGGACGCCGGTCGACCAGCCCGGCGATCCGGCGCTCTACCGTCTCGTGGCGGAGGGCTTCCCCTCTGCCTGGATCGAGGATCCCGACCTGAACGAGGCCACGGAGCCCGTCCTCGCGCCGCACCGCGACCGAATCACGTGGGACGCGCCCATCCACTCCGTCGCCGACATCGAAGGCCTCCCGTTCCGGCCGCGGACGCTCAACTTCAAGCCGTCGCGCTTCGGGAGCGTCGAGCGGCTCTTCGCCGCGTACGACCACTGCGCCGAGCACGGTATCGCCGTCTACGGCGGCGGCCAGTGGGAGCTGGGCCCCGGCCGCGGCCAGATTCAGTACCTCGCCTCGCTCTTCCACCCGGACACGCCGAACGACGTCGCGCCGGCGGACTTCAACATCCACCGGAACGACCCGCCTCCCGGCCTGCCGACGAGCCCCCTTCCCCCGCGGCCGAGCGCGACCGGCTTTCGCTGGGGCGGCTAGGCGGGCGCGGCTCCGGGGCGCTAGACCTCGACGACGACCGGCAGGATCATCGGCCGGCGGCCGGTCCGTTCGGAGACGAGCCTGCCGACGTTGTCGTGGATGTGCTCCTGGAGGAGCTTCAGCTCGACGACGTCCTGGGCGAAGCACTCCGCGATCGTCCGCTCCGCCTCCCGCCTCGCCTCGTCGAGCAGCGCCCCGGACTCGGCGAAGCCGCGGGCGATGACCTCGGGCTCGCCGATCTCGCGCCCGTTCGGCGAGCCGACCGTCGCGACGACGATGAGCACGCCGTCCTCGGAGAGGTGCCGCCGGTCGCGGAGCGCGACGTCGCGGACGTCGCCCACGCCGAGGCCGTCCACGAACGTCATGCCGACGTCGAGCTGGTCGGTGAGCCGCGCGACTCCGCCCCGCAGCTCGACGACGGAGCCGTTCTCGGCGAGGACGATGCGCTCGGTGGGCACGCCGGACTCGTACGCGAGGCGCGCGTGCGCGGCCAGCATGCGGAACTCCCCGTGCACGGGCATGACGTTCCGGGGACGCAGGAGCGCGAGCACGGTGCGGATCTCCTCCGCGTTGCCGTGTCCAGAGACGTGCACGGGCGCGATCTCCTGGTGGAGGACCTCGGCGCCCGACTTCGCGAGGCGGTTGATCGTGTCGTGCACCCGCAGCTCGTTCCCGGGGACCGGCTTCGCCGAGATGATCACCGTGTCCCCCGCCTCGATCGAGACGTGCGGATGGTCGTGGTAGGCCATGCGCGTGAGCGCCGACATCGGCTCGCCCTGGCTCCCGGTGCAGAGGATCATCGTCTCCTCCGGCCGGAGCCCGTCGAGCTCGTCCGGCTTGACGACGAGGTCGTCGCGAACGTCGAGGTACCCGAGGTTGCGCGCGATGTTGATGTTCTTGCGCAGCGAGCGGCCGATCAGGCACACCTTGCGGCCGGTGGCGGCGGCCACGTCCATCGCCTGCTGCATGCGGTGGACGTTCGAGGCGAACGACGCGATGAGGACACGGCCGGGCCGTTGCGGGATCAGGTGACGGAACACCTCGCCGACGGTCCGCTCCGACTCGGTGACGCCCGGGCGCTCCGCGTTCGTCGAGTCGCCGAGGAGGAGGTCGACGCCGCGGTTGCCGAGCTCGGCGAGCTTGCCGAGGTCCGTGCGGAAGCCGTCGACCGGCGTGTGGTCGATCTTGTAGTCGCCCGTCACGACGACGAGGCCGCCCGGCGTCTCGAGGGCGACGGCCGCGGCGTCCGGGATCGAGTGCGCCATGCGGACGAACTCGGCGCGGAACGGGCCGACCTGCGCCGCGCCCTTCTCGGGCTCGATCTCGACGAGCTCGGTGGCGCGCATGAGCCCGTGCTCGTCGAGCTTCGACTTGACGAGCCCGAGCGTGAGCCGGGTCGCCCAGACCTCGGGGACGTCCACCTCCCGCAGGAGGTAGGGCAGCGAGCCGACGTGATCCTCGTGCCCGTGCGTGAGCACGACGGCCCGGATCTCGCCTCGATGCTCCCGCAGGTAGTCGAAGTCCGGAAGGACGAGGTCGACGCCGAGGTGCTCGTCGCGCGGGAAGGAGAGGCCCGAGTCGACGACGACGAGCCCGTCGTCCGACTCGATCACCGTCATGTTCTTGCCAACCTCGCCGAGGCCGCCGAGGGGAATGATGCGCGTGCTTCCGGCCATCCGCGGAAGTGTATTCAGTCCCTCCCCGGCGCGATCCTGCTCGGGTAGCCTCGGCGAATGGCTACGACGAGCGACAGGGCCGCGCTGCTCGGCGCGATCGGCCGGACGCCGGTCGTCCGGCTCGAGCGCCTGGCGGGACCGGACGTCGGCGAGGTCTGGGTCAAGCTCGAGTCGACGAACCCGACCGGCTCCTACAAGGACCGCATGGCGCTCGCCATGATCGAGGGAGCCGAGCGCAGCGGGCGCCTCCGGCCCGGGCAGACCGTGGTCGAGTACACGGGAGGCAGCACGGGATCCTCGCTCGCCTTCGTGTGCGCCGTGAAGGGGTACAGGCTCCGGATCGTCACCTCCGACGCCTTCGCGCCCGAGAAGCTCGCCCTGATGCGGGCGTTCGGCGCCGAGCTCGACGTGATCCCGAGCCCGGCCGGGATCACGCCCGACCTCATCCCCAGCATGATGCGCCGCGCCTCGGAGATCGTCGAGGAGGTCGACGGCTTCGCCACCGACCAGTTCAACAACTCGGACATGATCGACGGGTACGCGGAGCTCGGCCGCGAGCTTCTCGGCCAGCTGGAGGGTCGCCTCGACGCCTTCTGCGCCTACGTCGGGACGGCCGGCTGCTTCCTCGGCGCGACGCGCGCCCTGCGGAGCGCCCTGCCCGACCTCCACCGCGCCGTCGTCGAGCCAGGCGAGTCCCCCGTCCTCTCCGGCGGCGCACCCGGCACGCACCACATCGAGGGCGGCGGCGTGGGCTTCTGGCCGCCGCTCCTCTCGGCGGAGGACTTCGACGAGGTGGTCGCGGTCCCCGAGGCGGAGGCGGTGGAGATGGCCAGGCGCGTCGCTCGCGAGGAGGGGCTCCTCAGCGGGCCCTCGACCGGCGCGAACATCGTCGCGGCGCTCGGGCTCGCCCGCCGCCTCGGGCGCGGCGCCCGCGTGGCGACGCTCAACGTGGACTCGGGTCTCAAGTACCTCGCCGGCGATCTGCACGCCGCCTGAGCGGCGGCCGTGCTCAGACCCGGGCGCTCTCGAGGACGCCCGCGCGCTCGAGCCCCGCGCGGATGGCCGTGCGCTCCTCGTCCGTCGCCTCGACGAGCGGCAGCCGCAGGCCGCCGACATCGTGCCCGAGCATGGCGAGCGCGGCCTTCACCGGGATCGGGTTCGTCGTCACGGCGAGGGCCTCGATCACCGGCCGCAGCTCCGCGTCGATCTCGCGGGCCCCCTCGACGTCGCCGGCGCGGAAGCGGTCGACGAGGTCGCGGACGCGAGGCCCGACGACGTGCGTGTAGACGAGGATCCCGCCGGTGGCGCCCAGCTCGAGGAACGGCAGGAGCAGGTCGTCGTTCCCCGCGTACAGGGCGAGGTCCGTCTCGGCGAGGATCCGACGGGCCTGCTCCGGATCGGGCGTCGCCTGCTTCACCGCGGCGACGTTCGGGATCTCGGCGAGGTCGGCGAGCGCCTCGGGCTCGAGGTTCAGGACGACGCGCTGCGGGATGTTGTAGACGACGAGCGGGCGGTCGGTGGCCTCGGCGATGGCACGGAAGTGCTCGACGATGCCGCGGACGGGCGGCTTCGAGTAGTACGGCGTCACGATGAGGAACGCATCGACCCCCAGCTCGTGCGCCTGGCCCGTCAGGTGGACCGAGTGCGCGGTCGAGTACGTCCCCGTCCCGGCGACGACGGTCGCCCGGTCGCCGACGGTCTCGACCGCGGCGGCGAAGAGGGCCAGGCGCTCCTCGTCCGAGAGCGTCGGCGACTCGCCCGTCGTCCCCGCGACGACGACGCCGTCGGAGCCGGTGTCGACCAGGTGCGTGCAGAGCCGCCGGAAGGCCTCCTCGTCCACGGAGCCGTCCCCGCGAAACGGCGTCACGGCGGCTGTGAGAACCTCGCCCAGCACCTGGACGGATTCTACTCGGCTTCCCGGCGGACGCCCCGGGGAGGGGCTAGAAGGCGCGGATCAGCAGGTTGACGAGGACCGTGAGGACGACCGAGACGATGAGCGAGACGACGAGGCAGCCGGGCGAGCACCCGTAGACCCTGACGCGGCCGTCGCGATACTCCTTCGGCGAGAAGAGGCCCACGGGCCACCCTCCCCCCTTCGCCCCGTCCGGCAAACGCCGAGGCGGTCGGCTTCAGGGGCGCAGCTGCCAGAACGCGCCCTCGAGGCCCAGGGCCGCGAAGAGCGCCTCGGCCTCCTCGGGCGTCCGGCGGCGCCAGTCGGCCGCGAGCCTGTCCGCGTACCAGGCATCGGCGAGCCGCCATTGCCGCTCCGGCGTGAGGATCCCACCACGCGGCAGGCCGAGGGGCTTCCGCCACCGCTCGACGTGCTCTTCCGACCGGAAGGCGAGCATCGTCGCTCAGCTGAAGGCGATGTCGTCCCACCAGCGGGCGGCCGGGACCGCGTAGTGGACGACGGCGTCGACGTGCTCGAGCTCGCCCTCGCTGACGGTGAAGACGAGCGGCTCGCCGCAGTCGGGGCAGGACGTCTCGACGCGACCGCTCCGGCCGAGCATGGCCACGGCGCCGAGCCCGTCCCAGATGCAGTTGCCGTAGAAGGAGCCGCGCTCGCTCTCGACCCGGAACGGCGTCGGGGCGGCCGAGAGCGGGGCCGCCATGACGACGTCCGTCGTGCCGGGCGCCAGGACGAGGACGTGCTCGTCGGCGAGCCGGCGGTAGGCGTCCTCCGCCTCCCGCTCGCCGAGGCCGAGCGCGCGGGCGGTCTCGTGCGCGCCCGGCGGCCGTCCCTCGGCCACGAAGCGCTCGTAGAGGTGGAGGCGCACGTCGTCGTCAGGCGCTCTCACAGGAGCGCCTCGAGGCCGAGCGTCACGCCTGCGGGGAGCGTCGGCAGGCGGTCGAGGGCGAGCAGGACGCCGGGGACGAAGGCCTCGCGCGAGAGCGTGTCGTGCCGGATGGTGAGGAGCTGCCCGTCGCCGCCGAGCAGGACCTCCTGGTGCGCGACGAGGCCGGGCAGGCGCACGCTGTGGATCCGCACCTCGCCCCCCATCGCCGCCGCCGTCGCCTTCGCCGTCCCCGAGGGGGCGTCGAGCTTCCCCTCGTTGTGGAGCTCGACGATCTCCGCCCGCGGGAGCACGCGTGCCGCCTCGGCGGCGAAGCGCATCATCAGCACGGCGCCGACGGCGAAGTTCGGGGCGACGACGCAGGGGACGGAACGCTCCCGGGCGAGCGCGTCGAGCGCGTCGAGGTCGCCGGCACCGAGCCCGGTGGTGCCGACGACGCACGGAAGGCGGGCGCCGAGGCAGCGCTCGACGGTCGCGCGCACCGCGTCCGGGCGCGTGAAGTCGACGGCGGCGTCGTGAGCGGAGGGGTCCCAGGAGTCCCCCCGGCCTGCGCCCGTGACCTCGTGCCCCGCGGCCGTCAGGCGCGGCCCGAGCACGGAGCCGACCCTGCCGCCCGCGCCGAGCAGGAGGACCCTCACGCCGCGGCGCGCTCGACGAGGCCCGGACAGACCGGCCCGACCGCCTCGAGGAAGCGGTCCTCCTCCGGGCCGATCGCCGCGGCCGAGAAGCGGTCCATGCCGAGGAGCACCTCGGCGAGCCGCCCGACGGATTCCCCGTCCACGGCTTCGATCTCGGCCAGGACGCGGTCGAGGTCGAGCAGCTCGCTGTCGGTGACGATCGACTTCCCCAGGCGGCTCATGCGGTTCGAGGTGAGCTCCATCGCCAGCATGATCCGCCCCTTCATGTTCTCCTTCGCGCGGGCGAGCTCGTCCGGCCGCGGGCCGCGCTCGGCGATGTCCCCGATCTGCTCGGCGACGATGCGCAGGCACTCCCTCAGGTTCTCCTCGCGCGTGCCGACGTACACGCCGATCTGGCCGGTGTCCGCGTACTGCGACGAGAAGGTGTAGACGGAGTACGCGAGACCTCGCTTCTCCCGGATCTCCTGAAACAGCCGCGAGGAGGCCGAGCCGCCGAGGACGGCGTCGAGGATCGAGGCGGTGAACCGGCGGCGGTCCGGGCGGGCGATGCCCGGCGCGGAGAGGCACACGTGGTACTGCTCCGTCGCCTTCGCCCGGAAGGCGAGCGAGGGCGGCGGCTGCGCGACGACGGCCGCCCGCGCGGCCGGCTTGCGCGCCGGAGGCGCCGCCGCCTTGGCGGAGAGGCGCTCGACGAGGCGCACGAGCTTCGCGTGGTCGACGCTGCCCGCGGTGGCGACGACGACGTTGTCGGCCCGGTAGCGCCTCCTGTGGAAGGCGCCGAGGGATCGCCGGGAGATGGTCGAGACGACCTCGGCCGACCCGAGGACGGGCCGCCCGAGCGGATGGTCGCCGAACACGGCCTTCGTGACGAGGTCGAAGATGACCTCCTGGGGCGTGTCGTCGACCATCGCGATCTCCTCGAGCACGACCTCGCGCTCGGAGTCGAGGTCCGCGAGCGTCGGCACGAAGACCATGTCCGTCATGACGTCGAGGGCGGTCTCGAGGTGCTCGTCGAGCACGCGCGCGTAGACGACCGTGTAGTCGCGGGCGGTCGCGGCGTTGAGCTCGCCCCCGAACGCGTCGAAGAGCTCGGCGATCTCGAGGGCCGAGTAGGAGGCCGTCCCCTTGAAGAGCAGGTGCTCGAGGAAGTGGCTCACGCCCGCGTTGGCCTCGTCTTCGTCGCGCGAGCCGGCTCCGATCCAGAGTCCGATCGCGACCGAGCGGACGGTCGGGAGCGGCTCGGTGACGACCCGCGTCCCGCCGTCGAGCGTCGTCATGAGGTAGTTCTGCACGGCTGAATCGTAGGGGTCCCCGCCGCGGCCCGCCGCCGCGGATCTCACACGCCCGGCCGCCGGGTGGTTTAACCCCGCGATGGAGACCGCGGTCCCGCTCGCGCGCAGGCAGGGGTCCGCGCACGTCGCCCTCGCGGTCGTGAGCGTCGTCTGGGCGGGCGCCTTCTCCGCCATCAAGGCCCTCCTCGACCACGGGACGGCGGCCGAGGACGTCGCGCTCCTCCGCTACCTCGTCGCCGCGCCCGGCTTCGCCTTCCTCCTCTGGCGCTCGGGCGGCCTCCCAGGGCTCACGCGCCGTGACGCGCTCCGCCTCATCGCGGCCGGCGTGCTCGTCGTCGCCGGCTACCACGTCTCTCTCAACGTGGGGACGCGCTTCACGACGGCCGGGACCGCGGCCCTCGTCGTCGCCCTCTCCCCCGCGCTGACGCTCGCGATCGCCGCCGCGGCCGGGCTCGAGCGGGCGACGGTCCGCCGGGTCGCCGGGCTCGCGACCGCCTTCGCCGGCGTCGGCGTCGTCGTCCTGCTCGGGTCCGGTGGCGAGCTCTCCCTCGCGAACGCCAAGGGCCCGCTCATCGTCCTGGGAGCGCCCCTCGCCTTCGCGCTCTACAACGTCCTCCTCCAGCCGCTCCTCGGCCGCTACGGGCTCCTCGCCCTCACGGCGGCGTCGAGCCTCGCCGGGACGCTCGCGCTCTTGCCGCTCGCGAGGCGCTCCACGCTCGACACGGTCACGGGCGTGTCCGCAGGAGACGCGGCGCTCCTCCTCTACCTCGGCGTCGTCTGCACGCTCCTCGGCTACGCCGGCTGGAACGTCGGCCTGCGCGGGCTCGGCTCGACGCGGGCGGTCACCTACACGTACGCGATCCCGGTGCTCGCGGTGGCGATCGGCGCCGTGCTCCTCGACGAGCGGGTGACGGTCTGGCTCGCCGTCGGCGGGGTGCTCGTCCTGGCCGGCGTCGCGGCCGCCCAGCGTGCCAGGGCATGAGCCGACTGACCGAGCGGGGCGGCCGCCGGCCGCCCCGCTCACAGCGTGAAGGCTAGTCCTCCCGGCGCCCGCCGCGGCCGCGCTCGCGCCGACGGCCTCCGCCGCCGCCGCGCCGGTCGCGGTCGCCGTCGCGCTCCCTCCGCTCACGCGGCGGGGCGTCCTTCGCCCGCTCGATCAGCTCCTCCGGCTGGACGACGGCGCCGTTCTCGTGCTTGCCGACGAGCTTGAGCCCGATGCGCCCGCGCGCCTTGTCCACCTCCTGGACGACGACGTCGAGGACGTCGCCGCGGCTGATGACGTCCTCGATGTGCCCCACGCGGCCCGGGCCGACGTTCGAGACGTGGAGGAGGCCGTCGGTGCCCTTCTTCAGCTCGACGAAGGCGCCGAAGTCGGTCGTCTTCACGACCCGGCCGGTGTACGTGTCGCCCACCTCCGGCTCCTTCGTGAGCCCCTGGATGGCGGCGATCGCGGCGTCGGCCTTCTCGCCCTCGGTCGCGTAGATGAGGATCGTCCCGTCCTCCTCGATGTCGATCTGCACCTCGTAGTCCGCCTCGAGGCCGCGGATCGTCTCGCCGCCCTTGCCGATGACGAGGCCGATCTGCTCGGGGTCGATCGAGATGGTCGTGATGCGCGGCGCGTGCGCGGCGAGCTGCTCGCGCGACTCGCCGATCGTCTCGGCCATGCGGTCGAGGATGAATTCGCGGGCCCGCTTCGCCTGGGCGAGCGCGTTCCGCATGATCTCCTGCGTGACGCCGGTGATCTTGATGTCCATCTGGAGGGCGGTGATGCCCTCCCGCGAGCCGGCCACCTTGAAGTCCATGTCGCCGAGGTGGTCCTCGGCGCCCTGGATGTCGGTGAGGACGACGTGCTCGTCGCCCTCCTTGACGAGGCCCATGGCGATGCCGCCGACCGGTCGCTTGATCGGGACGCCGGCGTCCATGAGCGCGAGCGTCGAGCCGCAGACCGAGCCCATGGAGGACGACCCGTTCGACTCGAGCGTCTCCGAGACGAGGCGGATCGTGTAGGGGAACTCGTCGAGGGCGGGGATCATCGGCTCGAGCGCGCGCTGCGCGAGCGCCCCGTGGCCGATGTCGCGGCGCTTGGGCCCGCGCATGAAGCCGGTCTCCCCGACCGAGTACGGCGGGAAGTTGTAGTGGTGCATGTACCGGCGCTCCTGCTCGAGCGAGAGGTCGTCGATGCGCTGGCCCTCCTTTGCCGTCCCGAGCGTGAGGAGCGTCATGATCTGCGTCTGGCCGCGCGTGAAGAGCGCCGACCCGTGCGTCCGGGGCGAGACGCCGACGTCGCACGTGACCTCGCGGATCTCGTCGGTCGCGCGCCCGTCCGGCCGCCGCTTCTCGACGGCGATCTTCGTGCGGATCAGCTCCTTGTAGATCGCCTCGGCCGCCTTCTTCACGTACTGGCGGGTGAGCCCGTCCTTCACCGACGGCGCGTCGCCGTCGGTGGTGGCGGGCCCGACCGGGAACGGCAGCTCGACCGTCTCGATGATCCTGTCGAAGAGGAGCTGCCGCTTGGCCGACTTCAGCTGCTTCGAGTCCTGCTCGGCGTCCGTGAGCGCGCGGAGCTCGTCCTCGAACTGCTCCCGCACCGGGCGGAGGACGGCCTCGAGCCGCTTCCGCTCGAGGAGGGCCTCGAGGCTCGCCTTCACCTGCGTCTCGCGGACGATGTCGTCCTCCGTCGAGTCGATCGTGAGCGGCGGGCAGAGCTCCTCGAGGCTCTCGACGACCGCGGCGGCCGCCTCCCGGAGGCCCTCCGCGGCGATGCGCTCGGCGATGCGCCCGCCGTGCGTCCCCTCGAGCTCTTCGGTGAGCTCCGCGTCGAGCCACTTCGGCTTGCCGACCTGGCGGCGGAGCTCCTCCTGCGCCTCGCAGAGCTTGCTGATCTCCGCCTGCGCGAGCTCGAACGCCTCGAGGAGCGTCTCCTCGGGCACCTCGTCGGCGCCCGCCTCGACCATCGTCAGACCCTCCTTCGTGCCCACGACGATGAGGTCGAGCGTCGCCTCCTCCTCGACCTCCGTGAGCGTCGGGTTGACGACGAGCTCCCCGTCGAGCATGCCGATGCGAACGGCTCCGACGGGGCCGAGGAACGGCAGCGGCGAGACCATGAGCGCGGCGGAGGCGCCGTTGATGGCGAGGATGTCGTGCGGGGTGACGAGGTCGGCCGAGAGCGTCGTGCAGACGACGTGCACCTCGTTCCGGAAGCCCTTCGGCCAGAGCGGCCGGATGGGTCGGTCGATCATGCGCGCGGTGAGGATCGCCCTCTCGGTCGGGCGCCCTTCGCGCTTGAAGAAGCCGCCCGGGATCTTCCCGGCGGCGTACATCCGCTCCTCGACGTCGACGGTGAGCGGGAAGAAGTCCGCGCCCTCCCGTGCCTCGAGGCGGCCCTGCGCCGTGGCGAGGATCATGGTGTCGCCGCTTCGCACGACGACGGCGCCGTCGGCCTGCTTCGCGAGGCGGCCGGACTCGAACAGGATCTCGGCGCGGCCGACCGTTGTCGTGACCGACGCCTGCGTTGTTGCGGTGGTGCTCATGTGCTCCTTCTCCTTCTGGGAGACGGAGGCGGAGGTTTGAGGCAGGCCCGGCGGGGACGAGGTCCCCGGATCTCCCTCAAACTTCCACCCGGTCTCCCGGGTTCGTGTGGCCCGACAAGCGGGGCGGGTGGGAGTTCCGGTGTCCGCCTACCTCCTGAGGCCGAGTTCCTTGATCAGCGCGCGGTAGCCCTCGAGGTCCCGCTTCTGCAGGTAGCCGAGGAGCCGCCGGCGCTGGCCGACGAGCTTGAGGAGCCCGCGGCGAGAATGGTGGTCCTTCCGGTGCGTCCGCAGGTGCTGCGTCAGCTCGTCGATCCTCTTCGTGAGGAGCGCGATCTGCACCTGCGGGGAGCCGGTGTCGCCGCTCGTCCGCCCGTGGCGGTCGAAGATCTCTCTCTTTGCGTCCTTCGTGAGCGTCACGCCGAACCGTAGGCTAGCAGAGGTGCCCTTTCCCCCCGGTATCGCCGCAGGCCATCCGGCGACCGCCGAGGCGGGCCTGGAGGTGCTCGCGGAGGGCGGGACGGCCGCCGACGCGGCCGTCGCGGCCGCGCTCGCCTCGTGCGTCGCGGAGACGGTGATGACGGGGATCGCCGGCGGCGGGTTCGCGGTCTGGCTCGGCGCGGGCGAGCGGCGCGCGGAGCTCCTCGACTTCTTCGTCGCCGTGCCGGGCCTCGGGGGCCCGGCCGCGACGCCCGAGCTCGAGGAGCTCGCGGTCCCCTTCGGCGAGGAGCTCGTCCACTACTACGTCGGCGCGGCGACCTGCGCCGTGCCGGGCGTCCCGGCGGGGCTCGAGGAGCTCTGGCGGCGCTTCGGCTCGCTCCCCTGGCGGCGGCTCGTGGAGCCGGCGCTGCGTCTCGCCCGCGACGGCGTCCCGATGCCGGCCGCGCACGCCGCGTGCCTCGCGATGCTCGCGCCCGTCATGACCATGCGCGAGGGCGCGCGCATCTACTCCCCGACTGGGCGCCTCCTCGCCTCCGGGGAGCTCCTCGAGCAGCCGGGCCTCGCGGCGGCCTTCGCCGTGCTCGCCGACGAGGGCGCGCGCTCGTTCTACGAGGGGACGATGGCGGAGGCCCTCCTCGGGCTCGTCGAGGAGCGCGGGGGCGTCGTCACACGCGCCGACCTCGCCGCGTACCGTGTCGGCTGGCTGCCGACCGTCGGCACAGAGTACGCGGGGGTCCGGATCGAGACCCGCGGCGGTCTCACGCCGCTCGGGACGACGCTCGCCGGGCTCCCGCCGCTGCGTGGCGCGACGCCGGGCGAGCGGGTCCTCGCGCTCGCCCGCCTGCTCGCCGCTCCGCCCTACAGCGGTCGCCCGCACGAGCACACGACGAACCTCTGCGTCGTCGACGCGGCCGGGAATGCCTGCGTCGTCACGACGAGCCTCGGCCTCGGGTCGGGCGACTACCTCCCGGGGTACGACGTCCACCTGAACAGCATGCTGGGCGAGGCCGACCTGCTCGTGGCGCCGCTCGAGCCCGGCGCGCGCATGGAGAGCATGATGTCGCCGGCCGTCGCCCTGGACGCCGACGGCCTCGTCCTCGCGACCGGGGCGGCCGGCGGGACGCGCCTGCGGCCGGCGCTCGTGCAGGTCCTCTCGGGGATCCTCGACGAGGGCCTCGCCGCCCGCGACGCGGTCGACCGCCCCCGGCTCCACTCCACGGGCCACGTCGTCCACCTCGAGCCCGGTTTCGACGAGAGCGCCGTCGACGCGCTCCTGGAGCAGGGGTACAGGGTGCGCCTCTGGCAGGCGCTGCACCACTACTTCGGCGGCGTCAGCGTCGTGGGAAGGGCCGGTGCGGCTGGCGATCCGCGACGAAGCGGAGCGGCTCTGGAGCTGGCCTGAACGACTGCGCCGTCGGCACCCACCCGACGTAGCCGCACTGCGGACAGCCGGGGTTGTCGCTCGCCGTGCCGCCTCCGAGCGGCTTCGCGTACACCGACCCGCAGCCGAGGCAGCGGACCGAGAGCTCAGCGGAGGGACTCATCTACCCATAGAGACGTTCGTGCGGAGGAAAACTTGCGCGGCACGCTCGAGCGATCCTCGGGCGCGACGGCCCCGCGTCCGTGCTCCGGCCGCTCCTCCTCCCCGTCGCACGCCCTCGACGACGCGGGCAGGACGACCGGGCCGGTCGTCAGGCGGCGCCCGCCGGCCGCGGGGCCGCGCGCGCCGCCTCGACGTCGCGAGCGATCTGGGCGACGAGCTCCGCCTCGCTCGCGAACGCGCGCTCCTCGCGCAGCCGCTCCCAGAGCTCGAGCCGGAGCCTGCGCCCGTAGAGGTCGCCCTCGAAGTCGAGGAGGAATGCCTCGACGCGGCGCTCGCTGCCGCCGTAGTGCGGGTTCACGCCGACGGACGTCGCCGCCCGGTGGCCGAGCGCCTCTCCGGCGTAGATGCCGAAGGCCGGCACGAGGGCGTGCGGGTCGAGCAGGAGGTTCGCGGTCGGGAAGCCGAGCGTGCCTCCGCGCTGGTCGCCCGCGACGACGAGGCCCTCCAGCTCGAACGGCCTGCCGAGGAGCGTCGCAGCGTCGCGGACCTCCCCCTCGCGGACGAGCTGCCGGATCCGGCTCGAGGAGACGCCCGGGAGCAGGGGCACCGGCCCTACCTCGAGGCCGAGCCGCCGCAGGAGCTCGACGTCCCCGCGCCGGCCGGCGCCGAAGCGGAAGTCCTCGCCGGCGACGACGACCCGCGTGCCGATCGGCCGGAGGACCTCCGCGACGAACTCCTCCGGCTCCTTGCGGGAGAGCGCCGCCGTGAACTCGACGACGAGGACGTCGTCGGGGCCGGCCTCGCCGAGCAGCTCGAGGCGCCGCTCGAAGCTCGTGAGCAGCTCGACGTCGTAGCCGAGCACGAGGCGCGGGTGCGGCTCGAAGGTGACGACCGTCGAGCGGAGGCCGGTCTCCCGGGCCGCCGCGATCACCGCCCGGTGGCCGCGGTGGACGCCGTCGAAGGTGCCGACCGCGACAGCACGCTCGGCCGGCTCGAGCTCGGCAGGGGCGCGGGCGACGGTCACGCGGCCCCCTCGGGCAGCCCGGGCGGCCGGCGGACCCGCGGGCGAAGGAGCCAGACGCTCGCAGCCGCGACGGCCACGAGGGAGGTTGCGAGCATGCCGCTCCGGTCGCCCGGGAGGGAGACCGCCTGCCCGGGCCAGGAGCTCCGGAGCTCCCGCTCCCCGTGGAGCGTCACCCGACCACGGTCTCCGGGCGGATGCTGCCGCCGTCGGCCCGGCCGACGGCGACGAGGTCGCCGTCGCCGGCCCAGAGCGCGACCGGGCCCTCCCCGCCCCCGGCCAGCGGACGTCCCGCGCGGACGAGCGCGACCTCGGCGTCCTCGAGCCGCCGTTCCGGGAGGTGGACGACCGCGGCGAGGAGCGGCAGCACCCGCTCGGGCTCCGCGTCCTCGACGCGGAACGGGCCGACGGCGGTCCGGCGGAGCCAGCGGCAGTGTCCGCCGACGGCGTCGGCGATCGAGCGGACGTACGTGCCGCTCGAGACGTGCAGATCGAGCTCGACGAGCGGCGGCGCGTAGCGGCGGATCCGGAGCGTGCGGATCTCGGAGCGGCGGAGGGGCATCTCGACGGCGACGCCGCGGCGGTGGAGCCGGTACGCGCGCTCGCCGCCGACCTTCACCGCGGACGCGGCCGGGATCGGGAGCTCGACCTCGCCCTCGAGCGCCCGGATCTCTGCCTCGGAGAGCACCTCGGTCTCCTCGACGACCTCGCCCTCGCCGTCTCCGGTCGACGTGCGCAGCCCGAGGCGGATCTCCGTGCGGTAGCGCTTGTCGAGGCCGACGAGGTAGCGGGTGAGCCGCGTCCCGCGGCCGAGGAGGACGAGCAGGAGCCCGGTGGCGAGAGGGTCGAGGGTGCCGGCGTGCCCCGCCTTCGTCCGGTAGCGGGCGCGAAGCTGCTTCACGACGGCGAACGAGGACGGCCCCGCAGGCTTGTCGACGAGGACGAGGCCCGCTGTCTGCGCGCGCTCCACGGCGGTCAGTGTAGGCACCCGCGCGCGCCCGCCCGGCGGGGGCGGCGTCGCGGCACGGGATGCTCTCGCGGGCCGCGCCCGCCGGCGCTACCCGGTCACGGCCGGGGAGGCGGACGGGGCCTGGGCGAGGAACTCGCGCCGGATGAAGTCGACGATCTCGTCGACGGACTCCTCGCTCGAGAAGCCGGCCGCCTGGCGGTGGCCGCCTCCCCCGCTCTTGCGGGCGATCGCGGAGACGTCGATGCCCTCGGCGCGCGTGCGCAGGCTGATCCGGCGCGTCGGGCCGTTCTGCGTGGGCGGCTCCCGGATGAGGGCGACGAGCTCGGTGCCCTCGACCGCGCGCAGGAAGTCGATGATGCCTTCCGCGAACGGCTCCTCGGCGCCGGCGGCGGCGAAGTCGGAGCGCTCGAGGTCGGAGACGATGATGCGGCCGCCCTCGACGACGCGCGCCTTCGCGAGCGCCCGGGCGAGGAGCTTGATCTTCGCGAAGGCGACGTTCTCGTAGACGTCCTGGAAGACGCGGTGGACGTCGGCTCCCGCCTCGACGAGCTCGGCCGCGAGCCGGAGGGCCTTCGGCGTCGTGTTCGCGTACTGGAAGCGGCCGGTGTCCGTCACGACCGCGATGTAGAGGGCCTCCGCGATCTCGGGCGTCACCGTCACCCCGAGCTCCCGGAAGAGGTCGCGGAGGATCTCGCCCGTGGAGGAGGCGTCGGGGACGACGAGGTTCACGTCGCCGAAGCGGTTGTTGTCGTGGTGGTGGTCGACGTCGACGACGAGCGGCGCCCCCGCGAGGAGCCCGGGGTCCGGGCCGATGCGGCGCTCGTTCGCGCAGTCGAGCGCGAGCACGACTCTCTCGCCCGCGTCGTCCGGCGGCGTGCGGCGCAGGCCGTCGAGCTCCATGAAGGCGTACTCGTGCGGGAGCGGGATGATGCCCGAGAGGTACATGACCGCGTCCTTGCCGAGCTGCTCCAGGGCGAGGCTCACGGCGACGATCGAGCCGAGCGCGTCCCCGTCGGGGTTCTCGTGGGTCGTGACGAGGAACCGGTCGTGTGACCGGATCGCGTCCACGACGGCCGCGAGATCAGCTGTCTGGGTGTTCGTCTCGGGCAAGCTCGTCGATGAGCCTGGAAAGCCGCATTCCCCGCTCTATCGTCGGATCGTACTCAAAGCTCAAGAGGGGCGTCCGCTTGAGATGGAGCTCGCGGTTCACGGCCGCCTGGAGCACGGCGTGGGACGAGTTGAGCCCGGCGAGCGAGGCGGCCCGCTTCCGCTCCGAGCCGAGGACGCTGACGTAGACGGTCGCCTGGCGCAGGTCCTGGCTCGTCCTGACGCCGGTCACGGTCACGAAGCCGATGCGCGGGTCCTTGAGCGTGCCGATCTCCTCGGAGAGCACCTCGCGCAGCGCCTCGTTCACCCGGCGCATGCGCTCACTCATCGAGTGTGACCACCTCGCGGTCGACGCCGAGGAGCTCGAAGGCCTGCGAGGCGAGGTAGCGCTCGGCGCCGTCGAGGAGGGCGGCGAGCTCCCCGTGCTCCCGCGCGACGCAGGCGAGCGTCAGGCGGGCGCGCTGCCAGACGTCGTGGTGGTCGACCTCCGCCACCGCCGCCCCGAAGCGGCGCTGGAGCTGGGCCTTGGCCGAGAGGAGCTCCTTCCGCTTGCCCTTGAGCGAGCGGTTGTCCGGAAAGTGGAGCTCGGCGCTGAGGATGCCGACGTAGCCGGAGCCCATGGCGGGCCGGGCTACTCGTCCTCGGGGGCGGCGTCCTCGTCCGGCGCGCCGCCGTTGCCCGCCACGCTCAGGTCGGTGCGCTCGATCTGCTGGGTCTCGAAGGCCTCGAGGACGTCCCCCTCCTTCACGTCGTTGAAGCCGTCGAGGAGGATGCCGCACTCGAATCCCTCCGCCACCTCGCGGACGTCGTCCTTGAAGCGCTTGAGGCCGGCGATCGTCGTCTCGTAGACGACGGTGCCGTCGCGGACGACCCGGACCTGCGCGTTGCGCCGGATCGTCCCGCGCGTGACGTAGGAGCCGGCGATGACGCCGATCCGCGACGCGCGGAAGAGCGCGCGCACCTCGGCCTCGCCGAGCACCTGCTCGCGCTGCTCCGGGGCGAGCATCCCGACGAGCGCCTGGCGGATGTCGTCCGTGAGCTGGTAGATGACGCGGTACGTCCGCAGGTCGACGCCCTCGCGCTCGGCGAGCGCGCGCGCCTCGGCGTTGGGGCGCACGTTGAACCCAACGACGACGGCGTTCGACGCGGAGGCGAGCATGACGTCGCCCTCGGTGATCCCGCCGATGCCCGTGTGGATGACGTTGACGCCGACCTCGGGGTGGTCGATCTTCCCGAGCTCGCCCGAGACCGCCTCGATCGAGCCCTGGACGTCCGCCTTGACGATGATGTTGAGCTCGCGGAGGGCCCCCGCCTCCATGTGGGTGAAGAGGTCCTCGAGCGAGACGCCCTTCTTCGCGCTGCGGGCGAGCTGCTCCGTGCGCACGCGCTGGCCGCGCACCTGCGCGAGGTGGCGCGCCTGGCGCTCGTTCTCGACGACGCGGGCGTGCTCGCCCGCTGCGGGCGGCTTGTCGAAGCCGAGGATCTCCACAGGGTCGCCCGGCGTCGCCTCCTTGACCTTGTCGCCGCGGAAGTCGAGGAGCGCGCGGACCTTGCCCCATGCGTCGCCGGCGACGATCGCGTCCCCGACGCGGAGCGTGCCGCGCGCGACGAGCATCGTCGCGACGGGCCCGCGCCCGACGTCGAGCCGGCTCTCGATGATCGGGCCCGAAGCCTCCGCCTTCGAGTTCGCGGTCAGCTCGAGCTCGGCGTCGGCGACGAGGAGGATGCGCTCGACGAGGTCGTCGAGGCCCTGCCTCGTCTTCGCCGAGACGTCCGCGAACTGCGTCGTGCCGCCCCACTCCTCCGGCTGGAGCCCGTGTGTGACGAGCTCCTGGCGCACTCGCTGCGGGTTCGCGTCCTCCTTGTCGACCTTGTTGACGGCGACGACGATCGGCACCTGCGCCGCCCGGGCGTGGTTGATCGACTCGAGCGTCTGCGGCATGACGCCGTCGTCGGCGGCGACGACGAGCACCGCGATGTCGGTCACCTTGGCGCCGCGCGCGCGCAGCGCCGTGAACGCCTCGTGGCCCGGCGTGTCGAGGAACGTCAGCCGCCGGCCGTCGTGGTCGATCTGGTACGCGCCGATGTGCTGGGTGATCCCGCCGGCCTCGGTCTCGACGACCGCGCTCTCGCGGATCGCGTCGAGGAGCGTCGTCTTGCCGTGGTCGACGTGTCCCATGATCGTGACGACGGGCGGGCGCGCGGTGAGGTCCTCAGGCTCGTCCTCGTAGGCCTCCGGCTCGAGCTCCTCCTCGTCGGCGTGCTTGATCTCGACCTCGCGGGGCGGCTTCAGCTCCGCCGCGACGAGCTCGATCGCCTCATCGGAGAGCGACTGCGTGATCGTCACCATCTCGCCGACGCCCATCATGATCTTGATGATCTCGGGCACGGGCACGCCCAGGGCGGCCGACAGCTCCTTCACCGTCGCGCCGGAGTTCACCTTCACGGGCCCGCTCGGCTGCGCGGCGGGCTGCTGCTGCTGGGCCTCGCGCGGGGGCTGCTTGACGCCGTCGCGCTGCGGCCGGTCGGGACGCGGGCGCGCGGCCTGCGTGTCGATGACGACGCGCCGCTTGCGGCGTCCGCCCGGCCCGCCGCCGCGGGGTCTCATGGGTCGACGATCAGCCACGGTACGAGCCTAGCCCCCCTCCGGCGCCGGTTTCAAACCGGACGGCACGATCACGGAGCGGCGCAGCACCCGCGCGAACGCCCGGCGCGACACCGCCCGCTCGAAGCACGCGGGGCGACGGCACGTGTACGCGCCCCGCCCGGGGAGCGTCCGGCCGTCGTCCGGCGTCAGGATTCCCTCCGGCGCGGCGAAGCGCGCGAGCTCCCGCTGCGGCGCCTTGCGGCCGCAGCCGACGCACGTCCGCGTGGGCTCGCTCACGAGGCACGCTGCTCTTCCTCCTCCGCCGCGGGCTCGGCGGCCCCGCTCTCGGGCGCGTCGTCGGTCGCCTGCTCGTCCGGCTGCGGCTCCTCGAAGCCGCCGACCGGGACGGCCTGCGAGGCGTCGAGCTGCTCGCCGGCCTCCTCGCGCGCGGAGAGCTCCCGGTGGGCGGGGATGCCGCAGTAGCGCGAGCCGGGAATGGACGTGTTCGGGCAGCGCTTGCCGGTCGAGAGGATCGCGGCGCAGCGGCCGGAGAACTCCTCGTCGGTGCCGCCGGCGAAGGCCGCCTCGGCCTCGGTCCGCGCGAACTCGGTCTCGGAGGTGATGTCGATCTTCCAGCCGGTGAGGCGCGCGGCGAGGCGGGCGTTCAGGCCCTCCTTGCCGATCGCGAGCGACAGCTGGTCGTCGGGGACGACGACCGTCGCCTCCATCGTCTCGTCGTCGACGAGCACCTCGCGGACGCGTGCGGGCGAGAGCGCCTTCGCCACGAACCGGGCAGGCTCGGGGTTCCACGGGATGATGTCGATCTTCTCCCCGCGGAGCTCCGAGACGACCATGCGGACGCGCGACCCGCGCGGCCCCACGCAGGCCCCGACCGGATCGACGCCCTGGACGTGCGACTCGACCGCGATCTTCGAGCGGTAGCCCGGCTCGCGGGCGACGCCGCGGATCTCGACGAGGCCGTCGGCGATCTCGGGGACCTCGAGCTCGAACAGCGTCTTGATCAGCTCCGGGTCGCGGCGCGAGAGGATGACCTGCGGGCCCTTCGTCCCCGAGCGCACCTCCGTGATGACGGCCTTGATGCGGCTCCCCTGCTCGTAGCGCTCGCCGTCCACCTGCTCCGAGCGCGGCAGGAGGGCCTCGACCTTGCCGAGGTCGACGAGGACGTTGTTGCGGTCGCCCGCCTGCTGGACGATGCCGGTCACGACCTCGCTCACCCGGTCGACGTACTCCTCGTACATCATCTCCCGCTCGGCCTCGCGGATCCGCTGGAGGATCACCTGCTTCGCGGTCTGGGCGGCGATGCGGCCGAAGTTCTCCGGGGTGACGTCGGAGCGCTTGACCTGCTCGTCGGGGACGTCCGACCAGTCGATCGTGAGGTCGTCGTCGGTGACGAGCGTGTGCGAGCGCTCGCCGTTCTCGGCCTCGGCCGCCTCGAGCTCGGTGATCGCCCGCTCGCGCGCCTCGTCCAGGAGCCGCTCCTCGATGTCCGGCGGCAGCTCGATCGACCAGACGCGGAAGTCGCCGCTCACGCGGTCGAGCTCGACGGTCGCGTGCCGGGCGGCGCCCGGCGTCTTCTTGTAGGCGGCGAGGAGGGCGTCCTCGAGGGCGCGGACGAGCGTCTCGTCCTCGATGCCCTTCTCCTTCTCGATCTGCCTGACGGCCTCCAGGATCTCCCGGCTCATGGTTCCTCTCTATCCCTCGTCGATGAGATTGCCGCGCGCGATGGCCTCGTACGGGATGCCGACCTGCTCGCCGCCGGCCGCGAGCGTCAGCTCGCGCTCGGAGGCCTCGACGACCTGGCCGCGGAAGCGCCTGCGCCCCGCAACCTCGTGCGCTGTCCGGATGGCGACGCGCCGGCCGACGACGCCGGCGAAGTGGCGCGGGTCGCGCAGCGGCCGCTCGAGGCCGGGTGAGGACACCTCGAGCGTGTAGCGCTCGAGGTAGTCCCGGAGCGCGTCGGTGACGCGCGCGCAGAGGGCGTGGTCGACGCCGCTCGGATGGTCGATGTACACGGTCAGCTTCTCCGGCCCGCCGAGCTCGACGGCGAGCACGTCGACGTCCGGCACCCGGTCCTCGACCGTCGCCGCGACCTCGCGATGGAGTTGTCGTTCCTTCTCGTAGATCTGCACCGGTTCGTTCCCTCTCGCAAAAAATGGGCGCCGCGCGCCCACTTCTCCGTCCTCTGGGAAATGTGGTGCGGTCAGGATAGCAGCGTCCAGGCGGCCTTCGTCGGTCTCGTGCCGAAAGGGACAAGCGAAGGCCGCGCGGGCGTCGAGCTCGCCCGGTGGCCCGTCAGGGGAGCGCCTCGGCGAGCACGGCCCGCGCCTGGGCGAGTCCGCCGGCGGTGATCGTGTGCCCGGCCGGATCCTCGCGGTAGCGGACGGCCAGTCCGGCCGCCTCGAGCCGCGCGCGGGCCTCACGCCCGAGCTCGACGCTGACAGCGGGGTCGAGGGTCCCGTGCGCGATCGAGACCGGGAGGCGGGCTCGTCCCGCGAGATCGAGGTCGAACCCCTCGACCCGCGGGATGTAGCCGGAGAAGACGAGGATGCCTCCCGGGCTCGGCCGCCCGGGCGCGAGCCCGAGGCAGTAGGCCATGACGGCGCCCTGCGAGAAGCCGGCGAGAACCGTCCGGCCCGGGTCGACCCCGTGCGCCGCGAGCGTGTGGTCGTACCAGGCGGAGAGAGCAGCGAGCGTCGGCAGGAAGGTCGTCGGCTCCGGGGAGGCCTCGCGCTCGATCACGTACCAGTGGCGCCCTTGCGGCGGCAGCTCGAGGGGCCCCAAGGGCAGGAGGCCGAGATGACGCGCTTCCGGGTCGAGGTCGTGGAGGAGGGGAAGAACCTCGTGCTCGTCGCCCGCGCGGCTGTGCAGGAGCACGATCGCGGTCCTCCCCTTTGGCGGTGCCCTGCCCCCTGGACGTTCCGTGGCCCTTGCCGGACGCTCCCTGTGCGTGATGGCCGCGCTCGCCAGAGTGCCCGGAGCTTAGAGCCGCGATCGGTACGGCGCCCCCCGCTGCGGGAGCCCCGGGCGCCGGCCGTCCGGGCCCCGCCCCGCTCAGGCGAGCGTGCCGTTCGACGGTAGCCGGCTCCCCACTGTCCCGCCGCTCTCGCCCGCCCGCGGGCCTGCCCGCTCGCCTCCAGCCCATCCGGCCCCGCCCGCGGGTGAGACGGTCACCGAATCTCCGTGTCCCTCGGAGAAAACCGATCGTCGAGAAACCCGACGTACGCGCCTCCCCGGTTCCTCCCGGCGCTGGAGCACGTCTCGGCGCGTCTCCGCGACGAAATCCCATCGGTTCCTCCTCCCTTCGAAGGGGGCCAGCGCGGGCGCCGGGGACTCGCAGGGCGCCGTGCGTCTTCCGTTGCCTTGCACCAGTCCCTCGCTGGAGCTGGGACACGTCAGGGGCTCGGCAAGCCTCGCCTCTTGCGCCGGTCGGACGATCCGGCCTTGCCCGCGCAGACCGTCGGAGGCTCGAGCGCTGCCAGTAGGGGGCGTGTGCCTTCCGGTGGGAAGCTCTCGCACGGTTTTTCCGGGGGCGGGCGGCCGTCGAGGCGCCGCCCTGCTGACGACGAGGCGCCGGCTCACGCGTCGAGCACGATCGTGACCGGGCCGTCGTTCGCGATCTCGATGACCATCCGGGCCCCGAAGACGCCCGTCGCGACGGGGACTCCGAGCTCGCGGAGCTCGTGGCAGAACCTTTCGTAGAGCGGCTCGGCGACGTCGGGCCGTGCAGCCTGTGAGAAGTCAGGCCTGGTTCCCCTCTGGCGTCTGCTCTCCGCGACGAGCGTGAACTGGCTCACGACGAGGGCGCCGCCGCCGGTGTCGACGAGGCTCCGGTCGAAGCGGCCCTCGTCGTTCTCGAAGATCCGCAGCCGCGCCACCTTGCCGGCGAGGCGCACGGCCGTCCCCTCGTCGTCTCCCGCGGCCACGCCGAGGAGCACGCACAGGCCGGGGCCGATCTCGCCGACGGTCTCCCCGGCGACGAGCACGCGCGCCTCCACCACCCGCTGCACGACGACTCGCACGCCGCCCATGTTCGCACGGCTCCGGCCCGCGTCCGGGCCCGGTCGGCCCTACTGCTGAAGCTTGGCGAGCGCCCGGCGGTAATCCTTGCTCTGCGGGCGGAAGAAGGTCGCGAGGCGGTAGTGCCCGACCGCCTCCTGGGGCCGGCCCTGCTTCTCGAGGCAGCGCCCGAGCGCGAAGTGGGCGTAGTGGTCGACCGGCGCGAGCTCGAGGATCGTCCTGAACTCCTGCTCGGCCTCCGCGAAGCGGCGGATGCGGTAGTACGCGATCCCGAGCGCCTCGCGGATGGAGGCCTTCCGGGGCTCTCGCCTCTTCGCCTTCTCCAGGGCGACGGTGGCCTGCGCGGCCTGCCCGGCCGCGAGGTGCTCCCTGCCCTGGCGGTAGAGGTCGTACGTCTCGCTCATGCCCTTCTCCAACGATACGGAAAGCTGCGCGGTCTGCGAGGGGCTCGCTCAGAGCGCGAGCGAGCGGAGGCTCGCCGCGCCGCGCAGCCGGCTCCCGAGGCCCAGCCGCCGCCGCAGCCGGCGGCGCAGGTCGCGGAGGTCGCGGCGCGCCCGTCCGAGCTCCTTCCCCGCCTTCCCCGGCGGGCCGAAGCGGGCGAGCGTCAGGCTGCGGACGAAGTGACTCGCGTCGACGGCGTAGTAGCGGTCGAGCGCCGCGCCGATCTCGGTGAGCGTCGCGCTCGCGGGCAGCTCGACCCCCTGGTCGGCGAGGTAGCCGACGAGGTCGCGCCGGCATGCGCCCGCGAGCGCGCGGGGATCGCGCGTGGCGAAGCGCACGCCGCGGCGGGCCGCCTTCAGGAGGACGACGGCGAGGAAGGCCCCCGCGAGGACGAGGAGCAGGACCGCGACGAGGCTCGGCCCCCGGTCGCGCACCGTCGAGACCGTGCCGCCCGACCCCGCACCGGCGCCCTGCGCCCCCGGGAGGCCCGCCTGCCCGCCCGCCGAGCGGATCCGCTCTGCGAGCGCCGGCGAGAGGCCCTCGAAGCGTGCGTCCAGGCCGATGTCCGCCGCGTCGCCCGCGTTGAAGGCGCCCGAGTAGACCGAGTAGGTGGCCGCGACCTCGCCGCGCCCGGGCGTCGGGTCGAAGGGGATCCAGCCGAAGCGCGGGAACCAGACCTCCACCCAGGCGTGGGCGTTCGTGTCCTGGACGACCCACTCCTTCTCGTCGCTGTCGTACGTCCCGCTCGTGAAGCCCACCGCGACGCGGGCGGGCACGCCGAGGAGGCGCAGCATGAGGGCCATCGCACCGGCGTAGTGCTGGCAGTAGCCGCGCTTCGGGCCGTTGACGAAGTCGACGAGCGCCGGCTCCCCGCCGAGCGGGCTCGGCGGCTGCTCGTCGTAGACGAAGCCGCCCGCCTCGCGGAACCACGTCTCGAGGAGGACCGCCGCCTCGTAGGGCGACTCGGCCTCGTTCGTCACGCCCTGTGCCGCGTCGTAGAGCGACTCGAGGACGGCGATCTCGAACTCGTCGGCGTGCTCGGCGCGGAAGAAGACCGCCATCAGCGCGTCACGCCCGTCCGTCCCCCAGTCGGGCACCGGCTCGTAGACGACCTCGAGGTAGCGCTGCACGACCTCCGGGTAGTCGCCGGCGAACGCCGCCAGCTGGCTCGGGTTCGGCCGGGGGACGTAGCTCCAGACCGTGTAGCGCTGGTCGCGGCGCAGGTTCTCGGGGACGACGGCCACGTCGCCCGCGGCGTCCGCCACCGGCGACTCCGTCCCCGGCCGCCAGCGGACGGGCTGTGCCGACGCGAGCAGGTGGCTGTCCCGGAGCGCCTCGACCGTGAACTCCTGGCGGACCCAGTCCTCTTCGTTCGCCGCCGCCGCGGGGAGGAGCGGGTTCCGGCCCACGACGTCGATCTGCTCGGCCTCAGTCGGCTCGCCGAGCTCGAGCTCCTCGTCCCAGATCTGGCCCGTGTAGTCGTCGAGCGTCGTGGCGCGCCAGTAGAGCGAGCGCCTGGGGCCGTCCACCTTCACCCGCAGCACGGTCGTCGGCTTCTCGGGGAACTCGATGCCCTGGTAGTTGGCCCGCCAGACGTAGTCGACCGACACCGGCTCCGTCGGGCGGTCGTACGGGTCCCAGCTCCGCCAGGAGAGGAACGCGCCCTTGGCGACGGCGTCGGAGCTCGAGGCGAGCGTCGCCGCGGCGACGAGGACGAGGCCGACTCCGGCCGCCTGGACCAGGCCGCGCGCCGGTCCCTCCCGGCGCAGGAGGAAGAGGATCGCGAGCACGCCGACGAGGGCGAGCATGCCGCTCCGAAGCGGGCTGCCGCCCGGCGTGAGGGTGGCCGGCCAGCCGACGGCGAAGACGAGCGCGAGTGCTGCGCCGACGGGCCGGCGGGCCGTGACGAGCATCCCGACGAGCGCCGTGAAGCCGAAGATCGCCAGGAGCACGAGCGAGTGCATGAGCGAGAAGTCGATGCGGTCGAACGGGAGCTGCGTCTCGTAGAAGTCGAGGAAGCCCCGCCGGATGCCGTCGAGGACCGGGCCGAAGAAGTCGCGCTGCGGGTCGTTCGGCCGCGCGTCGGCGAGCGGGACCTCGAACGCGGCGCTCGCCGCGAAGAGCGTCGACGCGGCGAGCACCCCGCCGACGGCGAGGCGGGAGCGCGTGAGTCCGACGGCGAGGATCGGCGGCAGGGCGAGCAGCACCATGGGCAGCCACTCGCGCCACGAGACGGGCAGCGCCTCGAGGCGCAGCCAGGAAACCGTGACGAGCACGGCGACGAGGAGGACGAGCGCCGCGCGGCTAGCCAACGGCCCGCAGCTCCCCGGCGCCGAGCTTCGCCTGCAGGTCGTCTCCCCTGCCGACGACGAGGACCGGGACACCCGCCCGCTGGAGTCGCAGGAGCTGCGCGCCCACGTCGAGCGGGACGCGCTCGGCCGGCGTCTTCCGGGCCGCGAACGTCGCGGGGTCGACGAAGACGAGGCTCGCTCCGTGGTGCGCGAGCGCGCGGTGGGCGAGGCGCTCGACGAGCCGGGGCGTGAGCGCGGAGGTCACGACGGTCAGCTCGACGGCGCGCGAGGCGGGCCCCGCCTCGTCCGCGAGGACGTGCGCGAGCGGCGAGTGGCCGTCCGGCTCGACGGCGGCGAGGATCTCGAGGGCGCGATGCCAGTCGCCGTCGAAGGAGTGCACGCGCTGGTACACGGGGCGCGAGCAGTTGACGATCAGCGCCGCGCGGCGCCCCCGGGCGGCGTGGGACTTCAGGATCGAGCCCGCGGCGCGCACGGCGAGCTCGAAGCTCGAGTCCGGCTCCGTGCCGACGACCGAGGCCGCGTCCGCGTCGAGGAGCACCGCCGTCTCGTCGCGGGGCGAGTCCTCGAGCTCCTTGACCATCAGCTGCCCCCGCTTGGCCGTCGAGGGCCAGTGGACGCGCCGGAGCGACTCGCCGCTCTCGTACTCCCGCACGCTGTGCAGGTCGAAGCCCGATGGGCGGCGCATGAGGAGCCGCCGGCCCTCGGGCGTGCGGGCTCCCGACTCGGAGAAGAGCCGGTCGACGTCGACGAGCCGGGGGTAGACGAGGATCGAGGCCTGGGCGGGGAGCTCGACCTCGACGCGCTCGAGCCCGAACGGGTCCTCGATGAGGATCTCGCTCGCCTCGATCGGGTAGCGGCCGCGCGGGACGCGGCGGAGCACGTACCGCCCGCGCAGGCGGCCGTGCCGGCGGACGAGCGGCGTCTCGCGCTCGCCGAGGCGCGCGATGCGCTCCCGCAGGACGAGGGTGCCGGAGGGAACGAGGCCCTCGGCGTCGAGCTCGAGCTGCACGGGCACGTCGTCGCCGGCGAGGCGGTCCCCCCGGCCGAGGAGGCGGTGGAGCGTCATTGGGCGCCGCAGGATCCGGACCCAGACGGCCGCGGCCGCGACCGCGAGGACGAGCCCGAGCGCCACCGGGTAGAGCGGCTCGGAGCCGAAGGCCCACGCGGCGAGGTAGATCCCGCCGCCCAGGGCCAGGATCCAGCGGCCGCGGTCGGTCAGCACGTCAGACCGGGACCGGCGTCCGCTCGACGACGTCGCGGACGAGCTCCTCGGCGTCGAGGCCGCTCGAGCGCGCCTCGGGCGAGAGGATCAGCCGGTGCCCGAGGACGGTCGGCGCAACCGCCTTGACGTCGTCGGGCGCGACGAAGTCCTGCGCGGCGACGAGCGCGCGCGCCTTGGCGACGCGCAGGAGGGCGAGGCCCGCGCGCGGGCTCGCGCCGAGGAAGAGCCGCGAGTCGGACCGCGTCTGGCGCAGGATCGTGACGACGTAGCGGTTCACGCTCTCCTCGACGTAGACGCGCCGGGCGTCCTCGATCGCCTCGAGGAGCTCGTCGGCGCTCGCGACGGGCACGAGCGCGTCGAGCGGGGTCTCGGCCGCGTTCTCGGAGAGCATCCGCGCCTCCTCGGCGAGCGGCGGGTAGCCGATCGCGATCCGCATGGTGAAGCGGTCGAGCTCGGCCTCGGGGAGCGGGTAGGTGCCCTCGTACTCGATCGGGTTCTGCGTCGCCATGACCATGAACGGCGGCGGCAGCTGGTACGAGACGCCGTCGATCGTCACCTGGCGCTCCTGCATGCACTCGAGCAGGGCAGCCTGGGTCTTGGGCGAGGCGCGGTTGATCTCGTCGACGAGGAGGATGTTCGCGAAGACGGGCCCGGGCCGGAACTCGAACTCGTTCGAGCGCTGGTTGAAGACGTTCACGCCGGTCACGTCGGAGGGGAGCAGGTCGGGGGTGAACTGGAGGCGCGAGAAGGAGCAGTCGATCGAGCGCGCGAGCGCCTTCGCGAGCGTCGTCTTCCCGACGCCTGGGAAGTCCTCGATGATCAGGTGCCCCTCCGAGAGGAGGCAGAGGACCGCGAACTCGAGCGTCTCGTCCGGGGCGTGGATGACCTTCCGCAGGTTGCCGACGATGCTCTCCGCGAGCGTGGCGGCGCGGGAGGCCTCGACACCCTGCTTCGCTTCGACCACGTGCTCCTCCATCTACTCCCCCTCCAGCAGGGTCTCGACCTCGTCGAGGATAGCCACAGCGCAGTCCTCCTTGCTCCGTCGGCCCACCGCCCGCTCGCCTGCCTCGGTGATGAGCACCAGCTCGTTCCAGTCCGACTCGAATCCGATGTCGGAACGAGATACGTCGTTGTAGACGAAGAGGTTCCCTCGCTTGTTTGTCAGCTTCGTGCGCGCCCGCTCGAGGCCCGGGGCGCCCTCGTCGGCCGCGAAGCCGACGAGCACCTGGCCGTCGCGCCTCCGCCGCCCGAGCTCGGCGAGGACGTCCTCCGTGGGCAGGAGCGAGACCGTCCACGTCTCCTCATCCTTCGGCCGCTTCCCGGCCGCCGGCTCGGCGGGGCGGTAGTCGGAGACGGCGGCGGCCATGACGACGACGTCGGCGTCGGCGCGGGCGAGGACCTCGCGGGCGAGGTCGGCCGCCGTCGGCGCCTCGACGACGTCGACGCCCGCGGGCGCCGGGACGGCGAGGTTCGCGCCGACGAGCGTCACGTCGGCGCCCCGCCTGAGCGCCTCTCGAGCGAGCGCGACGCCCATCTTCCCGGAGGAGCGGTTGCCGACGTAGCGGACGGCGTCGAGCGGCTCCCTCGTTCCCCCCGCGCTCACGAGCACGCGCCGGCCGCGAAGCGGCCCCGCGGCGCCCAGGAGCTCGAGGCAGCGCGCGAAGATCGCGTCCGGCTCGCTCATCCGCCCGGGGCCGTGCTCGCCCTCGGCCAGCTCCCCCTCCTCGGGGCCGATCAGCTCGACGCCGCGCTCGCGGAGGAGGAGGACGTTCGCCTGCGTCGCCGGGTGCTCCCACATGCGGACGTTCATCGCCGGGGCCGCGAGCACGGGTGCGCGGACGGCGAGCGCGGCCTGCATGAGGACGTTGTCGGCGAGGCCGTGGGCGAGCTTCGCGAGCGTGTTCGCCGAGAGCGGCGCGATCACGAGCAGGTCCGCGTCCGCCAGGTGCGGGTAGAGGTCGCGCGCGGCCTCGCGGCGGGCGAGGGCCTCGAACGTGTGGGCCGTGACGAAGCGCTCCGCATCCGGGGTGAGGAGCGGCGTCACCTCGTGACCGTCGAGGACGAGCAGGCGCAGGAGCTCGCAGGCCTTGTAGGCGGCGATGCCGCCCGTGACGCCGAGGAGAACCCGAGCCACCGGCCCTCAGCCCGTGGGAGCTACGAGTACGAGACCGTGATCTTGCCCTCGGCGATCTCCTCGAGGGCCATGGTCAGGTAGTTCTTCGAGCGGGATTCCACGAGCGGGGGCGCGAAGTCGTCGAACGTGCCCTCGCCGAGCTGGTGGTGGTAGTTGTTGATTTGCCGCGCGCGCTTCGCGCTGGCGATGACGAGCGCGTAGCGGGAGCCGCTGGCGCTCGCGAGCAGGTCGTCGAGCCGTGGATGCATCATGAGGACTAGAGCTTACCTGCAGCGCTCGGCTCGACGAGCGCCCTCGCCATGATCGCCTCGATCTCGCCCACCGCGCGGGCGACGTCGTCGTTCGTGACGACGTAGTCGAAGTCGCCCGCCTCCGCGGCCTGCCGGCGCGCGAGCGCGAGGCGCTCGCCGATCTCGCCGGCGCTCTCCGTCGCCCGGTCGCGGAGGCGTCGCTCGAGCTCGGCGAAGCTCGGCGCCTGCACGAAGATCGTCACGGCGTTCGGCTCGGCCGCCTTCACCTCCTTCGCGCCCTGCGTCTCGAGCTCGAGCACGCAGCTCCGCCCGCCGCCGAGGATCCCCTCGACCTCGCGCCGGAGCGTGCCGTAGCGGTGCCCCGAGACGTAGTCGACGTGCTCGAGGAAGTCGCCCGCCCGCACGCGGCGGTCGAACTCCGCCTCGCGCAGGAAGTGGTACTCGCGCCCGTCCTCCTCCCCGGGCCGGCGGGGCCGGGTCGTCGCCGAGACGGCCACGGCGACCCGCCCGGCGCTCCGCTCGACGAGCTTCCGGATCAGCGTGCCCTTGCCGGCGCCGGACGGACCGGTGACGACGAAGAGCTTCGGCCGCACGTCAGCGGCGCAGCAGTGCGACCAGCTCGGTGCGCTGGCGGTCCGAGAGGCCGCCGACCGTCTTCGACTGGCTGATCCGGCACTGGTTCAGGAAGCGGGCGGCCTTCACGCGCCCGAACTTCGGGACGGCCATGAGGATGTCGAAGACCTTTGCGGTCTCCACGTACTCCGGTGGAGTGCGGAGGATGGACTCGATCTGCACCGAGCCGGCCTTGAGGTCCTTCTTGAGCTTCGCCCGCTTGACGCGGATCTCGTTGGCCCGCCGGAGCGCGTCCATCCGCTGATCCAGGGATCGGAGGGGCGCCTGGACCTGCGTCTTGGTGCCGTGCATGGCGCGGCATTCTAACAGCGCCCCTCAGACCTTCAACCGGAGCCGCCTCGAGGCCTCGCGGCCGGCGTTTGCCTCCGCGGCAACGAGGGCAGAACCGCTCCGGTGGGCAGCCCCTCGCGCCCCCTGCGGAGCGGCGAAACCGTGCGCGGCCGCCTCCGCGGCGAGCTCCGAGCGGATCCTCCCCGGGGCGCCGGGATCGGCGAAGAGGACGGTGCCGAGGGCCACCGCCGAGGCGCCGGCGGCGATCAGCTCGAGCGCGTGCCGGCCGGTCTCGACGCCGCCCATGCCGACGATGGGCAGCTCGGTCGCGCGGAAGCACGCGTACACGGCCGCGAGCGCGACGGGCCGCAGCGACGGGCCCGAGAGGCCGCCGACGGCCGTCGCGAGCCGCGGGCGGAGGGTCGCCGGGTCGAGCGCGAGCCCGCGGATCGTGTTCACGAGCGAGAGCCCGTCCGCCCCGGCCTCGGCGGCGGCGGTCGCCACCGCCGCGACGTCCGGGAGGGCCGGCGAGAGCTTGGCGTAGAGCGGCTTCGCCGTCGCGGCCCGCGCGGCCGCCACGATCGCGGCCGCCTCGTCCCCGGGCGCGGCGACGTTCGGGCACGAGAGGTTCAGCTCGATCGCTGCCGCGCCGGTGCCCTCGAGCCGGGCGCAGGAGCGCGCGTACTCGTCGGCGGAGAAGCCGCCGACGGAGACCCAGACCGGCGGCCCCAGCTCGAGCAGCTGCGGCAGCGTCTCCGCGAGGAAGCGGTCGATGCCCGGGTTCGCGAGGCCGATCGAGTTGAGCATGCCGGCCTCGGTCTCGGCGATGCGGACGGGCGCGTTCCCCTCGCGCGGGAGCGGCGTGACCGTCTTCGTCACGACGGCGTCGAGCGAGCGCGCGACGGCGGGCGCGACGAGCGCGTCGAGGCAGCCGGAGGCGTTCAGGATCACGCCGCGGCCCTCCCGGCCGGCGCGGCGGCCGACCGCCCGCCTCGGCCGCCGAGGACGGGGCCCTCGACGCACAGGCGCGTCAGGCGGCCCTCCACCTCGACGGCGCAGCCGTAGCAGGCGCCGAACCCGCACGCCATCGGCGCCTCCCAGGCGAGCTGGGCGGCGGGCGCCAGGCGACGGACCGCCGCGAGCATCGGCTCGGGGCCGCAGGCGAGGACGTCGAACCCGGGCTCGAGGCGCTCGGTGACGTACGTCGGCTCGAGGACGACCTCGGCGTTCGGGACGAGCGCGGCCGCCTCGGCATGGTGCGGCGAGCGGAAGCCGAGCACGGCGGGCGGCCCGCCGAGGCGCTCGGAGAGGTACGGGAAGGGCGCGACGCCGATGCCGCCGCCGACGAGGAGCGGGCGCTCGACGTCGAGCCTGAAGCCGTTGCCGAGCGGCCCGAGGACGTCGACCTCGTCGCCGGGCGCAAGCGCGCAGAGGGCCCTCGTCCCGGGCCCGACCGGCTCGACGAGGAAGCCGAGCTCGCCGGGACGAGCGAGGCAGAGGCTGAACGGGCGCGGGAGCACGCGCCCCGGCGTCCGCAGCATGAAGAACTGGCCCGGGATCCCCGGCTCGAGGCCGCCGCGCCGGAGCCGCACGAGCCGGTACGGCCCCACGCGCTCGACGGCGACGACGCTACGCCGGGCGGGCGACACGTTCCTGGAGGGAGAGGGTCTCGCCGCGCGTGGCGCGGGCGATTGCCTCGACCGCGGCGGCCGCGCCGGCCGTCGTCGTGACGCAGGGCACGCGGGCGAGGAGCGCGGCCTCGCGGATGAGGTAGCCGTCGGAGCGCGCGCCGCGGCCGTCGGGCGTGTTCACGACGAGCTCGACGCGCCGGCGGCGGACGAGGTCGACGACGGTCGCCCCTTCCCCGGCCTCCGTCACCTTGCGGACGCGCGTGACCGCGAGGCCGGCGGCGGCGAGCGCCGCGGCGGTCCCGCCCGTGGCGCAGAGCCCGAACCCGAGTGCGGCGAGCGCCCGGCCGAGCTCGACCGCGGCCGGCTTGTCCTCGTCGCGAACGGAGAGGAAGGCGGTCCCGCCCGCGGGGAGGGGCCGTCCGGCGGCGCGCTCGGCCTTGGCGAAGGCGGTCGGGAAGTCGGCCG
>DASTQA010000089.1:0-11989 GCA_035762005.1 Gaiellaceae bacterium
ACGATCCGGTCGAGGGTCGCGAGCGCCTGCTCCTCGTCCTCGACCTCCGTCACGAGCGTGACCTCGGGGATGAGCGCGCCGGGGCGCACGTAGAGCGCGCCTTCGCCCGCAAAGAGCGGTGCGACGTCCTCCTCGAGCGAGACGCCGAGGAACGCCTCGGCCACGCCCAGCTGCCGCTCGAGCTCGGGCTCGCTCTCCGAGAGCATGTCGCGCACGGCCGAGAAGGCGCCCTCGAGGTCGTTGAACGAGACGTAGGCCAGGACGTCGCCGGGGATCCGGCCGGTGAGCTCCGCCTCGTACGGCTCGCTCGCGAGCGGCGCGCCCTCGACGTCCTCCGAGTAGACGAGGCGGGCGTCCGCGCGAGCGCCCTCGTCCTCCGCCGTGAGCGTCGCTCCGACGGCCGGGGCGGCGCCGCCGGGGTAGAAGGCGTCGAGAGCCTCGGTCTCCGTCTCCGCGCCGGCCGCGCCGGCGATCGTCTCGGGGTCGAGGAAGAGGCTCACGAGCGCCTCGTCCTCGAGGCCGTCCATCGCCTCGGCGAAGACGTCCGAGTCGGCGAGCGCGGGCCCGTCGCGCGCCGCGTCGAAGCGGTCGAGCATCGCCTCGTCCTCGGCGACGACCTGCCAGCCGTCGACCTCGCGGCTCGCCGCGGGCTCGTCACCCTCGTCGAGGAGCCGCCTGAGCGCCTCCTCGTCCTCGGGCTGCGTCATGACGACGAAGGGCGGGTCCTCGCCGGAGTCCGACGCGAACTCGAGCACGACGAAGACGACCTCGGGCCCGAGCGCGGGACGCACGTCCTCCTCGAAGTCGAGGTCGCCCTCCCCGTCCGCCTCGACCTCGTCGACGATGCGCTGCATGAGGTTCGCGCCCCCGGGGAACTTCGCCGCGAGCTCCTCCACGGCGTCCCACTGGCCGCCGTCGAAGTCGGTGTCGACGACGGCGTAGAGCGCGACGTCCCGGGGAACGACGTCCGCGGCGCCGCCGGGGCCGCCGTCGCCGCCGCCGCACGCGGCGGAAACCGCGGCGACGAGCGCGGCGAGGAGGGTTGCGGCGATGAGGCGCACCCGGATCACTCTACTCGTCTGTCGGCTTTCGGCTCATCAAGTCTGAGACCAATTCGGAGGGGCTCGTCCCCGCGAGGACGCTGCAGACGGCCTCGGTGATCGGCAGCTCGACACCGAGCCGGTGCGCGAGGTCGCGGAGCACGGGGGCGGTCGTGATCCCCTCGACGACCATACCGATCTCCGCCTCGGCCGCCTCGGGGGCGGCGCCCCGCGCCATCAGCTCGCCGGCGCGGCGGTTGCGGCTGTGGCGGCTGAAGCACGTGACCATGAGGTCGCCCATGCCCGCGAGCCCCGCGAACGTCTCCGCCCGGGCCCCGCAGGCGAGGCCGAGCCGCGCCATCTCGGCGAGGCCCCGCGTGATGACGGCCGACTTGGCGTTGTCCCCGAGCCCGAAGCCGTCCACGCCCCCGGCGGCGAGCGCCATGACGTTCTTCGCGGCCGCGCACAGCTCCACGCCGACGAGGTCGGCGTTCACGTAGACGCGGAAGCGGGTGGAGATGACCGCGTGCTGGAGGTCGAGCGCGAACGCCTCGTCCTCGCTCGCGATCACGGCCGCCGCGGGCAGGCCCTGGGCGATCTCCTCCGCGTGGTTGGGACCGGAGAGGACGGCCACCCGGCGGTCGCCGACGACCTGGGAGAGCCGGCTCCCGCTGCCGGGATCGAGGCCCTTCGCGAGCCCGAGGACGGGCAGCCCTGGCGGAAGGCCGGCGGCGACCGCCCGAAACGCGCGGCTCGGGACGGCGAGACAGGCGACGTCGGCGGCGGCGAGCGGCGCGGCCGCGATCGTCGTCGCGTGGAGGCCGGAGAGGTCGCAGTCGGTGACGTAGCGCGGGTTCCGGCCCGTCTCGGCGATCGCACGGGCCTGCTCCGCGTCGCGGCAGGCGAGCGCGACCTCGTGCCCCCGCTCCGCGAGGAGCGCGGCGAAGACGGAGCCCCAGGAGCCGCCGCCGACGACGACGGCCTTCACGGCTCTGACCGCCTGCGGTGGAGGACCTGTGCACGGCCGTGGTGCTCGACGGCGCGCTCGTAGCGAAAGCCGACCTTCTCCATGACGCGCCGGGAGGCGGCGTTCCCGGGCTCGGTGTAGGCGACGAGGTTACGAAGGCCGGCGCCTTCCGCGTGGGCGACGAGGCCGCCCGCCATCTCCGTCGCGTACCCCCGCCCCCAGAGCCCGGCGGCGACCGCGTAGCCGACCTCGACCTCCTCGCCGCCGCCGATCTCGATCCGCCGGAGGGCGCCGCGGCCGACGAAGCGGCCGCTCTCCCGCTCCCGAAAGACGAAGATGCCGAGGCCCGGCTCCTCGCCGTGGCGCAGGTTGCGCTCGATCCAGGCGCGGCTCTCGGCGGGCGTCGCCGTCCTCCCGCCCATCGTCGCCATCACGCTCGCGTCGGCGTGGAGCGCGGCGAGCTCGTCCTCGTGCGCGGGGAGCGCGAGCGGCTCGGCGACGAGCCGCGCCGTCCGGAAGGCGGTCGTCACGCGCGCCGCACGAAGTCGATGACGACCGGCACGCCGGCGAGCCCGAAGCGCTCCCGCAGGCGGTTCTCGACCCAGTAGCCGTAGTCCCGCGTCATGAGCCCGGGATCGTTGACGAAGATGCGGAAGCGCGGGGGGCCCACGCTCACCTGCGTCCCGTAGAGGAGGTTCAGGCGGCGGCCGTTCCGGCTCGGGCCGGGCCGGAGCTCCCGCAGCTCTTGGAGGAAGCGGTTCAGCTCCGGGGTGGACATCCTCGACGTGTGGCGTGCGTAGAGCTCCTCGACTCGGTCGAGGACGCGGCCGACGCCCCGTCCCGTCCTGGCCGAGGCCGCGACGACCGGCGGGCGCTGGCGGAGCCGGGCCTCCAGGCGGGGCCGCACGTCCTCGATGCCCACGACGGCCGCGTCCCACTTCGAGAGGACGACGAGCGTCGCGCACCCCGCGGAGCGCGCCACGTCCGCGACCGCCAGGTCGCCCTCGACGACGCCCTCCGAGGCGTCGACGAGGACGAGCGCGACGTCCGCCCGCTCGGCCGCCCTGATCGCGCGCAGTTCGGAGTAGTACTCGATCCCCTGCCGCTGCCGCCGCTTGCGGCGCATTCCGGCCGTGTCCACGAGCTGGAACGTCGTCTCCCCGCGGCGAAGGAGGGTGTCGATCGCGTCCCGCGTCGTCCCGGGGACGTCCGAGACGAGCACGCGCTCCTGGCCGACGAGCGCGTTCACGAGGCTCGACTTGCCGACGTTCGGACGGCCGAGCACGGCGACGCGGATCGTGTCCTCCCCGGCTTCCGGCGGCCCCTCGCCGGGGAGCCCGGCGACGACCTGGTCGAGGAGGTCGCCCGTCCCGTGACCGTGCATCGCCGAGATCGGCACCGGGTCGCCGAGGCCGAGCCGGTGGAACTCGAGCGCCTCGTCGTCGCGCCGCGGGTCGTCGACCTTGTTCGCGACGACGATCACCGGCTTGCGCGAGCGGCGGAGGATCTCCGCCACCTCCTCGTCGCCGGGGGTGACGCCGGCCTTCGCGTCGACGACGAGGAGGACGAGGTCGGCCTCGGCCACCGCCCGGCGCGCCTGCTCCGCGACCGCCCGCGTCAGCGGGGCCGGGTCGGCGACGTCCACGCCGCCCGTGTCGACGACGACGAAGCGCTTCCCGGCCCACTCGCAGACGACGTCCTTCCGGTCCCGGGTCACCCCGGGCGTCTCGAAGACGACCGCCTCGCGCGTCGCCGTCAGCCGGTTCACGAGCGTCGACTTGCCGACGTTCGGGAAGCCGACGACCGCGACCGCGCCGAGGAGCGGCGCCTCGCCCATCAGGCGGTCTTCATGGGGACCTCCGCCCGCCGCGGCGGGACGCCCGGCGGGCGGCCGAGCTCGTGCATGCGGACGAGGAACTCCCAGAGCCGCCGGATCTCCGCCTCGATCTCGCGCGTCGCGGCCGCGTAGCCCCTCGAGTTCCGCGGGTGCTCGGCGAAGCGCATCGGCTCCCCGAAGGCGATGGAGACCGGAACGCGGTTGCGCGGCCGCCAGTGCTGCGAGCCGTGGATCGCAGCGGGCACGACCGGGACGCCCTCCTGGATCGCGATCATCGCCGCCCCCGGCTTGGCCGTCCCCAGCTCGCCGCTGCGCTGGCGCGTCCCCTCGACGAAGAGCCCGAGGAGCTCGTTCTCGCGCACGCTCGCCCGCATCCTCCTGAGCGCGTCCCGGTCGGACTCGCCGCGGCGGACGGCGAGGGTCCCGTGCGAGCGGATGAACCAGCTCACCACGGGCACGTCGAAGAGCTCGGTCTTCGCGACGAAGACGATCCGCCGCGGACAGAGGACGCCGATCGCGGGCGGGTCGACGTACGAGAAGTGGTTCACGGCGAGCACCGCCCCGCCCTCGCGCGGCACCCGCTCCTTCCCGTAGGCCTTGAGCGGCACGATGGCGCGGACGACGGAGCCGACGACGCCCTTCCCCACCGTCCAGTAGACGAGGTCGACCGGCTTCACGCGCCCGCCCGGGCCTCCACGAGCCGCTCGATCCGGTCGAGGACGTCCTCGACGCCGAGCCCCGTCGTGTCGATCGTCTCCGCGTCGGGCGCCGGCTGCATCTGCGCGGCGTCGCGCTCGTCGCGCAGGCGCAGGTCGGTGGCGAGCGCCTCCGCCCCGATCTCGGGCCGCTGCGCGAGGCGGCGGCGTGCCCGCTCGACCGGGTCGGCGACGAGGTAGACCTTCACCTCGGCGTCCGGGCAGACGACGGTCCCGATGTCACGCCCCTCGATGACGGCGTCCCCCACCTCGGCCAGCTCGCGCTGGCGCTCCCGCATGATCGCCCGGACGGCGGGGTGGCGGGCGACCACCGAGACGACCCGGTCGATCCGCGGCGAGCGGATCTCCTCGGTGACGTCGACGCCCCGGATCTCGACCCGGTCGCCCTCGAACTGAACGGGGTGGGTCGAGGCGAGCGCCCCGAGCGCCCGCTCGTCCGCGAGCTCGGCTCCCTCCTCGAGCGCGAGCCACGTGAGCGCCCGGTACATGGCCCCGGTGTCGAGGTAGCGGAAGCCGAGCCGGGTCGCGAGCCCCCGCGCGACGGTGCTCTTCCCGGAGCCGGCGGGGCCGTCGATGGCGACGATCACGGGCGCCGCCGCCGGGTCATCGGAGAGCGAGGGAGTCGAGCATGGCGAAGAAGTCGGGGAAGCTTACAGCGGCGCTCTCGGCGCCCCTGAGCGTCACTCCCTCGCGCGAGACGAGGCCGGCGACCGCCCCGAGCATGGCGATCCGGTGGTCGCCCGCGGCGTCCACCACGCCCCCACCCTGAGGCCGGGAGGGGACCCCGCGAACCCGGAAGCCGTCCTGACGCGTCTCGATGCGCACGCCCAGGGGCCGCAGCGCATCCTTCACGCTCTCGAGACGGTCCGACTCCTTCACGCGCAGCTCCTGCGCACCCGTGACGACGCTCTCGCCGCGGGCCATCCCGGCCGCGAGCGCGAAGAGCGGCAGCTCGTCCACGAGCGCCGGGACCTCCTCCGGCCGGATCTCCGCCGCCACGAGCTCGGCGGACTCGACCTCGAGGTCCCCGACCGGCTCCCCGCCCGCCCGGCGCCGGTTGAAGACGGCGATGCGCGCGCCCATGCGCTCCAGCACCGCGAGGAACCCCGTGCGCGTCGGGTTGAGGCCCACGCCGTGCAGGCGCAGCTCCGATCCCGAGAGGAGCGTCGCCGCGACGAGGAACGGCGCCGCGGAGGAGACGTCGCCCGGGATCGCGAGGCGGAGCGGGCGCAGGCGCTCCACGGGCCACACCGCCGCCTCGCCCCGGCCGCGGCGCAGGCGCGCGCCGGCCGCCTCGAGCATCCGCTCCGTGTGGTCACGGCTCGGATGCGGCTCGACGGCCACCGTCGGCCCCTCGGCGGCGTAGAGCCCGGCGAGGAGGACGGCCGACTTCACCTGCGCGCTCGCCACCGGCAGCTCCCAGCGGACGGGGCGGAGCTCGCCGCCCTCGACGACGAGCGGCGCGTGCCCGTCCCTCGTCTCCACGCGCGCGCCCATGGCTCGAAGGGGCTCGGCGACGCGCTCCATCGGTCGGCGCGAGAGCGATTCGTCCCCGACGAGCTCGAAGCGCCCCGCGTGGCCCGCGAGGATGCCGGGCAGGAGCCGCATGAGCGTGCCCGCGTTCCCGCAGTCGAGCGCGCCCCCGGGGTCACGGAGGCCCCGTAGGCCCGCGCCCGCGACGGTGGCGCGGTCGTCGGCGATCGTGACGCCCGCGCCGAGCCTCTCCACCGCGGCGGCGGTCGCGAGCGTGTCCCCGGAGACGCCGAGCCCCGTGAGCTCGCTCTCCCCGTCGGCGATCGCCCCGAGGAGGAGCGCGCGGTGGGAGATGGACTTGTCGCCCGGGACGGCGATGTCGCCCCTGACCGCCGCCGCCGGCTCGATCCTCACGCTGAGCCTAGTCCTCGAAGGCGGGCGAGACGATGACGCCGTAGCCCTGCGCCTCGAGCAGCTCGGCCGCCCGGCGCGCGGCCGCCTCTCCCGCGACGAGGACGCTGAGCGTGCCGCCCCGCTCGGGCGAGAGGTGGTCGAGCTCGAAGTCCTCGATGTTGATCTTCTCGGCGCCGAGGGCCTGCGTGATGCTCGAGAGGACGCCCGGGCGGTCGGGGACGTGCACGCGGACGCGCTGGATCGCTCCCGGATCCTCGTACGCCTCGGCGAGGAGCCGGCGCCGGTTTCCCGCCGCCTCGCCGATCCAGCGCGCGAGCCAGCCGGCGTCGCGCGCGTCGAGGGCGCGCTCGAGCTCCTCGATCCGCCGCCGGTGCTCGCCCAGGGCCGCGCGCAGCTCCGGGGCGTTGTCGAGGAAGATGTCGACCCAGATGCGCGGGTTCGCGCCGGCCACGCGGGTCATGTCCCTGAGCGACCCGCCCGCGGCGGCGATCGGCTCGTGCCCATCGACCTTCACCGAGCCCGCGTGGTTGAGGACGACGTTGGCGAGCGCGTGCGGCAGGTGGCTCGTGAGCGCCAGCAGGCGGTCGTGCGCGGCCGGGTCGATGGCGACGGGGACGGCGCCGAGGGAGGCGACGAAGCCGTGCAGGAGCCGGTAGCGGGCCGGCTCGGTCTCGGCGAGCGGCGTGAGGAACCACGTCGCGCCCTCGAAGAGCTGCTCGCTCCCGCTCATGGGCCCGCGGGCCTCCGAGCCGCACACCGGGTGGCCGCCGATGAACCGCACGCGGTCCTCGACCGCGGCGCAGATCGCCGCCTTCGTCGAGCCGACGTCCGTGACCGTGGCGCGCTTCCCGGCCGCGGCCAGGGCCTCGCGGATCCGGTCGAGCAGGGACGCGATCGGGGTGGCGACGACGACGAGGTCGGCGTCCTCGACGGCGGCGACGAGGCTCCCGGCTCGCTCGTCGAGCGCCCCCCGCTCGGCGGCGACGTCGAGGAACTCGGGGTCGGCGTCGTAGCCGACGACCCGTCCGACGCCCGCGCGCCTCGCGGCCAGGCCGACGGAGGCGCCGATGAGCCCGGTGCCGACGATGGCGAGCCTGCCGACCGCCACTAGACGGCGAGCGGGCGGCGCATGAGCTCGGCGAGCCGGAAGGCGAGATCGAGCGACTGGCGCGCGTTCAGGCGAGGGTCGCAGAGCGTCATGTAGCGGACGTTGAGCTGCTCCTCGAGCACGGCCTCGGAGCCGCCGAGGCACTCGGTGACGTCCTCGCCGGTGAACTCGAGGTGGATGCCGCCGGGCCACACGCGCTCCTGCCTGCAGGCGGCGACGAAGCCCTCGATCTCGGCCATGATCGCGTCGAAGCGGCGCGTCTTGTAGCCCGACTCGGTCTTGAAGACATTCGCGTGCATGGGGTCGGAGGCCCACAGCACCGGGTGCTCGGCCTCGCGGGCCGCCCGCAGGAGCGGCGGGAGGAGCTCGAAGACGCGCTCGGCGCCCATGCGCGCGATCAGCGTCAGGCGGCCGGGCACGCGCCCGGGGTTCAGGCGCTCGCAGAGCTCGAGCACGTCGTCCGGCGTCGCGGTCGGCCCGAGCTTCACCCCGAGCGGGTTGTGGACCCCGGAGAAGAACTCGACGTGCGCGCCGTCGGGCTGCCTCGTGCGCTCGCCAATCCAGAGCATGTGGGCCGAGCAGTCGTACCAGTCGCCCGTGAGCGAGTCCCGCCGCGTGAGCGACTCCTCGTAGTCGAGCACGAGGCCCTCGTGGCTCGTCCACACGTCCACCTGGTGGAGCGCCGTCTCGCGGCGAACGTCGATCCCGCAGGCGGCCATGAAGCGGAGGGCGCGCTCGATCTCCGAGGCGAGCTGCTCGTAGGCCCTCCCCTCCGGCGAGGAGGCGACGAACTCCTGGTTCCACTCGTGGACGCGCATGAGGTCGGCGAAGCCGCCCTTCGTGAACGCCCGCAGGAGGTTGAGCGTCGAGGTCGCGTGGTTGTAGGCCTGCACCATCCGGTCCGGGTCCGGGATGCGCGCCTCGACGGTCGGCGCGTCGTCGTGGATCATGTGGCCTCGGAACGAGGGCACCTCGACGTCGCCCAGGCGCTCCGTCGCCGACGTGCGCGCCTTCGCGAGCTGCCCCGCTATGCGGCCGACCTTGACGACCGGGAGCGTGGCGCCGTACGTGAGGACGGCGGCCATCTGCAGCATGATCTTGAGCTTCTCGCGGATGTGGACGGCCGAGAGGTCGTGGAACGACTCGGCGCAGTCCCCGGCCTGGAGGAGGAAGGCGCGGCCCTCGACGACGTCGGCGAGCGAGGCGAGGAGCTGCCGCGCCTCGCCGGCGAAGACGAGCGGCGGCACGCTCGCGAGCCGGGCGCGCGCCGCCTCCGCCCGCTCCTCGCTCGGCCACTCAGGCTGGTGGGCGGCCGGGCGCTCCCGCCACGACGAGGGCGTCCAGAGGGGGTTCGCGATCGCCATCGCCATCAGTCTAGTGAGCGATAATCGCGCCGACGATGCGCGTTCTCTCGGGGATCCAGCCGACGGGCGAGAAGCACCTCGGCAACTACGTCGGCGCCATCCGCCGCTGGGTGGAGCAGCAGCACGAGGTCGACGCCTTCCACCCGATCGTCGACCTGCACGCGATCACCGTGCCGCAGGATCCCGAGGACCTCCGCGAGGCGACGCTCGACCTGACCGCGCTCCTCGTCGCCGCGGGCCTCGACCCCGACGTCTGCACGCTCTTCGTCCAGAGCCACGTGCCGGAGCACCCCCGGCTCGCCTGGGTGCTCGAGTGCATGACGCCCTACGGGGAGCTCCGCCGGATGCCGCAGTTCCGGGAGAAGTCGGCCGCCCAGACGAGCTTCTCCGTCGGCCTCATGACCTATCCGGTGCTCCAGGCGGCCGACATCCTCCTCTACCACGCCGACGCCGTCCCGGTCGGCGAGGACCAGCGCCAGCACCTCGAGCTGGCCCGCGACCTCGCCCAGCGCTTCAACCAGCGCTTCGGCGAGACGCTCGTCGTCCCGGAGGGGACGTACGGCGCGGTCGGCGCGAAGATCATGGACCTCCAGAGCCCGGAGACGCGCATGTCGACGTCGCTCGGCTCCGAGCTAGGCACCGTGAAGGTGCTCGACCCGCCCGACGTCATCCGCCGGAAGGTCCGCTCGGCGGTGACGGACTCCGGGCGCGACGTCGTCCGCGGACCGGACAAGCCGGGGATCACGAACCTCATCGAGATCATGGCCGTCGCGAGCGGAGAGACCCCCGCCGGCGTCGAGGCGCGCTACGACGGCGCGGGCTACGGGCAGTTCAAGGAGGACGTCGCGGAGGCGATCGTCGCGCTCCTCGACCCGATCCGGCTCCGCTACGGCGAGCTGCGCGGGCGGCCCGACCGCCTCGCCGAGATCCTCGCCCAGGGCGCCGAGAAAGCGCACGCGATCGCCGCCGAGACGCTCGTGCGCGTCCACGAGCGCGTTGGCTTCGTGGCTCCCTAGCCGACCGAGGCCCGGGTACGAGCACCCCGGCGGCGAATGGACCGCCGTCGCCGCCCCGCTGTGGCGGCGCGGGGCCGCCTCGGCGATCGACTGGGTCCTCGCCGGGATCCTCTACCTCCTGCTCCTCATCCCGGCGGGGATCCTCGAGGTGATCGCCGGCCTCGTCGGCGGCGACGCCGGCCGGGCGCTCCGCGTCGTCGGCTACCTCGGCGCCGTGAGCGCGATCGTCGCCTACTTCACGCTCCTCCTCCGCAGCGGCCACACGCTCGGCATGCGCGCGCTCGACATCCACGTCTTCGCGTACCGCAGCGGCCGGGAGCCGGGCCTCGCCCGCTCGCTCGCGCGGGCCCTCCTCGCCCTCCTCCTCGGCGTCGCCGTCCTCAACGCGTACTCGTACCTGCAGGGGTGGGCGCCGGCGGACGCGCTCTCGGCGGAGGAGCGCGCGGTCGGCGAGGCGGCCGTCGTCGTCGCGGCGGTCGGGCTCCTCGGGCAGCTCTGGATTCTCGTCGACGGCGAGGGCCGCTCGCTCTGGGACCGGCTGACCGGCCTCGTGGTCGTCGAGGACATCGTCCCGGCCTCCCTCCCGGACCGCCTATGGAGCCGCTGGTGCCCGTAGGCGCGCCACCTCCGCGGGCTCGAGCTCGCGCCACTCGCCCGGCGCGAGGCCGTCGAGCGTGAGCCCCGCGTAGACAGGGCGGTGGAGGCGGACGACCGGGTGGCCCACGGCCTCGCACATGCGCTTCACCTGGTGCTTGCGGCCCTCGTGGAGCGTGAGCTCGAGGCGCGCCGGGGCGAGGCGGCGGACGCCCGCGGGCGCCGTCCTCCCCTCCTCGAGCTCCACGCCGTCGCCGAGCCGGCGGAGGGCCTCGTCCGAGGGGACGCCCTCGACGTCGGCCTCGTACACCTTGTCGACCTCGTAGCGCGGATGGGCGAGCCGGTGCAGGAGCGGCCCGTCGTTCGTGAGGAGGAGGGCCCCGGTCGTGTCGACGTCGAGCCGGCCGACGGGGACGAGCCGCCGCTCGTGGCCCACGAGCGCGACGACGGTCGGGCGCCCGTGCGGGTCGCGGGCGGTCGTGACGACGCCGGCCGGCTTGTGCAGGAGGACGTAGGCGAGCGGCTCGGGCGCGAGGAGCCGGCCGTCGAGCTCGACCCGGTCGCGGGCCTCGACGAACGTCGCGAGCCCGGCGACCTCGCCGTTCACGCGGACGCGCCCCGCGCGGATCAGGCCCTCGGCGCCGCGGCGCGAGGCGACCCCCGCCCGCGCGAGGTAGGCGTTCAGGCGCACGCGCGCATTATCGGACGCGTGCGCCCGAGCCAAGGCCCGCTCAGTCGCCGCCCGCCGGGTAGCGGACGACGAGGGCGCGCACGCGACCGTCGCGCATCGTCGCCAGGAGCCCGGGGTAGCTCTCGCCGGCGCCCACGGGCGAGCGGCGCGTCACGAGCCACCAGCCCCGCCTGCCCGCGCCGTCGGCCCGTACTCGGCGTTCGGGTAGAGGCGCTGCACCCTGCGGGCGGAGTCGCCGATCCAAAGGTCGCGGTTGGTGCGCCACCGCTCGCCGGCCGCGACGGCGTGCGAGAAGCGGCCGGTGCGGCGGCCGCACGGGTCGAGGCCGCCGAGGTTGTAGAAGCCGATGCGCAGGCCGACGGGCCGCCAGGCCGCCGCGCACGTGACGGCGGACGTCCGGACGAGCCGGCTCGGGCGGCCGAACTCGGCCCGCGCGCCGCCGAGCGTCCCGTCGGCCTTGACGCGGTAGCCGCCGAGCCGCCAGTCGCCGTGGACGACCGGGCCCGCCGCGGCGGCGGCCGGCAGGGCCGCGAGCGCCGCGGCGACGAGCGTGAGGGCGAGGACGAGCTTCATCGTTCTCCTTCGGTCGTGGTCTGAGGCTTTGACGGCGCCCAGGCCCGCGTTCTTCACGGCGACCGCGAAGCGGTCATGATGTCGCGGTGCCCGTCTACATCACGCTCATGAAGTTCACGTCCGCGGGCCTGGGCGGGATCCCGGCCTGGCGCGACCGCGTCGAGGAGGCGGAGCGGGCGATCGAGAATCGCGGCGG
>DASTQA010000090.1:0-4345 GCA_035762005.1 Gaiellaceae bacterium
GGGACCTCCAACCCGAGACGGAGGAGAAGGCACTATCGGCGGGGCACGGGCGGGCCGCGGCTTCGCGGCCCGCCCGACCGTCCCGGGCAAGGGCAGCGTGGCGTCGAGGCGGTCGTCTGCCGACGGAGGGCGCGCGGTCACGCTGCGGGCGCCGGCCCGCACGAGCGGCCCTTCGGGTCGCCGAGGGACCGCGTTCCCGGCGCTCGCGCCGGCATCCGGGGCGGGATAGCGTTCTCGACCATGGTCGGCTCGGACACGCGTGCGCCGTCGGGGCCGCTGCCGCTCGCCGAGCTCCTCGCCTCGATCTCGCTCGCCACGGACCTCGGCACGGGCCAGCCTCTGGGCCACGCGCTGCGGACCTGCGCGCTCGCCGCGGCCCTCGCCGAGGCGATGGGCTCTAGTCCCGACGAGGTGCGCACCGTCCACCAGTTCGCGCTCCTCCGCTTCCTCGGGTGCACGTCCGACGCGGCCGAGACCGCCGCCATGGTCGGGGGCGACGAGCGTGCGTACAACGCCGCGATGGGCCCCGTCTTCATGGGCTCGGGCCGGGAGATCGTGGGACGGCACGTGCGCAGCGTCGCTCCCGGTCAGCCGCCGCTTCGGCGCCTGCGGCTCGTCGCCCGGGGGCTCGCCGACCCGAAGGCCGGCGAGCGCTCGCTCGCGACGCACTGCGAGGTCGGCGCCATGCTCGCCCGGCGCGCCGGCCTGGCGGAGCCGGTCGTCGAGGCTCTCGCCCACGCCTACGAGCGCTGGGACGGTAGGGGGTTCCCGGCGCGGCTCGAGGGGGAGGCGATCCCCCTCGCCGTCCGGGTCGTCGTCGTGGCGCGGGACGCCGAGCTCGCGGCCAGGGTCGGCGAGGACCCCCGCGAGTGGACGGGCGAGCGACGAGGCCGGGCGTACGACCCCTCCGTCGTCGAGGCCTTCGAGCGCGTGGGGGCGGAGATCCTCTCCGCGCTCGACGGCGAGGACGAGTGGGAGGCCGCCCTCGCCGCCGAGCCGGCACCCGCGACGACCGTGCCGCCGGACCGTCTCGACCCTGTCCTCGCGGCGTTCGCCGACTTCGCCGACCTCAAGTCGCCCTGGATTCGCGGCCATTCCCGCGCGGTCGCCTCGCTCGCCGAGGAGGCGGGCCGCCTCGCCGGGCTCGACGACGCCGCCTGCGAGGCCCTGCGGCGGGCGGGGCTCGTCCACGACCTCGGCCGGGTGGCAGTCGAGAACGGGATCTGGGACAAGCGGGGTCCGCTCACGAGCTCGGAGTGGGAGCGCGTGCGGCTCCATCCCTACTACACGGAGCGGATCCTCGTCCGCTGCCGGTCGCTCGCGCCCCTCGTGCGGCCGGCGGCCTCCCACCACGAGCGTCTCGACGGCTCCGGGTACCACCGCGCGCTTCTCGCCGAGTCGCTCGCCAGAGGGGACCGGATCCTGGCCGCGGCGGACGTCTTCGCGGCCCTCGCCGCCGACCGGCCGCACCGGCCGGCGTTCGCCGACGAGGCGGCCGCCCGCGAGCTCGAGGCCGGGGCGGGCACCGGCCTCGACGGGGACGCGGTCGCCTGCGTCCTCGCCGCCGCCGGCCGGCGGGCCGCGCCGGCGCCGGCCGGCTGGCCCGCCGGCCTGAGCGACCGGGAGGTCGAGGTGCTGAGCCTGATCGCCCGCGGCCGGTCGAACCGTGAGGTGGCCGAGCTGCTCGTCATCGCGCCGAAGACGGTGGGACGCCACGTCGAGAACCTCTACGCGAAGATCGGCGTCTCCTCCCGAGCGGCCGCCGCCGTCTTCGCCATGGAGCACAGGCTCCTCGACTGAGTGCGGTGGAAATGGGGTGTTCGCCCGATGCCGTGCGTCCGCGGAGGCCGTAGCCTCGGAGCGGAGACAACGAACGAAGGAGGAAGCCGTGAGCGGTGAGCAGGCAGTCACGACGGGCAACGAGGTCCGCGTCAACGGCGTCTCGCTCCACTTCGAGGAGCACGGTGTCGGTGAGCCGATCGTGTGCGTCCACGGCACCGGCAGCTCAGCCGCGCTCTGGGCTCACTCGGCGCCCGAGCTCGCGAGGCGCGGCCGCACGATCCTCTACGACCGCCGCGGGTTCGGTCGCAGCGAGCGCCCGGAGCCGTTCGTCACGGACGTGCACGTGCAGACCGACGATCTGGCCGGCTTGATCGACGCGCTCGGCGCGGCGCCGGCGATCGTCATCGGGCGCAGCCACGGCGGCGAGATCGCGGTCGACCTCGCGCTCCGCTACCCGGACCGCGTCCGCGCGCTCGCGCTCCTGGAAGGCGGGGCGCTGTCGCTCGGCGAGGAGTTCGGGCGCTGGTACGCGGGCCTCCACGAGCGGCTCCTCGCCGCGGCCGAGGCCGACGTCGACTCCGTCGCCGAGACCTTCCTGCGCGACGTCCTCGGCGCTGCCGGCTGGGAAGGGATGCCCGAGCACGTGAAGGAGGTCTTCGTCGCGAACGGCCCGGCGATCGTCGCCGAGGAGCGCGGCGGCCTCCTCGACGTCACGGTGGAGCAGCTCGGCACCATCACCAAGCCGACCTTGCTCGTCGCGGGTCGGGGCTCCCCGCCGGCGTTCGCAGAGGTGACGAACCTCATGGCCCGGGCCATGCCGGCGGCCAGGGTCGCCTGGGTCGAGGGCGGCCACCTCATCGACCCGGCCCACCCCGCCGTCCTCGGCTTCGTCGACGAGGTGCTCGCCGTGGAGCCGGCGCGGCGGTAGCCACGGACGGCCCTGGAGCGGACGCCCCGGCCGCGCCGACCGCGCGCCGAAGCCCAGCCGGTAGCATCCGCCTGGTGCGCGAGTCGCAGGCCACGGCAAGGCCCACCCGGGGGGAGCTCGAGCAGCGGCTCGAGGAGCACCGGTCGGAGCTCACGGGCTACTGCTACCGGATGCTCGGCTCGCTCGAGGCCGAGGACGCCGTCCAGGAGACGTTCCTCCGGGCGTGGCGTGCGTTCGACCGCTTCGAAGGGCGGTCCGCCTTCCGCTCCTGGCTCTACCGGATCGCGACGAACGTCTGCCTCGACCTGCTCGAGGGGCGCAAGCGGCGCGCGCGCCCGATGGACATGGGCCCCGCGCGGGAGCCGGAGGCGGCCAACCTGCACGCCCTCCCCGAGGCCACCTGGATCGAGCCGATGCCCGACGGCCGCGTCGTCCCGGAGGACGGGGACCCAGCGGAGGTGGCCGTCGCCCGCGAGACCGTCAGGCTCGCGTTCGTCGCCGCCCTCCAGCACCTCCCGCCGCGCCAGCGGGCCGTCCTCATCCTCTGCGAGGTCCTCCGCTGGCAGGCGGCCGAGGTCGCCGAGCTCCTCGAGACGACCGTCGCGTCGGTCAACAGCGCCCTCCAACGGGCACGCGCGACGCTCGAGGCGAGCGGGGCGAGCGCCGTGGAGACCCGGCCGTCGGTGGACGACGCCGACGCGGAGCTCCTCGCGCGCTACGTCGAAGCGTTCGAGCGCTACGACATGGAGGCGCTCGCCGCGGTCATCCACGAGGACGCGATCCAGTCGATGCCGCCGTACGACCTCTGGCTCCGCGGGCGTGACGACATGTTCCGCTGGTGGGTCGGGCCGGGCGCAGGGTGCCGCGGCTCGCGGGTGATCCCGACCCTGGCGGCGAACGGCGCGCCCGCCTTCGGGCAGTACAAGCCCAGCGAGACCGGCGAGGGCTACGAGCCGTGGGCGCTCCAGGTGCTCGACATCGCCGACGGCAGGATCGTCGAGCTGACGTTCTTCCTCGACACCGAGCGCGTGTTCCCGCTCTTCGGGCTGCCCGCCCGGCCCGACGCCTAGCCTCACTCCGTGAGGACGTTCTCGAGGCCCATGAAGGCGACGAGGTCGACGAGCTCGGGCGAGGCGTGGAGCAGCCGCACCCGGCACCCGTGGCGCCTGGCGCCGACCTGGAGCCGCGCGAGGGCGTCGACCGTCACGGCATCCGGCTCGACCCCGCGCACGTCACAGAGCGCGACCTCGGCCCCACAGCTCGCGAGCAGCCGGCAGACACGGTCGCACAGCCCGGGCAGGTCGGCCCGGGCGATCGGACCGTAGACGGTGAACGTGACCGTGTGCGGCCCTGAGACTGCCATCTGAACGTGGACCGGCCGGCCGACGAGAACTCATCGGTGCGGAGGGCCGATGAGTTCGGCACCGTCCCGCCGTCCAAGCTCCGGAGGGACGACCGATTCGGAAGGAGCGCGACATGACCTGGACGGCCGCGGCGCGCCGAGCCGACCGCCCCTGGCAAGCTGAGCGCATGGCCGAGCCGGCGATCCGTCTCTGCGGGGTGGTGAAGCGCTACGGCGCCATCACGGCGGTCGACGGGCTCGATCTCGTCGTGCCCGAGGGGACGTGCGTCGGG
>DASTQA010000091.1:0-2211 GCA_035762005.1 Gaiellaceae bacterium
GACTTGACGCAAGACTCCTTTCGAAAGTAGTCTTTCGACATGCCAGAGCAACGAAGGACCATCGAGCTCACCGACCCGAGGGCGCTGCGTGCGCTCGCCCACCCCACCCGGCTGCGCCTGGTCGGGCTGCTGCGGCGGGAGGGCCCGCTCACCGCGACGCAGGCCGGCGAGCGGCTCGGCGAGAGCCCCGCCAGCTGCTCGTTCCACCTCCGCCAGCTGGCCAAGTGGAACCTCGTCGAGGAGGCGGGGGGCGGCCGCGGCCGCGAGCGCCCCTGGCGCGCGACGGCGCGCTCGACGAGCTGGCACGTCCGCTCGCTCGACGACGCCGAGCCGGCGGCGGCGCTCAGCTCGATCGTCGTCGAGCACCAGTTCACCGAGCTGCTCGGCTGGTTCGAGCGGATGCCCGACGAGGAGCGCCCCTGGCAGGAGAGCTACCAGCTCGGCGACACGACGCTCAACCTGACGCCGGCGGAGCTCGCGGAGCTCGGCCTTCGCGTCTGGGACCTCGTCACCTCGTACGAGAGCCGCGGGCCGCGCGAGGGAACGCGGGAGGTGACCGTCTTCTACGCGGGGTACCCGCGGGCGTGATCCCGCCGTTCCTCCGCGAGGGCGGCGACTTCCGCCCCTTCTGGGCCGCGCAGGGGATCTCGCTCGTCGGCGACCAGGTGGCGCTGATCGCGCTGCCGCTCGTCGCGATCCTCGCCCTCGACGCCGGCGCCGCGCAGATGGGCTACCTGACCGCCGCCGCGCTCGTCCCGAACCTGCTCTTCTCGCTCCACCTCGGCGCGTGGATCGACCGGCGCGGGCGCCGCCGGCAGGCGATGGTCGCCGCCGACCTCGGCCGCGCGGCGCTCGTCGTCTCGATCCCGCTCGCCTACGCGCTCGACGCGCTCACGATCGAGCAGCTCTACGCGGTCGCCTTCGCGAGCGGGACGCTCTCGGTGCTCTTCTACGTCTCCTACAGCACGCTCTTCGTCTCCATCGTCCCTCGCGAGCGCTACGTCGAGGCGAACCAGCTCCTCCATGGGAGCCGCGCGCTCGCGAACGTCGGCGGCCCGAGCCTCGGCGGCGGGCTCGTCCAGGTGCTCTCCGCGCCGGCGGCGCTCGTCGCCGACGCGCTCTCGTTCCTCGCCTCGGCCTTCTTCCTCGCCCGCATCGACCCCGTGGAGCCGCCGACCGAGGAGCGCGCGACGGGCCACCTGGCCGCCGGCGTGCGCTTCATCTGGACGACGGCGATCCTGCGTGCGTCGCTCCTCGCGCTCGCCACCATCAACTTCTTCAACTTCGTCTTCTTCGCACTCTTCGTCCTCTACGCGACGCGCGAGCTCGACGTCCGGCCCGGGACACTCGGGCTCGTCCTCGGCGCCGGAGCGGTCGGCGGGGTGCTCGGCTCCGTCGCCGTCGGCCGGATCGTGCGCCGGATGGGCATCGGCCCGGCGCTCGTCCTCGGCTGCGTCGTCTTCCCGGCGCCGCTCGTGCTCGTCCCCCTCGCCGCCGGGCCGCATCCAGTCGTGCTCGCCATGCTCCTCGCGGCCGAGTTCGGCTCGGGCTTCGGCGTCATGGTGCTCGACGTGACGGCCGGCTCGCTCCAGCAGGCGATCGTCCCCGACCGGCTGCGGGCGCGCTTCGCGGGCGCGCACATGGTCGTCAACTACGGCGTCCGCCCGCTCGGCGCGCTCGCCGGCGGCTGGCTCGGGAGCACGATCGGGGTGCAGGAGACGCTCTGGATCGCGACGCTCGGCGCGCTCGCCGGCGTCCTCTTCCTCCTCCCTTCCCCGCTCCCGCGCCTGCGCGATCTCCCCCGCGAACCCGCCTGGGAGAACTAGGCGAGAGCGGCACGGATCGCAGCGCGACAGCCGCGCGGGATCGGCCGAAAACACGGGTGCGGGAAAAGCCCGATGCCGGTCGCGCGCTCCTGGGAGCATCTCCGGGGGCACGCGAGCCGGGGGGAGCGGACATGGCCCGGATCGAGGGCGAGATCGTCATCGAGCGGCCCCCGGCCGAGGTGTTCGACGTCGTCGCCGACGAGCGCAACGAGCCGCGCTACGACCCGCGCCTGCCGCCGCCGGCCGGCGCCGGGAGCGGACGATCTGGACCGGCCTCGAACGCTTCCTCGAGGCGCGAGCGGCCTCGTCTCCCGACATGTGACTCGCCCTGGTCGCGCCTCGTGCCGGCGTGACCGACGACGGCGCGGACTTCCCCGCCCGCGCC
>DASTQA010000092.1:0-17817 GCA_035762005.1 Gaiellaceae bacterium
GTCGTGGCCGCCCGCGGCACCGATGTCGCCGGCATGTCGGGCGAGCCCTCCCACCGGATGCGGTGGGCCGACGTCGCCCGCCTCGAGCCCGACGTCGTCGTGCTCGCTCCCTGCGGCTTCGACCTCGACCGCACGCTCGCCGAGGTCGTCCCGCTCGACGTCTCCGCCCACCTGCTCGGCACGCCGGCCCGCCAGGAGAGCCGCATCTTCGCCGTCGACGCGAACGCGACCTTCTCGCGGCCGGGACCCCGCGTCGCCGACGGCGTCGAGGTGCTCGCGCACCTCCTCCACCCGGAGCACTACCCGGACCCCGGCGTCCCCTGGAGCCGGATCCGGCTCTAGCTAGCCTCGCGACGACGACTCGCCCTCGAGCGAGAAGACGCGCTGCATGCCGAACCCCTTCACCTCGACCTCGCCCTGGTCGGTGCAGGAGAACTCGTCGCGGATCAGCTCGTACGTGTCTGCGCTGAGCAGGATCTGCATCGGCTCGGCGAGCGTCTCCATGCGCGAGGCGAGGTTCACGCCGGGGCCGAAGATGTCGTAGACGTACTTCTGCACGCCGACGAGCGAGCCGATCACCGGCCCGGAGTTGATCCCGATCCGGCCGAGCCACTGCTCCGGATGCGAGTCGTTTCGTCGCTCGAGGTAGCGGCGCATCCGCAGCGCGACGCGCGCGATCGAGTGCGCGTGGTCGGGGCTGGGATCGGGCAGCCCCGCCACGGCCATGTACGCGTCGCCGACGGTCTTGATCCGCTCGCACCCGAAGAGCTCGACGATCCGGTCGAAGGCGGTGAAGATGTCGTTCAGCTCCGCGATGAGCGCGCTCGGGTCCCGCGAGACGGCCATGGACGTGAAGCCGACGAAGTCGAGCATGAGGATCGTGGCCGCGTCGAAGCGCGTCGGGGTCGTCGAGCCGTACTCCGTCATCTCCTCGTAGACGGCGCGCGGCATGAGGTTGAGGAGGAGTCGCTCGACGCGGTCCTTCTCACGCTGGAGCTCGCGCGTGTTCCGCTCGACCATCTTCGAGTACGAGTCGAGCATGTACTCGGCCTCTCGCCGCTTCGTGACGTTCCGGCACTCGACGACGAGGAGGTCGCGACCGTCGAGCGTCGCCGCCCGCACCTCGACCTCGAGGCTCACCACGCGGGCGCCGGTGCCCGCTTCGGTCTCGAAGACGTACGGTCGCCCCTTCTCGAGGCGCGCGCGGGCGCGATCCGCGTCGAAACCGGGCACGCGCGCCGGCAGGGACTCCGTCGCGCCGCCGTCCGGAGGGAACCAGCCGAAGAAGCTCGCGTTCTCGAACTCGATCTCGAAGCCGGCCGGGTCGCAGACGGCGACGCCGAGACCGAGGCCCTGGAGGACGCTCTTGAGCGCTCCGTCTTCCATCGGCGGCGGCTCAGGGCCGCGTCACGATCACCCTCTCGCGGCGACGGATCGCGTCGAGCACGGTCTCCCGGTCCGGCTGCTCGAAGTCGAAGTCCTCGAGCGTCTCCTCGAGGAGCGCGACCATCTCGCCGAACTCGCCGGTCGTGATCCCGAGGCGCTCGTGCACGCGGCGGAGGTGGTCGTCCGAGTAGCTCGCCGGCCCCCCGGTGACCGCCGAGATGAACCTCGCCTGGTGGTCGATGAGCCGCCGCATCTCGACGTGCTCGAAGTGGTGGGCGATCACCTCGGAGTCGAGCACCTTCTCGTAGAAGGCCGAGACGAGCTTGCGAATGGTGGAGAAACCGCCGTAGCGGTCGAAGATGCTGAGGGCCATGCCGCCCCCCGGACGGTCCCACACGCGGCTACGGCAGTCAAATTTCTCCAGCGTCGTCCAGGCGGATCCGGATCTCGCCGCCGCGCAGCTCGACCGGATACCTGCGCGCGGCCCTCGCGCCCAGGAGGCAGGCCCCGGTGGCCACGTCGAAGCGCCAGCCGTGGTAGGCGCACTCGAGCGTGTCGCCGAGCACGAGGCCGTCCGCGAGCGGGTTGCCCTCGTGCGGGCAGGCGTTGTCGAGGGCGTGGATCTCCGCGCCGACCCGGAGGAGGAGGATCGTGCGCCCCCCCGCCCGGACGACGGCGCGGTCGGCCACGAGCGCCGACTCCGGGACGCTATGCCAGCGTCCGCTCGAGGACGACATCCCTCACCTGGACGACCGGCCGCAGGGCGAGGAGCCAGCGGACGGTCGCGACGACGTCCGAGACCGCGATCACGTCTCCGCTCTCGGCACGGCCGACCATGGGCGTCGCCACGAGGCCCGGGCAGACCGCCGTCGCCCGGACGCCGTCGTCGCGGGCCTCCCGCAGGAGCGAGTGCGTGAAGCCGCGGACGCCCCACTTGGAGGCGTTGTAGGCCGTGCCTCCCGCCTGCCCGATCGTCCCGGACACCGACGAGAGCGTGATCAGGTACCCGCTGCTCTCGCGCAGGTGAGGGAGGGCCGCGCGGGCGACGAGGTACGTGCCCTTGAGGTTGACGTCGATCGTCTCGTCCCAGGCCTCCTCGTCGACCTGCTCCAGGGGAGCCCAGTGGCCGACGCCGGCCGAGGTGACGACGACGTCGAGGCGCCCGAAGCGGTCGAGGGCGGTGCGGACGAGCCCGGCGACGGCGCGCGCGTCGGTCACGTCGGTCGGCACGGGCACCGCGGCCTCGCCGATCTCACCGGCCGCCTCCTCGAGGAGGCCCGCACGGCGCGCCGCGAGCGCGACCCCGTAGCCGTCCTCGGCGAGGGCGCGGGCGATGCCCAGCCCGATGCCGCTCGAGGCGCCCGTCACGATGGCCGCCCGCTCCACCCGCCTAGACTATCCGGCCCCGTGGCGCTCTACCTTCGCGAAGCCGACGTCGAGCAGCTCCTCGGCCCCGCGGACGCGGTCGAGGCGATCGAGGGGTGCTTCGCCCGGCTCGCGCGCGGGGCGGTCCGGAACCTCCCGCGCTCCCGGCTCCCGCTCCAGGACGGGCTCCTGCACGTGATGGGCGCGGCCGACCTCGAGCTCGGCGCGGCCGGGACGAAGACGTATGCCGGCTTCGCCGGGGGCGCGCGCTTCGTCGTCGCGCTCTTCGCGGCCGACCGGCCGGAGCTGCTCGCGCTCGTCGAGGCGGACCTGCTGGGACGGCTGCGGACCGGCGCCGCGAGCGGGGTCGCCGCGCGCCACCTGGCCCGGCCGGGCGCGAGCACGCTCGGCGTGATCGGGACGGGTGGCCAGGCGGAGACGCAGGTCGCCTGCGTCCGCGCGGCTCTCCCGGGCATCGAGCGCGTCGTCGCGTACTCCCGGAACGAGGAGCGCCTGCGGGACTTCTGCCGCCGCCTCGACTGCGAGCCGGGCGACTACAACCGCGACGCCGCCGAGGCCGACGTCGTCGTGACGATCACGACCTCCCGCGACCCGGTGCTCCGGGGGGAGTGGCTCCGGCCGGGGGCGCTCGTCTGCGCGGCCGGGGCGAACCGTATCCGCGCCCGCGAGCTGGACAACGCCGTCCTCGAGCGGGCGACCTTCGTCTGCTGCGACTCCGTCGAGCAGGCGCGCATCGAGGCGGGCGACCTCGTCGAGCCGATCGACAGGGGCGTCCTCGACTGGCTCGAGGTGCACGAGCTCTCGGAGGTCGTCGCGGGGGACCTCGCGGGCCGGCAGGGCGACGACGACATCGTCCTCTTCAAGAGCCTCGGCATCGCGGCCGAGGACGTCGCCGTGGCGGCGCTCGTGCTCGAGCGCGCGCGCGAGCGCGGGCTGGGAGTCGAGCTGTGACGGCGGAGCGGTGGACGGCGGTCGACGACTACGTCACCGGACTCTTCGTCCCCCGCGACCCGGCGCTCGAGGGCGCTCTCGAGGCCGCGGTGGACGCCGGCCTGCCCGCGATCCAGGTGACGCCGAGCGTGGGCAAGCTGCTCTACCTCCTCGCCCGGCTCCACGGCGCCCGCACGATCCTCGAGCTCGGGACGCTCGGCGGGTACAGCACGATCTGGCTCGCGCGCGCGCTCCCGCCCGGGGGGCGGCTCGTCACCCTCGAGCTCCGGCCCGAGCACGCCGACGTCGCACGCGCGAGCATCGTCCGCGCGGGCCTCGTCGACCTCGTCGACCTCCGCGTCGGCCCCGCGCTCGGGTCCCTCGCCGGGCTCGCCGAGGAGGGCGGTGGCCCGTTCGACCTCGTCTTCCTCGACGCCGACAAGGAGGGCTATCCGGACTACCTCGCCTGGATGCTCCGCCTGTCGCGCCCAGGGACGTTGATCGTCGCGGACAACGTCGTCCGCGGCGGCGCGGTCGCCGACCCGGCCGCCGACGATCCGCGCGTGCGCGGGGCCCGCCGCTTCCTCGAGCTCCTTGCGGCCGAGCCGAAGGTGAGCGCGACGGTCGTCCAGACCGTCGGCGCGAAGGGCTACGACGGCTTCGCGGTCGCGCTCGTCACCGGCGAGGCCTGAGCGGCCGGCGTCCGGTCGCTACGAGCCTTCGCGGACCTGCTCGGCGGCCATCGCCGCCGTGTCCTCGCCAACGGCCCGGATCACCTCGGGCCGCTCGAGGAGGCGTAGGCGCTGCTCCTCCGTCGCGCGGTTCTTGAGGTACGGGTCGTCGAGGATCTCGGTGAGCGAGCGTCCCTGCCTGTGCTCGCGCACGATGTAGGCGGCCAGGCCCTCTTCCTTCGAGATGCCCCGCGGCGCCTCGGACGCAGCCTCGTCGCGCCTGCCGAAGAGTCGGGAGAAGAAGCCCACGCCGCGATTGTATCCTTGCCTCGGTGGAGCCTGAGGGCATGCGATTCGCCGAGCGGGTCCTGCACGGGGTCGGCGACGACGGTCGCCGCGAGCAGATCCTCGTGTGGATCGAGCGTCGGCCGGGCGCCCTCTGGGCCGTGGGGCGCGCGATCGACATCGGCAACCGGCGCACGCCGCGCCCGCGGCCGGACGACTACGTCTTCCAGGGCTACGAGATGGGCGACGCGCTCGAGGCGGCGAACAACGCGCTGCGCGACGACCTCGAGGTCTCGGCGGAGGAGGGCGTCGACGAGTCGGTGCCGCTCTTCGCCGAGGACGAGCTCCTGAAGCCGCTCGAGCGCTGGTTCTTCGGCCACCAGCACTGAGCCCGCCCGCGCTCGTCCCCTGGGGCCGGCCGCGGGCCTCCCTCCGCCACGAGCGCAACGAGGAAGAGCGCACCCGTGGGGCACGGGAGGTGACGAGATCGTGCCGACCCGGGCTGCCGCCTCGCGCCGGCCAGCGCTCGCCTAGGCGATCCCGATCTGCATCGCGAGCTCGCGCGAGATGGCGTGCTCCGTCCCGTCGACGAGCACCGTCAGCGGCCCGTCGAAGGGCTCGCAGCGGCGCATCGTCACCTGCCCGCCCGGGACGAGCCGCAGACGGGCGAGGTAGCGCAGCAGATCCGAGTCGTCGTCCGGGACCCGCCTGACCGTCGCCTCCTCCCCCGGCTCGAGCGCGTCGAGGGAGCGAAGCTCGGCCGTGCGCAGGTGCAGCCCGGCGTCGGGAATCGGGTCGCCGTGCGGGTCGTGCGTCGGGAAGCCGAGCTGCTCGTCGATGCGCGCCTCGAGCTCCTCCGAGAGGACGTGCTCGAGCCGGTCCGCTTCCGCGTGCACCGCGTCGATGGAGAGGTTCAGCGTCTCGGCGAGGTAGACCTCGAGCAGGCGGTGGTGCCGGACGACCTCGAGCGCGATCCTCGTGCCCGCCTCCGAGAGCTCGACCCCGCGGTACGGCGCGTGCTCGGCGAGCCCGAGCACCGCGAGCTTCTTCACCATCGACGTCGCCGAGGAGGGCGCGACCCCGAGGCGGCGCGCGATCGCGCTCGTCGTCGGCCGGGTCCCCTCCGACTGGAGCTTGTAGATCTCCTTCAGGTAGTCCTGGATCGCGGCCGAGAGATCAGGTTTAGACACGTCTCAATTCTAGTCGCGGTCCGGTCGGCGGACACCCCCGGAGCTTGCTAGCCTCGCGCCCTCCTGCGCATTCGCCTCGGACATAGCCCCGACCCCGACGACGCGTTCATGTTCTGGGGCCTCGCCTCCGGCCGGACGGACGCCAGGGGCTTCGAGTTCGAGCACGTCCTCGAGGACATCCAGACGCTGAACGAGTGGGCGCTCGAGGGACGCCTCGAGGTGACGGCCATCTCGCTCCATACGTACCCGTTCGTGCAGGACGGCTACGTCATCCTCCCGCACGGGGCGAGCATGGGCTCCGGCTACGGCCCCGTCGTCGTGTCGAAGCGTCCGCTCGCACGCGCGGACCTCCCCGCCGCCGAGATCGCCGTCCCCGGCCGCATGACGACCGCCTTCCTCGTCCTCCGCATGTACCTGGGTGGCGAGTTCCGCCACCGCGAGGTGCCGTTCGACCGCATCATGGAGGAGGTCGAGGAGGGCCGTGCCGACGCGGGCCTCCTCATTCACGAGGGCCAGCTCACCTACGGCAAGCGCGGCCTCGAGCGCGTCGTCGACCTCGGCGAGTGGTGGCTCCTGGAGACGGGCCTGCCGCTGCCGCTCGGCATCAACGTCGCGCGTCGCGACATCGGGGCGGAGAAGCTCCGCGAGCTCTCGGACGTCCTGCGCGACTCGATCCGCGCCGGCCTCGCCAACCGGGACGAGGCGCTCGCCTACGCGATGCAGTTCGGGCGCGGGCTCTCGGCCGACCTCGCCGACCGCTTCGTCGGCATGTACGTGAACGAGCTGACGGAGGACTACGGCGAGGAGGGGCGCCAGGCCGTCGCCGAGCTCCTCCGCCGAGGCGAGGAGATCGGCGCCTTCGAGCGACCGGTCCGCGTCGAGTTCGTCGGCTAGCACTCCGCCGGCGGGGCGGCCCGAACCGGCGCGAATACACTTGCTCCGGTGCCAGAGGCCGTCATCCTCTCTGCCGTCCGCACCCCGGTCGGGCGCTACGGCGGCGCTCTCGCCGGCGAGCGCCCGGACGACCTCGCCGCGCTCGTCGTCCGCGAAGCGGTCGCGCGCGCGGGAGTCGCCCCGGGCGAGATCGAGGACGTCTACCTCGGGGCGGCGAACCAGGCCGGCGAGGACAACCGCAACGTCGCCCGCATGGCCGCGCTCCTCGCCGGGCTCCCGCAGGAGGTCGCGGGCGCGACGGTCAACCGCCTCTGCGCCTCGGGCCTCTCGGCGGTCGTCTCGGCCTGTCACGCGGTGCGCGCCGGGGACGGCGACCTCTTCGTCGCCGGCGGCGTCGAGTCGATGAGCCGCGCGCCGCTCGTCGTGGCGAAGCCCGAGCGCGCCTTCCCGCGCGGCAACCAGACCGTCTGGGACACGACGCTCGGCTGGCGCTTCCCGAACCCGCGCATGGAGGCGATGTTCCCGCTCGAGTCCATGGGGGAGACGGGGGAGAACGTCGCCGAGCGCTACGGCATCTCGCGCGAGGAGCAGGACGCGTTCGCCCTCCGGAGCCAGCGCCGGCATGCCGAGGCGACCGAGAGCGGGCGCTTCGACGAGGAGCTCGTCCCCGTCGGCGACGTCGCGCGCGACGAGCACCCGCGACCCGACACCTCCGCCGAGAAGCTCGCGGCGCTCCGGCCCGCGTTCCGCGGCGACGGCACGGTCACCGCCGGCAACTCGAGCGGCGTCAACGACGGTGCGGCGGCGCTCGTCGTCGCGAGCGCCGAGAAGGCGGCGGAGCTCGGCGTCGAGCCGCTCGGCCGCTTCGCGGGGAGCGCGGTCGCCGGCGTCGACCCGCGGGTCATGGGCATCGGCCCCATCCCCGCCGTCCGCAAGCTCCTCGACCGCGCCGGGATCGACGTCGGCGCGCTCGACCTCGTCGAGCTGAACGAGGCATTCGCCTCGCAGAGCCTGCGGGTGATCCGCGAGCTCGGGCTCGACCCGGAGAAGGTGAACGTCAACGGCGGCGCCATCGCCATCGGCCACCCGCTCGGGATGAGCGGGGCGCGTCTCGTCGTCACCCTCCTCCACGAGCTCCGGCGCCGCGGGGGACGCTACGGCCTGGCGACGCTCTGCGTCGGCGTCGGCCAGGGCCAGGCCGCGTTGTTCGAGCGCTAGTCCGCGAGCTTGGAGGTCAAGTACCTCCGCGACCGCTGCACGACCTCGTACGCGACGCCGACGACGACGAGCGCGTTCACGGCGTGGAGCGCGGCGATCTCGTCGACGTCGACGCGAGCGAGGCCGAGCTGGAGGACGTTGAGACCGAGGAGGACCACGGCCAGAGCGAGCAGGAAGCGGGGCACCTTGCCGACGACCGCCAGCACCGCCACGACGAGCGAGAGGAGGCCGAGCGCGAGCCCGAGCCCGCGGTGCGGGCCGAAGTCGGTGGCGCCGAAGGTCCCCAGCCCGGCGAGGAAGAACTGGACGACGACGCCCACGAGGTAGAGCACCGCGGCTCCGAAGAGGAAGATCCTCGCCTGCGCCACGGCCCCGACTGTACGCGACCCACTCGACGCCTCGCCGCTATCGTGGCGCCCGATGGCGGTCGTCGCAGGCAGGGAGTACGGGCTCTTCATCGACGGCGAGGCGGCCGAGCCCGCGGACGGGGAGGTTCGCGACCTCGCCGAGCCGGCCACGGGGACACCGCTCGCGCGGGCGGCGGTCGCGGGGCCGGGCGACGTCGACCGCGCCGTCGAGGCGGCGCGCGCCGCCCTCGCGGGCCCCTGGGGCAAGACGCCCCCGAACGAGCGGTCGCGCCTCCTCCATGCTCTCGCCGACGCGATCGTCGCCAACCGCAAGGAGCTCGCCGAGCTCGAGACGCGCAACGTCGGCAAGGCGCTCTCGTCCACGAAGGCGGAGGTCGCCGTCGCCGCGGAGAGCTTCCGCTACATGGCCTCGGCGGTCGGCTCCATCGAGGGGGCGACACGCCCGATCGGCGGCTCGATCCTCTCGTACACGCTCAAGGAGCCGGTCGGCGTCTGCGCCCAGATCGTCCCCTGGAACTACCCGATCATGCTCGCGGCCTGGAAGCTCGCCCCGGCGCTCGCCGCCGGCTGCACGGTCGCGCTCAAGCCGGACCCGGCCACGCCGCTGACGGCGCTCAGGCTCGCCGAGCTCGCGGTCGAGGTCGGCATCCCGCCCGGCGTCTTGAACGTCGTCCCGGGCGACGGGCCGACGACCGGCGCGCACCTCGTGCGCCACCCGGGCGTCGACAAAGTCTCGTTCACGGGCTCGACCGCGACGGGGTCCGAGATCATGCGCCTCGCCGCCGACCCCGTGAAGCGCGTGTCGCTCGAGCTCGGCGGCAAGAGCCCGGCGATCGTCTTCGCGGACGCCGACCTCGAGGACGCGGTCGCCTCCACGGCCTACGGCATCTACTACGCGGCCGGCCAGAGCTGCGACGCCCGCTCGCGCCTGCTCGTGGAGCAGTCGGCCTACGACGACGTCGTGCGGCTCGTGACCGAGAAGGCCGCCGCCGTGCGGGTCGGCGACCCGCTCGACGCCGAGACGCAGATGGGCTCCCTCATCTCCCGACGCCACCGCGACAAGGTGCACGGCTTCGTCGAGACCGGGCGCGAGCAGGGCGCCGAGGTCGTGACGGGCGGTGAGCCGGGCGACGGCGAGGGGGCGTTCTACCCGCCGACCGTGCTCGCGGCCGTCGGCGCGGAGCAGACGGTCGCCCAGGAGGAGATCTTCGGGCCCGTGCTCGCCGTGATCCCGTTCGCCGACGAGAAGGAGGCGGTGCGGATCGCCAACGACGTCCGCTACGGCCTCGTCGCCACCGTGTGGACGCAGGACCCGGCGCGCGGGCACCGCCTCGCGCGCAGCGTCAAGTCGGGCACGTTCACGATCAACCTCCCCTACGGCGCCTTCCCGGGCGTTCCCTTCGGCGGCTACAAGCAGTCGGGGTTCGGCCGCGAGCAGGCGCTCGAGACGCTGCAGATGTACCTGGAGACGAAGAGCGTCCTCGTCTCGACGGGCGCCCGCCCGTCGAACCCCTGGGGCCTCTAGCGGCTCCCGCCGGGAGGGCGGCGCCGGCTAGCGCTTGAGGACGAGGAGCGCGCCGGCCGCGAGGAGCGCGAGCCCGACGACGCGCGCCGGGGTGACCGGGATCCGCTCGAGGCCGAAGAGGCCAGCGGCGTCGATGACGACGCCCATGGCGAGCTGGCCGGCGATGAGGAGCCCGATCGTCGCGAACGTGCCGATGCGCGGGGCCGTGAAGGTGATCGTCGTGACGACGATCGCGCCCATCGCGCCGCCGAGCCAGAGCCACGGCGGCTCGCGGAGGCCGGAGGCGACGCCGCCGAAGCTCTGCCGCGCGATGAGCACGGCCGCGCACACGATGAGCGCCGCGCCGATCGACCCGAACGCGGTCGCCTCGAGGACGCCGATGCGCTTCCCGAAGGCGCCGCTGATGGCAACCTGGATCGAGCCGGCGAGACCGGCCACGACGGACAGGAGCACCGCGACCGAGGTCGCCGACACGGCGGCGAGGATAGCGCCCGCGATTGGGCCGCGCGGGCCATGGTCGCCGTTCGCCTGCGGGAGTAGCCTCGCCGCATGTCCCTCCGCGAGCGCAGCGTCACCGACGCGGTCGTCGAGGCGCGCGAGCGCTACGTCGCCGCGGGGGTCGCGACGCCGCCGCTCGTCGTCGCGCGCGCCGAGGGCGCGCGGATCGAGGACGTGGACGGCCGCACGTACATCGACTTCGCCGGCGGGCTCGGCTGCCAGAACACCGGGCACGGGCTCCCCGCCGCCGTCGCCGCGATCCACGAGCAGGCCGACCGCTACCTCCACCAGTGCTTCATGGTCGGCATGTACGAGCCCTACGTCGAGGTGTGCCGCCGCCTGGCGGAGCTCAGCCCGTGTCGCGGCGGCGAGCAGCGGAGCCTCCTCCTCAACTCCGGCGCCGAGGCCGTCGAGAACGCCGTCAAGGTCGCCCGCGCGGCCACGGGCCGGCCCGCCGTCGTCGTGTTCGACCGGGCGTTCCACGGCCGCACGCTCCTGACGATGGCGATGACGAGCAAGGTCGTCCCCTACAAGCGCGGCTTCGGGCCCTTCCCGCCCGAGGTCTACCGCGCCCCCGCGCCCTACCCGTACCGCGGCGTCACGAGCGACGACGCGATCGCGGGGCTCGAGGCGCTCTTCAAGTCCGAGGTCGATCCCGAGGCGGTCGCATGCGTCGTCCTGGAGCCCGTCCAGGGCGAAGGCGGGTTCATCCCGATGCCGCGCGACTTCCCCCCTCGTCTGCGCGCGCTCTGCGACCGCCACGGGATCGTGTACGTCGACGACGAGGTGCAGAGCGGGGTCGGGCGCACCGGGCCCGTCTGGGCGATCGAGCACTACGGCGTCGAGCCCGACCTCCTCGTCTCCGGCAAGTCGCTCGGGGGCGGCCTGCCGCTCGCCGGCCTCACGGGCCGGAGCGAGCTCGTGGACGCCGTCCCGGCCGGCGGGCTCGGCGGCACCTTCGGCGGGAACCCGCTCGCCTGCGCGGCCGCCGCGGCCGTCCTCGACGAGGTCGCCGGCGAGTCGTTCCAGCGCCGCGCGCGGGAGCTCGGCGAGCGCATCCGCTCCGCGCTCGAGGCGATCGCGGAGCGCGTGGACGCCGTCGGCGAGGTGCGCGGGCTCGGCCCCATGCTGGCGCTCGAGCTCGTCGAGGACACGGAGACGCGCGCGCCCGCCGCGGGGCTCGCGGCGGCGACGACGGCCGCGGCGAGGGAGCGGGGCCTGGTCCTCCTCTCGTGCGGCCTCTACGGCAACGTCGTGCGCGTCCTCGTCCCGCTCGTCGTCTCCGACCAGGACCTCGACCGCGGGCTCGAGCTCCTCGAGGAGTCGCTCGCGGAAGCCTCGGCCAGCGCCTGACGCGCGGATCGGGAATCCTTCGCGGTCGAGAGCCGTACGTCTCAAGTGACACCGTGTCACTTGGCGTGGGCGGGAAGGGGGAGGACGTGGTCAGGGTCTTCGTGGTGTACGAGCGGGAGCCGGAGGCGGCGCGGTACGAGCGGCACGCGGAGCTGTGCCGGCGCGTCCCGGGCGGAACCTTCCGGCACGGCCGCGTCTTCGGAGCGCCGCAGGGCGAGCCGCGCTACCCGTACTACGCCGAGTGGGAGTTCGCCGACCGGGACGCCTTCAAGGCGGCCGCGCGCACCGAGGAGTTCGCGGCCACGGGCGCGGACGCTGCCGCGCTGGGCGTCCCCTTCCACGTCCACTTCGCCGAGGTCTCCGAGTGACGGAGCCCGACCGGCCCGCGCCCCGCGACCCGGCCGAGCTGGGGTTCGAGGCGATCGTCTACGAGAAGGCGCCGCCGCGCGCGACGATCACGCTCGACCGCCCGGAGGTCCTGAACGCCTTCGACTTCCGCATGCTCCGGGAGATCGCTCGGGCGGCCGAGGACGCCTCCTGGGACGACGAGGTGCGTGTCCTCGTCCTCACGGGTGCGGGGCGGGCGTTCTGCGTCGGCGCCGACCTCAAGGCGTGGCGTCGCGACTACCTCGGCAAGCCGGACGAGTACTGGAAGTGGTTCGGCGCCTTCAAGGACGCCCACGACCGGCTCCGCGAGATCGGCAAGCCGACCCTCGCGCGCGTCAACGGCGTCTGCGTCGGCGGCGGGAACGAGCTCCAGCTGGCCTGCGACCTGTCCGTCATGGTCGACGACGCGTACATCCGCCACGTCGGCCCCGAGCACGGCTCTGTCCCGGCGGGCGGCGCGACCCAGTGGCTGCCGATCATGGTCGGGGAGCGGCGCGCGCGCGAGATCATCCTTCTCTGCGAGGAGATCCCGGCGCGCAAGGCGGAGGAGTGGGGGCTCGTCAACCGCGCGGTTCCGGCCGCCGAGCTCGACGCCGCCGTGGACGAGCTCGTCGGGAAGCTCGCCGCCAAGCTTCCGCAGACGGTGCGCTACACGAAGCAGCAGCTCAACTTCTGGCGCGACCTCGCCTGGCACGAGACGGTGAACCACGCGCGCGACTGGCTCGCGCTCTCGATGGCGACCGAGGAGCCGCGAAAGGCCGTCGAGCGGTTCCTGGAGAAGAGCGGGTGAGCGTCGTCCTCGTCGAGCGCGAGGCGCCCGTCGGGGTCGTCCTCCTCAACCGGCCCGAGGCCCTGAACGCGCTGAACGACGAGGTCATGGGCGCGCTCGTGGACGCCTTGGCCGGGCTGGACGACGACGACGCGATTCGCTGCATCGTGCTCGGCGGCTCGGAGCGTGCGTTCGCGGCCGGCGCGGACATCGGCCAGATGGCCGAGGCGAGCGCGATGGCGATGTACGAGGCGCGGCGGATCGACCGCTGGGACGCGATCCGCCGCGTGCGCACGCCGCTCGTCGCGGCGGTGTCCGGGTTCTGCCTCGGCGGGGGGTGCGAGCTCGCGATGGCCTGCGACCTCGTCGTCGCCTCGGAGACGGCCAGGTTCGGCCAGCCGGAGACGGGGCTCGGGATCATCCCGGGCGCCGGCGGCACGCAGCGCCTCACGCGCGCGATCGGCAAGGCGAAGGCGATGGACGTGATCCTCTCCGGCCGCTTCCTCACCGCCGAGGAAGCCGAGCGGGCCGGGCTCGTCGCCCGCGTCGTCGCCCGCGAGGCCTGGCTCGAGGAGGCGAAGGCGGTCGCCCGCGCGATCGCCTCGAAGGGCCCGATCGCCCAACGCCTGGCGAAGGAGTCCGTGAACCGCGCCTTCGAGTCGACGCTCGAGACAGGGCTCGACTACGAGCGCAAGGCGCTCTACCTCGCCTTCGCCTCCGAGGACGCCCGCGAGGGCCTCACAGCCTTCACGGAGAAGCGCAAGCCCGAGTTCGAGGGGCGCTAGCGGCGGGCGCCCGGACCGGGCGCTAGAGCTCGAGCTCGACGGGGACGAGCTCGACCGTCAGCCGGCGGCCTTCGCGGACGACGGTGGCGGCGACGCGCGAGCCGATCAGCTCCCCGGCCATGAGGCGCTGGAGGTCGTCCACGCCCTCGACCGGCGCGCCGTGGACGGCGACGATCAGATCCTCGGGCCGCAGCCCGGCGACGGCCGCCGGGCTTCCCTCGACCACCTCGACGACCTCGACGCAGGCGCCGCGGCCGAGCTCGCGGGCGAGCCGCGGGGGCAGCGGCCGGGAGCCGCCGGCGATGCCGATGTAGGCGCGCGTGAAGCGGCCCTCGCGCATGAGCGCGCCGAGGATCCTGCGCGTGGTCTCGTTGATCGGCACGGCGAGGCCGAGACCCACGCCCGCGACCGCCGTGTTGATGCCGACGACGCAGCCGCGCCCGTCGGCGAGCGCGCCGCCGGAGTTCCCGGGGTTGAGGGCGGCGTCCGTCTGGATGACGTTCTCGACGATCCGCCCTGCCGCCCGCGAGCGGACCGGGAGCGAGCGGCCGAGCGCCGAGACGACGCCCGCCGTCACCGAGCCGGCGAAGCCGTGCGGGTTCCCGATCGCGACGACGAGCTGGCCGACGCGGAGGCTCTCGGCGTCGCCGAGCTCCGCCGCGACGAGGTCGGCCGCGTCCGAGCGCAGGACGGCGAGGTCCGAGAGCGGGTCGGCCCCGACGACCTCCGCGGAGACCTCGCGCCCGTCCACGAAGGAGGCTTCCACCTTCCCGTCGGTCCCGGCGACGACGTGGGCCGAGGTGAGCATGAAGCCGTCGGGCGTGATGACGACGCCGCTGCCGCCGCCCGTGGCGACCCGTCCGCCGCGGACGCGGCGCGAGACCCGCAGGTTGGCGACCGAGGGCGAGAGCCGCTCGGCGACCGTGACGACGGCGCGCGAGTAGGCGTCGAGCGCCTCCTCGTCGGCGGCCCGGCCTCCCTCCGCGCCCGGCTGCTCGGGCCCGAGGAGCGCGTCGATGAACGTAAGATCCGGCACGCCTCCAAGCTAGCTGACAGGTCCCGGTCTACGAAGGAGCGCGATGGCCGAAGTCGAGACGGAACGAGAGGGGTCGGTTCTGACGATCACGCTGAACCGCCCCGACAAGCTGAACGCGTTCGACGGCGCGACGCACGAGCGCTTCGCGGCGGCGCTGAAGGAGGCCGGCGATCGAGACGTGCGCGCCGTCGTCCTCACGGGTGCCGGGAGGGGCTTCTGCGTGGGCCAGGACCTCGCAGAGCTGCGGGAGGGCGACAGCGACGTCGCCGCGCTCCTCCGCGGGCGCTGGAACCGTCACGTCCTCGGCCTCCGCGGCCTGGAGAAGCCGGTGCTCGCGGCCGTCAACGGCGCCGCGGCGGGGGCGGGGCTCTCGCTCGCCTGCGCCTGCGACGTCCGCCTCGCCGCCGACGCCGCCGTCTTCGTCCCCGCGTTCGTCAACGTCGGGCTCGTGCCCGACACGGGCGGCTCCTGGCTCGTCCCGCGCCTGCTCGGCTACGCGCGCGCGTTCGAGTGGATGTGCTCGGGCCGCCGCGCCGCCGCGGCCGAGGCGCTCTCCTGGGGCCTCGTCTCCGAGGTGGTCGCGGGCGAGACCCTCCTCGCGCGGACGCAGGAGCGCGCGGCGGAGCTTGCGGCGCTCCCGACGAAGGCGATCGCGATGACGAAGCGCCTCTTCGAGCGGGCGGCGGCCTCGAGCCTCGAGGACCAGCTCGAGCTCGAGGCCCAGCTCCAGCTCGCCGCCACCCGCACCGAGGACTTCGCGGAGGGCGTGGCCGCGTTCCTCGAGAAGCGCGAGCCGCGCTTCTCGGGCCGCTGAGCAGGCGCTAGCCGCTCGAGGCGCACTCGGCGAGGCCGAGCTCGTCGGCGATCTCGTCGGCCTGCCTCTCGCTCTCCTCGATCCTGCGGAGCGCGCCGGCGATGCGCTCCTCGTCCACCGCGGCGCCTGCCTCCTGCAGGTCGCGGGTGGCGCTCAGCGACTCCCGCTTGAGCGCGAGCCACTCGTCGTAGCGCTCGCCGAGGTCGTCCGGCGGCTCGAGGGCGTCGAGCTGGTTCACGCCCGTCTCGAGCAGGTCGCCGATGTCGGCAGCGATCGCCGCCCACTCGTCCGGATCCTCGGCGGGCGGCGGGATCATGGCGATCTTCTCCTCGAAGTCCGCGCAGATGCCGCTCGCCTCGGCGCGGAAGGCCTCGGCGTCGCCGTCGTCGCCCCCGCACGCCGACCCGAGGAGGAGGCAGGCCGCGGTGAGTGCAAGCGTTCTCATCGTGCGGAGCGCGCCAGTCTAGCCACCACGGGTGGTGGAGGCCCTGCCCGGCGCGGGCAGGGCTTCGGCCGGCTCGCTCGGCTCCGGTGGGAGCACCGCGGGCCTCGGCCCGCGTCCCTCGGGCCGTCTGCGTCGGGGAGCACCCCGTCCGAGCGCCCTGGAGCCCTTGCGCGCACGCAGCCGCTCACGGGAAGGGGATGTGCCGGGCGGTGGGCCCGGCACATCCCGGTCAGAGCGACGATCGGCCTTGCGGCCTCGCGCGCTAGACCAGCTTCACGATCAGGTTCGTGCGGTGGTCTGCGAAGGTCGCCTTGTCGTCCGCGACGCCGGTGATCCAGGTCCTCCACGAGGTCTGGAAGACGAGCCGGTAGGTACCCGCAGCAGGCGGGTTCCCCATGCTGCCCCAGTTGTAGCCGTAGACGACCGCGCCGATCGAGTTGAGCTCGGACGGCATGAGCCCGCTGTAGATGGTCTTCACGGCGACGCCGTCGACGAGCTTCTTGATCTTCAGGTACCCGCGAACGTCCCAGACCCTCGCGCTCAGGGCCCCCTCGGCGCCGGTGAGGAAGGACGTTCCGTCGGTGCCGTAGGTCGCCTCACGGTCCGGAAGGTCGGGGGTGAGGTTCTCGACCACGAAGCCCGTCATGCCCGGCCTCTTGTGGAGCAGGCCCATCTCGACGCGGATCGTGTGGCCCGCCTTGATCTTGGGAGCCTCGGTCAGGTTGTCGCCCCAGTCGGCGGTCACCCTCGCGTTGTTCCACAGGATCGCGTCGGCGGTCCAGGTCGCGTCGGTCTTCTGCTCCCAGTAGGCGGCGAAGTCCCCGCCGTCGTTCTGGGGCTCTACTCCGTCGGCCCCGGGCGGCACGAACGGGCCGGCCGGCACGCGAAGCGCCGGCGCGCCGTCCGTGCTCGGGACGAAGATCGTCGGCACGGAGAGGTTGTTGCCGAGCTCCTCTTCCTCGCCTTGGGCGCTCGCCGTCGGCGGCAGTGCCGCCAGCATGACGGCCAGTGCCGCAGCGGCGATCATCAGGATGAATGTCCTACGCATCGTTTCCCCCTTCCCGTCTCGCGGGGCGCCGGCCGGCACTACCCGGCGCGCCCCGCTGTCGCGAATACGGAACTGCTGGACCGGTCGCGATGAGATCGAGCGAACTGAAGATCACAGGCCGCATGGTCAGTCGCGCCTTTCCGAAGTGATTCCGTCGCTCCCATGATGTCCCGCTCCCCGAGGCCCGCCATCGGCGCCCGTACGGATTCCGGTTACCTCGAACCGCGCATTCCGTCTGCGCATCCGCGTGCTTCCGTGCGTAGGAGGTGCTGGCGCGGGCGGGGAAGTCCGCGCCGTCGTCGGTCACGCCGGCACGAGGCGCGACCAGGGCGAGTCACATGTCGGGAGGCGAGGCCGCTCGCGCCTCGAGGAAGCGTTCGAGGCCGGTCCAGATCCTCCGCTCCCGGCGCCGGCCGGCGGTGGCGACGAGCGGGCCCGCCGGCCCCAGGAGCCCGTGCGGCTCCCACGTGCCACCGCCAGCGCATGAGCCTCCCGGCGGAACCGGGTCGAACGTCAGCGTCCCGCGGATGTCCATCCCGGAGAGCCGCGTCGCCGAGGCGAGCCGCAGCTGCCGCTCGTAGGCGGTGAGCTCGATGGTCATCCCTGCCGCTCCCCGCCTCGTCGCGGTCTCCGCGCGGAAGCGCGTGCCGACGCCGATCGGTCTCGGCGAGAGCCTCTCCACGCTGAGCGGGCGCGGGTCGTAGCGCGGCTCGTTGCACTCGTCGGCGACGACGTCGAACACCTCGGCCGGCGGCCGCTCGATGACGATCTCGCCCTCGATCCGCGCCATGCCCGCTCCTCCCGGCTCGCGTGTCCCCCGGAGATGCTC
>DASTQA010000093.1:0-24704 GCA_035762005.1 Gaiellaceae bacterium
CAGCGCACGCCGCGCGGCCGCACGGTGACGAAGCTCGGCCGCGCCCACGCCGGGGCCGCGGCCGCGGACGGCGCGCTCTTCTAGCGGCTTTCCGGCCGGTCGATGTGTTGGCACGCCGCGTGACGTGTGCTACATTCCCGCGCCTCCGGGACGCTCTACGGTGGAGTTCCTCGGACCCGGGGACCACCACGGAGGAGGGGAACGTTGAGAAGACGAACGACGCGACTCGTCGCGGGGGCGTGCGCCCTGGTGGCGACGTTGCTCACCGCGGGTGCCGCGGCGCACCCCCAGCAGCACGGCGAGCCGGACGGTCATCTGCTCGGGTCCGGGGCGTGGGGGAACGTCGAGCTCGTGAGCAAGGCGGTCCTGACGACGACGCCCGACCTCGTCGCCGACGTAGCCGTCAACCCGGCGGGGACCTACGCCTTCCTCGCCAACTGGGGAGAGCCGAAGTGCCCTGACAACTCGGAGGCAGGCGGTCAGAGAAACCCCGACGCGGGGGCTTGGGTCGTCGACATCCGCGACCTCGAGAACCCACGCGAGGTGGGCTTCATCCCGTCTTCGCAGGACTCGCGTCCGGGCGAGGGCATGCAGGTCCTCACCGTCACGACGAAGTCCTTCACCGGCGACATGCTCGTCATGAACAACGAGCTCTGCGGCAAGAACGGCAAGGGCGGCGTCTCGCTCTGGAACGTGACGAACCCGCGCAAGCCGGCGAGGCTCGCCGAGAACTGGGGCGATCGCGGCTTCGCCGACTACAACGACATCCACAGCGCCTACGCCTGGGATGCCGGCGCGCGGGCGTACGTGGTCACGGTGGACAACTTCGAGTTCCCCGACGTCGACATCCTTGACATCACGAACCCGAAGCGGCCGCGGCTCGTAGCCGAGTACGACCTCAACGACCACGCGGTCGACCAGCCGGCGCTCAACCTGACCGAGTCGTTCATCCACGACATGACCGTGAAGAAGATCGGCGACCGCTGGATCATGCTCGTCTCCTACTGGGACGGCGGCTTCGTGAAGCTCGACGTCACCGACCCGGCCAACGCCGTGTTCCTCGGCGACACCGACTACAACAACCCCGACCCGGAGCTGCTCGAGTCGACCGGAGCGGCGCTGACGCCCGAGGGCAACGGCCACCAGGCGGAGTTCACGCTCGACAACGAGTACTTCATCGCGACCGACGAGGACTTCGACGCCTACCGCTCGACGCTCTTCTCGATCACGTCGGGCCCGAACGCGGGCACCGAGTACCAGACAGCGCCGACGGGCGGAGGCGCGTCGGTCACCCTGCTCCCCGACCTGAAGCTGAACGGGCCCGTGGTCTACGGCGGCTACGGCTGTCCCGACTCGGAGCCGATCCCGCCCGCGGACTCGATCGCCTGGCCGGCGCTCGCGCCCGGCGAGGAGAAGATCGTCGTCCTCCAGCGTGGCCCCGAGCAGGACCCGAGCGCACCGGAGGAGGCGTGCTTCCCCGGCGAGAAGGCCGAGGCGGGCCACATGGCCGGCTACGATGCCGTCGTCCTGGTCGCCCGGCACCTGGGCGGAACGACCGAGCCCCTGCCGCCCTTCTGCGGCACCGGGGCGTTCCCGGCCCACGAGCCGATCGTCACCGTCTGCACGACGCACACGGCGTACCACCACATGTTCAACACGGAGCCGAGCTTCGAGCTGCCGTATCCCGACGAGCCGAACAACGAGCCCGACATCGGGCAGGTCGGCGAGCGGATCGAGGTCGGATCGATCTTCGACGGGTGGGGTTACGTCCACCTGTTCGACGCCGACACCCTGGCGGAGCTCGACACGTTCGCGATTCCGGAGGCCCACGATCCGGCATACTCGTCCGGCTTCGGTGACCTGACCGTCCACGAGGTCGCCACCGACCCGGACGAGGCTGACCGGGCGTGGCTCTCGTACTACTCGGGCGGCCTACGCGCCCTGCAGATCGTCGGCGGGGAGCTCGTCGAGACCGGCGGGTACCTCGACCCGAACGGCAACGACTTCTGGGGCGTCGAGGCGTTCGTGCGCAACGGCCGCACGATCGTCCTCGCCAGCGACCGCGACAGCGGCCTCTGGATCTTCCGCCAGACCTAGAGGGCGACCGGCACGAGCATCCGAGGGGCCGGCGAGAGCCGGCCCCTCGGCGTTCGAACCGCCGCCGCGCTGTGCTACCTTCACGCCCGTCCCGGGACAGGTCGGCCGCCTCGGCGGCCGGCTCCGGACGCACGGACAACGACCGAAAGAGGGGATATCTCTTGAGGAAACTCACGCTGCTGCTCGCCGCGCTGACGGTGGCGCTCGCACTACCGCCGCTCAGCTCGACGGCGGTCGGCCCGGACACGACAGCGCTTCGCAACGCGGTCACCGTCGCCGGCCTCATGGAGCACGAGCAAGCGCTCCAGGAGATCGCCGACGCCAACGGGGGCACGCGGGCCTCGGGTACGCCCGGCTACGCGGACTCCGTCGAGTACGTCGCCGGTCTCCTGACCGACGCCGGCTACGACGTCACGATCCAGAACTTCACGTACGACCAGTTCGTGCTCAACTCGAGCGCCTTCGAGCGCGTCTCGCCCGACCCGAAGACGTACGCCGAGGGCCTCGACGCCGAGTACTCGCCCATGGACTACTCGGGGGCGGGCGACTTCACCGCGCCGCTGGCGGCCGCCGGCGGCATCACGATCCCGTCTCCGGGCGGCTCGACGAGCGGCTGCTCCGCGGCCGACTTCGCCGGCTTCCCGGCGGGCGCCATCGCCCTCGTCCAGCGCGGCACGTGCCCCTTCCGGCAGAAGGCGGCCAACGCCGACGCCGCGGGTGCCGTCGCCGTCGTCGTCTTCAACGAGGGCGACGAGAACCCGAACGATGACCGCTTCGGCGTCATCGCCGGGACGCTTGACCCGCCGCAGATGGACATCCCTGTGATCGGGACGTCGTTCGCGGTCGGCGAGGAGCTCTACAACCGGCTCACGAGCGGCCAGGCGGTCACGGTGCGTGTCGCCGTCGACGCCGAGGTCGTGACGACCGCGACGGCGAACGTCATCGCCGACACGCAGACGGGTCGGGTCGACCGCACCGTCGTCGTCGGCGCGCACCTCGACTCCGTGAGCGAGGGCCCCGGCATCAACGACAACGGCTCGGGCACCTCGGCGATCCTCGAGACGGCGCTGCAGATGGCCGAGCTCGGGATCGAGCCGGTCAACCGCGTGCGCTTCGCCTTCTGGGGCGCCGAGGAGGACGGCCTCATCGGGTCGCAGCACTACGTCGACAGCCTCGCTAAGCGCGACCTCAAGGACATCGCGCTCAACCTCAACCACGACATGGTCGGCTCGCCGAACTTCGTCCGCTTCGTTTACGACGGAGACGGGTCGGCGTTCGGGGTCGACGGCCCGAGCGGCTCCGGCCGCATCGAGTCTGTCTTCGTCGACTACTTCACCGACCAAGGCCTGGCGACGGAGCCGACCGAGTTCGACGGCCGTTCGGACTACGACGCCTTCATCAACGCCGGCATTCCGGCCGGCGGGCTCTTCACGGGCGCCGAGGGCATCAAGACGGCTGAGCAGGCCGCGATCTACGGCGGCATGGCCGGCGTCGCGTACGACCCGTGCTACCACCAGGCGTGCGACACGATCGCCAACGTGAGCACGACCGCGATCGACCAGATGTCGGACGCGATCGCCCACTCGACCCTCGTCTTCGCCATGACCAACTCCTCGGTCAGCGGCACGGACAAGGCGTCGAACACGGCGAAGGAGAAGATGCAGTTCAAGGGCTCGAAGCTCGAGCGCTAAGGCGAGCTGTACGCGTGAACGACGAGGGGCCGGCCGACGCCGGCCCCTCGCTCGTCTAGCGGCGGAACTGGAGGTCGTGCCAGGAGGGCACGGGGGCGAGCTCGAGGAGCGCGCGGCCGCCGGCGGGATCGCGGTAGCCGAACTCGGCGCTCTCCTCGTCCCAGTCGACCTCGAGCAGGTCGTCCTTCACCCGCTGGTCGAGCCAAGCGCCCCGGAAGATGAGCTTGCGGAGCCAGTAGACGAGCGACTCGTCGTTGACGAGGGCCAGGCGCTCCCAGTGGCGGACGAGGTACTCGCCGAGGGCGCTCGCCGGCGCGTCGATGCGCCCGTGCGCCGTCAGCTCGACGAGGTCGGCCGTCTCGTCGTCCTCGAGCTCCCCGGGCGCCACGAGCCCGAGCCGCACGGCGGCGGCGTTCACGCGCTGCTCGAAGTCGATCGCGTTGAAGCTGAAGCGGTAGCCGAGGAACTCGACGACGAAGTCGTCGCCGGACGTGTAGTTCGGGTCGCTCACGCCGGACCTGAGGATACCGCCGCTCTCCGGGGCCGCCCGCGGCGACCCGCAGTCCGTCCGACCCGCCTCGTACGGTGGAACGACGATGCACGAGGGCACCTGGACGCTCAGTCCGTGCCCCCGCGAGGAGGTGCGGGCGCTCGCCCAGGCGCTCGGACTCAGCGAGACGACCGCGAGCGTCCTCGTCCGGCGGGGCTACGGCGACCCCGAGGCCGCACGCGCCTTCCTCGAAGGCGCGCCGCCCGGGCACGACGGGTTCCTGCTCGGGGACGTCGAGGAGGCGTGCGCCCGCATCCGCGAGGCGATCGCCTCGCGCCGGCGGATCTGCGTCCACGGCGACTACGACGTCGACGGGATCTGCGCCACGGCGCTCGCCGTCACGGTCCTCCGCGACCTCGGCGCCGACGTCGACTGGCACCTGCCGAGCCGGTTCGAGGAGGGCTACGGCGTCTCGCGCGAGACGCTCGCGCGGCTCGCGAGCGAGGGGTACGGGCTCGTCCTGACGGTCGACTGCGGCATCACGGCGGTCGAGGAGGTGGCCGAGGCGCGGGCCGCGGGGCTCGAGGTCGTCGTCACGGACCACCACCGCCCCGGTGAGACGCTCCCCGACTGCCCGCTCGTCGCCACGCGTCCCTCCGACTACCCCTTCCCCGAGCTGTGCGGCACGGGGGTCGTCCTCAAGCTGCTCGAGGCGCTGGGCGCAGCGGGGCTCGAGCGCCACCTCGACCTCGTCGCCCTCGCCACCGTGGCCGACGTCGTCCCGCTCGTCGACGAGAACCGCGCCCTCGTCGCGGCCGGCATGCGGCGGCTGGCGCGAACCGACAAGCCGGGCGTCCGCGCGCTCATGCGCGTCGCCGGCGTCGACCCGGCCGCCCTCGACACGGGCTCCATCGGCTTCCGGCTCGCCCCGCGCATCAACGCGGCGGGCCGGCTCGGCCATCCCGGCGCCGCGCTCGACCTCCTCCTGACGGCCGACGAGGCCGAGGCGCGCCGCCTGGCAGGCGAGCTCGAGGCGCTCAACCGCGACCGGCAGGCGGTCGAGGAGCGGATCCTCCGCGACGCCCTCCGCCAGGTCGAGGAGTGGCCGGAGGCCCACCGCCGGCGGCCCGGGTACGTGCTCGCCGGCGAGGACTGGCACCGCGGCGTCATCGGCATCGTCGCCTCGCGCCTCGTCGAGCGCTTCCACCGCCCGGTCGTGCTCGTCGCCGGCGGCGAGGCGGGGGAGGAGTGGACCGGCTCCGGGAGGTCGATTCCGGCCTTCGACCTCCACGGGGCGCTGGGCGCCTGCTCGCATCTTTTGGGCCGCTGGGGCGGGCACCGGGCCGCCGCTGGGCTCTCGATCGCGCCCGAGCGCCTCGGCGCGTTCGCGGAGGCCTTCGCCGAGCACGCCGCCGGAGCCCTCGCGGCGGAGGACCTGCGGCGCGTGACGCCGGTCGACGCGGTCGTCCGCGGGAGCGAGCTCACGCTCGGCCTCTGCGAGGAGCTGGAGCGCCTCGCGCCCTTCGGGCTCGGCAACCCGAACGTCACGCTCCTCGCGGTCGGCTGCGAGCTCTCCGAGCTCGGCGCCGTGGGCGAGGGACGCCACCTGCGGCTCGCCGTGACGGCGGGCGGGGCGCGCTCGGGGGCGATCGCGTTCGGGCGCGGCTCGGCGCTCGACCGCTACCGCCGACCCGGCCGCTACGACGTCGCCTTCCGCCTGGCCGCGAACCGCTGGAACGGCACGGTCACGCCGCAGCTCGTCGTCAGGGAGATCTTCGCCACGCCGGAGCGCTACGACGAGCTCCGGCTGAGCCTCCTGGCCGAGTGGCAGGCGGGCACGGAGGCGTGGAGCCCGTACGCGCGCGCCGTCTTCGAGGAGCTCGGGCTGGCGGAGGACGGCGGGGGCTGGCGCCCCCTCGTCGAGTCGGCGACCTTTCGGGCCGCCCTCGCCGAGCAGGCCTTCGCGGCCGCGGCCTAGGAGGGCACGGGCCGGGGCCGGAGACCCGGGAGCTAAGATTCGTCCATGGCGGGTCAGGTGCTCACCGCATCCGCCGAGCGGCACCGAGAGCTCTTCGACCGGCTCGTTGCCGAGGTGGCGGCCTACAACCCCGACGTCGATCGGGACCTCCTGGAGCGCGCGTACCTCTTCGCCTCCGAGGCGCACGAGCACCAGCAGCGGCGAAGCGGCGAGGACTTCATCCTCCACCCGCTCGGCGTCGCCCTCATCCTCGCCGAGCTCCGGCGCGACGACGCGACCGTCGCGGCCGCGCTCGCCCACGACGTCGTCGAGGACACGAACGCGACGATCGAGCAGGTGCGCGAGGAGTTCGGCGAGGACGTCGCCCGCCTCGTCGAGGGCGTCACGAAGCTGACGCGGATCCACTTCCAGAGCCGCGAGCAGGCGCAGGCCGAGAACTACCGCAAGATGGTCATGGCGATGGCCGAGGACTACCGGGTCATCCTCATCAAGCTCGCCGACCGCCTCCACAACATGCGGACGATCGAGTACCTCGGCAAGCAGAAGCAGCTCCAGAAGGCGCGCGAGACGCTCGAGGTCTACGCGCCGCTCGCCCATCGCCTCGGCATCCACACGATCAAGTGGGAGCTCGAGGACCTCGCCTTCCAGACGCTCCATCCCCGCAAGTACACGGAGATCCAGGCGATGGTCAACCAGCGCCGGGCGGAGCGCGAGAAGTACGTCGAGGGCGCGGGGAAGGTGCTGCGCAAGGAGCTCGAGAAGGTCGGCATCCCGGCGGAGATCTCCGTGCGCGCGAAGCACTTCTACTCCATCTACGAGAAGATGGCCAAGCGCGGGAAGGAGTTCAACGAGATCTACGACCTGACCGCGATGCGCGTCATCGTGCAGCGCGAGGGGAAGGAGGGCGAGCGCGACTGCTACGGCGCGCTCGGCGTCATCCACTCCCTCTGGAAGCCCATGCCCGGCCGCTTCAAGGACTACGTCGCCATGCCCAAGCTCAACATGTACCGGTCGCTGCACACGACGGTGATCGGGCCCGAGGGGAAGCCGCTCGAGATCCAGGTGCGGACGGGCGACATGCACACGACCGCCGAGCAGGGCATCGCCGCGCACTGGCTCTACAAGGGCGAGAAGGGGAGGAAGCGCGGCAAGGCCGACGCCGAGCAGCTCGCGTGGATGAAGCAGCTCGCCGACTGGCAGCGGGAGGAGTCGGACCCGCAGGAGTTCCGCCGCGCGTTCCCGGAGCTCGCCTCCGACGAGGTCTACGTCTTCACGCCGAAGGGGGAGGTCAAGAACCTCCCGGCCGGCTCGACGCCCATCGACTTCGCCTACTCCGTCCACACGGACGTCGGTCACCGCACGGTCGGCGCCAAGGTGAACGGCCGCATCGTCCCGCTCCACTACCGCCTCCGGAGCGGCGACTTCGTCGAGATCCTCACCTCGAAGCAGCACAGCCGCGGCCCCTCGCGCGACTGGCTCGCGCTCGCCGTCTCCTCGCGCGCGCGCAACAAGATCCGGCAGTGGTTCAGCCGCGAGACCCGCGAGGTCGCCGAGCAGCGCGGCCGCGACTCCCTCGAGAACGCGCTCAAGCAGCACAACCTCCCCTACAAGCGGCTCGCGGGATCGCCGCTCCTCGCGGAGGTCATCCGCGAGATGGGCTTCAAGAAGGCGGAGGACTTCTACCTCGCGCTTGGCTCTGGGAAGCTCCAGGTCTCGCAGGTGGCGAACAAGGTCCTCCACCGGCTGAAGACCGAGCAGGTCGTCGAGGAGGAGAAGCTCCCGCGCAAGCCGAAGGCCCGGGAGGCGGTCGCCTCGCAGAACTTCGGCATCAACGTGCCGGGCGTCGAGGAGGTCCTCGTCCGGCTCGCGAAGTGCTGCACGCCGGTTCCCGGCGATGCGATCGCAGGCTACATCTCGCTGGGGAAGGGCATCACGATCCACCGGCTCGACTGCCCGAACGTCAAGGCGCTCATGCGCAACCCCGAGCGCTTCACGCCCGTCGAGTGGGACGGGGGCGCCTCGCAGAGCTTCCGTGTTCAGATCGCGGTCGTCTCCTGGGACCGCCCGCGCCTGCTCGAGGACGTGGCCCGGACGTTCGCCGAGCACGGCGCCAACATCGTCGAGTACGGCGGCCACGTCGAGGACCAGATGGCGAAGAACTGGTACGTGGCGGAGGTGGGGGACATCAAGGCGCTGCGCGCGCTCCTCACCGCGCTTCGCAACATCGAGTCGGTCTTCGACGCGTTCCGCGTGACGCCGAACTGATGCCGGATCGCCGGTTGGCGTTCCTCCGCGAGCTGGAGCGGGCGGACGACGCCGTGGCGGTCGTGCTGGCCGAGCTCGACGAGCTCGCCGAGGACTGCGAGGCCGTGCGCCTGCGCGCGCTCGAGCTCGAGGTCTTCTTCGTGCGGCTGCCCGGCGAGCGGGCGGCGGCGGCACAGGCCGTGGAGGAGAGCCGGCGCCGTGCGGTGCGGGCGCGGGAGGCGCTCGAGCGGGCGGAAGGCGCGCTCGCGGCGGTCCAGGCCCGCGGCGACGACGAGACCCTCGCCGCGGCCCGGCGCGCGCACGTGCGGGCGCGCGACACCCTCGCGGTCGACGAGCGGCTCGCCGCCGAGGCGGAGGAGCGCGCCGCCCGCCTCGAGGAGGAGGCCCGGGCGGCCGAGCAGGAGGCCGACGCGCTCGGACGGCGGGCGGCGGAGCTCGCGGCGGCCCTGCGGGAACGGCCGCGGCTCGCGCTCGAGGCGGGCGAGCCCGGCGAGCCGGGCCTCGCGGGCGTCGCCGAGTGGGGGACGCGAGCGCGGGCGGCGCTGCTCGTCGCGCGGAGCCAGCTCGCCTCGGAGCGCGACGGCCTCGTCCGCCAGGCGAACGAGCTGGGCACGCTCGTCCTCGGCGAGCCGCTCACGGCGGCGAGCGCCGCCCTCGTCGCCCGTCGCGTGGAACGCGAGCTGGGCCCCGGCTGAGCGGGCGTCAATCCGGACGAGGGACGCCGTCACCCTTTCCGGTCACTCGAACGAGGGATCGAGTCCCCCGTTCGGGGGACGGAGGGCGCCGGCGACTAGCCCGGGACGTACATGAGCTCGAGCTTGAGGCCGTCCGGGTCGTAGAAGAAGACGGCGTAGTAGCCCTCGCGGTACTGGGGGTACTCGGCCGGGCCGCTCTCGATCTCGGCTCCGTGCTCGCGAAGCCATGCCGCCCGCTCGTCGACCTCTGCCCGCGACCCGAGCTGGAAGGCGACGTGGTGGACGCCGACTGCGTAGCGGTCGTAGGGCACGTGGTGCGCACTCGACTGCCGCTCGCGCAGGCCGAGCGCGAAGTTGCCGCTCGGCTCCTCGCCCGGCCGGGAGAGGTAGACGACTCGCTCACCGCGCTCGCCGGCGATCTCGCTCTCCCGGGTCAGGCCGAGGAGGTCGCGGTAGAAGGGGAGGCTCCGGTCGAGGGAGGTGACGACGAGGTCGAGGTGGTCGAGCGCGCGGATCACGGGCTCCAGGCCTCGCCGCGGGTGTCCCAGCCGACGAGGCAGTGCGGCGAGACGAGGACGGCGACGCGCTCGAGGAAGGCCCGGTCCTCCGGGCCGAACGCCCCGGGGAGGTCGGAGTCGACGTCGATCTCGCCGACGACGCGGCCCTCGTAGGAGATCGGGACGACGATCTCGCTCCGCGTCGAGGCGAAGCAGGCGAGGTAGCGGTCGTCCGCGCGCACGTCGTCGACGACCTCGGTGACGCCGCTCGCCGCCGCGGCGCCGCAGATCCCGCTGCCGACGGGGATGCGGACGTGCTCGGTCGCCTGCGGGCCCTTCCACGGGCCGAGGACGAGCTCGTCGCCCTCGACGAGGTAGATGCCCACCCAGGAGTAGCGCTCGAAGCGGTCGTGCAGCACGTCGACGGTCTTGCGGAGGACGTCGTCCGCCTCGGCCTCGCGGTTGACGATCCGCTCGACGGCGGCGAGGGCGCCCCGGTACGTGTCCGCCGTCGCGCTCACGCCGGCACCGCCGTCTCCAGGTCCGACCCCTCGAAAGCGGCCACGGCGCGGCGGTAATCCTCGGGGACGGGCACGGGTCGCCGGCCGGCCGCCGAGACGAGCACGAGGGTCTGCTCGGCCGTGCACATGAGCGCGTCGTCGTCCACGCGGTAGGCGCAGAAAGCGCTCGTGAGGCTCGTCCGCCCGATCCGCTTCGTGCGCACGAAGACCTCGAGGAGGTCGTCGAAGCGGGCGGGCGCCTCGTAGACGACCGTCGAGGCCCGCATGACGAGCTCCTCCGGGCCCGCCTCCCGCTCGAGCAGGCCGAGGTGCCGCGCGTACTCCACCCGGGCCTGGTCGAAGTAGGGGAGGTAGCGGCCGTAGTAGACGATCCCCTGCGCGTCCGTGTCGGAGAAGCCGACGCGCGTGAAGGACGAGAACTTGAAGGGCGGCTTACGGTCCGTCACCCGGCCGAGCTCCATGGCGCGAAATCCTACTCGGCGAGCGGGTTGACCCCTGTCGAGCGATCTGCCAGTCTTGCGCGGTTTCGTCCATCCGGGAACAAGGGGGAAGCATGAGACGATGGGTGCTGCTGGTTTGCGCCCTGACCGCCGGGCTCGTCTTCAGCGGAAACGCGCTCGCGGTCAGCAAGCACGGACTCGATCTCTACACGACCACGGTCGATGCGGCGACCGCCGGTGATCTCGCGCAGGAGGGGTACGACATCGCCTCCGCGCGCGAGGTGACCGCCGGCGTGCAGCTCGACCTCGTCCTCTCGCAGAGCGAGCGCGCGAAGCTCGCGGAAGAGGGCGTGAAGGTGAAGCTCCGGCGCGACCGGAGGGGCCGGTCTGCGAGCGAGCGTGCGCTCGTCCAGGCGAACGGTGGGTACAACGTCTACCGCTCGTGGGACGAGCCGGGCGGGATCCGGGACGAGCTCTACAGGCTCGCCCGGCGAAACCCGCAGATCCTCAAGCTCGAGGTGCTCGGCCACTCGGTGCAGGGCCGGGAGATCATCGCCCTCAAGATGACGCAGGGCGCGCGCGGGACCCCTGACGGCACGCGTCCCGCCGTGATGTACATGTCGAACATCCACGCCCGCGAGTGGATCTCCGTCGAGGTCAACCGCCGCCTGCTCCACTGGTTCGTCGATCGGTGGCGGGCCAACGACCGCAAGGTGCGCAAGTGGCTCCAGACCCGCGAGCTGTGGTTCGTGATCTCGGCCAACCCGGACGGGTACCAGTACACGTTCGACGTGGAGCGCCTCTGGCGGAAGAACCTCCGCGACAACAACGCGGACGGCGTCATCACGAACGGTGACGGCGTCGATCTCAACCGCAACTACGAGACGAAGTGGGGCTGGGACAACGAGGGCTCGTCGGACATCACCGCGAGCGAGACCTACCGCGGTCCGTCCCCCGCCTCCGAGCCGGAGGTGATCGCCTCGCAGGAGGTCATGGACCGGATCGGGTTCGAGTTCCTGCTCACGTACCACTCCTACGGGCCCCTGCTCCTCTACCCGTACGGCTGGCAGGTGCAGACGCCCTCGGCCGACGATCCGCTCTACGTCGCCTACACGGGGACGGACGCTGACCCGGCCGTTCCCGGCTTCGACCCCGGGGTGGCGGCCGACCTCTACATGACGAACGGGACGACGGACGACTACTCGTACACCGAGACGGGCGCACTGAGCTGGACGCCCGAGCTGAACGAGGGCTGCGAAGGCTGCGGCTTCGTCTTCCCGGACGACGAGGACCTCGTCCAGGCGGAGTTCGAGCGGAACCTCCCCTTCGCGCTCGACCTCGTCCGCTCCGCGCCGAACCCAGCGAAGCCGAAGTCTCACCTCGGGAACACGGTGGAGCCGTTCTACCTCGACGTCTCTGAGGTCGACCCGGAGAAGACGAACAACCCGATGAGCGACTTCACGTTCGAGGTCTCCTACGGCGACCCGCAGCCCGTGCGGGTGCTCGCGAAGCGGAGCGTCGGGGAGGTCACGCTCAAGTACCAGGTCGACGGCGGGGCGGTCCAGAGCGCACCCACCGCAGAGTGGGAAGGCGGCGACCGCTGGGGCGACGAAGGGGACTTCTACTACCACGTCGTCGAAGGCGTCGTCACCGGGACGGAGCCCGGCGACACGGTGAAGGTGTGGTTCGAGGGCGCGAATGGCGCGACGAGCGACTCGTTCGAGTACACGGCCGAGTCGGAGTCCGGGAACGACGTCCTCGTCCTCGCGGCGGAGGACTACTCGGGCATCACGGGCGGCTACCCGGCCGGCCCTCGGCCCTTCCTGCTCTCCTACTACGCGGACGCGCTGGCGGCGAACGGCGTCGGCTTCGACGTCTACGACGTCGACGCGCACGACCGCACCGCTCCGAGCCTCCTGGGCGTCCTCTCGCACTACGACGCCGTCGTCTGGTACACGGGCGAGGACGTCGTCACCCGCGACACGGGCATGATCGCCGGAACTGCGTCACGGCTTGCGAACGACGAGATGCTCGCGGTCCGCGCGTACCTGAACGAGGGCGGCGGCCTGCTCTATACGGGCAAGTACGCCGGCTTCCAGTACGCGTTCGGCTACGCGTTCGACATCGAGGCGAACCGGGCGTGCGGCGTTGATCCGGACGCGGGCTGCCAGCCGCTCTCGGACGACTTCCTCCAGTACTACCTCGGTGCCTATGTCTTCAACTTCGGCGCGGGCGTGACCGAGGCGGGGGACATCTACGACGTGAACGGCCTCGACACGCCGTTCGCGGGGACGAGCTGGAGCATCAACGGTCCGGACAGCGCCGACAACCAGGACGTGGCGAACTCGTTCATCACGACGAGCGGGATCTTGCCGCCCTCGATGTTCCCGCAGTTCACGAGCTGGGCGTCGGCGCGGTACGACCGGCCCGGTGGGCCCTTCGACCCGCACACGGGTGACTACTACGCGTACTCCCAGATCGCCGACGTCTCCTACAAGCGGCTCACCCGGACGGTCGACGTGCCCGCGGCCGGCGGCGAGCTCACGTTCTGGACGTCGTACGACACCGAGGCGGACTGGGACTACCTCTTCGTGGAGGCCCGGACGCCCGGCGGCGACGACTGGACGACGCTCCCGGACCTGAACGGCCACACGACCCAGGACACGGGCCAGAGCTGCCTGAGCGCGAATTCGGGCGGCTGGCGAACTCTGCACCCGTTCCTCGACCACTACCAGACCCAGACCGGGCCTGACACGTGCGATCCCTCCGGCACGACCGGCGACTGGAACGCCGCCTCCGGCTCGTCCGGTGGATGGCAGCAGTGGCGGGTCGACCTGGGCGAGTGGGCAGGCGGGCAGGTCGAGATCTCGATCTCGTACGCCTCCGACTGGGCGACCCAGGGCCTCGGCGTCTTCGTCGACGACATCGTCACGCCGACGGGCGCAGGCTCGACCTCGTTCGAGGAGGACGCGGACCCGATGGACGGGTGGCTGCAGACCGAGTCGCCCGCGGGGAGCGCCCCGAACTCGAACACGTGGATCCGTACGACCGCCGCGGGCTTCCCCGAGGCGGCCGTCGTGGCCTCGGCGCCTCCGGATGCCGAGTACAAGACCCTCTACATGGGCTTCGGCTTCGAGGGCGTGAGCGGGGCCGCGACCCGGGCCGATCTCATGGACCGGGCGCTGGACTACCTGCTCGATCCGTAGACGAGCGGGAGGATGTGGGGGCGGGGCTTCGGCCCCGCCTCTACCCCTGCCCGCCGCCGTCGCCGCGGATGACGGCGAGGGCCTCGTCGCGCTTGCGCTCCATGAGGCCGCGGTCGAGTGCCTCGAGGTTGAGGCGGATGAGCGGCTCCGTGTTCGAGGGCCGCACGTTCAGGTGCCAATCCTCGCCGGTCACGGAGACGCCGTCGAGGTGGGAGATCTCCCCCTGGTCGGCGAAGTGCTCCTTCAGCGTCTGGAGGGTGAGCGCGACGTCGTCGACGGGCGAGTTGATCTCGCCGGTGAGGAAGTAGCGCTCCCGGTAGGGGGCGAGGACCTCGGAGAGGCTCTCGCCGCGCCGGGAGACGAGCTCGAGCAGGAGGAGCGCCGGGATCGTGCCCGAGTCCGCCTGGTAGAAGTCGCGGAAGTAGTAGTGGCCCGAGACCTCGCCGGCGAAGGCGGCGTCCACCTCGCGCATGAGGTGCTTGATGAAGGCGTGGCCGACGCGGCTCGCGACCGCCGTGCCGCCGGCCTGCTCGACCGTGTCCCGGACGGCCCAGCTGGCGCGGACGTCGTAGATGACCGTCGCCCCAGGCTCCTTCTCGAGGAGCGAGGCGGCGAGCAGCGCGGTCACGAAGTCGCCGGGCACGAACTCGCCGCCGTCGTCGACGAAGAAGCAGCGGTCGGCGTCTCCGTCGAACGCGATGCCGAGGTCGGCGCCCTCCTCCCGCACCTTCGCCACGATGAAGCGCCTGTTCTCCTCGAGCAGCGGGTTCGGCTCGTGGTTCGGGAAGGCGCCGTCGGGCTCGAAGAAGCAGCGCACCGGCTCGATCGGCAGGCGGTCGAGGAGCGGCGGCAGCATCGCGCCGGCCATCCCGTTCGCCGCGTCGAAGACGACCCGCAGGGGCCGGACGGCGTCCGGGTCGACGAAGGACAGGACATTGGCGGCGAAGCCCGGGTAGGCGTCGTGCTCCCGGACGCGCGCTCGAGCCCCGCCGCGTGAGGGGCGTTCGAGCGACCTCGCCCGGTCGCGGATCGCCGGCAGGCCGGAGTCGCCGCCCACCGGGAGCGCACCCCGGCGGACGATCTTCATCCCGGTGTACTCCTTCGGGTTGTGCGAGGCGGTGACGGCGATCCCGCCGTCGAGGCCGAGCTCGCCGACGGCGAAGTAGAGCATCTCGGTCCCGACCATCCCGATGTCGACCACCTCGACGCCGGCGTCGGCCGCTCCCTCGATGACCGCCGCCGCCATCGCCGGTGAGGAGAGGCGCATGTCGCGGCCGACCGCGATCGCCTTCGGCTCGAAGTGCTCCGCGTAGGCCCGCCCGATCGCATAGCCGCCGTCCTCGTCGAGCTCGGACGGGTAGAGGCCGCGGACGTCGTACGCCTTGAAGACCTTGGGGTCTAGGGCCATGCGTCGGCGAGTCTACGCCGGGTCTCCTCCAGGGCCTCCGGCAGGACCTTGACGTCGGCGAGGACCGGCATGAAGTTCGTGTCGCCGGCCCAGCGCGGGACGAGGTGCAGGTGGACGTGGTCGACGACCCCGGCGCCGGCGATGCGACCGAGGTTCCAGCCGACGTTGTAGCCCTGGGGGGCCATCACGTCCGCGAGGACGCCGAGGGCGGTCCCGGCCAGGCGGTGGATCTCGAGGGCCTCCTCCGCGCCGAGCGCCGCGAAGTCGCCCTCGTGCCGGTAGGCGGCGACCATCAGGTGCCCGGAGGCGTACGGATACCTGTTCAGGAGGACGAACGCGCGCTCCCCGCGGCGCACGACGAGGCCGTCGTCGCCGAGCCCCGGCGCGCGGCAGAACACGCAACCCTCCTGCTCGTCGGCGGAGCGGATGTACTCGAGCCGCCAGGGCGCCCAGAGCTGCTTCACAGCTGCTTCACAGCTGCTTCACAGCCAGTGCCGCCAGCGGAAGAGGGCGAGCAGGCCGACGCCGAGCGCGACCATGACGCCGACGAGCACCCAGAACGCCCCGAGGGAGCCCTCGCCGGGGAGGCCGACGTTCATGCCGAAGACGCTCGCGAGGAGCGTGAGCGGCAGGAGGATGACGCTCACGACCGTGAGGATCTGGAGCCGGTACTGCTGCTTGTGCGAGATGAACGCCTCGTTCGTCGACTCGAGGCCCTCGATGACCTCCTTGTAGTTGTCGAGGAGGTCCCAGACGCGCTCCGAGGCGTCGACGATGTCGTCGAAGTAGAGGTCGAGGTCCTCGGGGAGGAACCGCTGCGTCGCGCGCTCGAGACCGCGGAGCGTCGCCCGCTCCGGCTTGATGATCTTCCGGTAGGCGATGATCTCCTGCTTCGCGTTCGAGATGTCGCGCACGACGTCCTCCGAGCGCTCCTCGAAGATCGCCGGCTCGATCGAGTCGAGCTTCGTCCCGATCTTGTCGAGGATTGGGAAGCAGTAGTCGAAGAGGTCGTCGAGCACGTGGTAGAGGAGGTAGCCCGAGCCCTTCGAGAAGAGCTCGTCGCGGAGGCCGGCGTCGTCCTCGCAGCGGCGGAAGAGGTACGTCACCGGGAGGAGCTCGACGTTCGGGAGCGTGATCAGGAAGTCGGGCCCGAGGAAGACGTCGAGCTCAGCCGCGTTCAGGCGCTGGACGGTCTTGTCGTAGACGGGGAAATGGAGGACGAGGAAGAGGTAGCCCGGGTACTCGTCGATCTTCGGCCGCTGCCGCTTCGAGAGCACGTCCTCGCGATCGAGCTCGTGGAAGCCGAAGCGCTCGGCCAGCGAGGCGACCTCGAGGGCTCCCGGCCGGTCCGCGTGGAGCCAGGTCAGGCCGTCAGCGGTGAGCTCGGAGATCCGCGGCTCGGTCCGGACAGCGACGTCCCCCGACGCGGGGGACCGTCCGCGCCGCAGGCGTGGGAGCGTCGGCCGGGCCATGGGTACTGAGCGGGTCGTCCACCAGCTGCATCTCCGGAGTACGCGATTCTACCCGCGAACCCTCGTTCTCACCCGGCCCGGCACCCGCCGAGGCGCGGCCGGCGAGCCTGGCTGCACCACGTGAACGCGCGGCTCATCCGCACCATCCTCGCCTGGCTCCATTCGCTGGCGCCGGCTCACGTTCGCGCTGCAGCACCAGCGCAGACCGGTGGTGCCGGCCGGCGGTCTCCGCGAGCACTCGCTCCTCTACGCCCGTCCAGCACGTGGACGCCGTGCGCAGCCGTCTCGCCCGGTCGGCGCGCGCCCGGCTCGAGTTCGAGAGCTCGCCGCCCGGACGCCCGTCGGCCCCCTAGCACGACCGAGTGCGCCTGGCAGGATTCGAACCTGCGACCTCGCGCTCCGGAGGCGCGCGCTCTATCCCCTGAGCTACAGGCGCGGAGACGCTTAGTCTACCCGCCGTGAGGCTGGCCCACCGACGCGCGACGCTCAGGCTCGCGCAGCCGTTCACGATCTCCCGCTCGACGAGCGTCGAGGAGGAGGTGCTCTGGCTCGAGCTCGAGCACGAGGGCGTCTCGGGCTTCGGCGAGGCCCAGCCGCAGGACCACTACGGGGAGTCCGTCGCGGCGGCCGAGACGTTCCTCGACGAGGCGGCGGGCCTCCTCGGCGACGACCCGTTCGCCCTCGAGGCGATCGGCGCGCGCCTGCAGGAGGTGCCGGGGAACCAGGCGGCGAAGGCGGGGCTCGACGCCGCGCTCCACGACCTCCTCGGGAAGCTCGTCGGGCGGCCGACCTGGCGCCTGCTCGGGCTCGACCCGTCCGGGCCGCCGACCTCCTGGACGATCTGGCTCGGGGACCCCGACGACATGGCCCGCCGGGCGGAGGCGGTCGGCGACCGCTTCCGGCGGCTGAAGCTCAAGCTCGGGGGACGGGACGGCCTCGACGTCGAGCGCGTCCGCGCCGTTCGGGGCGTGACCGCGCTCCCGCTGCAGGTGGACGTGAACGAGTACTGGTCGGTGGAGGAGGCGCTCGAGGCGGTGCCCGAGCTGGCAGGCCTGGGCGTCGAGTACGTCGAGCAGCCGCTCCCGTCCGGCGACGAGGGGGGAACGGCCCTCAAGCGGAGCTCGACCCTCCCGATCTACCTCGACGAGGACGTGCACACGCTCGCCGACGTCCGCGAGGTCGCGGAGCGGGCGCACGGGATCAACATCAAGCTGGCCAAGAGCGGCGGGATCCGCGAGGCGGTGCGGATGGCCCACGCCGCCCGCGCGCTCGGGCTCGGCGTCATGCTCGGCTGCATGGTCGAGTCCGGCCTCGGCATCGCCGCCGCGGCGCAGATCGGGAGCCTCTGCGACCACCTCGACCTCGACGGGAACCTGCTCCTCGCCGAGGACCCGTGGCCGGGCGTCCGGCTCGCGGAGGGCGTGCAGGTCCCCGCCGACCGCCCGGGCCTCGGCGTCGACCCGGCATGAAGCGCTACCTCGTCCTCGCCGAGGGGTACTCCGGCGACGACCACTACGGCAAGACGACGTACGGCGTCATCCGCTACGGCGCCGACCCGGTCGTCGCGGTGCTCGACTCCACGCGCGCCGGGGAGAGCGTCGAGGGCGTCCCCGTCGTCGGCACCGTCGCGGAGGCCCTCGCCTACGAGCCGACGACCGCGCTCGTGGGCGTCGCCGTCGCCGGCGGGAGGCTGCCCTCCGTCTGGCGCGGGCTCTTCCGCGACGCCGTCGAGGCCGGGCTCGACCTCGAGGCCGGCATGCACGAGTTCCTCGCCGACGACGCCGAGCTCGTCGCGCTCGCCGGCGAGCGCGGCGTCCAGCTGCGCGACTATCGGCGCCCGCCCGCCGACCTGAGCGTCCCGACGGGGGAGAACCTCACGCACGGCGCCTCCGTCGTCCTGACGGTCGGCTCCGACTGCGCGGTGGGGAAGAAGACGGTCGCCTTCGAGCTCGACCGGGCCGCCCGCGCCCGCGGCCTCCGCTCCGTGTTCGTGCCCACGGGGCAGACCGGGATCATGCTCGCGGGCTGGGGGATCGCCGTGGACGCCGTCGTCTCCGACTTCCTCGCCGGCGCGGCGGAGCGGCTCGTCGTCGAGGGCTCCCGGCGCGGTGACCTCCTCTTCGTCGAGGGCCAGGGCGCGATCGTCCACCCCCAGTTCTCCGGGGTCACGCTCGGGCTCTACCACGGGGCCGCGCCGCACCTGCTCGTCCTCGTGCACCGGGCCGGGGACACCGAGATCGAGGGCGTCCCGGGCCACCGGATCCCGCCGCTTGCCGAGCTCGTCGAGCTCTACGAGCGCCTGGCGCTCCCCGCCCGTCCTGCGCGCGTCGCGGCCGTCGCCCTCAACACGGGCCGGCTCTCCGAGGACGAGGCCAGAAGGGCCGTCGCCGCCGCAGCCGGGGACACCGGCCTGCCCACGGACGACCCTGTCCGTTTTGGCCCTGACCGCTTACTGGAGGCGGTGCTCGCCGGGTTGCCGTCGGGTATAACGCGCGCATGAAGGACCCCCGCGTCGAGCGCCTCGCCGCCCTCATCGCCGGCTACTCGCTCGGGCTCCGCGAGGGTCAGGTCGTCAGGATCGACGCCCTCGACGTCGCCGCGCCGCTCGCGCTCGAGCTCTACCGCGCAGCGCTCCGTGCCGGGGCGCACCCGTACACGAGCATCGGCGTCCCGGCGCTCCTCGAGACGCTCCTCGCCGACGGCTCCGACGAGCAGCTGACGTACGTCTCGCCGCTTCGGTGGGAGGAGATCGAGCGGCTCGACGCGCTGGCGACGATCTGGTCGGAGGTCAACACGCGCTCGCTCTCCCGGGTCGACCCCGAGCGCCACGCCGCCTACATCGCCGCGCAGCGGAAGCTCTCGAACCGGCGCTGGGAGCGCATCTCGAGCGGGGAGATGACGTGGTGCGGGACCCTCTTCCCGACGAACGCCCACGCGCAGGAGGCGGAGATGTCGCTCGAGGAGTACGAGGACTTCGTCTTCGCCGCCTGCCACGTCCACGAGCCGGATGCGGAGGGCCACTGGCGCGGCGTCTCCTCGGCGCTCGAGGCCCGCGCCTCCGAGCTCGGCGCCGTCCGCGAGCTGCGGGTGGTCGGCCCGGACACCGACCTCCGGGTCGGCGTCGAGGGCCGCTCCTGGCTCGCGGCCGACGGCCGCTTCAACATGCCGGACGGCGAGGTCTTCACGACGCCGGTGGAGACCGAGACCGAGGGCGTGATCCGCTACACGTTCCCGGCGCTCTACCACGGGCGGGAGGTCGAGGACGTGCGCCTGCGCTTCGAGGAGGGCCGCGTCGTCGACGCCGAGGCGGCGCGAGGGGACGACTACCTGCAGTCGCTCCTCGCTATGGACGCGGGGGCGCGCGTGCTCGGAGAGGTCGCCTTCGGCCTCAACTACGAGATCGACCGCTTCACGCGGAACATCCTCTTCGACGAGAAGATCGGCGGCACGATGCACTTCGCGCTCGGCTCGGGGTTCCAGCAGACCGGCGGCAAGAACACCTCCGGCCTCCACTGGGACATGATCTGCGACCTCCGCGACGAGGGCGAGGTGTACGCGGACGGCGAGCTCGTCTGGAAGGACGGCCGCTTCCTCGCCGAGCCCGTGCCCGCGGTGGCCGAGAGCGGCGTCGGTGGCTGACGCCCGCGTCGAGCGCCTCGCGGGCGTCCTCGTCGACTACTCGACCGGCGTCCGGGAGGGGGACCTCGTCTGCATCGACACGGCTCCGGCGGCGAAGCCCCTCGTGGAGGCGGTCTGGCGCCGCGTCCTCGCCGCGGGCGGGCACCCGCACCTGCGGATCGAGCTCGACGGCGCCGCCGAGATCCTCCTCGCCGAGGCCAGCGACGCCCAGCTCGACTGGGTGAGCCCGCTGCGCGAGGCCGAGATCGAGCGCGCCGACGTGCGCATCGCCGTCGAGGCGGACGCGAACACGCGGGGGCACACGGGCGTTGACCCCGCCCGCCAGGCCCGCCACGCACGGGCCCGCGAGCCGCTGCGGCGCCGGTACTTCGAGCGTGCAAACGCGGGCGAGCTCCGCTCGGTCGTCACCCTCTTCCCGACGGACGCGGCCGCGCAGGACGCGGACCGCTCGCTCGCGGAGTACGAGGACTTCGTCTACCACGCCGGCCTGCTCGATCACGAGGACCCGGTCGCGGAGTGGCGCGCCCTCGAGGAGCGCTACCGGCGCCTCGCCGCCGCGCTCGGGGAGCGCCGCGAGATCCGGGTGGTGGGGGAGGGCACCGACCTCACCCTCGGAGTGGGCGGGCGCACGTGGATCCCGTGTGCCGGGCGCGAGAACTTCCCGGACGGGGAGCTCTTCACCGGCCCCGTCGAGACGGAGGTCGAGGGCGTCGTGCGGTTCACGTACCCGGCGAGCTTCGCAGGCCGGCGCGTGAGCGGCGTCGAGCTCGAGTTCCGCGGCGGAGAGGCCGTGCGCGCCGCGGCGGAGCAGGGCGAGGCGTTCCTGCGCGAGATGCTGGCGATGGACGACGGCGCGCGGCACGCCGGCGAGTTCTCCTTCGGGCTGAACGACGCCGTCACCGAGTTCACGGGCCACACGCTCTTCGACGAGAAGATCGGCGGGACGGTCCACCTCGCCCTGGGCGCCTCGTACCCCGAGAGCGGCGGCACGGTGCAGTCCGCACTCCACTGGGACCTCGTCTGCGACCTGCGCTCCGGGAGCGAGGTGTACGCCGACGGCGAGCTCGTCTACCGCGACGGCCGCTTCGTCGACGGGCTCTCCTGATCGCGATCCTCGGCGATACGCACATGCCGCGAGGGGGCCGCGAGCTTCCGGCGGCCTGCCGCAGTCTGCTCCGCGAGGCCTCGACCGTCCTCCACACCGGAGACGTGACGACCGTCGCGGTGCTCGAGGAGCTCACGCGGCTCGCCGGAGTCGACCGGATCGAGGCCGTCGCCGGGAACATGGACGGGCCGGACCTGCGCCTGCTCCTCCAGGAACGGCACGTCGTCGAGGCAGAGGGCCTGAGGATCGGCCTCGTCCACGACGCGGGGCCGGCGGCCGGACGGCACGAGCGCCTGGCGGCCGCCTTCCCCGGCTGCGACCTCGTTGCCTACGGGCACACGCACGCGCCGGAGGTGGCTCGCCGCGCCGGCGTCTGGATCGTCAACCCCGGCAGCCCGACCGAGCGCCGGCGCGCCCCGTGGCACTCGCTCGCCGTCGTCCGCGGCGGGACGCCGGAGCTCGTGCGCCTCGACTGACGCGGAACCGCCGACCGGCGGCTTGCGCTCCGTCCGCAGTCTCGGGTAGGCTGACGAACGTATGTTCGCCTTCCGCCCGTTCCTGCTCCTCGCCGTCCTCGCGGCGGCGCTCCTCCTGGCCGCCCCGCGGCCCTCGAGCGGAGCCGGCCCGGAGGAGGCGTACGTCGTACGGCCGGGCGACACGCTCTGGGAGCTTGCGCGCGAGCGCTTCGGCGGCGATCCCCGCGGAGGCGTGTGGACGATCCGCGAGCGAAACGACCTCGCCGGTGCGACGCTCGTCCCGGGCACCGTGCTCTACCTGCCCGCGAGGGCAGGTGCTGCCTAGAGGTCGCTTGGAGCACTCGCGGTCCCTCGGCTCGGGCGGGGCGACGGCGCTCGCCCCGGCCGCGACGACGGTCCCGGACGACGACGAACGCTCGCAGGTTCCCGGCCTCCTCGGGCGGCGTCCGGACCTGCCCGACGAAGAACCGGCGCCGACGGCGCGACGGGAGCGCAGAGGCGCGGGCCCGGACTGAGCGCGCGACAGGGGTCGTAGACTGGACCCGTGGATCTCGACGTCGTCTTCCTCGGGACCTCGGGGTCCGTGCCCACGGCGCGCCGCGGGCTCGCCGGCACGCTCGTCCGGCGCGGCGGCGAGCGCGTCCTCGTCGACTGCGGGGAGGGCACCCAGCGCCAGCTCCTCAAGTCGAGCGTCGGCCTCGTCGAGCTCCCCGAGGTGTTCCTCACGCACTACCACGCCGACCACTACCTCGGCCTGCCCGGCATGCTCAAGACCTTCGCCCTCCGCGGCCGCGAGGTCCCCCTCACGGTCTACGGGCCGCCGGGGCTCAGGAACCTCTTCGCGGCGCTCGAGCGCATCTTCGGGAAGCTCACGTACCGCCTCGAGCTGCACGAGCTCCGCGACGGCGACGTGCTCGACCGCGGCGACTACCGCATCGTCGTCTTCGGCGTCGCCCACGGCGTCGCGGCCAACGGCTACGCCCTCGTCGAGCTGCCGCGCGCGGGCCGCTTCGACGTCGACGCGGCGGAGGCGCTCGGGGTACCCGCCGGCCCGCTCTTCGGGCGCCTCCAGGCAGGCGAGCCGGTGGAGCTCGAGGACGGGACGGTCGTCCGGCCGGAGCAGGTGCTCGGCGAGCCGCGCCCGGGGCGGAAAGTCGTGCTCGCGGGCGACAGCGCGCCCGCCTCCGGCGTCCTCGAGGCCGCCCGGGGCGCGGACCTCCTCGTCCACGAGGCGACGTTCGCCGCCGAGGAGCAGGCGCGCGCCGACGAGACCGCCCACTCGACCGCGGCGGGCGCCGCGAGCCTCGCCCGAGCGGCCGAGGTGGGCATGCTCGCCCTCACGCACCTCTCGAACCGGTACTTCGGCCCGGAGATCGCCCGCGAGGCGCGGGAGATCTTCCCGGAGACGGTCGTGCCGAGGGACTTCGATATCATCGAGGTTCGGTTTCCCGAGCGGGGCGGCCCCCGACTCGTCAAGTCCGGCGCACGACCGAGGCGGGAGGAGCGCGAGCCCCATGGCGGGGATGGTTCAGGTGAAGGTGGCCGGCGACCTCGCCGAGGCGGAGGAGATCCAGGCGATCCTCCATTCGGCCGGGATCCCCTCGGAGCTCCATCCCGCGGTCGAGCAGCATCCGGCCGCGCTCGATGACGCGCCGCAGAAGGTGATGGTCCCCGAGGCCTCGCTCGAGGCCGCGCAGCACGCGATCGAGGCGATGACGGACCCCGACGAGCTCATCGGCGGCCGCTAGCGACCGCGCCCGACTTCGGCCCGCTCGCCGGGACGTACGACAGGCTCCGGCCCGTCGACGACAACTGGCGGGAGCTCTTCGACGTCCTCGTGGAGGAGGGCGACCTCGCCGGCAGGCGGGTGCTCGAGGTCGGCTGCGGCACTGGGCGGCTCGCCGTCGCCCTCGCCGAGCGCGGCGCTCGCGTCTGGGGCGTCGACAGCTCGCCCGCCATGCTTGCGGAGGCGCGGACGCACGCCGGCAGGGGCATCGGCTTCAAGGAGGGCCTTGCCGAGGCGCTGCCGTTCAAGGACGCGTGGTTCGAGCGGGCCGTGCTCCGGCTCGTCGTCCACCTCGTCGACCGCGAGCGGGCGCTCGCCGAGCTCGCCCGCGTCCTCGCTCCGGGAGGGCGCCTCGTCGTCGCGACCTTCTCGCCGGGTCACTTCGAGCGGTACTGGCTCACTCAAGTCTTTCCCGAGATCGCGCGGATCGACGAGGAGCGCTTCCCGCCGCCCGCCCTCCTCACGGCCGAGCTGGCCGCGGCGGGGTTCGCCGAGACCCGCGTCCGCCGGCTCTCGCAGCACGCCCGCCTGACGCGCGCGGAGGCCCTCGAGCGCGTCCGCGGGCGCTTCATCTCGACGCTCCGCCTGCTCGACGAGGACGCGTTCGCGGCCGGCCTCGCCCGAGCCGAGCGCGAGCTGCCCGAGGCGATCGACTCCGTGCTCGAGTGGGCGATCGTCTCGGCAGTCCTGCCCGGCCGTCAGTAGACGACGGTCGTGTCGGCCCAGGCCGCGAGCTCGACGAGCCGGGCGGGGGGCGCGAGCTCGACGCCGCTCCTCGTCTCCGCTCCCACGCCGCGCGCCTTGCTCGAGAGGCCGGAGAGGGCGACGGGCACGCCCGCGCCGACGAGCGCCCGCCAGTGGTCCGCGACCGAGCCCGTCCCGATGCCGTGAGCCGCCTCGGCGGTCTCCGGCCGCGCGAGCTGGACGCCGTCGCCGGC
>DASTQA010000094.1:0-20759 GCA_035762005.1 Gaiellaceae bacterium
ATCGCGCGAAACGGCGACGTGCACAGCACGTTCCTCGTCGACGGCTTCGTGGCGGGCACCTGGACGGTCGAGGACGGGCGGGTCGTGGCGGAGCCGTTCGAGCCGCTGCCCACGCGGGCCCGGCGGGAGCTCGAGCGCGAGGCCGCCGCGCTCGCGACGTTCTACGCCGGGATTGACCGGCCGCGACGACGGCGGACGGCACGCACCACGGCGGGCCCGCCCGCGATCCAGGCGAGCACGAGCGGCCAGAGGTTGCCGCCGGCGAGGTCGTAGTCCGCGAGGAGCTCCGACCAGGACTTGCGGTCGACGGCACGGCCGAGGCCGAGCTCGAAGAGCACGGTGAGGAGCGCCCACGTCGCACCGACGGCGAGCGCCGTCCCGAGCGTCGGGAGCGGCCAGCGCCGCTCGAGGAGCACGAAGTAGAGGGCGAGCTGGACGACGAGCGAGGCCGCCGACACCCGGTTCGCCGTCCGCGGCCCCAGCCGGTCGGCGTAGAGCGCCTCGCGCACGACGCCGTTCGCGGTCCCGAGCGCCGAGCCGCCCAGCCAGGCGGCCGTCCACCGGCGCCAGACCGGATCGCGGGCGAGCCGGCGGCGGAGGCCGCGTCCGAGCGGAACGGCGGCGGCGGTCCTCGACGCGACGATGCCCGCGACGCGCGCGCGGGGGCGCCGGCTGCGACCGGCGCCCCACGCCTCGTCAGGGCCCGCGCTCTCAGGCGCGCGCCCTGAGGCGGTCGATCTCCCGCTGGATCTCGGCCTCCGACGGCGGCCGGTGCGCGTACGTCCGGAAGGCCTGGACGACGACGACGAGCGCCCAGATGCCGACGGCCCAGAAGAGCCAGGGGCTCCAGGTCCCCGCCAGGTCGGGCGAGTCCGCGAACCGGTCCGGCCAGGTGCGCTCCTCGAAGTACTCGGTGAGGACCCACACCGTCGTGAGAAGCACCGTGCCGAGGAGGAACGCGACGAGGTGGAGCTTGAAGTTGCGCACGCGCTCCACCTGCTTGATCGCGAGCTCCCGAAGGGCACGCTCCTCCGACGCCGGCAGGCTCTCCGGCAGGGCCGAACGCCCGTTTCTGGTGACCGGCTCCGTGATCATGGTCACCACCTCCTTCGGTACCACAAGCGTCCCGCGAAGCGCAGGCCGCCGCCATCGGGACCGCCCCTGATCCCGCCGGCGGCGAACTACTGACGCTGCCCAGGCCGCTCGCCGGGCGGCTCCCGGCCGTCTCACGCCACGCGCGTGGCGAGGCCCGGGTAGTCGAGAACGAGGCCGAACCGGTCGTAGACGAGCCGGCAGGCGAAGTCGAAGCCCGGCGATTCGTAGTCGTACCGCGAGGATGGGCCGTCGTCGGCGACACGCGCGTAGCGCTGCTCGAGCCGCTCGACCCGGAGGCCGACGGTGCGCACGTAGACGGCCGGCGCCTCCGCGCTCTCGCCGACACCGAGTCGAAGCCTCCTCACCGGAAACATGTTCGTGAAGGCCGAGGCCTCGAGGTCGACGTCCAGGCAGCCGGCGAGCTCCGGCGCGGAAGCACCGTCCACCTGCCACGAGCCCGCGCCGTCCCCCTCGACCAGGAGCGCGCGTGCCCCCGCGCCGGAACGCTCGACGACGCGCGCCGACCGGGTCCTCCAGGCCGCGTCGAGGGCGAGCTCGTAGCGAGCGCCCCAGGCCTCCCCCTCCTCGAGGCCGGTCGAGTGCCCCTCGAGGCGATAGCCGTCGTCGTCGCTGCTGAGGAAGAGCACCTCGAACCCCTCGCGCGCGCCGACGTGGCGGCAGACGGCGACCGCGGGAAGGTCGCTCATCCCGGGCGCGCGGCGCGGGCCCGCGTCGGGGTCACCGCCGGACGGGCCTCGCGCGCGCGACCCTCTCCGCCTCCGTCACGGGGTCGTCGGCCAGGAGCAGGGCGCCGACGGACTCGGCCAGAGCCTGCTTCGGGCCCGGGCCGGCGAGAGCGAGCGGCGCGACGCGGGCGAGCTCGCCGAGCGCGTCTCGCAGGCGCGAGACGCGCTGCGGCGTCGTCGCGCTCACGACGACGAGGTCCGGCCCGAGCGAGCCGGCCGTCTCCAGGAGCGTGTCCACGGGCGTGTCGGGCCCGAGGTAGGCGATGCGCCAGCCGCGGGCACGGAGCGCGAGGCCGAAGGAGATGAGGCCGAGGTCGTGCAGCTCCCCCGGCGCGCAGGCGAGGACCGCCAGCGGGCCCGTGCCCTGCCCCCAACCGCGCGCGAGGCCGAGGAGGCGACCGCGGAGGAGGCTCGTGGCGAAGTGCTCCTGGGCGACGGTGGCCGTCCCCGCCTCCCAGCGCTCGCCCAGGTCGGCGAGGTACGGGACGAGCAGGTCGCGGAGCACCGTGTCGAGGCTGACCGCCGCGAGAGCCCGGTCGAGCGCCTGCTGGGCCCCCGGCTCGTCGAAGGCATCGAGCGAGCGGACGAGCTCGCTCCCGTCGGGCGCAGCCGGGCCGGCCGCGGCCGGAGCCTCGCCGTCCGCCTCGGCAGCCAGTCGCGCGGCCTCGGCGGCCGAGAGACCCTCCTCCTGGTACTCGCGCATCCGCCTGACGCGCGCCTCGTCCGCCGCCGAGTACAGGCGGAAGCCGCCCGCCGAGCGCGTCGGGCGCAGGAGCCCGTAGCGGACCTCCCAGGCGCGCAGGAGCTCCGGGCTCACGCCCACACGCCGGCTCAGCTCTCCAATGCGCAGGCGACCCGTCATGCCTTCAGGATACAGAAACCTCGACGATATTTCTACCCACCCTTGACAATCACCGTTCGATCGTGTACAAAGTCTGTACAGCAATTCTCGGTCAGGAGGACCAGATGAAGAAGTTCGACATCCTCGCGGCGGCGCTCGTGATCGTCGGGGGCCTCAACTGGGGGCTCGTCGCCCTCGCGGAGTTCGACCTCGTGGCGACGATCGTCGGCCTCGAGTTCGGCGAGACGAACGCCGCCAGCCGCGTCGTCTACGGCCTCGTCGGGCTGGCCGCGGTCTACCAGATCCTCCAGCAGCAGGCCATCCGCCGCCGCTGGAGCCGCGACCAGCGGGCCGTCACCGCCTAGGACCCGCTGCCGTCGGGCCGGCCGGCGCTCGCGTCGGCCGGCCCGCGTCCGCGGCCGCAGGCATGTCCTCGGCTCCGACACCCAGCGGGCGCCCGCCCGGGCTCGCCGTCGAGTCCGAGCAGCGGTTCCCGCTGCCCGGGCCCGTCGTCCCGGCGACGCCGGCCGGAGCCCGCAGGCTCGGGTCGGCCTACTGGGAGGAGGTCGAGCGCTCGACCGGCCGCGCGATCAGGGTGCGGGACGACGCCGGCGTGCTCGAGCTCCGGCTGCTCGGCCGCGGGCCCGCTCTCCTGCGCTTCGGTCCGCCGCAGGCGCGAGCGACAGCGTCGTCGGTCTCCTGCGCCTTCCCGATCCTCGGCGGCCTGCTCGCCCGGGCCGAGGGCGGCTCGCTCGTCTTCGTCCAGGAGGCCGGCGAGGCCTGGTTCCTTCGCTCCTCGCTCCACGGCTTCCTCCCCCGCCTCGGCGCCTCCCCCGGACGGCCCCGCTGGACCGGCATCCTGTACCTCCACGTGCAGGCACGCCTCCACAGGGCTATCGGCCGACGCTACGCCGCGCGGCTCGTGTGGGAGAGCGGACGATGAACGTCGCCGTGCTCGGAGCGAGCGGCTTCGTCGGCCGCAGCCTCGTCCCCGCGCTCGCCCGCGGCCACGACGTCATCGCCGTCTCGCGGCGCCCGCGCGACGAGCCCCGGGACCGGGTCAGGTCGGTCGCCGCCGACGTCACGAAACCGGACGACCTCGCGGGCGCCCTGGACGGGGTCGAGGTCGTGTACCACCTGGTGCACTCCCTCGACGCCAAGGACTTCGCCGAGCGCGACCGGCTGGCGGCCGCCGGCGTCGCCGCGGCGGCAGAGCGGGCGGGCGTCCGCCAGATCGTCTTCCTGGGCGGGCTCGCGGACGAGCGCGAGGAGCTCTCGCCGCACCTGCGCAGCCGGGTCGAGACCGCCCGCATCCTCGCCGGCGGGACGGTCCCCGTGACCACGATCCGCTCGGCGATCGTCATCGGGCGCGGGAGCGCCGCGTTCGAGACGATCGTCGCCCTCGTCGACCGGCTGCCGGCGATGATCTGCCCGCGCTGGGTGGCGACGAGGACACAGCCGATCGCGCTCGGCGACGTCGTTCGCTACCTCACGGCCCTGGCGGGCCGCCCCGAAGCCTTCGGCCGGTCCTTCGACGCGGCCGGGCCCGAGGTCATGACCTATCGGGACATGATCGAGCGGATCGCGAAGCTCCGCGGCCGTCGCCCGCTCATCGTCGAGGTCCCGTTCCTGACCCCGCGGCTCTCCTCCCTCTGGCTCCACCTCGTCACGCCCGTGAAGGCGAGCGTCGCCCGGCCGTTGATCGACGGCCTCCGCAACGAGACCGTCGCCCGCGACGAGCGGATCAGGGAGCTCGTTCCGTTCGAGCTCACGCCGTTCGACGAGGCCGCGCGCGCGGCCTTCGCGGTGGACGAGAGAGAACGCTCAGGCGAACCGAGGGGCGGCGGACGGGGAGGCGCCTGAAGAGGTCTGTAGCATCGGGGCGTGCAGCTCTTCTCGCAGGACACGAAGGTAGAGGCGCTCGGCCGTTCCCCACTCTTCCAAGGCCTGGCGAGGAGCGAGCTCGCCCAGCTGGCCAAGGAGACCGAGGACCTCGAGATCGGCGAAGGAAAGGTGCTCTGCAAGCAGGGGGACACCGCCAGCGAGTTCTTCGTGATTCTCGACGGAGAGGTGGAGGTGACGAAGGACGGGAACCGGCTGACCACGCTCGGGCCGGGCGACTTCTTCGGCGAGATCGCGCTCGTCGAGCATTCGAAGCGGACGGCCACCGTGACCGCAAGGACGCCGGTTCGCTTCTTCGTTCTCACCAACCGGTCCTTCTCGGCGCTGCTCGACCGCAACCCCGGCGTCGAGCGGAAGGTCCTTCGCGCCCTCGCAAGACGGGTTCTCGCCGACAGCGACCCGACCGCCTGAGCGCTCGCGCCCGCCTTTTTGGCCTGCTCACGCGGCGCGTTGGCCACGTGCGGCCCTCGGGAACGTCGGAAACCGAGCGTTAGACTCGGTCGATGACGATCTGCCCCAGCTGCGGGGAGGAGAACCCGAAACGGTTCCGGCTCTGCGGCTTCTGCGGCGCCGAGCTCGCCCCCGGCGCTCCGCCGCAGGAGGTCCGGAAGACCGTCACGATCGTCTTCTCCGACCTCAAGGGGTCGACGAGCCTCGGCGAGAAGCTCGACTCGGAGTCTCTGCGGGAGCTGATGACCCGGTACTTCGAGGGCATGCGCGTGGTCCTCGAGCGCCACGGCGGGACGGTCGAGAAATTCATCGGCGACGCCATCATGGCCGTCTTCGGGCTTCCGAAGGTGCACGAGGACGACGCTCTGCGCGCCGTGCGCGCCGCGGCCGAGATGCAGCGCACGCTCGTCGAGCTGAACGAGGAGCTCGAGCGGGACTGGGGCGCGAGCCTGGCGACTCGAACCGGGGTGAACACGGGCGAGGTCGTCGCCGGAGACCCGCGGGCGGGCCAGCGCCTCGTCCTCGGGGACGCCGTCAACGTGGCGGCTCGACTCGAGCAGGCGGCCGGCGAGATGGAGATCCTCCTCGGCGCGCTGACGTACCGGCTCGTGCGGGACGCCGTCGAGGTGGAGGCCGTCGAACCACTCGACCTCAAGGGCAAGTCGAAGCCCGTTCCCGCGTACAGGCTCGTCACCGTCAAGCCCGAGCGGGCCAGAGAGGGCGCGATCGTCCCGCTGATCGGCCGCGAGAGCGAGCTCGCCCTTCTCGCGCGCGAGCTGGGGCGCGCGGTCGACGAGCGCTCCTGCCGCCTGGTCACGCTGCTCGGCGACCCCGGCGTCGGCAAGTCGAGCCTCGTCGCCGAGTTCTCGGGCGCGATCGCGGCCGAGGCCGAGGTGCTCCGCGGCCGCTGTCTCGCCTACGGGCGGGGCATCACGTTCTGGCCGCTCGCCGAGGCGGTTCGCCAGGCAGCCGGGATCGTGGACGCCGACACGCCCGGCACGGCCCGCGAGAAGCTCTCGACGATCGTCGGCGGCGACGCCGCGATCGTCGAGCGCGTGGCGTCGGCGTTCGGGCTCTCCGAGCAGCAGTTCCTGGTCGACGAGGTGTTCTGGGCGGTCCGGATGCTGCTCGAGTCGCTCGCCCGACGGCGTCCCCTCGTCGTGGTCTTCGACGACATCCACTGGGCGGAACCGACGTTCCTCGAGCTCATCGAGCACCTCGTCGACACGGCCCGGGACGCCCCGCTGCTCGTGCTCTGCCCGGCGCGTCCGGTCCTGCTGGAGCTGCGGCCGAGCTGGGCGCAGCGGCCGAAGGAGGTGCGCCTCGTCCTCACCCCGCTTTCCGAGGCCGACGTCGTGCTCGTCCTCGAGAACCTGGTCGGGAGCTCGGAGATCGCCGACGACGCGCGCCGGCGGATCGTGGATGCGGCCGAGGGCAATCCGCTCTTCGCGGAACAGCTGCTCTCGATGATGGTCGACGACGGCCTGCTCCGGTACGAGGACGGGCGCTGGGTGGCGGTCGGTGACCTCTCGAACCTCTCCGTCCCGCCGACTATTCAGGCGCTCCTCGCCGCCCGCCTCGACCAGCTGGAACGCGAGGAGCGGCTCGTCCTCGAGGCCGCCTCGGTGGTCGGGCAGAGGTTCGCGCTGGACGCCGTGCAGGAACTCGTGCCCGACCTTGCCGCCGAGGAGGTGGCGACCCATGTGGCCGCCCTCGTGCGCAAGCAGCTTCTCCGTCCACAGGACGAAGCGGCCGACGGCGAACGAGGCTTTCGCTTTCACCACATTCTCGTCCGCGACGCCGCCTACCTCGGCATCCTGAAGCGCGCCCGTGCCACCCTCCACGAGCGTTTCGTCGTCTGGGCCGATCGTGTGAACCGCCTCCGCGACCGCGAGAGCGAGTACGAGGAGATCCTCGGCTACCACCTCGAGCAGGCTCACCGGTACCTCACCGAGCTCGGCCCGCTCGACGACCACGGCCGCTCGCTCGGCACACGCGCGGCGGAGCGCCTGTCCGCACCCGGTCGGCGGGCGTTCGCCCGCGGAGACATGCCCGCAGCGGCGAACCTCCTGCGCCGGGCCGCCACGCTGCTCCCGCCCCAGGACCGGGGCCGGCTCGAGCTCCTGCCGAGCCTCGGCGAGGCGCTCGGCGAGATCGGGGAGTTCGCCTGGGCGGAGGTGTTCCTCGACGAGGCGGTCGAGGGAGCCGGTGCGACCGGGGAGCCGACGCTGCTCGCGAAAGCCGAGCTCGTGCGGCTCCTGGTCGGCAGCCACTCGAAGGACGGTTGGAGCCAGGACGAGGTCGTCCGACGCGCCGATCTCTCGATTCCGGTCTTCGCCGGCGCGGGAGACGACGCCGGCCTCGCCCAGGCCTATCGTCTGCTCGCCTGGGCGCGCGGCACGGCGTGCCGCTACGGGGACGCAGCCGCGGCCGCACAGCGGGCCGTGGAGCACGCGAGGATCGCCGGCGACGAGCGGCAGAGGACCCACGCGGCCTCCCAGTACGCGGTCGCCGCGCTCTATGGCCCGACGCCCGTTCTCGAGGCGATCGAGCGCTGTGGCGAGATCGTCGAGCAGGTGAGCGACGATCGCCGCTCGCGCGGACTCGTGCTCGGCCTCCTCGGGTGTCTCGAGGCCATGCGAGGCGACTTCGAGCGTGCACGCGACCTCTGCTCGAGGGGGCGGGCCACGCTCCAGGATCTGGGCCGTAACGTCGTCGCCGCGTCGACCTCGCAGGACTCGTGCACGGTCGAGATGCTCGCCGGGGATCCGGCAGCCGCCGAGCGGGACCTCAGGCGGGACTTCGAAGCGCTCACCGAGATGGGAGAGGCCTACCTGCTCTCCACGATCGCCGGGGAGCTCGCGCGGGCGGTGTACGACCAGGGTCGCACCGAGGAGGCGGACGAGCTGAGCCGGGTCGCGGAGCGGTACTCGGCCGCGGATGACGTCACCTCGCAGGCGCTCTGGCGCTCGGTTCGCGCGAAGGTGCTCGCCCGTCGCGGCGATGCGGACGCGGCGCTCCCGCTCGCGCGGGAGGCGGTCGCCCTGCTTCGGACGACGGACGCGCTCGTCAGGCAGGCTGACGCCCTCGTCGACCAAGCCGAGGTCCTGCGCCTGCTGGACGAGGGAGATGCCGCTCGCGCCTGCCTCGAGGAGGCGATCGAGCTCTTCGAGCGCAAGGGCAACGTCGTGGCCGCGGGCAAGGCGCGCTCGGCAGTGCGGCTGTCGGCTGTGAGGGCGGCCCCGGCGGGCGCCTAGCTCAGCGCATATTGCCGTTGTGATCGGTCACGAGCGTGGCGGAGAGCGTCCCCTTGAGCGGGCCCGATTTCGGCAGCGAGATGTTCTTCAGGCAGGGGACGACGGCGGGCGGCTCGTCACAGCGTGCCGAGACGATCTCGAGCTCGGCGCCCGGGAACGCGAGGTAGTAGAGGACGAAGTTCCGGGCCGTCTGCCTGGACGAGACCTGGCTCGCCGGCCAGAAGAAGTCGAACTCCGCGAGCGGGTCGAAGCTGCCGGGAATCGTCGCTGTGAGCCACGGCGTGCCGATTCGGCACACGAGGCCCTCCGGGCACGTGAACGGCAGGTCGGCGGTGGTCGTGAACTCCAGCTCTGCCGTGGTCGCAAACGCCTGCGGCGGGAGGCTGAGGGCGTCCCGGCGACCGTCCTGGGTGACCACGAGCTCCAGCCCGGTGTTCCGGGGGACGTACGTCGCCGCTCTGCTCTCGTCGGCGCTCACCTCGACGGCCTCCGTGACAGTGACCGTGTCCACCTTGCCGGGGTTCGGATTCTCGTCCTTGGGCCCCTCGTCCACCGAGGTCTCGAACTCGAGCGGCGTCGTCCCTGGAGTCGTGGGCGTCCTGAGCAGGACGTCCACGTCCGCGCTCGCGCCGCTCCGAAGCCGGCCGAGCTCGCACGTGAGTGTCCGCGACGCGGGCGCGTACGAGCACGACCCCGAACTCGGCCTGGGCTCGGAGACGAGGGAGAAACCGGCTCCGACGGCGGGGAGCACGGGCGCGATCTCGAGCGTCACGTGCGTGACGACGCTCCCGCCCTCGTTCGTGACGGAGGCGTCGAACGAGACATACCGCGAGCCCTCCTGGGTGGAGACCGACGCCCCGTCGGGGGCGTGGCTCACTCGCAGGCAGACGCTCGGGCCGTCCTCCGGCGGGATGCAGGCGGACGCCGCAGGGCTCTCGGCAGCTCCGCCGAGCGAGCCCAGAGCCAGCCCCGCCAGCAGTCCGACAACCCCGAGGAACCGGTGGACGGATCCTCTCACTGCGGTCGATGCTCGCAGATGCCGGGGTCGAGGTCAACGCGCACGAGGATCGCCGCCGAAAGCCGCCCGCGGCCGCGCGCTCTCACGCCACGAGCGGCCTGATCTCGACCGACCCGTACGCGACGTGCGGCAGCTTCGCCGCCCACCCGGCGGCGGCCCTCGCTCTCGTCTCGGGACCCCGACCTGGCCGCGCGCTCGTCGCCGCGGGCGGGATCGGCGCGTCGGCGGAGCGCAGAGCGCGGAGCCCTGCCGGCCCCGCCGCTACGCCCGCGTCGCCTTGTGGAGCCGGACGGACCGCGAGACGCCCTTGAGGGTGACGTCGCCGATCAGCTCGAAGGCCACGTCCGCGACGGCGGCGCTCCGCCTCGCCTCCTCGCTCACGAGGACCTCCCGCGGGCGCGCGTAGTCGGCGATCCTGGCGGCGACGTTCACCGTGCTCCCGAAGTAGTCGCCCTCCTGGGCGATGACGGCCCCGGCGTTGATGCCGATCCTGGCCGGCACGGCGATCGCCCTCTCGGTCTGCTCGATCAGGTCGAGGGCGGTCGTGATCGCCCTGCCGGAGTCGGCGAAGTGGAACATGACGCCGTCGCCGAGCCACTTCACGGGCCGGCACCCCTGCGTCCGCGCAGCCTCCTGCACGACGCTCGCGAGGCCGGCGGCGAGCTCGGCCGCCGCCTCGTCCCCCCGCTCCTCCGAGAGCTCCGCGTAGCCGGTGAGGTCGAGGAACGCGATCGCCGGCGGCTGCCGCTGCTGCCGGGGCGTGATCCCTCTCTCCTCCATGAAGCCCTCCGTGACGGCGACGATGTACTCGAGGACGGCGTGCTCCCGGTGCCGGCGCTGGAGCCAGGGGACGAGGCCGCTGACGAGCTCGGTGAAGCCGGCCGCCCTCTCGTAGACGAGGCGGTCCTTGGCGTCGTTCTCGAGGTCGAACGTCGCGACGCGCTGGCGAACCGTCCGGTCGAAGAACTGGAGTCCCGAGGCGACGAGGCGCTGCATCGTCGACCCGTACAGGCGCGCGAAGCGCGAGAGCTCGTCGTCGTCCGCGAGATCGAGCCTGGTGAGGACGAGCGCCAGCATCTCGGCGTCCTCCGCCCGGACACGGTCGTCGGCGGGCGGCGGCAGGCCGAGCTCGCCGCTGAGCCGCCGGACGAGCTCGGGCGGGCGGCCCAGCCGCTCGGCGAGCCCCTCGTACGTCTCCGACCTCGCGACGGGCTCGGGGAGGAACAGCCCCAGCGGAAACGAGAGGTGCCCGCCGGCCACGCCCCGGGCGACGTCCTCGAGCGAGATCCCCGCTTCCTCGAAGGCGGCCATGAGCCGGACGACGTGGACGTCGGAGGGCGGAAACGGCCCGTCCTCCTCCCGCGTCAGGAGGCCGAGAGCCTCCAGGCGGCGCACCTGGTCGAGCGAGCACGGGACGAGCTCGGTGAGCTCTTCCGCCGAGATGCCGGCCACGCCCTGACTCTACCGACGCGTCGCTGCGACAATCCGGGTGTGAGTGAACGGCTGCAGGCGGTCGTCGACCGGCTGGACATCCGCCCGGGCGACCGGGTTCTCGAGGTCGGCTGCGGCCACGGGGTCGCCGCGACGCTCGTCTGCGAGCGCCTCGAGGGAGGGCGCCTGACCGCGATCGACCGCTCGGCGAAGATGATCGCGGCGGCGAGGCGCCGGAACGCCGCCCACGTCGAGGCCGGCACCGCCGAGTTCCTCGTCATGGAGCTCGAGCACCTCGAGCTGGGAGATCGCCGCTTCGACACGATCTTCGCGGCCCGCATCGGCCTCTTCCGGCGGGAGCCCGAGCGGGCGCGGGGGCTCGTCGACCCGTGGCTCGCGCCGGGAGGGGAGGTCTTCGCCTTCTGAGCGGGACGGTGCTCCGTGTCGAGACGCCGCACGGCCCGGCGAACGCCCACCTCCACCCCGTCGACGGGGCGCGGGCCGCGCTCGTCCTCGGCCACGGCGCGGCCGGTGGCGTCGCCTCACGCGACCTCGTGGCCGTGACGGAGGTCGCGCGCGCGGAAGGGACGAGCGTCGCGCTCGTCGAGCAGCCCTACCGCGTCGCCGGCCGCTCGCCCGCGGCCGCGCGCCGGCTCGACGCCGCCTGGACCGTGGTCGTCGACCACCTGCTCGCGCACGACCTCCGCGGGCTGCCGCTCGTCGTCGGCGGCCGCTCGCTGGGCGCGCGCGTCGCCTGCCGCACGGCGGCGGCAACGGGCGCCGTCGGGGTGCTCTGCCTCGCCTTCCCCCTGCAGCCGCGACGGCGGTCGGGGGGAGCGCCGCCGGCGAGCCGCCTCCCCGAGCTCGACGACGTGACCGTCCCCACGCTCGTCGTGCAGGGCGACCGCGACCCGTTCGGCGTGCCGCCCGCCGGCCCGCTGCGCACGGTCGTCAGGGTTCCGGGCGACCACGGGCTGAGGAGCGACCTCGAGGCCGTAGCCGGCGCCGTCCGCGCCTGGCTGCCCGAAGTCCTCAGGGCGCCGAGATCGTCGTGACCATCTCGCGGTCGGGCGGCGTGGCGTTGAAGCTCACGCAGACGAAGTTGAGCTCCGGGTCGGGGTTGTACGCCCGGTGCACCTTCCCGATCGGCTCCGAGTAGACATCCCCGGCGGCGTAGGCCCGGGTCTCGTCGGCGAACTCGACCTCGATCCGCCCCTGGAGGACGGCGAAGAAGGAGGCGCCGTTGTGAAAGTGCCACGCAGTCCGGCTGTGCGGGGCGTGGACGCCGACGTAGACGTTGATCGTGACGGACGGGTCGCGCGGCAGGAGGCCGTACGGCCCCTCGTAGAGCATCGCGCGCACGTGCTCCGCACCGGCCGGCAGGAGGCCGTCCAGGTCGATGCGTGCGCCCGCGCCCTCGTCGGCGTTCGAGCTCATCGTCTCTCCCTCGTCGCTTGGCGTCGGATTTGTCCGACCCTAACGCGAGGCTCCCGCCGCCGGGAAGCGGCCCGAGCGGGCGGCCGCCCCGTCACGACGCCGAGGGGATCGGGCTCGTCGGGACCGCGGCGGCGCCGACTACGCCCCGGCGTCGCCGGCTCGACGGACCGGGGCTCGATCAGCGGCTCGGGGCCCCGGGCTCCGTCCGTCGCCATCGTGGTCGCTCCCGACCGACGACTCGCGGGAGCACGCGGCCTCTCCCTCTCCCGACTCCGTCGACCTTCGCTCGGGAACGCTCGCAACCAGGCCGTTCCAGACGAGCACCGCCTCCTTCGTGCATTCGCCTTCCGCGCCCGTACTCACGCTGCGATCTCCTCCTCCGCCGGGGCTCGCAGCCCCGCACCGGCGTCGACCCGCCGCGCGTGCGAGGCGATCTGCTCGGCCACGCGCTTCGCGTCGCGCCCCGCGCCCAGGATGAGCATCGAGCTGAAGGAGTGCAGGAAGAGCATGCCCACGAAGTACAGACCGGGATGTGACGCGGCCGCACCGCGATACTGCCGCGGATACCCGTCCTCGTACTCGAGGGGGAGATCGATCCAGCTGTAGTCCGGGCGGAATCCGGTGCACCAGATCACGTTCTCGACGTCGAGAACGCGCCCGTCCGCGAGGACTGGTCGCCCCTCCTCGACGCCGGTCATGCGAGCGACGATGCGCTCGACGCCCGCCGCGGCGAGATCGGCCGGCTTGTACCGAAGGAGCGGGCCCCCGTGGGCTCGGATCTTCGACCGCATCTTCCTGCCCATCGGCGTGTCCACCGTCAGGACGCGAGTCGCGAGGAACTTCATCACCGGCCACGTGGCGCGCATTCGTCGACTCTCCAGCGGGACCGGAATCTCGCCGGTGTCAGGGCCGCAGAGGATCGTCTCGTGCGTGGCCGACACCTCGAACGCGATATCACTCCCGGAGTGGGCCGCGCCCACGACGAGAACGCCGCCCTCCCGCAGTTGGGCAGGGCTTCGGTAGTCGAGCGAGTGGAGCTGCGTGACCCGCGGCTCGAGCTCGGCTGCGAACTCGGGCACGACCGGCTGCTGCATCACGCCCGTGGCGACGACCACGTTGTCCGCCTCGAACACCCGGTCGCCGGCGGTGACGACGTACCGTTCACCGGCCCTGGAGAGCCCGTCGACATGGACCCCCGACCTCACGGGGAGCTCGAACCGGCTCGCGTAGCCCTCGAGGTAGTCGGCCATCTCGTGTGTGCTCGGGGACGAGTGACGCGGCGCGGGGAAGGCCAGCCCCGGAAGGCCGTCGTAGCGCGCCGGGGAGTAGAGCCGCAGCGAGGGCCACCGCTGCCGCCACGGGTCGCCGAGCCGCTCGCCCGCGTCGAGGATCACGAAGTCTCTCGCCCGTCGCTTCAGGTGGTAGCCGGTCGCGAGTCCCGCTTGCCCGCCGCCGATGATCACCGTCTCGAACCGCTCAGCCGCCATCGCTTCCCCCTTCGCGTCGTTTCGTCGACCGTAGGCCGGCCGGAAGCGGGGCGCATCGCGCGGATCCACCAATCTGCGCCCGAGCGCGAGTGGTCGATCCTGACCACACGCGGGTCAGACGAGGCCGTGCTCGAAGGCGAACGCCGTGGCAGCGGTGCGGGACGAGAGGCCGAGCTTCGCGTAGATGTTCTGGAGGTGCCGGGCGACCGTATGCTCGCTGATGACCAGCGCCGCGGCGATGTCCCGATTGCTCTTCCCGGCGGCGACCAGGCGCAACACCTCGAGCTCGCGCCGTGAGAGGCCGTGAGTCTCTGTCGAGGGGGTGCCCCGCAACGCCTCGACGCGCGCGAGATCCGGCGCTGCCCCGAGCTGCTCGAAGATGGACTGCGCCGCCTCGAGCTCCAGCGCACCGGCTTCGTCGTCGCCGAGCAAGCAGCAGGCCTGGCCCACGAGCAGACGTGTGCGGGCGATCTCGTACGGGGCATCGAGCTCGTGCCACACCGCTCCCGCCTCGCGGAGAGCGGCGAGCGCAGCCTGCGGGTTGCCCTCGGCCAGCTCGACCGCACCGCGCGCGTGCGCGACCATCGCCCCCAGCATCGCACTCTCGTATCTCCCGGCGAGCTCCTCGAGCTCGGCGCAGGCGCGTTGCGCCTCCTCGATCTCGCCGAGGGCCAGCGCGATCTCGACGTACGCGGGGAGGAGCCCTGCGCGCTTGAGCGGCTCGGTGATCGCTCCGGCGCTTCGCCGGATGGAGGCGGCGGCCGCGTCGCTTCGACCCTGTGCCAGCCGCAGCTGCGCGAGACCGGGTTGGGGCTCCCAGCCGAGACCGCTCGCCTCCCGGTATGCGTCCTCGGCGGCAGCGAACTCGCCCTGCAGCCGGAGGAGCTCACCCTGCCGGTAGTGAGCCAGGCCCGCGGCGCGGTTCTTCGTCTCCAGGAAGCGCCGGCAAGCAAGCCGCGCCGCCTCGAGCGCATCCGGCCACGACCCCTGCAACTGCAGGACCTCGGCGCGATGCACCAGGCAGCGGCCCGTGAAGGCGACCATGTCCGGTTGCTGCTCCCACCAGCGTGCGAGCGCCTGCGTCCACTCCCGCGCGCGACGCACCTCGAAGACGTTCTGGCAGGCGAGGATGACCCCGCAGTACACGATGCCGGTGACGATGGGCGAGACCTCGTCTGCCGTCACCGCCACCATGCCCTCGTCGAGCAGCGCGAGGCCCTCCTTGACTCGGCCGTCCTTGATCAGCATGTAGCCCTGCCCCTGGACGGCGAGCGCGAAGAGGTCGCGATCTCCGAAGCGCTCTCCGAGCGCAGCGGCTTCGCCGGCCGTTGCGGCCGCCTGTGCGAAGTCACCGGCAGCTTCGTGCTGGAACATGACCGGCAGGAGCAGATAGCCCTGCTCGGCAGACTCTTCCGGCTCGCGCTCGAGAAGCCGCTGCGCGCGACGCAGCCATCCGCTCGCGGGCCCGACCTCGCCTCGCGTGGCGAGGTTCAGGCACACCCAGGCCGCGCAGCGCACGGCACGGAGCGTCTCACCCGCGGCCAGGTAGAGGTGATGCGCGCGCTCGAGACCGCCGATCGCCTCCTCGTCGCGGCCGAGCATGAACGCCGACGCTGCCAGCAGGTCGACATCGGCGGCTCCAAGAGGCTCCTCCTTGTCCGCGCGGGAGAGCGACTCGTAGACCTCGAGCCACGCGCGCTTCGCGTAGGCGGTGCGCCCCCGCGCGAGCTCGGCGAAGGCCGGGCGTCCCGTTGGTGTCGTCACGCGGCCGTCACTCCGTGAATTGTCCCGCACGAGGCAACAGGCCCGGACTTTGCACGTAAGGGCGTCGGTATCACGCTCTTCGAGAGCGCGGAGGCCAGGCACCGCGGCGACGAGGCGCTCGACGCCACGAGCCCGGGCAGGCGTGGGGTCGCACGTCGTCGAGTTCTACGAGGTGTCGACTCAGACGGTTGTCCGAGCCGGAGCCGCGCAGGCAGTCGCGTCGTGAGCGCACGCAGCCGAGCCTTCCTTCCTGCGGAATGGCGCAACGTCCTGCGAGACGCCGGCGGCGTAGAGGGCGACGGTCTCGGCGGCCGCGGCCGCGATCCGCTCGCGCAGCGCGTGCGGGGAGAGCACCTCGGCCTGCGCCCCGTATGCGAGCAGGCTGTGGAAGGCGTGGTCGAGCCCGTCGAAGCGCGCGATCACCGTCGGCCGCTCCCCGTCCTCGACGACGCGGGCCCCGCGGAGGTAGCGAACCTGACCGCGAGGGACGCGCACGGTGACCTCGATCTGCGTGCGGCTGCGCTCGAACGCCTCGGAGCGACGGGCCCAGGCGGCGGCGAGGTCGAAGTCCGGCGGGCGTGCGCACGGCTCCGCGCGCTCCCTGGCCGAGACGATCCGCGACACCCGGTAGACCCGCTCCTCCCGGCGGCGTTGTGCGAGCAGGTACCAGACGCCGGCCTTGAGGACGAGGCCGAGCGGATCGAGGCGGCGCGAGACGACGGCCGGCCCCTCGCGGTAGCCAACGTCGAGGCGATGGCCGCGCCAGAGCGCTGCCGCGATCACCGGCAGATGCGGAACACGGTCTCCCTCGCGGAACCAGCCACGCGTGTCGACGTGGAAGAGCGTCGCGGCGCGGCCGGCGCGCTCCTGCAGCTCCGCGGGCAGGGACGCGAGGAGCTTCAGCCGCGCCGCGGCCAGCTCGCGGCCTAGCCCGAGCTCGGCTGCCGGCCCGACGAACAGCGCCTCCGCCTCGGCGGCGTCGAGGCCGGTGAGGCTCGTCCGGTAGCCGCGCTCCAGGTGGTAACCGCCGGCCGGACCCCTGACCGAGACGATCGGGACGCCGGCCGCCGCGAGCGCCTGCGCATCGCGCTGCACCGTTCGCTCCGAGACCTCGAGCCGCTCGGCGAGCTCCCCGGCGGTCAGGTGGCCCCGCGTCTGCAGCACGAGCAGGAACGAGACGAGCCGGCTTGCGCGCATGCTCGCAGCCTAGTTCGTCAACCCGACAGGAGATGGCGGAAATGACCGTTAGGGTCCTCTCGGTGCTTTTCGGCCCGGAGCCTGCCCGCCGCGCGACCGCACAGCGCGACGCGGGAGCGCGCGAGCCGGCCCGTGCGCGAAAGGCCGCTGTCGGCAACACGAAAGGGAGGGAAGACCCATGGCAGTGAAGCCGATCCCGGAGGGGTACCACACCGTCACCCCGTACCTGGCCGTCGATGACGCGGCCGAGGCGATCGCCTATTACACGAAGGCGTTCGGGGCGAAGGAGCGCGGGCGAATGGACGCGCCGGACGGCAAGATCGCCCACGCGGAGCTCGAGATCGGGGACTCGATCGTGATGCTCTCCGACCCCTTCCCGCAGGCGTCGACGAGAACGCCGAAGGAGCTCGGCGGCACGAGCGCGAGCATCTTCATGTACGTCGAGGACGTGGACGCAGTCGTGAAGCAGGCGGTCGAGGCGGGCGCGACCATCCTGATGGAGGTGTCCGACCAGTTCTGGGGCGACCGCTTCGGCACGGTCGCCGATCCGTTCGGCCACTCGTGGTCGATCGCGACGCACGTCGAGGACGTCCCGCCGGAGGAGATGGCCGAGCGCGCGAAGGCGGCGACGGCCGCGACGAGCAGCTGACTCGAGTCGCACCCGAGGGCTACCGGAGCGGCGTCGCGGTCGCCCCGGGAGGCGGACGCCTGCTCAGCGAAGCGAGACGGCGACCCCCTCGAGGAGGTCCATCGCGTCCTGCATGCCGGCCTCCATCCCGGAGTCGATGATCGCGTCGCGGATCTCCTTGCTCGGGGCCTGCACGAGGATCGTGAGCGTCGTCCGCCCGTCTGCTTCGGTGAAGGTCACGGTGTTCACCGTGGCCTGCTCGGGTGCGTCTCCGTGAGCCATGCCCTCGTAGACCTCGGTCGAGACGATCCGCTCGTCCGGGACGATCTCGCGGTACTCGCCGTGGAAGCCGACCTCGAAGCCGCCGTCGGCCACCATCACGTACCGCCACGAGCCGCCGACGCGCAGGTCGATCTCGGCGATCGTCGCCTCGCCCCGGTTTGCATGCCACCAGCGCTTGACCAGATCCGGCGTGGTCCATGCCTTGTACACGAGGTGCCTGGGGGCATCGAACTCCCGCGTGATGAGGATCTGCTCGTCCGTGGGGAGCGTCACCGTCGCCGTCCCGCTACCCGTCACGGCCGTCGTCCTCCTCCTTGAGTTCCTCCAACACGACGTCGAGCCGGTCGAACCGCTCCGACCAGGAGTGCTCGTAGCTCTCCACCCAGTCGTGGATCGGCTTGAGCGCGTGGCCGTTCAGCCGGTACAGCCGCTGCCGTCCTTCCTCGCGCACGTCGACCGCCCCGACCTCGCGGAGCACCCGCAAGTGCTTGGACACCTGCGGCTGGGCCAGCGCGAGCGTACGCACGAGCTCGTTCACGGGACGCTCCCCGGCCGCGAGGGCGTCCAGGATCTGTCGCCGGCGGGGCTCGGCCACCGCGTTGAACGCGTCTGCCGTCGTCGCTGCTCGTGCCATGGCGAAATCATATGTCCATATCAGCATATGTCAACCGTCCGAGCAGCGGCCGAGACGCCTTGCCCACCCCGACCGTCGACCCGAAGGCGCCGGCGAGCGCAGCCCCCGTCGATCTGCCCGTCTAGACGCCGAGCGCTCCGGCCACCGTTCGGGCGCCCGTCCTCCGTCGTCACAAAGGCAAGGACCGCTTCGCAGGTCTTTGATGGAGCTAGCCGGACTCGAACCGGCGACCTCCTGGGTGCGATCCAGGCGCTCTCCCAGCTGAGCTATAGCCCCGCGCGGATCACAGTCTAGCGGGGGAGGAGCGCGGCTTAAGCATCTCCTAAGGGCGGCGCAAGGGATGCGCAAGGTCTGGGCCCTAGCCTCGGCGGCCCAAGCGAAAGGAGCAGCGGGATGCACCCGACACGAACGCTCGTCGTCGCGGCCGTCGTGGCCGCGGCGCTTCTCGTGGGCGCCGCCCCGGCCATGGCCTCGGGAGGCGGCCAGGGCAAGGGAGGCGGCGCCGTCTACACGCTCACGAACTCGGCGGGCGGCAACGCCGTCGCCGTCTTCGAGCGGGCGCGCGACGGCTCGCTCACGCCGGCCGGAAGCGTCTCGACCGGCGGCGACGGCGCGGGCGCCGGGCTCGGCTCCCAGGGCGCGCTCGTGCTCGACCGTGGCCGGCTCCTCGCCGTCAACGCGGGGAGCGACACGATCTCCTTGCTCCGCGTGCGCGGGCACAGGAGCGTCCGCCTCGTGGACACCGCAGCCTCGGGCGGCGTGCGGCCGATCAGCGTCACCGTCCACGGGAAGCTCGTCTACGTCCTCAACGCGGGAGGCGCGGCGACTCCGGCGAACGTCCACGGGTTCGTCGCGCGCCGAGGCGAGCTCGTCCCGCTGCCGGGGTCGGCCCGGCCGCTGAGCACGGCGGCTCCCGACCCGGCCCAGATCGAGTTCAGCCCGAACGGCCGCCACCTCGTCGTGACGGAGAAGGCGACGAACACGATCGTCACCTACAGGGTGACCCTCGGTTACGCGGGCGCGCCCACCGCGCAGCCGTCGGCCGGCGAGACGCCGTTCGGGTTCGCGTTCGACAGGCGCGGTCGCCTGGTCGTCTCCGAGGCGTTCGGCGGCGCCCCGGACGCGAGCGTGCTCTCCTCGTACGCTCTCGCGCGCGACGGCACGGTGACCCCGATCACGCCGAACGTGGCGACGACGGAGACGGCCGCTTGCTGGGTCGTCGTGACGAAGAACAGCCGCTACGCGTACACGACGAACACCGGCAGCAACTCGATCTCCGGGTACCGGATCGGGAAGGACGGCGGGCTGACGCTCCTCGACGCCGACGGGAAGACGGCGACGACCGGCGCCGGGCCGCTCGACCTCGCCCTGTCGAAGGGGAGTCGATTCCTCTACTCCCTGAACAGCGGCGTGTCCGAGGTCCAGGGCTTCGCCGTCGGCGGCGACGGCAGCCTCGAGCCGCTCGGCTCCGCCGGCGGGCTTCCCGCCGGCACGGTCGGCCTCGCGGCGAGCTGAGGGTCGCACCGCGGAGGCGGGCGTCCGCCCGCCTCCGCGCTCTCCCGCCGTCGACCTACGATGACGGCGTGCGGGCGGTCGCCCTCGACGACGCCGGGCAGCCGGCGCTCACGGAGCTCCCCGAGCCGGACGGCGCCGGGGAGCTCGTCCGCGTCCGCGCCTGCGGGCTCTGCGGCACCGACGTGCAGAAGCTCGGCCGCTCGGCGCGCGGGACGGTGCTCGGGCACGAGGTCGTCGCCGAGCGCGCGGACGGGCGTCGCGTCGCGCTCGTCCACCACCTCCCGTGCGGCGAGTGCGAACGCTGCCGCGCGGGGCACGAGACGACGTGCGAGCGCTTCCCGGCGCCGACGATCGTCCCCGGCGGGCTCGCAGAACGGGCGCGCGCCGCGGCGACGGTGGCCCTCCCGAACGGCGTGGACGACGCCACCGGCACGTTCGCCGAGCCGCTCGCCTGCGTCCTCCGCGCGCTCGAGCGCGTCCCGCGCGGGCGTGTCCTCGTCGTCGGCTGCGGGTTCGCGGGGCTCCTCTTCGTGCAGGCGCTCGTCCGCCGCGGCGACGAGGTGCTCGCCGCCGACCCGCTCCCGCCCCGGCTCGAGCTGGCGCTCGGCTACGGCGCCGAGCCGGCGGACGGCCCGGTGGACGCCGCTGTCCTCTGCGCCCACGCCGGGCTGGACGGGGCGCTGGCCGCCCTCGAGCCCGGCGGCACGCTGCTCGTCTTCTCGTGGCTCCCCGACCGGGCGCCCGTCGACTTCGAGGCCGTCCTGCGCCGCGAGCTGACGCTCGTCGGCTCCTGCTCGGCGACGCCGGCGGCCATGCGGGACGCCGCGGCGCTCCTTCCGGAGCTCGACCCGATCCCGACCGTGACACTCCCGCTCGAGCGCTTCGCCGAGGGGCTCGACCTCTACCGGGCGCACGCTGCCGTCAAGGTCGTCTACACGCCGTGAGGGCGCTCCTCTACCACGGGCCCGGCGACCTGCGCGTGGAGGAGGTGCCGCGCCCGGAGCCCGGCCCGGGCGACGTCCTCGTCCAGGTCGAGGTCGCGCTCACGGACGGGACCGACGCGAAGGCGTTCCGG
>DASTQA010000095.1:0-23879 GCA_035762005.1 Gaiellaceae bacterium
GACCGGCTGCCAGGCGCCGCCGCCCGCGGGTCGCCGCATGAAGGCCGCGGAGGCGACGCCGGCGCCGGAGTCGGTCGAGTCGGCGGAGAGGGTGACGGTGCCCGCGACGGCCGCGCCGTCGGCGGGGGCCGTGAGCGAGCCGGCCGGAGGCGTGCCGTCGAACGCGAACGTCCTGCTCGAGGGGCTCTCCGCGTTGCCGGCCTCGTCGACGGCGTACACGCGCACGGTGTAGTCCCCGTCGGCCGGGAAGTTCGAGGCCGGGAACGGGCGCGACCAGGAGCCGCCCGCGACGGTCGCGTCGAAGAGCATCTCGCCAGCGGACGAGAACGAGGCCCCGTTCCAGTAGTCGCCGGAGCCCTGCCGGAAGGAGACCTTGACGGCCTGGACCCCGGAGCCGGCAGGGCCGTCGTCCACGGTTCCGCAGGCGCCGCTCGTCGCGCAGCCGGCGTTCCAGCCGGAGGCGCCGTACTCGCCGGCGGCGGCCGGGAAGGCGACGGTCGAGCTCGGGGCGGCCGTGTCCACCGTCCAGGAGAAGCCCGCCGGCGTGCCCTCCGTGTTGCCCGCCGCGTCGGTGGCGCGCACGTCGAAGGTGTGGTCGCCGTCGGCGAGGCCGGCGTAGCTCTCGGGGCTCGAGCACGCGCCCCAGGGACCGCCGTCGAGGCGGCACTCGAAGGTCGAGCCGCCCTCGCTGGCCGAGAAGGAGAAGTCCGCGTCGGTCGCCGTCGTCGGATCGGCGGGGCTCGAGTCGATCGTCGTCGCCGGGGCGGCAGTGTCGTACGTGAAGGTCCGCGTCGGGCCGCTCTCGGTGTTCCCGGCGTCGTCGGTCGCGCGCGCGTGGAGCGTGTACGACCCGTCGGCCGGGAAGCTCGCCGCCGGGAAGCCGTACGACCAGTCGCCGCCCGCGAGCGTCGCCGGGAAGAACGTCTCGCCCGGGGCCGAGAAGCTCGACCCGTCCCAGTAGAGGTCGGCGCCCACCAGCTTGAGCGAGACCTCGACCTGGGCGACGCCCGAGCCGGAGTCCGACGCGGTGCCGCACAGGCCGGCCGCCGTGCAGCCCGCGTCCCAGCCGGCGCCGCCGTACGAGGCGCCCGGCGCCGGGAAGGTGAAGAGGGCGCTCGGATCGGTGTCGTCGAGGGAGAACGTCCGGCTCGACCCGCTCTCCGTGTTGCCGGCCTCGTCGGTCGCGCGCGCGTGGACGGTGTAGGAGCCGTCGGCCGGGAAGCTCGCCGCCGGGAAGGCGTACGACCAGTCGCTCCCGGCGACGGTCGCCGGGAAGAAGGTCTCGCCCGCGGCGTCGAAGGAGTCGCCGTCCCAGTAGAGATCGTCGGCGCCGCGCTTGACGGAGACCTCCACCTGGGCGACGCCGGAGGTCGCGTCCGAGGCGGTCCCGCAGAAGCCGACCGTCGCACAGCCCGCGTTCCAGCTGCCGGTGCGGTACTCGCCGGCGCCGGCCGGGAAGGCGACGAGGGCGCTCGGGGCGGTCGTGTCGACGACGAAGGCGCGGCTCGAGGGCGACTCGGCGTTGCCGGCGGCGTCGGTCGCGCGCACGCGCACCGTGTAGCCGCCGTCGGGCGCGAGGCTCGAGGCGTCGAGCGCGTACGACCAGTCGCCGGCGGCGAGGGTCGCCGTCACCCAGACCTCGGAGGCGCTCGCGAACGCGCTCCCATCCCAGTAGTCGCCGGCGCCCTGGCGGATGGAGAGGTCGACGCTCTGCACGCCTGCCCCGGTTCCGTCGGCGGCCGTGCCGCAGAGGCCGGCGACCGGGCAGCCGGCGTCCCAGCCGGCGGCTCCGTACTCGCCGCCCGCGGCGGGGAACGCCGTCGTCGACGTCGGCGCGGCCGTATCCACGAGCCACGTGGAGCTCGCGGGCGTCGAGTCCGTGTTGCCGGCCGAGTCCGTGGCGCGGACGTCGAAGGTGTGGCTTCCGTCGGCGAGGCCCGTGTAGTCGACCGGGCTCGCGCAGCCGCTCCAGGCCCCGCCGTCGAGCCTGCACTCGAACGTCGAGCCGCCCTCGCTCGCGGAGACGTCGAACGTCGCGTCGGCGGTGTCGGTGGGGCTCGCCGGAGCCGAGTCGATCGTCGTCTCCGGCGGGGTCGCGTCGAACGTGAACGTGCGGGCGGCCGGCGCCTCGACGTTCCCGGCCGCGTCCGTGGAGCGGACGCGAATCGTGTAGTCGCCGTCCGCCGGCAGCTGCGCCGCGGAGAGCGCGTACGACCAATCGCCGGCGGCGAGCGTGGCGGCGTGCCAGGCCTCGGCCGCGCTCGCGAAGGCGCCACCGTCCCAGTAGTCGCCGGTGCCCTGGCGGACGGAGACCTCGACGCTCTGGAGGCCCGAGCCGGCGCCGTCCGCGGCCGTCCCGCAGAGGCCGCTCGGTGCGCAGCCCGCGTTCCAGCCGGAGGCGCCGTACGTCGCCGCTGCGGCGGGGAACGCGGTCGTCGAGCTCGGCGCCGTGTTGTCGACGCGCCGGGCGCCGACCGCCGCCGAGGCGGCGACGTTGCCCGCGGCGTCCGTCGCCACGGCGCGGAGGTCGTACAGGCCGTCGGGGACCGTCGTCGTGTCGAAGGAGGCCGTGTACGGCGAGGCCACGTCGGGCGCGCCGACGTCCGTCCACGTGCCGGCGCCGGCCGGCGAGCGTTGCAGCTGCACCTGGGCGACGGCGGAGTCGGTGTCGCTCGCGTTCGCGACGAGGGAGATCGTCCCCGCGAGCGGCGTCCCCGGGTCGCCCTGCGCGACGACGGGGTCGACGTCGTCGACCTGGAACGCCACCTGGTGGCCGGCGTTCCGGCCCGAGGCCGACGCCGTCGAGGTCTTCGCGCCCGTCGCGCCCGGTGCGGGCTGCGAGAGGTCGTCGGCGGCGACCGAGGCGGCTCCGGCCGTGCCCGCCTCGTAGCGCTCGGTCATGCCCGCGGCGGTCGAGTAGGCGGCGTCCGAGTTCGTGGCGAAGAAGGCGAGGACGAGCGCGTCCGGCGCCGTCGTCGTGACGCTCGCAGCCGTGACCGTCGTGCCGTTCGCCGTCGTGAGGGCGCCGACGACGTCGACCGGGTCGGACGCCTTCGCGCCGTAGTAGGCGCTCATGCCGCCCGCGGCAGCGCGGCTCCCGCTCCACGTCCACGTGTACGAGGCCGGCTCGGAGCCGGTCGCGATCCTGTAGTACGTCGCCTGGTTGAGGAAGTTGCCGTACGTGCCGCCGCCGGCTGCCGTCCAGCCGGCCGGAGGCGTGAAGGCGGCGTTGCCCCCGCGCGCGACGTGCGCGACGAGGAGGTCGTTGGCCTGGACGCCGGCGGGGACGGCGACGACGAGCGAGGTGCCCCCCGCCTGCACGGCGGTCTGCGCCGCCCGGTGCGAGACGGCCGGGTCGATGACGTAGGGGAGGGGGAGTCCGGCGTCGTCGAGCTCGAGCGCGAGCCAGCTGGCGGAGCCCTTCGTCCGCAGGCTCCAGCGAAGCCCGGCGGGCGTCACGTCCTCGCCGCGCTCGTCGAGGATGCGCACCGGGTCGATGACGAGCCCGGTGACGAGGTGCCGCGTCGGGTCGAGGAACGCGACCGATCCGTCGCGTCCGAGGCGGGGGACGAGCCGCGTCGCGAGCCGCCAGCGCCACGTCCGCTCACCCTGCCGCGTCGTGACGGTGAGGAACTCCTCGGTGCTCGTGCCGTCGACGACGATCGTCTCGGCGCCGAAGCCGGTCGGGCGCGTGACGCCGTGGGCGTGGCGCCGCCAGTCGCCGCCGCCGACGTCCTCGGAGGCGACCGAGACCGAGGAGCCGCCGTGCCTGAGCGTGTACCCGTCCGCGTGGATGCGCACGCCGACCCCGGGGGCGGGCGTGCGCGCGAGCGGCGCGTCGGCTTCCTCCGGCCCGAGCGCGCGGCCGAGGAAGGAGGGGACGTCGCCCTCCGCGCCGCCGAGGCCGGCGACGGCCACGAGCGCGAGGAACGCCGAGGCGACGAGCGCAGTCAGTGCCGCCGCCCGAAGCGGCGCGGTGCCGCGGAGGACGGCGGCGCCCGCGGCGTCCGGGGAGCCGTCGTCTCGGGGTCGCTGGGGAGGGAGCATCGCCATGGGGGAGTTCGCCGTGCGCGGGCGCGCGCGGTCTTGTCCCACCAATCGGCTCCGGGGGTGGCCCGAGAGGCGAAAAACGGTATGAAAACGGCATGAGGGGCCCGGAGATCCCCGCATCGAGGGATGCCCGGAGCCGCCGCCGCGCGCGGACGCCACCCGGGAGCCGCGCGGGGCCCGTGCGCCGGCGCGCGTAGAATGGGCGCACATGGCCACGACCGAGGACGGCCGGAGGCTCGACGGCACGGGGGAGTGGCGCCGCGAGCTCTACGAGGCGAAGCCCGAGCGGGACGCGCTCTTCACGACGATGTCGGGGCTCCCGGTCGACCCGCTCTACACGCCCGACACCGTCGAGGTCGACTACGACCGCGACCTCGGCTTCCCGGGCGTCTACCCGTACACCCGCGGCGTCTACCCCTCGATGTACCGCGGGCGGCTGTGGACGATGCGGCAGTTCGCCGGCTTCGGCACCGCGGCGGAGACGAACCTCCGCTTCCGTTACCTGCTCGAGCACGGCCAGACGGGGCTCTCGACCGCGTTCGACATGCCCTCGCTCATGGGGTACGACTCGGACCACCCGAAGTCGCTCGGCGAGGTCGGCCGGGAGGGCGTCGCCGTCGACTCGCTCGAGGACATGGAGCACCTCTTCGCGGGCATCCCGCTCGACGAGGTGTCGACCTCGATGACGATCAACGCGCCGGCGGCGATCCTGCTCGCGTTCTACATCTGCGTCGGCGAGAAGCAGGGGGTCCCCCGCGAGCGGCTCCGCGGGACGATCCAGACGGACATCCTCAAGGAGTACATCGCGCAGAAGGAGTGGATCTTCCCGCCGGAGCCCTCCATGCGCCTCTGCGTGGACATGATCGAGTTCTGCGCGCGCGAAGTGCCGCTCTGGCACCCGGTCTCGATCTCCGGCTACCACATCCGCGAGGCCGGCTCGACGGCCGCCCAGGAGCTCGCCTTCACGCTCGCCGACGGGTTCGCGTACGTCGAGGCCGCCCAGGCGCGCGGCCTCGACGTCGACGACTTCGCGCCGCGCCTCTCGTTCTTCTTCAACGCGCACATCGACTTCTTCGAGGAGATCGCGAAGTACCGCGCCGCCCGGCGGATCTGGGCCCGCGAGCTGCGCGAGCGCTACGGCGCGAAGAACCCGCGCTCGTGGCTCATGCGCTTCCACGCCCAGACGGCCGGCGTCTCCCTCACCGCCCAGCAGCCGGAGGTCAACATCGTCCGCACGGCCGTCGAGGCCCTCGCCGCCGTTCTCGGCGGCTGCCAGTCCCTGCACACGAACTCCTTCGACGAGGCCCTCGCGCTCCCGACCGAGCACGCGGTCAAGATCGCGCTCCGCACGCAGCAGGTGCTCGCCCACGAGACCGGCGTCGCGGACACGATCGACCCGCTCGGCGGCTCCTACTTCCTCGAGGACCTGACGAACCGGCTCGAGGCGGAGGCCTACGACTACTTCGAGCGCATCCGCCGGCTCGGCGGGGTCGTCCCGGCGATCAAGGAGAACTTCTTCCAGCGCGAGATCGCGGAGGCGTCGTTCAGGTTCCAGAGCGAGGTGGAGGCGGGACGGCGCGTGATCGTGGGCGTGAACCGCTACGAGGAGCCCGAGGAGCAGCCGATCGAGATCCTCAAGATCGACCAGGCGCTCGAGGACAAGCAGGTCGAGCGCGTGCGCTCCCTGCGCGCCCGCCGCGACGCGGCCGCAGCCGAGGAGGCGCTCGCGCGGCTCGCGCGGGACGCGGCCCGCGACGACCGAAACCTCATGCCCGCGATCGTCGACGCCGCCAAGGCGTACGTGACCATGGGGGAGATGTGCGACGCGCTCCGCGAGGTCTGGGGAACCTGGCGCGAGACGCCCGTCTTCTAGCCGAACGACGCCGCGTTTAGTCTCGCCGAACGGCTAGTGGTGCGCGTGCAGGCCGTCCGGTACCCTCGCGGTGGAGGTCGCGGTTGGCCGCAGCCGCCGACCTCGCAGGAGGGCGCGTCGTGAGCCTTCCCTCTACGCGCCCCGCACGACGGGGACAGGCGGGCACCCCCGGGGACCAAGCGGGGGGGTCCGCTTTTCCCCCTTCCGGGGGATGGACGCCGCCGGCGGGAGCGGCGAAGGTTGCGGGGCGCTCCCGAGGGCGCTGCGCGGCCGCCCCCGATTGGTCGGGGGGTGGCCGCGCGCCACGTTCGTGCCTCTACGCCGCGGTGCCCTGCGGCGCCGTCTGCAGCGGGAGCAGGCCGTGCACCTGCGCCCAGCGGCTCGCCTCGGTGCGGTTCGCGACGTTGAGCTTCCGGTAGATGTTCGAGAGGTGGAACTTCACCGTCTGCTCGGTCACCCAGAGCATGCGGGCGAGCTGCGCGTTCGAGTGTCCCTCGGCCACGAGGGTGAGGATCTCGAGCTCGCGGCGGGTGAGCCCCCAGGACTCCTCCACCGACTCGCGCCGGCGCTCGTGCCGGCCGTTGTGCGACCGGGCCAGGTAGATCGAGTGGTCGAACGCCTGCCGGATCGCCGAGGCGAGGTCGTCCGCGTGCGCCGTCTTGACGACGTACGCGTCCGCACCCGCGGCGAGCGCGCCGTCGACGTACTCGCCGTCGGAGTACGCCGACAGGACGATGACCTTGAGCCCCGGGACGCGCTCGCGCGCGAGCGCGAGGCACTCGATCCCGTCCACGTCGCCGTCCATCTCGACGGCGGTGACGAGGAGGCTGGGGCGGTGCTCCTCGACGAGGGCGATGGCGTGGTGGGGCGAGGTCGCCTTCCCCTTGACCTCGACGCCGATCCTGTGGAGGACGTTCTCCACGGCATCCAGCCAGAGCGGATGCTGGTCGAGCAGGACTGCAGTGCGATGCTCGGAAGGAGTCATCGAAAGGGCCGCCTTTCGATCGGACTACACGAAGGTCTCAGACCTTACCTGATCTTTGGTCGTGTGCATAGACCGGTGGACAAGGATGTTGACGCCGGTTCCCCGAGAGGCTGCCCACAGCTGGGGAAAGCCCCCGGGGCGGGTCCCCCCGATCGTCTAGGCGCCGAGCGGGGCCGCGCCGTCGAGCGGCGCGAGGACGAGCGGCGGGGCGTGGAGGTACTCGGCCGCGCGGCGCTTGCGCTCGATGTCCTCGTAGACGCGCTCGACGATCGCAGGATCGAGGCCGGTGGCCGCGGCGGCCGACTCGGCCGGGACGCCCTGGTTCCGGGCGTAGAGGCAGAGGTCGAGCTTGTCGAAGGGGACGGAGAAGTAGAACTCCTCCTGGCTCTGCTCGAGCGCGTAGGTGTCGGTCGTCGGCGGTCGCTCCCGGATCTCGGCGGGGACGCCGAGGTGCTCGGCGAGCTGGTAGACCTGCGTCTTGTAGAGGTGGGCGATCGGCTTCACGTCGGCGGAGCCGTCGCCGTTCTTGACGAAGAAGCCCTGGTCGTACTCCAGCCGGTTCGGCGTGCCGATGACGGCGTAGTCGAGCCGGTCGGCGTGGTGGTACTCGAGCATCTTCCTGACCCGCTGCTTGAAGTTCGTCGCCGCGACGACCTCGCGGTAGGCGGTCGCCGTCAGGCGGGCCTCGCGACGCTCGCCCGCGGGCGACTCGGCCACGACGGTGAAGAGGCTGTACCGGCTCCCGCCCAGGAGGCTCGGCAGGACGATCTTCGCCTTCCAGCCCTCGCCGTACTCCGGGAGGACGGTGCGGATGGCCGCGTCGCGGCGCTCGTAGCAGCCGGCGGCGACGAGGATGGGCGTGATGTCCTCGAGCACCGTCTCGACGCCTGCCGCGTCCGCGGAGACCCGGGAGAGGTCGAGCGTGTCGGGCGCGGACTCGCCCTCCGGCATGAGCACGCCGAGGACGCGCTCGGGCCCGAACGCGCGGGCGCAGAGGAACGCGACGAGGCTCGAGTCGACGCCCCCCGAGAGGCCCACGACGGCGCCGCGCCGGCGGAGGTCCTTGTAGACCGCCTCGCGCAGCCGCTCCGCGATCTCGTCGACCGCCCGGGCCGCGTCGAGCCGCAGCGCCTCCTGGGAGAGCTCAGTCCCCGTGGGCGCCATTCGAGGACGGAGCCGTCCCGAGCTTCGCGTCGACGAAGCGGGTGATGTTGCCGACCGAGTCCAGGTTCTCCGGGAGGACCTCCTCGTCCCGCACCTCGATCTCGTACCGCTCCTCGATGAAGCCGATCAGCTCGAGGACGCCCGTCGAGTCGATCACGCCCACCTCGATGAGCGAGTCGTCGCGCTCGAGCGCCACGCCGTCTGCGCTGAGCGGGAAGTTCTCCCGCAGGAACTCGCGGATCTCCCGCTCGATGGTCTCGTCGTTCGCCATGCTCGTCTGCCTCTGATTCCGGCCGCAGTTACAGAGAAGTCGCCCACCGGTGATCCTGCGGGGCGACCGTCGGAGTGTACCAGCGTCCCGGCCCGCCTTCGACCCGCCCCCGGGCCGAACTGGCCGAATCCTCCCCTTGCTGCCAGGGAAGGGCGCCCGTATCGTCAAAAGACGTATGTGCGGCATCGCCGGGATCTACGCGCGCCCGGGGACGGGTGCGCCGGAGGGCCTCCTCCTCGCCATGGCGGGGGAGCTCCGCCACCGCGGCCCCGACGGCACGGGCCTCTACCTGGACGGGCGCTTCGGGATGGCGAACACGCGGCTCGCGATCGTCGACCTGGCCGGCGGCGACCAGCCGCTCCCGAGCGAGGACGGCCGCTACTGGGTGATGCAGAACGGCGAGGTGTACAACCACGTGGAGCTGCGGGCGGAGCTCGAGGCGCTCGGCCGCCGCTTCGCGACCACGTGCGACACCGAGGTGATCGCGCAGGCCTACGCGGAGTGGGGGCCCGCGTGCCTCGAGCGCCTGAACGGCGACTTCGCCCTCGCCGTCTGGGACCGCTGGGCGCGGGAGCTCTTCCTCGCCCGCGACCGCTTCGGGGTCCGCCCGCTCTTCGTCGCCGAGCTCGACGGCGACCTCGTCTTCGCCTCGGAGGCGAAGGCCCTCCTCCGGCACCCGGCCGCCCGCCGGGAGCTCGACCCGGCCGGCCTCGTCGAGACGTTCACGACCTGGTGCATCTCGCCCGACGGCTCGGCCTTCCCGGGCATCCGCGAGCTCGCCCCGGCCCACTACCTCGTCGCGGGGCCTGACGGCATCCGCGAGGAACGGCGCTGGTGGGACCTCCGCTTCTCCGCCGCGGGCGACGTCCCCCCCGGGGAGCGGGCGGCGCTCGCCGAGGAGCTCGACGCGCTCCTCGCCGACGCGACGCGGATCCGCCTCCGCGCCGACGTCCCGGTCGCCGCCTACCTGAGCGGGGGGCTCGACTCCTCGGCCATCGTCGCCATCGCCCTCGAGCAGATGGAGGAGACGCTCTACTCCTTCGGGATCGGCTTCGCGGACCCGCGCTTCGACGAGAGCGAGTTCCAGGACCGCCTCGCGCGCGACCAGGGGACGAGCCTCACCCGCACCGTCGTCTCCGCCCGCGACATCGCCGAGCTCCTGCCCCGGACGATCGAGATGTCCGAGAAGCCGACGCTCCGGACCGCGCCCGCCCCGCTCCTGCGCCTCTCGCGCGCCGTCCGCGAGGCGGGCCTCAAGGTCGTGACGACCGGCGAGGGCGCGGACGAGCTCTTCGCCGGCTACGACCTCTTCCGGGAGAACAAGGTGCGCCACTTCTGGGCGCGCGAGCCCGACTCGGAGCTCCGCCCGCTCCTGCTCACCCGGCTGAACGCGTTCATCGGCAAGGATCTCAAGCGCTCGGGCGCGTTCCTCGCAGGCTTCTACCGCAAGGGGCTCACCGAGACGGACGACCCGCTCTACAGCCACCGGATCCGCTTCGCGAACACGGCGCGGATCCTCGCGCTCGTCGAGGGCGACGTCCTCGCCCGGGCCGCCGAGCGCGGCGACCCGGCCGAGCGGCTCGAGGCGCGCCTGCCCTCCTGGTTCGGCGAGCTGACGCCGCTCGGGCGCGCGCAGTACCTCGAGATCACGACGTTCCTGAACGGCTACCTGCTCCACTCGCAGGGCGACCGGATGCTCATGGGCCACTCCGTCGAGGGGCGCTTCCCGTTCCTCGACTACCGCGTGGCCGAGTTCGCCGCCGCCCTCCCCGACGCGCTGCGGCTGCGCGGCCTCCACGAGAAGTACCTCCTGCGCAAGGCGGTCGAGCACCGCCTGCCCCCGGAGATCGCCGCGCGCAAGAAGCGCCCCTACCGGGCCCCCATCGTCGGTGCCTTCGTCGGGCCCGAGGCGCCCGAGTACGTGCGCGAGCTGCTCGCGCCCGACCGTCTCCGGGCCGCGGGGCTCTTCGCGCCCGACGCCGTCGCGCGCGTCGTGCGCAAGTGCGAGGCCGGCGCGCCCCGCGACGCTGTCAGCGAGACCGACGAGATGGCGCTCGTCGGCGTCCTCTCGACGATGCTCCTGCACGAGCGCTTCGTCGCCTCGCCCCGGCTCGCCGAGCCCCTCGTCCCGGATCGCGTCGTCGTCGGCACGGACGTGCGCGTCCCCGGCGCGCACAGCGCTCCTGGTGACACCGTGTCACTTGGCCCGAAGGCGGTCGCGTGACGGCGCCCGTCCGCCTCCTCCACGAGACCCTCATCGCGTCGGCAGAGCGCGTGCCCGGGCGCGAGGCCCTCGTCGCCGGCGCCGAGCGGCTGACGCACGCCGACCTCCGCGACCGGGCCCTCCGCCTGGCGCGGGCGCTGCAGGAGCTCGGCGTCGAGCGCGGCGACCGCGTCGCGATCTACATGGACAACTCGGCCGGCTGCGCGACCGCGGTCTACGCCGCCATGCTCGCGGGCGGCGTCTTCGTCGTCGTCAACCCGCAGACGAAGGAGGACAAGCTCGTCTACGTCCTCGACGACTGCGAGGCCGCCGTCCTCCTGACCGAGGGCGCGCTCACGCGCACGGCGCTCGCCGCGGCGGGCCAGGCGCCGAGCGTCAAGGCCGTCGTCGCCGCCGCTCCCCCCGAGGGCGTCGAGGGGGTGCTCGCCTTCGCCGACCTGCTCGCCGCGAGCGAGCCCGAGCCCCGCCCGGCGGGCACGATCCCGCTTGACCTGGCGGCGCTCATCTACACGTCCGGCAGCACCGGCTTCCCGAAGGGCGTGATGATGACCCACGCGAGCATGGTCTTCGCGGCCGGCTCGATCGCCCAGTACCTGCGGCTGGGAGACGACGAGCGCATCCTGGGCCTGCTCCCGCTCGCATTCGACTACGGCCTCTACCAGCTCCTCATGGCAGTGCTCACCGGCGGCACGCTCGTCCTCGAGCGCTCCTTCGCCTTCCCGGCCCAGATCGTCAAGCGCGTGGAGGAGGAGGCGGCGACCGTCTTCCCGGGCGTGCCCACCGTCTACGCGACGCTCCTGTCCATGCGCCGGAGCATGGAGTTCGAGCTGCCGAGCGTCCGCCGCGTCACGAACACGGCGGCGGCCCTGCCGGCGACGTTCCACGGGGAGCTGCGCCGGATCTTCCCGAACGCGCTCGTCTTCGCGATGTACGGGCTCACCGAGTGCAAGCGCGTGAGCTACCTCGAGCCGGAGCTCCTCGAGCGCAAGCCGACCTCGGTGGGGAAGGCGATCCCCGGAACGGAGACGATGGTGCTCCGCGAGGACGGGGCCCCCGTCGAGCCGGGCGAGACGGGCGTGCTCCACGTCCGCGGCCCGCACGTCATGGCCGGGTACTGGCGGAAGCCGGAGCAGACCGCCGAGATGATCGTCGCGGGCCCCCTCCCGGGGGAGCGCATGCTCTGCGCCCAGGACCAGTTCACGGTGGACGAGGAGGGCTTCCTCTACTTCGTCGGGCGCACGGACGACATCATCAAGACCCGGGGCGAGAAGGTGAGCCCGGTCGAGGTCGAGAACGCGATCTTCGACATCGAGGGCGTCAAGGAGGCCGCCGTCGTCGGCGTCGACGACGACGTCCTCGGGCAGGCCATCAGGGCCTTCGTCGTCCTCGACGACGGGGCCTCCCTCACCGAGCAGCAGGTGATTGCCGCCTGCCGGACGCGCCTCGAGAACTTCATGGTGCCGCGCGAGGTCGTCTTCATCGCCGAGCTGCCGACGACGGCCACCGGCAAGGTCCGCCGCAAGAGCCTGCTCGAGAGCGCGAGCTGACGCCGGCCGGCGGGGCGCCCCGCGGCGCGTCGCCCTGCCGCCGCCATTAGCGACAACCCCTCGATTCAGGGACTCCTGACGAGGGATTCGAGGCCTCCCGCGGCGCGCCGCGGGCGCCGATCACGCGGCCATGAGCCGCATCCTCTCTCCTTGCCCGCGCTCCCGGTTCCGCTCTCCGCGGAGCGCCTTCCTCGTCCTCGCCGGCGCGATCGTCGCCCTGACGCTCGCAGCCCCGGCCGGCGCCCACCACCGCGACCGCCCGCACAGCCCCAAGAAGCTTCGCGTGGCGAGCGTGGGCGCCCACTCGGTCACCGTTCGGTGGACGCGCGTGCGGAGTGCCTACGCCTACCGCCTCTACCGGGAGACCGCTCCGGCCGGGTGGCAGCGCGAGCCCCGTGTCCACACCTTCCTGCGCCTTCGCTGCGACGAGACCTATCGCCTCGGCGTCCGCGCGTTCGACCGCGACGGCGACAGGTCGCGCCGGCGCTCGGTCCGCGTGCGGACGCAGTCCTGCGAGCCGACGAACACGAGGCTCCCGGCGATCCAGGGGACGCCTGCGGAGAACGAGGTCGTCACCGCCTCGCCGGGCTCCTGGCGCGGCGCCGAGCCGATGACCCTGCGGTACCAGTGGGGGCGCTGCGCGCCGGACGGCTACGCCTGCTCCTCGATTCCGGGGGCCACGGGGTCCAGCTACCTCGTCGGCGCGGCCGACGCCGGCCGGACGCTCCGCGTGCGCGTGCGGGCGGAGAACTCCTACGGGGCGACCACCGTCGACTCGCCGCCGGTGGGGCCGGTAGGGGGCGTGAGCCCCGAGCCGGAGCCCGACCCGGACCCCGATCCCGACCCGGAGCCGGATCCCGATCCCGACCCGGAGCCCGACCCCGATCCCGAGCCGGAGCCCGACCCCGAGCCGGATCCGGACGGGGGCTGCACCGTCGCCGACACCTCCGGGTGCGTTCCGGCCACGACGCTCAGGCTGACCGACACGAAGTTCTTCTGCGACCGGCCGCTCTCCGCCTACGGACCGCTGCCGCTCAAGGTGGACGTCGACTTCACCCCGGGCCGGCTCTTCAGCGGCAACGGCGCCGTCGACCTCTACACCGGCTGCGCCGGCGACGGCGACCCGAGCACGATCGACCTGATCGTCGACGTCGAGGGCGACGGCCAGACCTACGGCCCGGGGGCGGACGCGTTCAAGGTCCGCCACGCTGCCGGCTACAACGAGGGCATCCAGATCACCGGGCACGTCGACTGCGGCCCGAAGTACACGGAGTCCGCCCACCAGGACGGCGTGCAGCTCCAGGGCGGCCGCGATATCACCTTCGTCGACTTCTCAGTCGGCGACTACGCCGCCGGACGCTCGACGTGTCAGGGCGCGGGCGGGGCGTTCTTCTACTCGAGCGCCTCCGGCTACAGCCCCGTCAACGTCGACGTCGTGCGCGGCAGCTACATCGCGTGCAACCACTCCCTCTTCGTGGGCGGCGGCTCGGGCGACGTCCGTGCCGGGAGCTTCCGCTCCGGCCGCACGGACGGGACGGACCCCCTTTGCGCGGGGTACGCAGCCTCCCCGGCCTGCGACGGCTCGGCCAGCGGCGTGACGCTGACCTCCGTGACGTGCCAGGAGTGGAACCGGACCTACGACCGCTGGGAGTAGGCGGCGCGCCGCACTTCCCGAGGGGCCCGGGCCGCCGCGGCGGCCGGGGCCCCTTTTTTGGCATCGAGCCGGGTCCGGGAGCGAGTACGTTAAGGCCGTGAGCACGGCGCCCAGACCCCGCGTGACGGTGATCGGCCTCGACTCGGCGACGCTCCAGGTCGCCGAGCCGCTCATCGCGGGCGGTCACCTGCCGAATCTCGGGCGGCTGCTGCGGGAGGGCAGCGGCGGCGTCCTTCGCTCGACCACGCATCCGCTCACGCCGCATGCGTGGGCGACGCTCGTCACCGGCGTGAACGCAGCGCGTCACGGCATCTGGGACTTCACGGAGCGCGACGAGAGCGGCTACCGCCTCCGCTTCGTGAACGGCAGCTTCCGCCGGGCGCCGGCCGTCTGGGACCGCCTCACCGCGAAGGGCCGGCGGTCAGGCCTCGTCGGCATCCCGTTCACGTGGCCCGCACCGAGGATCGACGGCTTCTCCGTCGCCGGCTTCGACGCCGCCGCCCGGGAGGAGGGCATGACGCACCCGCCGGAGCTCGTCACGGAGCTCGCGCGGCGCTACGGCTCGATCGAGCTCGACAACCGCTTCCCGATCGGCAAGGGCGGGCGCGTCGACCTCGACATCGTCCGCCGTGCCGCCGAGCAGAAGACTGACCTGTCGCTCTGGCTCGCCGAGCGCTTCGAGCCCGCGCTCCTCTTCGTCGTGTACATGGCGGCCGACCACATCCAGCACCTCTGCTGGACGGACTGGGAGAGAGACGGGTCGGGCAGCCCGGTCGCGGAGGTCTACCGCATCCTCGACGAGCACCTCGGGCGCCTGCTCGAGTGGGTCGGGCCGGAGTCCGACGTCATGGTCGTCTCCGACCACGGGGCGGGCCCGCTCCGCGGCGTCGTCAACCTCAACGCCTGGCTCGCCCGCAACGGCTACCTCGCGTACGTCCCCGGCGGGGCCCGGATGGGGCGCAAGGCGCTCGACCGCGTCTTCGAGCTGCGCCGGCACGTGCCGGCGGGGCTCCGCGCCGCCGTCAAGCGCCGGCTGCCGGCGCTCCGGGAGCGCGCGTACGAGCGTGAGGAGTACTCCGCGATCGACTGGTCGCGCACGCGGGCCTTCGCGTACGGGACGTTCGGGAACGTCGTCGTGAACGTCCGCGGGCGGGAGGCGGAGGGCGTCGTCGCGGCCGGCGAGGAGTACGAGCGCGTCCGCACCGGGATCGCGGAGGGGCTCCTCGACCTCCGGAGCCCCGGCGGGGAGCGGATCGTCGCGGCAGTTCACCGCCGCGAGGATCTCTTCGACGGCCCCCACCTCGACAAGGTGCCCGACCTCCTCGTCGAGTTCGAGGAGTACGCGTGGCTGGGGAAGGGCAACCTCAAGAGCCGCTCCGACGAGCTCTGGGACCGCATCGAGATCGAGCCGGGAAGCGAGGTCTCGTACGTCGGCAGCCACCGTCACGAGGGGCTGATCGCCCTGGCCGGGCCCTCGCTTGCCCGTGGGACGACGCTCTCCGCCGGCATCCAGGACGTCGCGCCGACGCTCCTCTACCTCCTCGGCGAGCCGGTTCCGACCGAGCTCGAAGGCCGCGTCCTCGTGGAGGCGGTCGACCCCGGGCTCCTCGAGCAGCGGCCGCCCGAGTACGAGGAGAGCGGGGCACTCGGCGTCGGCGAGGCCGAGGAGTACGCCGCCGACGAGACGGCCGTCGTGGAGGAGCGCCTCCGCGGGCTCGGCTACATCGAGTAGCGCCCGCCGTCGCGCCCGACCGCGTCCGCGAGGTACGCGCGGAGGTCCTCCACGAGCTTCGGGTCGGGCCGGGGCGGGGGCGGGGGCGAGGCCTGGTGGCGCGCGACCGCGTCCGCGAGCGTCGCCGTGTCCTCGACGAGCGTGACGAGCCCCGCGCTCGCCGCCCGCCGGCCGAACGCGAGCTGGTGGTCGTCGACCGCCTCCCCGAAGCGCTGGAGCCGCGGCACGACGATGGGCCGGGTCCCGTTCAGGAGTGCGGTGAGCACCGAGCCCACGCCGGCGTGGGTGACGACGGCGCGCGCCTCCCGCATCTTCTCGGCCATCTCGTCGAACGCGAGGTAGTCCGTGCACGCCGCCCCGGGCGGCCGGACGGCCGAGGGCCCGTGCTGGACGAAGAGCTCGGTCCCCGCGGGCAGGCCGGCGAGCGCCTCGAGCAGGCGGTCGAAGCGCGCCTCGTTCGTCCCGACGGTGACGAAGATCACGTTCCGGAGACGACGCTTCCGAGGTAGCGGGCGCGGGGAACGGCCTCGGTCAGCTCCGGCCACTGCGCGTAGATCCGGCTCGCCACGGGCGCGATCAGGCGGCAGCTCAGCGACGGCCGGTCGATGCGCGTGAGGCTCTCGACGTAGACGACCCGGGCGCCGAGCAGCCGCCCCACCCAGGCGAAGGGAACGGCGACGCCGGCGCCGGTCGTGAGCACGACCTTCGGCCTGACCGCGCGCACGAGGCGCACGGCGGCCCGGACGTTCAGGAGCAGGTTCCGCACGGCGAGCAGCCCGAAGTTCCGGTTCGTGGGGCCGTGCGCGAAGACGACGGGCTCGTCCGCGAGGAGCGAGCGGGCGTCGCTCTTGTCGAACGTGACCCAGACGCGGGAGCAGCCCTCCCACGCTCCGCGCAAGGCGAGGAGCTGGAGCAGGTGGCCGCCCGTGGAGCAGACGAGCAGGGCGTCGGCGCGCCGTGTCCCGGCGGATGTGAGGGATTCGTTAGCCCGCGCGCCCTCATCCATTTTTTACAAGCGATCCTTTTGCCTGCTCAGAGGCCTTCCCCGCGGCCGGCGGGCCTCGGGTCCGGCGGCCGCCGCTGCTAGCCTCGCGCCCGCCCTCCCCCCGAGCATGTCGTTCCGCCGCCTCATCGTCCTCCACATTCTGACAGCCTCCGCGGCCGTCTTCGCCGGGCCGGCGGTGGCGGCGACGGAGGGAGAGAGCAGCGCCGCGCTCGGCGTCGCCGCCGTCGAAACGGCCGTCGCGGACTGCAGCGTCGCGGGCACGGGGGGCTGCGTCGCGGGCAGGACGTTGAGGGTGAGGAACCGCATGTGGCGCTGCACCCGGCCGCTCTCGCGCTACGGGCGGCTGCCGCTCAAGGTCGTGGTGAGCTTCGCGCGGGGCCGGCGGTTCGCCGCCGGCGGAGTCGACCTCTACACCGGGTGCGCGGGCGACGGCGATCCGTCCACGATCGACCTGATCGTGGACGTGAAGGGGAACGGCCGCACCCACGGCCCGGGAGCGGACGCGTTCAAGGTGCGCCGGGAGGCCGGCTACAGGCGCGGCATCCAGGTCACCGGCCGCGTCGACTGCGGGCCCCGCTACTCGAGCGCCGGCCACCAGGACGGCGTTCAGCTGCAGGGGGGCCGCGACATCACCTTCGTCGACTTCCGCGTGGGGAGGTACGGGCGCGGCCGCTCGACCTGCCAGGGCGCCGGCGGTGCGTTCTTCGCGTCCAACGCGGCGAACATCGACGTCGTGCGCGGGCGCTACATCGCCTGCAACCGCGGGCTCCTCATGGGAGGGCGGAGCACGGGCAGCGTCCGCCGCGCGAAGATCCGCTCCGGCCGCACCGACGGATCCGACCCCGTCTGCAGGGGCTACCACGGGTCGCGGCCGTGCGACGCCGTGGACGGCGTGACGCTCACGAGGGTCACCTGTCAGCGCTGGAACGCCAGGCGCGACCGCTGGGCCGGAGGCTAGCCGCCGCGCCTCAGTAGACGACGAGCCGGTCGCGGTGGACCGCCTCGACGCCCCGGGGCCGCCCCGCGAGATCGCCGGGCGAGACGCCGGCGATGCCCTTCGCGAAAGGCGTTCCCTCCGGGCCGACGAGCTCGACGGCGTCGCCCGGCTCGAAGCGGCCCTCGCAGCGCTGCACGCCGATGGCGAGCAGGCTCGCCCCGTCCTCGGCGACCGCGCGCCTCGCCCCCTCGTCGACGTGCAGGCGGCCGGCAACCGGCTTGCCGAAGCGGAGCCAGAGCTTGAACGCCGAGCGCTCCCGCCCCCGCGGCTCGAAGACGGTCCCGCGCAGCTCGCCGGCGAGGATGGGCGCGAGCGCGGCGGGGCCCTCGCCGCCCGCGATCACCGTCTGGATCCCCGCGGAGGCGGCCATCTCGGCCGCGAGCACCTTGCTCCGCATGCCCCCCTTGCCGGCCGGCGAGGCGTCCCCCAGGACGGCGTGGCGCGCCGCCTCGCCCTCCGGGATCAGCTCCGCCCCGGGGGTCCCGGGGGCGCGCGTGTAGACGCCCTCGACCTCCGTCAGGAGGACGAGCAGCCGCGCGCGGACGAGGACCGCGACCTGCGCTGCGAGCGCGTCGTTGTCGCCGAAGGTGATCTCGTCGGTCGCCGTCGCGTCGTTCTCGTTCACGATCGGCACGGCCGCAAGCCTGAAGAGGGCCGAGAGCGCGTTCCGCGCGTTCACGTACGCGGCCCGGTCGGCGATCTCCCCGGCGGTGAGGAGGATCTGCGCCGAGCGGATGCCGTGCCGTCCCAGCGCCGCGTCCCAGGCGCCCTGGAGCCGCGCCTGCCCGAGGGCCGAGGCGGCCTGGAGCTTCGGGACGCTCGTCGGCCGGCGCGCGAGGCCGAGGCGTGGGAGCCCGAGCGCGATCGCGCCCGAGGAGACGACGACCGTGGGCGTCCCTCCGCGCACGAGCTCCGCGATCTCCCGGGCGCGATGGCCCAGCACCGTGCGCCGGACCCGCCCGCTGGGTCCCGCGATCAAGCTCGTGCCGAGCTTGACGACGACGGGGCGCCGGCTCACCGCCGCTGCGTGCCGTCGCCGACGATCCGGTACTGGCGCAGCCAGAGGTCGCGGTACGTGACCGGGCCGCGAGGCCCCGGCTCGCGGCCGACGTTGATCCCCGTCTCCGGCGCGCCGGTCAGCTCGAACCCGTCCACGAACCGGGTCGAGGCGTTCCACGCGGCTGCCGTGCCGCGGTAGCCGGCGAGGAACCTGCGCGCCGCCGACTCGTCGTCCGCGACGATCCCCGCCGCGAGCCCGGACGTCTCCTCGTTCGCGAGCCGCACCGCCTCGTCGAGGTCGTCGACGACGTCGACCGTGACGCCGGCGACGCGCTCCGCGTCGTTCGCCCACTCGTGGCCGAGCCGCGTGTCGAGCGGCCGGGCGTCCACGCGCTCCCGCGCGCGGGGCGTCCCGTAGACGTCGAGGCCGAGCCGCTCGAACGCCGCGAGGAGAGCCGCGAGGGTGCCGTCGGGCGCGCGCCGGTCGACGAGGGCGAGGTTCAGGCGGTTGCAGACGCCGAGCCGGTCGAGGCTCGCCTCGGCGATCGCCGCGAGGCGGTCGCGGTCGGCGCTCTCGTGGACGTAGAGGACGCCGCCGCCCTCGGCGTGCGCCAGGGCCCGGACGCCGTTCTCGGCCGCGAGCCGCGCGAGCGTCGCCGTCGTCTCGCCGCTCCCGCGCAGGATGACGAGCGGGATGCGGCGCGGCAGCGAGACGAGCGCGCGCGCGCCCTCGTGGTCGGGCGAGCGGACGAGCCCGACGGCGGCCGGCGGCAGGCCGGCCCGCTCGAGCGCCGGTCGGAGCACGTCGTCCACGAGCACGGTCACCGTGCCGAGCGCCGCGCCGCCGGTTCGCAGGACGGCGGCGTTGAGGCTCTTGAGGAGCTGGCCCGCGACGTCGAGCGCGACGTTCGGCCTCGCCTCGAAGTTCGCGCCGACGGTGCCGATCGGGATCCGCCGCTCGCTCACCTCGAGCCCGTTCGCGAGCCGCCAGGAGCCGATCTCGCGCTCGAGCGGCTCGATCGCGGCGGTCGCCTCCACCTGCCCGGCGAGCGTCTCGATCCGCCCCGCGTCGAGGCGCAGGCGGTCGAGCGTCCCCTCGTCGAGCCGTCCGGAGGCCGCCCCGACGTCGGCCTCGTTCGCGGCGAGGACGGCGGCGGCGCGCTCCCGGACGAGCGCCGCGGCCTCGCCCAGCGCGGCCGCGACCGCCTCGTCGCTCAGCGACGAGGAGGCACGGTTGGCCTCGATCGCCTCCTGCTCGACCTGCTCGCGAACCTCCACGGACTCATTCCGACGGAGAGCGCTTCGACTCGACGAGCGTCGCGATGTGCCTGATCGTCCTCCAGTTGTCCGGGACGACGTCGTCGTCGTCGATCTCGACGTCGAAATCCTCCTCGATCAGGGAGACGAGCTTCAGCATCCCGAGCGAGTCGATGACGTGCTTCGCGAGGAGCGGATAGTCCTCGTCCACCTCGCTCCACGAGCCGCTGTAGGTCAGGTTCTCGGTCATCAGCTGCCTGATGCGCTGGGCCGTCCGGTCAGTCGACACGCGTCGCCTCCACGGGCGCGGCCGCGAGCGCGCGGCGGTCGACCTTGCCGGTGGACGACCGCGGCAGCTCCGGGCGGAACTCGAAGAGCTCGGGCGCCATGTAGCGCGGGAGCCGCTCGCAGACGAACTGCACGAGCTCCTCCTGGCCGACCTCCTCCCTGGTGACGACGAACGCCTTGATCCGGTTCGTCACCAGCTCGTCCGGGATCGGCACGATCGCGCACTCTACCACCGCCGGGTGCAGGTGCAGCGCGGCCTCGATGTCGCCCAGCTCGATCCGGTAGCCGCGGCTCTTGATCTGGGAGTCGCGCCGCCCGAGGAAGATCCAGTCGCCGTTCTCGTCGACGTAGGCGAGGTCGCCGGTCCTGTACGTCGGGTAGGGGCTCGTGCCGGGCCCCCAGTCGCGGAAGAGGGTCGCGGCCGTCCGCTCGCGGTCGCCCCAGTAGCCCTGCATGACGGTCGGGCCGCGCACGTACATCTCGCCGGTCTCGCCCGGCTCGAGGATCGTCCCCTCCTCCGAGACGGCGAAGATCTCGACGTCCCGAACCGGCTTGCCGATCGGGATCGAGGCGGGCGGCTCGCCCGGCCAGCGGGGCACCTCGTACCACGTGTTCACGTTCGTCTCGGTCGGCCCGAAGAGGTTCGCGAAGCGGACGCCGGGGAGGAGCTGCACGAGCGCGTGCAGGTACTTCGTCGGGAAGACCTCGCCGGCGAAGAGGACCGTCCGGAGCGCCGGCAGCTCGACGTCCGCGAGCTTGCCGCGCAGGACGAGCAGCGTGAGGATCGAGGGGACGGAGTACCAGACGGTGATGCCCGCAGCGCGCATCCAGCGGGCGAGCTCGACGGGGAAGAGCGACATGACGTCGGGCACGAGGACGACCGCGGCGCCCGCCTTGACGGCGGCGAAGAGGTCGAAGACGGAGAGGTCGAAATGGAGGGGGGCGTGGCTCGAGAGCCGGTCCTCCGGGCGCACCCCGAACTCCTCCGCCGCCCAGTCGACGAACGCGAGCGCGTTCAGGTGCGAGAGCATGACGCCCTTGGGCACGCCGGTGGAGCCCGACGTGTAGAGGATGTAGGCGAGGTCGGCGTCCGAGCGGGGCACGTCGTCGGGCGGCGAGCCGGGCTGCGCCTCGAGCGCCGCTCCCGTGAGCAGGCGGACGCCCGCGGGGGCCGCCGGCCCGGCGTCCGGGGCGTCGAGGGCGACGAGCGTCTCGACGGGCGCGCCCTCCGCGAGGAGCTGGGGCCAGAGCTCGGCCTTCTCCGTCCCGGTGACGAGGCAGCGGAGGTCGGCGTTCGCCGCGATCGTCGCGAGGCGCGCGGGCGGCGCGGCCGGGTCGAGCGGGACGTACGTGCCGCCGAGCTTGAGGATCCCGTAGATCGCGACGACGCTCTCGAGCGACTTGTCGAGGTAGAGGCCGACCCGGTCTCCGTGGCGGACGCCGCTCTCCCGGAGCAGGTGCGCGAGCCGGCTCGAGCGGGCGTCGAGCTCGGCGTAGGCGAGGCTGCGCTCGCCGTCCACGACCGCCGGGCGGTCGGGGTGCGCCGCCGCGGCGTCGCGGAGGAGGTCGTGGAGGAGCCGGTCGCTCACAGGCCCAAGCTCTTGGCCGCCACCTCGTACTGCAGCTCCGAGGTGCCCGAGTAGAGCCGGCTCCCGATCGCGTCCCGCACGTCGCGCTCGAGCTCGTACTCGGTCATGTAGCCGTAGCCGCCGTGAACCTGGAGCGCGTCGAGGCTCGAGCGTACGTAGCACTCGCTCAGGTAGAGCTTCACGAGCGCCGACTCGAGCGTCGTCGGCTCGCCGCGGTCCATGAGCCAGCCGAGCCGGTAGAGGAGGAGCCGGGCCGTGTCGAGGCGGAGCCGCATGTCGACGAGCCGGTGCGAGACGGCCTGGAAGCTCCCGATCGGCCGGCCGAACTGCCTGCGCTCGCGCGCGTAGTCGAGCGACCGCTCGAGCTGGCGCTCCATCGTCCCGACCGTGCTCGCGAGGATGCAGCTCCGCTCCCAGGCCATCGACGAGTCGAAGACGAGCATCCCCTGGCCGGGCTTGCCGAGCAGGTTCTCGGCGGGCACGCGGCAGTCCGAGAAGAAGAGCTCGCCCATCGGCGACGTCCGCAGCCCCATCTTCGAGAGCGGCGTGCCGACCGTGAGGCCCGGCGTGTCCCGCTCGACGAGGAACGCGGTCACGCCGGCGAAGCCGAGCTCCTTGTCGACCGTCGCGAAGACGACGAAGAGGTCGCTCTCGGGCGCGTTCGTGACGAAGGTCTTCGAGCCGTCGAGCACGTAGGCCTCGCCGTCGCGCCGCGCCGTCGTACTCAGGCTGAAGGCGTCGGAGCCCGAGCCGGGCTCGCTCATCCCGTGGGCGGCGATCAGCGAGCCGTCGCAGAGGCCCGGGAGCCAGCGCCGCTTCTGCTCCTCGGTGCCGAAGCGGACGATCGGCGTCTCGCAGGCCCACATCTGGGCGTTCACGGAGAAGATGAGCCCGCTGTCGGTGCAGGCGCGCCCCAGGGCCTCGAGCGCGACGATCGTCGTCAGCGCGCCGGCGCCCGCGCCCCCGTACTCCTCGGGGACGGGGAGCCCGAGCAGGCCCACGTCGGCACACTTCCCCCAGGCCTCGCGGGAGAACGCGCCGCTCTTGTCGCGCTCGATGACGTCGTCGTTCAGCTCGCGGCGCGCGAACTCGCGGATCGAGTCCCGCAGGGCGCGCTGCTCGTCTGTGAGGTCGAAGTCCATCGGGAACCCGGGAGGCTTCGTATATAAACCGCTACCCGGGATGGCGTCCAGCAGCCACACGCTCACCGCGCTCAGTCGCTACGAGGACCCGGAGGCGGGCCTCTTCGAGGAGTTCCCCGAGCGGCGGCTCGGGCCGGGCGGCGCCTTCGCCCTCCTCGCGGGGCCGCTGCGCGAGCGGCGGGCGCTCGCCTGGGCGATGTGCCCGAGCGTCGGCCCCGAGCAGGGGAACCTGCGCCGCCTCGAGGCCCTCGTCGCCCGGCGTCTCGCCGCCTCCGGGTTCGAGGTCGCGCGGATCAGGCCCGACGTCCATCCGCTCCATCGCGAGATCTCGCTGCCCACGCGTCTGGCGGAGCTCGAGGACGCCGCCGACCTCCTCCGCGCGCGGGGCGCGGAGAGCGTCGGCCTCGTCGGGACGCTGTTCGGCGGGACCGTGGCGGCGCTGGCGGCCGAGCGGCTGCGGGCAGCCGCCCTCGCTCTCGTCGAGCCGGCCCTGCGCGGCCGGCAGTACGCGCGCGAGCTGCTGCGCCGGGAGGCGGTCGCCCAGCTCATGGGCGAGGAGGAGGGCGAGGGCGACGGGGGCGACGGCCCCAAGCGGGCGCTCGCGGCGACCGGCCGCGTCACGATCCGCGGCCTCGGGCTCACCCAGGAGGCCTACGACGCGATCTCGGCGGTCGACCTCCTCGCCGACGTCGGCTCGTTCGCCGGCAGGTCGCTGCTCGTGGGGGTCTCGCCCTCCGGGGAGCCGACGCCCGGCCTCGGCAAGCTCCGCGACCGCCTCGACGGGCTCGGAGGCGACGCCACGGTCGTGGGAATCGCCGACCCGCTCTACGCGCCCCTGGGCGAGTACTACTACCGCGACGCCGGCCTCCTCCGGCTCGACACGCGTCTCGAGCTCGACGGGAAGATCGCGGAGACGGTCGCGGCCTGGGCGCTCGACCACGCGGCGGCGCCGGCGCCGGCATGAGGACGTTCCCGGTCTTCGTCCCCGCCGGGGACGACCGCGTCGCGGCGGTCGTGACTGCGCCCGACGAGCGGCCGCGGGGGCTCGTGCTCCTCCTCGCGGGGACGGGCCGTCTCAACGCGATCGGCTCGACGCTCTCC